>CALKXV010000034.1 GCA_938005545.1 uncultured Paracoccaceae bacterium
ACATCGGCAGTCTTCTCGCCAGCTTCCTGTTCTTTGATCATCGAAATGATCTGTTCATCCGTAAATCGTGCCTTCATTCGTCCGTCCTTTTGTTGGGCGGACTCTACACAAATTTGGAGGAGTTTTAGGGGCGCAGGTCAACCTTCAAATACAAATCCACAGTGTGTATCCCCAAGCCCTCCCGATAACCGAAAGGGCAAAAGTGGACGACTTTTACGCCGCCTGCGACAGCACAATGCCGATGCTCCCGTGGCCGAGTATTGCTTCGCTGTTTACGGCATCCGAACAATGGTCATATCATTTTCGAGCTCCTAGTGTCCGAGAGCAAATCGGCACCTGTCTGGGAAGAAGAAAATCTAGGGCAAGGTATCTTCTCAAACCTCCTCGAACCCGGCGTTCTGACCATAGTGGCAGACACCAGCGCCAAAACTATACACGACGTCACCGATTGTGACCGTTTAATGATCTATAGCAAGGTGATTGCTGAAAGTACCAATCGCTCGACAGTTCAATAAGTTTGCGTTAACTTATCGCCGACATTCCCGTCTAAAACTCAAGTAGTAGAGCCGCTTAGTTTGTAAACTGAAATTTTTAACATTCTGTTCTATCTTCTCAGTTACACCAATGCGCGTTTCGGAACTGCCGGTACGGGACAGACCTTCTACCGTAAGGAGGACGACAGTTGAGTCCTGAAGATAATTTGCTTCGAAAGCGAATGTTCGAGACCTACGAGTTCAGTCAGTCTAACATTTACCAGCTCAACGCCAATTTGGGGCCAAGCCAAGTTGAAGGGCTTGCGAGCGAAGTCATCCGTCGGCTTGCCGCGAAGGAGTATCAATTTCCTGACGTCCTGCTGGAACCAACGGATGATTGGTTGTCCCTTTTTTGCAGGGCTTTGGTGTCACAAGAAGATGACGCGGCCGTCAGGTTCGTCACGGATCTGCATGCTGGCGGTGTTCCCGCAGAAGAGGTCTATATTAAACACATTGCCGCCGCGGCACGTCTGTTGGGTGAATGGTGGTTGGACGACCACGCGACATTTGCTGAAGTTACCTTGGCGTCGGTCCGGCTCATTGCGATTATGCGCAGCATGCGACCGTTCTTTGCACCTGCCAGAACCAAGTTGGAAAAGTCGGCATTTTTCGCATCGGTTCCCGGTGAAACCCATACATTGGGCATTCATATGGCGTCCGACTTAATGCGCATGGAAGGATGGAACATCACACTGCAAACCGGCCTAGATCATGACCAACTTGTCGCTGCAATTGAAACCTCAGATTGCAATATCATCGGGCTGTCCATGAGCGGCGCGCATTCTATTGATGCCCTCGCAAGATTGGTTGTTGCGCTTCATGTTTCGTGCCCGCATGTACCAATTATAGTCAGCGGTTCCGAGATCAGGGACCAAAGGCCAAAGGTCGAACTTATGTGTGTCGATGGTATTGCCGACACTTTTGATGATGCTAAGATCCAGATGAACACCCTCTGCCAGATGCGCTCAGATTAAGCCGGCTTGAGGCGGGTAAGACGGTTTCGTAGCTTCGCTGGATAACAAAATCTAACCCAATAACCTTTCGAAACGAAGGAAAATTGATGCGGGGGCATGGCCGCGCTGGCGAATTCGCGACCAACAGACTGAAGTTCTACGGAGCGGCATTTCGGGAATTGAATGTGCCTGAGAAGCAGAGCACGAGTCGCTGGATGAACATTCGAACTGAGAATCCCTACCGCCCATTTCGACGAAGATAACGAGCAATGCTTCGATTTGGGCAGATGCGAAGTATACAAAAATACGCGTCCGTCCTTGCCGCAGTCAATTACCATTTCAGTCAAAAGAGATCGCTTTCAAGCCGAGATATTTTCAACCCGAAACGCGCCGCCGCACTTGCTGAATGGCGCGGCCTTTGCGCTGGATAACGGTCAGTCTCACTGTTCTAGCGAAGATTTGTCCGCAAAAATCTGACAGCAACGTTCAAGACACGCTGGAGGTCGTTATTTAAGGTTGCTTCAGCGTCGATTTCCTCAGCTTGGGAAATTATTTATGGGCATGACAAGAAATCACTCTAACTTGTTTTGGTTTCGCATCTAAGTCCAGATCGCGAAATTTTGACAGTCCCGCTAAATTGATCCGATCTTGCCGCAATTGCGACACCTTCAATGCGGACAAAGCTCCTAAAATTCCTAACGCTTTTGATCAGTTCGTGGGGCCTACAAAATGCAGATCGCAACTCGCCTTAAAGCACGATTAGACTTCGTGCGCAGTACCATGGAGCAGCTCCACGGTACTCTTGAAGACGAAGCCAGTGAGAGTTTTTTGTCGCTGCGGGAAAAGGTCGATCTTTGGGCGGCGAAAGTTGCGGTGATTGGCCAGGTCAAGGCAGGTAAGTCGACTTTCCTGAACGCGCTGCTTGAACAACATGATTTTCTTCCTTCCGATATCAACCCATGGACTTCTGTCGTAACGAACCTACGGATCAATTTACCAAAAGACCCCGACACCGGTGTTTCCTTCGAATTTTTCAGCGACGACGACTGGAATGGAATGGTCGAGGGGAAAAGTGCAATCGGCGATATGTCGGAAGAACTCTTGCCGGGCTTCGATGCGGACTTGCTGCGCGAACAAAGCAAAGAGCTTCGCGAGCAAGCAAAAGCAAGATTGGGGGACCATTACCATACAATGCTGGGAACGTCTCACGATTTCAATTTCAGTTCACCCGATCTTCTAAAGCGCTACGTCTGCGCTGCGACAGACGCCGGGAAGGAATTAAATCAAGAAGCTCTGGGACGCTATGCAGCTCTGACCCGTGAAGCAAATGTCTATATGCGCGACGCAGCCTATCAAGTGCCAACCATCCTTACCGACACACCCGGTGTAAATGATCCTTTCTTGGTTCGTGATGAAGTGACGTGTCGTGCCTTGGATCGATCCGATATGTTCATCATGGTCTTATCGGCCCATCAAGCGCTGACGGACATTGATTTGAGCCTCATTCGATTGCTGACGCAACAAAGCGATCGGGATGTTCTAATCTTCATTAACCGCCTTGACGAGCTTGACCAATACGACACCCGTTACGAAGCTTTGCTTGAGGATGTCACCGAACGTTTGGAAGAAGCCGTACCTGATACTGATTTTACCGTCATCGCCGGAAGTGGCTTTATGGCCGATGCCACGCAAACGGAAGGTTATGAAGGACAATCCATTCGTGACGAGTTGGATACGCCCACTTTGGCCGCCTATCTAAAAGCCGCCTATGGGCATTGTCCCAACGATCAAAACGAACGCCTTTTGTTGGGCTCTGGCATCGTGAAAATGAAAGAAGCGCTTTCTGAGATGATCGACAATGGCGTCGCATATCGACAAATAGAGCAATTTATGGACGATATTCACGCGCATATCGAAGCCATTAAGTTTTCCATGTTGAATGCTGTGAATTCCGTCAGCGAGAATATTGCACTTTTGCGCAAAAGCACAAACGAGAGCCTTACTCTGACGATTGGGGACGAACTCGTTGCTTTAAAGAAGGCAGTCGAAGAAATCGACGACCTGACACAAACAAGCGAAGATCAGCTCGTTTCAAAATTACAGAAATTGCGCGCAAACCTTGAAGCCGTTTTGATGAACAGGATTGACGGATTTTTGGAAGATCAGGAGGCCATGATTGAAAGCAGCCTGCTGCTTGAGGAAAACCAGGAATTTCCAAATGAATCCATTACGATCTATCTTGGTGTGCTTCATGGCGAGATTGAAAAGGCCGTTTCAGAGCACTTTGAAATCGCGCGGGCAGACGTTGACCGAGAGCTTCGTTCAATCTCAGAATTGGTCTGTGAGAACGTGAGCTTGGCGTTCAAAGAAAAGTTCCAGGATGTGTCGCTCGACAATCTCCCATTTGATAAGTTTTCAACCACGTTGACGATGGCAAAACAATCCATTGAAGCCAACTTAGTGGGAAAACGATCTGTGGCGTTTTGGAAAAAGAAATCTATCGATCTCTCGAGAACCGTAAAGGTCGTTAAGACACTCGCTATTGCAGAGTTGATACCGGCAATGAATACCATTTTGGATGCCTATTGCGACGCGCATCGGTCACGGTTTTCGGCTGGGATTGAGCGAGTGTCTCTTGCGAGAAATGTAGCGGAACAAGCTTTCCGAGACAGAGGCGCGCTTATGAAAAAGCACTACGAGCTTGTCAAGGAACACGGCGCAGATCAGGTTGGTCAATCTCATGCAGCGGATCAACTTGAAAGCAAAGTTGACGAATTGAACAGAATGTACGGCGAGCTGACCAAGATCGAAGAGTCACTGATGGAAGTGCCGAAGCACAAGGCGGCTTAGGGTTTTAGTATGTTGGAATCTTTTCTAGGTAAATCTACTCGGGTAAAAATTGCTGTTTGCGGCGAGCTCAATTCAGGTAAGACGAGTTTGCTGAACGCACTTTACCGCGACGGAACTGTGCCGGATTTTTTTGGCATACCGAACAAACCCGTGATCAAAATTGCCTTCTCGGCCAACAAGAATTTGATCACTTACACAACGCTTGCAGGTCTGTCGAAGACTGTAACCGCGCCAGATCAGATACCATTGGATGGTTCTGTTCGCGACGTTGAGATTTTCACGCAGGATGATACCTTTGGTGCCAGTGACGTCATCGAGTTTACTCGCTTGCGCGATGGTTACGTTTCCGATGAAGAAGTTGCGGAAATCAGTGGATGTGACATCTTAATCTGGATGACAATTGGTTCACAGGCATGGCGGCTTAGCGAAAAAACAATCATTGGCAAGTTTCCCAACCTACGGCCTGCCTTATCTATTCTCGCTGTTTCGCGTGCTGATAAATTTCGCTCTGACGCGGACATGAAGCGTTTGGAAACGAGAGTGGTGAAAGAAACAAAAGGGATCTTCGATCATCACCTGATGATGCGACTGGAACCCGAAGCGCTGGAATCGGCAAATGCGGATGATGATGCCTGGAATGAAATCGGCGGAAAGGGCCTTGTCGCGTGCTTGTCAGAACTTGTCGAAAATATAACGCCAATTCCCTCGGATGAACCTATGCCCCAAATCCAAGTCACACCGAAAGATAAAGTAGCAACAAAGCCTGTAGAGGACGCGCCCACACCTGAGTTGGAACGTTCGTTCAAGTCGTCGCGGCGAATGCGCAGGATCTCAAAAATGCTTGCAAATCGGTTCGGTGAGCCTGGTGCAGAACCTTCTTCACCGACCCAAGATGCGGATGAAACGCAAGGCAACAATGCCAAAGAAAGCATCAAAACGAATGTTTTGGAAACCTTGAGGTTGCCGACGGAAGCCGAGAAATCAACCGAGGCAGGAGATACGACCAGTAAGATCGCCGAGATTGCTGAAAGCTTGGATGATTTGATGGCTATGGTTTCCTTTGCCAGCACAAATCACGAAGATGTCACCTTGATCGCGGGCGATCATGAATTCGGGAAAACGCTCGCGCAGAAATTTGGGCCCGCCGTGAAACTTCTGATCGAAACGGAATTCTACGAGCAACCACAGTGGGGGCATTTGTCGACCAAAACGCATCAGATCCTTTACCGGGTGGAAAATAATGGCGACTCTATTCTTGCGCTTGCATGCCAAACTGGAAATGTGGGTATCGCGCGAAATGCGTTCCAACGAATTATCAAACTACAAGACGAAAAGGGCTTAGAACTGGCTTAAATGTCGACATCTTGCGCAAAGCCGGATGGTCACGGAAACGCCCTAATTCACCTGACTTTGCGGACACTTTGGTGCGAATTTTGACAGAATTCGAGATTAATTAAACCCTGTATCCAACGTATGAAAGCTACAAACCATGTCCACTGATATTTCTGATCTAACCGAAGTTGCTGGCTTTATCGGAGCCTGCTTGGTTGATTCCGAATCCGGCCTGATGCTGGCTTCCGAGCAAAGCGCAGTAAAATTCGATCTCGAAGCTGCTGGTGCAGCCAACAACGAAGTTGTTCGTGCAAAGAACGAAGCGATCAAGGCACTTGGCCTGAAAGACAAGATCGAAGACATTCTGATCACTCTGGGCGGTCACTATCACTTGATCCGTCCACTCGAGTCGAACCCGTCTGTCTTTATCTATCTGGCGGTCGACAAAAAGCAAGCGAACCTTGGTATGGCCCGCCTGAAAGTGAAAGCCGTCGAAGGCACACTGAAGATCTAATCTTCAGACCTAACGCAATGAAAAGGAACGGTATTTCTGCCGTTCCTTTTTTATGTCTTTTCCAATATCTCCACCGGCGCTTTCGGCACATCCACTTCGCGGGCAATTTCCTGCAACATCGCCAAGCCTTTGGGTTTTTTCTCCCGGTAACGCAAAATCTTCTTAAGTTCTGGAAAATGGCTCCAGTCCCATGAAGAATAGGAATCTCCGTCGATCTTACCGGCCTGTGATTGTATAAAACCAAATCGGTCCTCGCAGACGACCTCAACAATGGTTCCGACTGGCAAGGGACACCCCATACCATCATGCTGGACCCAAGGCCCCCAAACTTCACTCATAAAAACCCCCAATTTAACTGTCTACAGTCATGCATCCGAGGTCAAAATTTGCAAGAGCATATGGCTGCAATGACTGTCTCTGAATCGGGAACAAGCTTAACCCAACCGAAAATAGATTGATCTGATGTCGTGACACAAAAATTCCGTCTTCGCCTCTCATAAATGCCTGCAATGTTTTTCATACCGTTCATCAGAAATTCGTCTGCCAAGCCCCTCGGGGCATCAAAACTCAACCAGCTCTAAAACGACATATTCTGTTTTGAATGAGGAATAAAAAATGAAACATGTGTTCGCAACAGCCATACTACTTGTAACGATGGGGACTGCGAGTTTCGCATGTTCGACTGAGGAGTTCGTTAAAACTTCAAAGTCGATTTCCGACATCACGAATGAGCTTGTGAAATTGGACCCAGCAAACCTGGGTGAAGTTCAAAAAATTATGCAGGCTGCCGCGATCACTGAGTACCACAATGTATCCTCTGAAGCCGTTTGTGCCCGCCAACATTCGGTGCTTGAAGCGTTGATCGATTTTTCGGCAAACTTTACCGCCGAAGAATCTGCAATGCTCAAAGACGATCAGTTCTGATGAATTAGAGGGCACTGCCAAAAGAAGTCGATTTGAGATGAACGGGGTGGTTTTGAAGTATCGTTGGGTGACAAGATCCAAACCGCTTCGCTATTTCAAAGCCAGCCCCGGAAGCGTTCGTCTTGCTGTGATGACATAAAATCGGTTTCTGCTGTCCTTACGAAAAACTGAAGACTTGTTGAACGAACTCGGCATTCGAGTCCGCCATGAACGCGAAGTGCTCGAAGCAATGTGACAAACCGGCGAGATCGCGAAACAACGTTGAATTTCCTAAGGAAATTAATGGAACGGTCGGACGAGCCAAAAGTGATCGTGACCGACAAACTCAGATCATATGATGCTGCCATGAAGGTGATCGGCAACCCACCGAAACGTGAAACGGGGCGCTGGATGAACGATCGCGCAGAGATTTCCCACCTCCCGTTTCGATTAAGGAAGCGAGCGATGCTTCGGTTTCGACAAATGCGATGCCTCCAAAAGTTCGTTTCAGTGCATGCATCGGCTTAAGGTCACTTCAGCCACGAAAGACCACTATCCAATCGACATATTTTCAAGCTGGGTTCCGATTGGCTGAAACGTTTGACGGCGAACAAACGTAATTGGGGTCTTGACCCTTGTTTTTTGTTCCTGCGCAACGTGCGGGGCTCCGGCTGGAACCACAAACGCGTCTAGCATACCATTGACGAGTGCAACGATACGGATTTGGAGCATGTCAATAATTTCTTACACAAAACTCGGCAAGCGTCCAAGATACTGCCCGACGCCCAAACTTAGGAGTTTGCAATTTAGACCTTTGCCATTTAAAATAGGTCTCTTACAGACCTGATGGACATACCGAGGGCTGTACATATTTTTTGACATTGTTGTATTGAGCGGTGAAACTATTGAGAAGTACGGGTGAGAGTGGCGACGTCAGCAGTTCAGTTGAAAAGCGGCCAAGGAGGTGATCTCATGGCTGAGAATATGGAACGGACGGTTAGAAGTGTTCGCCAATGGGCGGCAAAAGGCTTGGCAATCATAGATGGTGGTGACGTGATTCAGTTCCATGAGGAGCAGCTGCAAAGATCGATGTTGACTTGACTGCGAACGAAAATGAACTGGTGCTGAGCGCGATCAAGAGGGCCCAGGGTGAGCCCAGTGCCGGAGCTGCGGAATGACGACAGACGCGCCAACTTGGACCAATGCCCCTTTGCCCGTTGTTGAGCCGGAATCTCTTGCTCCTCTCTTGTTGGCAACCTCTGACCTGGCTTTTGTTGTTTCACCTGATGGCACGATCATATCGGTTCTGACCGCTGAGAGATCTGTAGACGATGCACGGTTTTCAAGCTGGATCGACCGTCAGATGCGGCATCTCTTGACCATCGAGAGCATTCCGAAATTTGAGCGCGCGTTGAAAGCCATCGTTGAAAGCGGCACGTTGGATAAACTTGTTGAACTGAACCATTCAGACGGTGAAGATTGGCAATACGCTGTCAGATACTCCTTCCATCGGGTTGGCCCGAAAGACCTCATTTTAATGGTCGGAAAGGACTTGCGAAGGGTTGCAGAAGTGCAGGAACAGTTGGTTCAGGCACAAATGACGCTTGAGCGGGAATATGAAGAACGCCGTGAGCACGATGCCAGATACCGTGTTTTGATGGCCATCACTCGCGAGGCGTTTCTTTTTGTCTCCTCGGACGGACGCATCCGGGATCTGAATAGCTTAGCGGCCAGTTTGCTAGATGGAGATGTCGAACAGTTGATTGGTGCTCCGATTGCCAAGGAATTTCGGCATCGAAGACGCGGTGAATTTATGGACACTCTGTTGAGTACGGCAGCCTCCGATTCAGACAACGAATTGATCGTGCAATCCGCGCGAACGCATCGTGAGTTGTTTTTAACTCCCACGGTGTCTCGTGCAGCAGGTGAGCGTCTCATCATTTGCCGGCTGACTACGGTCGAAGCCGCTCAACCGGTAGATGATCAACTGCGCCAGGATCTGGGTGCGTTGTTTCAAAAGAGCACGGATGCGATGGTGTTTTGCAACAACAAGGGCATTATTACTGAGGCTAACGAGGCGTTTTTGGAACTTGCCGACATTCCAAACCTGTCGGACGTGAAATCGCGCAGTCTGGCGGATTTCTTGCTTCGTGGCCAAGTCGATCTGCACGTCTTGATAGAGAATACGGGGCGAGCCGGCTACATGCGGATGTATTCGACCCACATGACCAACGATCTTGGAACACAAGCCTCGGTCGAAATTTCTGCTGTTTCATTGAGTGATCTTAAGCGGAGCGCCTTTGGGTTCGTGATCCGAGATGCCGATCGTGCAATGGTTGTTCGAAAGGCCACGCATCCGGTCAATCAGACTGAAGCGCCAAATCACAATGTAGCCGATCTTGTTGGCTCGGCATCGCTTAAGGAAATTGTCGCCGAGACAAGTGATGTGATCGAGAAGATGTGCATCAAAACCGCAGTTGCACTGACTGGAAACAACCGAGCTGCTGCCGCTGAAATGCTGGGTGTCTCGCGGCAGTCGCTCTACGTCAAGCTGCGCAAATACGACTTGCTGGAACGAACAGACCATTAAACAAGTTTTAATTGCGTCCATTCGAGGCGAAGAGCGTAGCGGACATATGTGCATCTCAGAGCAAATTCACATTCGCAATAGAGGACTATGAATATTAAATCGTGATTTCGTCGCCGATCGTGAACCACCAAAAAGAATATCTCCAATGCATCTTTACGCTTGTGAAGATGCGTTAAAAGAAATATAATGAATAGATCATTTTTCAGGAAACGATCTAATGCGCCTCACGCTTCAAGCCGAGTATGCAGTTCGAACCCTCATGTATCTGGCCCTGAGAAGGGGCCGTTTGTCTACCATCGCGGAAATCGCGGCGTGCTATGAGATATCGCGGAATCATCTGATGAAAGTGGCTCACACGCTTGGCGTTAATGAATTAATAGTCACAGTCCGTGGCAGATCCGGAGGCCTAAAGCTCGCAAAAGCTCCGAAAGATATCAACATCGGAGAGGTTGTCCGCTTCATCGAAGGCCAGTCGTCTTCTGCTGAAAATTTGACCGGCAAAGTCGAAAAGGACCCGATGGTCGGGCTCCGCAGCGCGCTCGGTGAATCTGTTGAAGCTTTCTACGAGTCTCTCGGTCAATATTCACTAAAATCGCTGGTCGATGGCAACGATGCCCTTAAAGACCTCATGCTCGAAGGGAAGTCGACATGACAACACGATTGCGGACTGCGCGCGAACGAAGAGAGCAAATTCAACAGAACGCCGACGCGCTCGGCATTGACGACGCGTATGTGTCAACTTTGGTGGAAACTTTCTACGGTCGAATACGGGCGGACGATCGGATCAACCACATCTTCGCAAACCAGATCGGAGAGGATTGGGAGCCTCACCTGGCGAAAATGAAGGATTTTTGGGCATCAGTGGCCTTCAACGCAGGACGATACTCCGGCAAACCAGTGCCAAAGCATCAAGCTCTGCGCGAGACCCGCCCCGAGCATTTTGAAGTTTGGCTTTCGCTGTTCGAACAGACACTCAACGACACGGCCCCGACGCCCGAGGCCGTCCCCTATTTGATGGAGCGGGCCGAAAGAATCGCGTCCAGTCTTCAGATGGCGATGTTCGGCGTGCCGGGCCTCCCCGACAGCAGGTGGTAAAGATGATCGCAACCTTCATAAGGGGATTTGCGGGGATCTGGGCCGGTGTGGTCGTCGGCGGGGTGTTGATCGCTGCGCCAACTGAGTTTCGGATCGGATCCCTCTCGTTACCCCTGCTCTTAGAGATCGGACGGGTTCAGTTTTATTGGGTTGGAACCGGGGAGGCATTTCTATGTTCTGCCCTTCTTTTCGCCACGGCCCTGTTTGAACGACCGCGCCTTGTCTATCTTGCGTTACCGGTCGGATTGATTGCTATCCAGCGGCTTTACCTGATGCCATTCCTTGATGCATCTTGTCTTCGTCGCGCTTGAAATCACTAAAGTCCTAGCGCTCTGTGCTCTCGCCGTAGGCGGATTAAGAAATAAAGGATTTACACATGCCAGCCACACGTAGCCTGCCAGACGGTGTCGAGAAATACGCCGAGTCCCCACTGTTCGCGGCCGGAAAAGTTCCCGAAAGCCTGCAGAAGTCTCATAGCACCAAGGAAGGCACCTATGTCCGGCTGGTCGTAACTGCGGGCGAGGTTCAGTATTTTCTCGTCGGTCAGAACGATCCTGTCGCAACAATCAAGGTCGGAGATACATTCGTCATTCTACCTACTGAAGAACACTTCGTTCAGGTGACTGACGACGCGGAGTTCTTCTTGGAATTCTGTAGGTAGCGGGGGTGAAATGATGGAGAGTGATAAAAGGACGTGGTCTAAAACAACCAATTCAGGGGCAACAAAGGGGACAATCTCATGGTTTCGCAACTGACACGCGACGAACGGGGCTCCGCAATGATCCTGTGCGTCATCCTCACGCTCTTCGGGGCGACGCTTGGACTCATGGGGCGTGACGATGTTCTCGGATGGCATGGCGCGCTGTTGGCGCTCTCTGGGATGGTGCTCTTGTTTGTCGTAATGAATAAGCTCTACGATCCCGATCCCGATCCGGACAGGGTTACGAGATATTATGATGATCCGACGAAGGTCGGCGTCATCGTCTCAATGATGTGGCTCGTTTTTGCGACCTTCGTAGGCGATTGGGTGGCTTGGCTCCTCGTCTATCCCGAGGCAACCTTTGATGCAGGTTGGTCCAGTTTTGGCCGTCTCCGTCCTGTCCATACAACAGGTGTGATATTCGGCTTTGGGGGTAACGCATTGATCGCGACCTCCTTCCACGTATTGCAGCGTACGTCCCGCGCCCGGCTGGCCGGAAGTCTAGCACCCTGGATCGTACTTATTGGGTTCAACTTGTTCTGTCTCCTGGCAGTGACGGGGTATATGTTCGGGATCACAGCATCGAAAGAATATGCAGAACCCGAATGGTACGCCGATCTCTTCCTCGTGGTGATCTGGGTGGTCTATTTCGTCCTTTACCTGCGGACCCTGGCGCGCCGCCAAGAACCGCATATCTACGTGGCCAACTGGTATTTTCTTGCGTTTATTCTGGTCGTCGCAATCCTGCACATCATCAATAATCTGGCGGTGCCGGTCTCGTTGGGACATGCAAAGAGCTATTCCCTCTTCTCAGGGGTCCAGGATGCGATGACCCAGTGGTGGTACGGTCACAACGCAGTCGCGTTCTTCTTGACCTCCGGCTTTCTGGGGATGCTTTATTACTACCTGCCGCGTCGTGCCGGGCGACCGATCTTCTCGTACCGCATGTCGATCATCAGTTTCTGGGGTATCACATTCCTCTACATGTGGGCGGGCTCGCACCATCTGCACTACACGGCTCTCCCTCACTGGGTTCAAAATCTCGGAATGACATTCTCTATCATCCTTGTCGTGCCCTCGTGGGCATCTGCAGGCCATGCCCTGCTCACCTTGAACGGCGCTTGGGAAAAGGTCCGCGACGACGCAACCTTACGATTTATGTTCGTCGCGGCGGTTTTTTATGGCCTGTCGACCTTCGAAGGCTCCTTCATGGCGATCCGCCCCGTAAACTCATTGTCTCATTATACTGACTGGACCGTGGGCCATGTGCACGCGGGCGCGCTCGGTTGGGTGGCGATGATCACGTTCGGTACGTTCTACACGCTGGTTCCGATGCTCTGGAACAGGGAGCGAATGTATTCAAGCCGCCTGATCGAAGCACACTTCTGGCTCGCACTGGCGGGAACGGTAATCTACGTCTTCGCAATGTGGAACTCCGGTATTGTCCAGGGTTTAATGTGGCGGGCCTACGCCGAGAACGGGACGCTTGCCTATTCGTTCATCGACTCGGTCGACGCGATGAGGCCTTATTACTTTGCCCGGGCTGTGGGTGGGTTCCTCTTCTTCCTAGGCGGCGTCATCGGTCTCTATAACATCTGGATGACGACCCGGATGCCCACAATGGAAAAACCGCCTGTCTACGATCTTCCACCGGTCGTCGAAGCTGAGCCCGCGGAGTGATTTAGATGCTAGACAAACACGCAAAATTAGAGCGCAACGCCCTTGCCTTTGTATTCGCAATTATTTTTGTGGCGTCTATCGGCGGCATTGTCGAGATCGCACCTCTGTTCACAATCGACGAGACCGTGGAAGAGGTGGAGGACATGCGTGTCTATACACCGCTGGAGGTAGCAGGGCGGAACATCTACATCCGTGAAGGGTGTTACGCTTGTCATTCACAGATGATCCGAACCCTTCAGGACGAGGTCGAGCGCTACGGTCCCTATTCTCTGGCGGTCGAAAGCCAGTATGACCATCCGATGCTCTGGGGTTCAAAAAGGACCGGTCCTGATCTGGCGCGACTTGGCGAAAAATACTCAGATGCGTGGCACGTCGCGCATCTCATAAACCCTCGGGATGTGGTGCCCTCGTCTGTCATGCCTTCCTATGCATGGTTGCAACGCAACTCGCTCAGATATGACGATATGGGTCTACACCTGGCCGCGTTGCGCAAGGTGGGTGTCCCATATACCGATGAGATGATCGCGAGCGCGAGCCATGACACATATGGACAAGCACGACCCGACTCCGAGCGAGCCGATGAGTTCCTGGAGCGGTATGGCGAGGACTCGAACGTCCGTCTATTTGATGGAGATCCCGGGCGTGTCACCGAGATGGACGCGCTCGTCGCCTATTTGCAGATATTGGGTCGCCTGACCGACGCGGCTCATCAGCAAGCCAACGATCAGACAGAAGGGGATTGAACGGATGGAATTTGATCATAATTTTTTCGTCGGGTTTGCCAAATCCTATGGCCTCTTTCACATGATGGTGATTTTTTTCGGAGCAGTCGTGTATGCGTATTGGCCCTCCAATCAAGAGAAATTTGATCGGGCCGCTAACAGCATCCTGGAAGAGGATGAAGGGACGCAATCATGACGAAACCTGAGCGCGACCCTTACACGGGCCTAATGACGACCGGGCATGAATGGAACGGTATCAAAGAGCTGATGACCCCGATCCCGGGTCTGGTAAAATTCTTCCTAACTACCACGATTCTGATCGCGGTATTGCTTTGGATACTGTTCCCGACATGGCCATACGGGCCGAATTACACCAAGGGTGTTTTGGGTGTAGATCAGAGATCCCTTGTTCAAGAGGTGCTTGTTAAAGCTGCATCTCTGCGCTCGGTGTGGGAAGAGCAATTTACGACGACTGATATGGCGATACTGGAGGGCGATCCGGACGCGATGGCATTCGTGCGGATGCATGGTGAACGGCTGTTCGAGGACAATTGCTCCGCATGTCACGGACTGGATGCCGCCGGGGGTCCGGGGTTCCCAAGTCTGGTCGACGACCAGTGGCTATGGGGCGGGGACTTTGAGACAATCCTTGAGACACTCAGAGTTGGGATTAACGCCAAACATGAGGACACACGTTACGCCGAGATGCTGGCCTTCGGAGATGAGGGGATGTTGAGTTCGGCGGAGAGACAAGCGGTAACGGCCTATGTCATCTCTTTATCGAGACCAGATGAACTTACCGAAAAACAGGCCGGCCGTCTCGCAGAAGGGACAGAGCTATTCGCCGAAAACTGCGCGAGCTGTCATGGCGAGGACGGCGCGGGAAGTCGTGATGTTGGAGCCCCGAACCTTACGGATGGATTCTGGATATATGGGGGCGATGCAAACTCGATCACGGCCACGCTACGCCATGGACGTGTCGGCGTCATGCCATACTGGGAGGATCGCCTGACTGAGGCAGACCGGCGCCTTCTCACGCTTTATGTCCGTGATCTTGGGGCCCGAGATTGATGACAGGGCTCTCCTCACGTCAACACAGTGAGAGGGCGCGTTGGCTCTCCAAGCCACTCTTCTGGATATCGCTCGCAGTGATATTCGTGGTGGTGTTAATCGCTGCCAATGCTCACCTGGTCATCGTCGCGTTCGACTCGCAACCAGACTGCGTGCCCCACGATAAGGTTGCAGACGGCTCGACAACGCATATGCGTGCCGCGAAGTCAGGATGCTGAGAAAGGATGATATGATGACAGATACAGCGACAGATACCATGGAGCCACCTCTGCGCCCCGACTTCCATCGCGATCTACCGCTCAGCGCTCCACTGGAATGGTTAAAACTCGGAATCCGAGATACCGTCAAATTTCCGGGCAGCAGTTTGGCCTATGGTCTATTCATTTTTTTGATCTCGCTCGTGACCATCGGCGGCCTCATTTTGCTTGGCTACGACTACATCCTTTTGCCCGCGCTCGCCGGCTTCATGGTTATGGGCCCGGCGATTGCTGTCGGGCTCTATGAGAAAAGCTTGCTGCTTGCTCAGGGTCATCGACCGAAACTCGTAGACATGGTCCTGGTTCACGCGCGCTCTCCTGGTCAGATACTTTTCATCGGCGTCGTCCTTATGCTGGTGGTCATGTTGTGGTTGCGCGCAGCCTTCCTCCTCTATGCCCTCTTCTTCGGCATGATACCCTTCGCCGGCTTCGATCAAGTCCTGACCACTATGTTCACGACGCCTCAGGGCTGGGGCCTGTTGGTTGTAGGATCTGCGACGGGTGGTCTGTTCGCCGCGTTCTCCTTTGCAATCAGTGCCTTTTCGATTCCAATGCTTATGCATGAACGGAAGGATGCGCTGACCGCAATGGGTGTAAGTATGGCTATGGCCTGGTCAAATAAGCGACTTGCTATCGTTTGGGGCGCGATCGTCATCGCATTGTTCGCGCTCAGTCTGCTGACGGCCTTGGTCGGATTGATCGTCGTGTTCCCGATCCTGGGACATGCCACATGGCACGCCTACGTCGCTATGCGTGGCGATGTTGTCGAAGCCGCCAACGAGCCCGCCGAAGGGTAAAGACCATGGCTGTCGACGACCGTGACATTGTCTTTGCCAGTACGGCACTTCCGGACGGCCAAATGAGGTTAGAACTCAGCGTTCCCGGTATCCACTGTGGGGGCTGCATAAGTAAAATTGAAACCACCCTCGCCGACGTCACAAACGTTGCCTCTGCGCGGGTCAACCTCTCGACCCGACGTCTGACGGTCCTTTTTCGTGATCCGGACAATCCACCGGCGATCGGTGAGGTGCTGACACGTATCGGTTTTGACGCTTTTCTCAGCGGCCCGACACGGACGGGAGAGGACAAAACCTACAGCAAACTGCTTAAGTCCCTCGCGGTCGCCGCCTTCGCAGCCATGAATATCATGATGCTTTCCGTGGCCATCTGGGCCGGTGCTGAGCCGGAAACGCGGCAATTGTTCCATTGGGTTTCAGCGGGGATCGCCCTTCCGGCACTCATCTATAGTGGTCGCGTATTTTACTCCAGTGCTTGGAAAGCGTTGAAACACGGACGAACCAATATGGACGTCCCGATTTCGGTCGGATTGCTAATCACTTACCTTATGAGCCTCTATGATACGGCAACGGGCGGCGCACATGCATATTTCGACGCGGCAACAAGTCTGCTGTTCTTCCTGCTGATCGGCAAGACGCTGGACCATATGATGCGCCAAAAGGCACATTCTGCAATCGATGGTCTCGAGAAACTCATCCCGTTGGCGGTTGATGTACTCGAAGAGGATGGAACGACACGTCACATATCAACAAATAGTATCGAGCCGGGCATGAAGGTGTTACTCGCTGCAGGTGACCATGTGCCGGTTGACGGTACTGTGGAGAGTGGCAGGTCCGAGGTTGACCTGTCATTGGTCAGTGGAGAGAGCCACCCAGTTGCGATCTCTCCGGGGAGCGAGATCGTTTCCGGCAGTCTGAATCTTTCCGGTCCCGTGGTATTATGCGCGTCGGCGCCCGCGAATGGCTCCTACCTCGCCGACATGATCCGATTGATGGAGCGGGCAGAAGGCAGCCGGAGCACATTTACAAGACTGGCCGACCGTGTCGCGGCTCTATACGCGCCAGTCGTACACCTAACGGCTTTAGCGGCATTTATCCTGTGGTATGCTCTGAGCGGGGACGTCCATAACGCGCTCACGATTTCTGTGAGCGTCCTGATAATCACCTGCCCTTGTGCGCTGGCGCTCGCCGTCCCGATGGTCCAGGTCACCGCATCGCGAAAACTTTTCGAGTCTGGCATATTAATGAAAGACGGATCCGCCCTCGAGCGGTTGGTTGAGGTCGACACTGTATTTTTTGATAAGACCGGGACGCTGACATTCAGGAAACCAGCACTTCGTGAATCGGACATCATTGAACCTGATGCGATGAGGACGGCTGCCGCACTCGCACGACATTCACGTCACCCCTACGCTCTGGCCATTGCAGCGGCTTGGCAGGGAAGCTTCACACGATGTGAACCTCTAGACAACGTACGCGAAATACCTGGTTCGGGGGTGGAAGGCGTTTCTGGAGGGCACTGTTTCAGACTTGGACGATCGGACTGGGCGACGCATGGATCACAATCCGCCTCCGAAGGAAGTGAAGGTCCCGTTCTCACCAAAGATTCCATTGTCGTGGCGTCCTTCAAATTCGAAGATAAAGTCCGCCCCGAAGGCAGCAGCGTGGTCTCTGAATTACGAAACTCAGGATTGAAACTGTCGGTGCTATCAGGAGACAGTGAGAAGAAGGTTTCGACGCTAGCGCGTGCCCTGGGAGTGGATGAGTATAGGTCGCAACACGTTCCTGACCAGAAACTTAAAGAGGTCGAGCGCGCTATTGAAGAAGGTAAGAAGCCATTGATGGTCGGTGACGGTATCAATGACGCACCAGCTCTCGCCGCATCCTATGTTTCGATCGCCCCCGCATCGGCGACGGATGTCGGCAGGACAGCAGCTGATCTTGTCCTGATGAAAGACGACCTTCGAGGCATCCTATTGCTCTTCGCGGTCGCTCGGATGGCCAGGAAATTGACCTTCCAGAACGTTGGGTTCGCGCTCCTCTACAACATTATCGCCATCCCCTTCGCGTTCCTCGGATTTGTGACACCGCTCTTCGCTGCCGTGGCGATGTCCACGTCTTCCATTATTGTCGTGTTGAATGGTCTGCGATTGAATACTGTGAAATTGGCAGACTCTGAAAGGTTGATGACATGACCGCCAGCTACCTTTACCTGATTCCCGTGTCGCTAGTTTTGGGAGGTGCCGGCCTTGCCGCCTTCTTCTGGTGTTTGAGAAATCGGCAATATGACGATCTTCAGGGTGCTGCTGAACGGATCCTGATGAACGACCCGAACGAGCAAGACGCTGGCAGCAACGATGCATAGTTCCTGTCTATCAGATCTAGCATTCACCTAAATTGAGTTAACCGGGTGAAAAATATATACAGAATATATGAATACGCAATTTGCGCGGCTCAAACGAGCGAGGAGGAGAGTTGGGTCACTGGTCACGTTCAATTCCAGTGAGACAGGATGGTTTGATCTCGATGATCTCACTCTCATTCCATCTCGCGTCGATTGACGCCTGTTAGATCATTGATCTTGACCTGCGCCCCTAAAACTCCTCCAAATTTGTGTAGAGTCCGCCCAACAAAAGGACGGACGAATGAAGGCACGATTTACGGATGAACAGATCATTTCGATGATCAAAGAACAGGAAGCTGGCGAGAAGACTGCCGATGT
>CALKXV010000035.1 GCA_938005545.1 uncultured Paracoccaceae bacterium
CGGTTTCCACATTGCCGACCCACACCCAGCCAACCCCATTATGAACCTCTGAGTTCGAAGAGAACAAAGGCAACCTCAGACATCAACAAACACGGATTTTGGAAAACAGGCGTTGACGAATTAGAGAACAACATCGGGACGAAGTGACATAGGATCAACGGCTACTCATAGTTTAGGAGCGAAACATACTGCGTGTGGCTCAAGCTCTAACAACTTTGGTACTTGTTTTGAGTTTCAGTGTAAATTTCAGTCCCAAGGTCGTTCTCAATCAGATATCGGGTAATGTTGACACCGTTGCGATACCCATCGCGTTCCAATTCAGTGCTGCACAGCCAGCAGTAGACAACCTCGGCGTAGCGGTCTCCGGCTCTTGCCCAACCAGATTCTAGGCATGCTAGGGTGCTTCCAAGGATTTGCTCCCGCAACGCTTGCGGTTCGGGTAGCACACCCCAAAGACGATAGTGTCCACGCCGTTCGAACTCAATCTTTCCAAATTCTCCAATGGAGACTACGCGATCAACAAAATTGGGCTTGTCGTCTTCAGTCTCGGACTTCGCAGAGACCGAATACAGAGCAATCGAGGCGACAAGAACCACAGCCATTGGAAAAGTTGCAAGGGGCACGCCTTGTTGCTTCATTGTACATCCACCAATATTTATAGTCCCCAAGTATCTTTCAAATGCCGGTCATTCACACAAGTTTCGAACGGCGGCAAAGTCCCGCTTAGCAGACCTACGCATCAGCTTTCCGACAGGGCGACCTTCATGTCTTTGACCAGATAGATTACCTCACCGTCGGCTTCGACGCGCCCGTCGGCGACGCCCATCGTGAGGCGGCGGTTTTGGACGGCTTTGGTGAAATCGACGTGGTAGGTCAGCATTTTGCGGTCGGGGCGGACCATGCCGGTAAGCTTGACCTCACCGACACCAAGGGCATAGCCGCGCCCCTGCCATCCGCGCCAGCCAAGGTTGAACCCTGTAAGCTGCCACAGACCGTCCAGGCCAAGGCATCCCGGCATGATCGGGTTGCCCGGAAAGTGACAATCGAAGAACCATAAGTCGGGGTTGATGTCGAATTCAGCCGTCACGTGGCCCTTGCCATGTTCGCCGCCATCGCCCGAAATGTCGGTAATCCGGTCCATCATCAACATCGGAGGTGCCGGAAGCTGTGCGTTGCCGGGGCCGAACAATTCGCCACGTGCACAGGCCAAAAGCCCTTCTTTGTCGAAAGATGTGGGGAAATCGGCCATTTGGGTGGAACTCTCGGGTTGCTGCGACTTGGTGAAACGCCCCATATCAGGGGCAAGGATTGTGGCGCAAGGGGCGACAGTTCAGCACGTTTATTGAGTGTGACCGTGAAACTGATTGAAACCTTGCGGTATTGCCTCATATATTAAGCCAACTGGTAGTGATGGTCCGATGACGGATATGAGTGAGACATTGAGTTTGGAATGGCTGGGACGTGTTGGTTTGCGCCCCACGCGCCAACGTGTGTCTTTGGCAAAGCTGCTTGTGGGTGACGGGCAAAACCGCCACGTCACGGCAGAAAGCCTGCATTTCGCGGCAGAAGATGCGGGCGAAGCGGTGTCATTGGCCACGGTTTACAACACGCTGAAAGCATTTTGCGACGCGGGCCTGTTGCAGGAAATCACTGTGGATGGCTCGAAAAGCTATTTTGACACGCGCACTGACGATCACCCGCATTTTTACTGGGAAGACGACGCGCGTCTGACCGATGCGCCAGCGGATGAGCTGAGCATCCAGCGGTTGCCAAACGCACCGGACGGAACCGAGATCGCTAAAGTCGATGTTGTGATCCGTCTGCGAAAAACCTGAGATTTTTTTTCTAAAGTGAGCGGGGCGCGCCCAATGGGCGCGCATTTTTATGTTTGCCCGCCGTTGGCGGGATGGCGCGCCTGAAAAACGTTAGATCGGTTCGATTAATGTATCGCCGGTTGCACGGTTTGAATTGACGCCCGGATCGACGCGGTGAAACGCAAGCGCGTCTTCCGGCGCTGCGGTCATCAACGTGGCAGCACCGTGACCCGCTTCGCCAAGCCAGAGCGGCCAGTTTTCCTGGGTTAATATGACCGGCATGCGGTGATGGATTTGTGCCATCGTTTTATTCGCACCGGTCGTGACGATGGCGCAGGTGGTCAGCGGGTCATCGCCCTTGTCCCAGGTTTGCCAAACGCCTGCGAAGGCAAGCGGCGTCTTTTGGGTGCTGTAGATATACCAAGGCAGCCTGTTGCCGGCGTCGTCTTTTGTCCATTCATAAAACCCGGTCGCCGGGATCAGGCATCGGCGGGCGCGGCACGCGTCCCTGAAGGCGGGCTTTTCAGCAAGTGTTTCGGAGCGCGCGTTGATCAGAAGCGGTCCGTCCGTTGGAGATTTGTACCAATGGGGCAGAAACCCCCATCGCATAGGGCGGAGACGGCGCTGGCCTTCGTCGGAGGTTACGGTGTGGACATGGGTTGTTGGGCAGACGTTAAAATTTGGTCCGTTCGGCAGATCATTGGCAGGGGCGGCCTCGAAAAGGGCAGCCATGGCGTCATCTGGAAGTGTAATAGCAAAGCGTCCACACATGGGTCTGTCTTGCGAAAAAAGAATGGATTCCCATGGTTTGGATGCCTGCAAATGCTTGGGATTGCAAAAGAATTCCAAAATGATGTGGCGCATTTGACACCGCGCGCCAAAGGGCAAATGGTCGACGAAAACGTGAACGGTAGATTGGAAACAATTAAAGTATTGAATTAAAACATTTATATCAGAAATTCCAATGCGCTCAATTGTCAATTCAACTAATAGTGACGCCCCGGACAATTGTGCCAAAGCAAGACCGCTTTTAGCGTAGCGTCGACGTCAGAAAATGGCGTTTTTTTTAACGTAAACCGCGATTTTTTTCGCATCAGGGGGTACTTGTACCGTGATACATAAGTTCTTGAGACGCGGCGGCCTTGCCGGCCTTGCCGTCATGTCAATTGGCGTTGGCGCTGCAATGGCGTCTACCACACAGCTAGAAATCACAATCACCAACAACCAGGGCGACGGGGGCGTTTTTCTAACACCGCTCTACGTCGCATTCCACGATGGCGGATTTGACGCGTTTAACGAAGGCGAAGTCGCATCGTTAGGCTTGGAAATGTTGGCCGAAGAAGGAACCTTCAGCCCGATGGTTCCCGGTTCGATCGCGAATGAACGTATCGCGGCTTCTGCACCAGGTTCGCAAGGCGGCGCTTTGTTCGGGACCGAAGGGTTCGGGTCGGTTGGCATGCAGCCACCGTTGATCGATACCGGCGAGACGGCAAGCACGATCGTTGACGTCAATGGCAGCCAGAATAAGTTCTTCAACTATCTTTCGATGATTCTGCCTTCGAATGATAATTTCATTGGCAATGATGACCCTCTCCGGCTTTTCGATGACTTTGGAAACTTTCTGGGCAACCAAACCATCGAAGTTCTTGCAACAGATGTTTGGGATGCAGGTACAGAAGCCAACAATGGTGTCGGGCTTCCTTTTGCAGTTTCGGCAGCGAATACCAATCCCAATGCGGTTGAAACAGATCAATTCGGTCTGGTTTCTCGTCAGGGTGACCTGAGTTTCCTTGAAAACTTTGGCTTCTTTACGCCTGCTGGAACAAATATCAACAACATCGGCGACTCTATCGCAACGATCACGATCCGCGAAGTCGGCGTATCCGAAGTGCCTCTGCCAGCGGGTGCTCCGTTGATCCTGACGGGTCTTGGACTTTTCGGGTATATGCGCGCGCGCAAAAAGAAAGCCTGATCAAAAAAGAAAAGGGCCTGCAAATTGCAGGCCCTTCAATCGGGGCGTCCGTATTGGGCGCCCCTTTTTTGGTTTGATTAGCTTTCGTCTTCTGCTTCGCTCGACTGATCGGCGCTTTCTGCGGTGTCCGCAGGGGTTGCGTCGTCATCACCGGGCAGCACTTCAAGCTCGTCCAGCTCAGCCGCACCGATTTCGTCGAACAATTCGGCGATTTCGATGTCGGCCTGCGCTTCGTCTTCAGCTGCTTGATCGGCAATGTTGATGCCAGCTGCCTGAAGGTCCGCTTCTTCTTCGGAACGGGCCACGTTCAGCTCAATCTTGGCTTCGACTTCGGGGTGAAGCGTGACGGACACCGCATGAACGCCCAATTCCTTGATCGGCAATGGGATCACAATCTGCCGCTTGTCGACCGAGAACCCTTCGGCGCTGGCCACTTCGGCTGCATCGCGAGGCGTAACGGACCCATAAAGCGAACCGCCGTCCGAGGCCTGACGAATCACAACGAACTGTTGTCCGCTCAATTTGTCAGCCAGTGCTTCGGCTTCTTTCTTGGTTTCCAAGTTGCGGGCTTCAAGCTGGGCTTTGCCGGCTTCGAATGTCGCAATATTGGTTTCAGACGCCCAAAGCGCTTTCTTCTGAGGCAGAAGATAGTTGCGTGCAAAGCCGTCTTTGACGGTGACAACGTCACCCATCTGACCAAGCTTGGCGACGCGTTCGAGAAGGATAACCTGCATGTGGTCTCTCCTTATTTCACAGCGTAGGGCAGAAGAGCGAGGAAGCGCGCGCGTTTGATGGCGCGTGACAATTCACGCTGCTTCTTGGCCGAGACTGCGGTGATACGGGATGGAACGATCTTACCACGCTCTGAGATATAGCGCTGCAAAAGACGGGTGTCTTTGTAATCGATCTTGGGTGCATTGTCGCCCGAGAAGGGGCAAACTTTGCGGCGGCGGAAAAATGGTTTAGATGCCATGGTTTAGCTCCTATCCCGAGGTGGACGATCACCGCGATCACGGTCGCCACCACGCGGTGGGCGGTCACGGTCATCACGTTTTTGCATTTGAATCGAAGGGCCTTCGCCGTGTGCGTCGACCTTGATGGTCAAGACGCGCATCACGTCATCATGCAGGCGCATGAGGCGTTCCATTTCCTGAATTGCCGGTGCCGGTGCATCGGTTTTCAAGAAGGCATAGTGGCCTTTGCGGTTCTTGTTGATCTTATAGGCCATCGTTTTGATGCCCCAATACTCGTGTTCCACGAGCTTACCGTCGTTGTCGGTTAGGACAGTGCCAAAATGTTCGATAAGGCCTTCGGCTTGCGTGTTGGATAAATCCTGACGCGCAATCATAACATGCTCATAAAGAGGCATGATCTCTCCAGTTCTGTCGGGGCGCACTTCAAAGGACAGGTCATTCGCCGCGACTGTCCACGAGAGGCTGCGCCGATCAAATGATCTGCGGCGAAGTCCGGCTTATAGGAGGCGGCGAAGATGAGATCAAGTGCGTCTTAATCTGGCCTTTTTTGCCTTCTAATAGAGGTAAAGCAGTGGGCAATAAACAAAGCGACATGAACGCGCTAAGACCAATATCAAGACATGAGGCGACTGAGCCTCTTTTAGCACAGATCGAGATGCCTTGGGGCTTTCGTCTGCGCCCAGCCGACATGCAGGAAAGTGCCAGCGATTTCATCATCGAATGGGGTCTGACGATCCTTGGCATCGCGTTCCTGATCGCAGCCTTTGCGCAATGGCTATTGCCAAGTTCGATCTATGCGGGCGATGCGTTGATGCTGAAATTCGTCATGACCTGCATTCTGGGCCTGTTGGGCGGCGTCTGCCTTAGCGTGTCAGCACGTGGGTTCCGACCGGAAGTTCAAGTCGACCGCGTTCGTCAGGAAATCCGATTTGTGTCCCGCAATCCGCGCGGACGTGGGCAGGTTCTGGCAACTGTGGATCTGGATCAGATCATCGGCGTGGGCATGACCCGGTCGATGACCAATTCGGATTGTCACTGTTTGATCTACCTGATCGACGGCAAAAAGCCGTTGCGCATTGCATCGGGGATCGAAAGCGAAATTCGCAGTATCCGCGAAAAGATGGATGGCTATGTCACACCGCCCGCCGAACGTCTGGCTGCGAAAATGGCAGCGAGCGCAGCGTAAGGGGCTCGAAAGCTCAATCATTGTTAACAAAACCTGAATTCCGCCAGACCGGGATCCCATTTTTGCCCGAATAGCCTCGCATCACTTGTGCATTGGATGCACGAGGTTCTTCGCAAAATGTTTCAAGACACCAAACCGATTTTCGAATTTCGAGGCCCCTGGGGCGTGCCCGTTCAATTGGGCGCTTCGCTTTTCTTGCTTTTCATCGTTTTTGTGGATTTTGGCGGTACGACGCGAGAATTTGCTTTTGATCTGATGTTCTTCGCCATTCTTGTTGGATCGATTTATCTGCACGAATTGGGCCACGCCTGGGGCTGTTTGATCCAAGGGGTCAGCGTCCATCACATCATGCTGCATGGTGGGGGCGGCTATTGCCAGCCAAGCCGATCTTCAACGCGCTATGAAAAAGAGCTGATCGTGGCCATGGGGCCGATTGTGAATCTGTTTCTTTGGGCCACAGCCGGTTTGATTGCGCCGTTGATCGCGGATCCCGAGATCAACTGGGTCTTTCGCACCATTGCTTGGGTAAATGGATTTCTGTTCCTTTTGAATATGTTGCCGGTCCATCCTTTGGACGGTGGCAAGTTGTTCGAATTGCTGTTGCATCGGTTCATGCCTGCTGGTCTGGCCATTTCGATTTCAGCCGGATTGGGATTGTTGCTTGCAATCATCTGGCTTCCACTGATGGTCTTTGTGTATTTGCAAATTGGGCTGGTGCTGTTCTTTATCCCTTCCGTCCGGCTGCACTGGCAGATGTTGCGCACCGCACGCGCTTGACGTCAGACGTCTTGCGGCGTTTTGTGGCGCCATGTTAGATCCTGATTTCATTCGCGCGCAGTTTCCTGCGTTTTCCGAACCCTCACTTGATGGCCAGGCCTTCTTTGAAAACGCGGGTGGATCGTATCCGTGCCGCTTTGTGACCGACCGGTTGGAGCGATTTTACCGCGAGCGAAAGGTGCAACCCTATGGCCCCTTTGCGGCATCCCGTGTTGCGGGCGAGGAAATGGACGAAGCGCGGCTGCGTCTGTCAGCCATGTTGGGCGTTGACCAGGACGAGCTGAGCTTCGGGCCGTCGACCACTCAGAACACTTACGTCATGGCCGAAGCGTTTCGTCAGCACTTGCCCGAAAGCGCGGCGATTGTTGTGACAAACCAGGACCACGAAGCAAATTCGGGGCCTTGGCGTCGCTTGGCCAATTCAGGCATCGATGTTCGCGAATGGAAAATGGATCCCGGCACCGGGCACCTGGACTTGACCGCTTTGGAATCTTTGTTGGACGGGGCTTCGTTGCTGTGTTTCCCCCATTGTTCGAATGTTGTGGGTGAGATCAACGATGTAGCCACCATCACCAAACTGGCCCATGACGCGGGCGCATTTGTCTGTGTTGACGGCGTGTCATACGCACCTCACGGGTTCCCGGACGTGGGGGCGCTTGGCGCGGATATCTATCTGTTTTCGGCCTATAAAACTTATGGGCCGCACCAAGGCATCATGGTTGTGCGCCGCACATTGGGCGAGGCTTTGCCGAACCAGGGGCACCACTTCAACGGAGCAAGCCTTGAGAAAAGGTTCACCCCGGCAGGCCCGGACCATGCTCAGGTCGCGGCATGTGCGGGTATGGCCGATTATGTGGATGCGCTTTATGCCCACTTGGGCGCGGAGCATGTCGGCCCAAAAGATCGTGCGGTCGCTGTGCATGATGCGATGCGAGCCCGTGAAGTTGAGCTTTTAGCTCCCTTGATGGATTTTCTGCGCGCCAAGAATACGTTGCGCCTGTTCGGTCCAACCGATCCTGCCAGGCGCGCGCCGACCATTGCTTTGGAGGCCGAACGTCCGGGCGAGGAATTGGCCGCAGAATTGGCGCATCACGCTATCAACGCAGGTGGCGGCGATTTTTATGCGGGCCGTGCCTTGGAGGCCATGGGGCTTGATCTGGACAAGGGCGCGCTCCGGGTCAGTTTCACGCACTATACATCCGAAGCAGAAATCAACCGGCTGATTGAGGCGTTGGAACATGTTGTGTAATCGGCGCTGAACCAGAGCCCTATTCGGCGTTATCGTCTGCGCTTGCCGCAAGCTCAGCAAGGTCCAAAGCCCCATCAAGCGCTGTTCCGTCGGGCGGTGAAATCTGCGCGCGGTGGTTCGGCGTTAACCAAGGTGTATACGACGGCCCAAACCCGCCTGTCAGGCAAAGGGTTTCGTCGCGACCAAGCCCAAGAACATCAATCGCTCTGGTCAAATATATCGCGCCGGTTTGCATCAGGTTCAGCCCCAAAGGATCACCATTTGTTGCCGCCGACACAACATTGGGGGCCAGTTTGGCGAAATCCGCAGGCATGGCTTCGGCGGCATGGGCGACAATGCTGTTCGGGTCTTCACCAAAGTGATCCATCGTGCGACGGCTAAGATCGCTGGGTGGCGACAAGCCATCGTGGCACAAAAGGGTTTGGATCAGTAATTCGCGTCCAATCCATGCTCCTGACGCCTGATCCGAAAGCGTCAGCCCCCAACCGCCGATAAACGTCTGGCTGCCGTCGCGGGATATGCCAATTACTGTGCCGGTTCCGATTGACAATAGAATGCCGTCTCTGTTGCCCAAAGCGCCTTTCAGGGATGTTACGGTGTCTTCGGTCACGGTGGTGGGCATCGGCATGGCGTCAGCAATGGTTTGCGCCAATTCCATATTTAACACGCCGGCAACGCCAGCGTGACCGCGCGCCGAGGCCAAAGCGGGGTCGGGAAGACCCGCATCGTCGGCCGCTTCTGTCAGCGCTTCTTTGATATTGCGCACCGTGCCGTCCAGATCGGAACTTGCATTCGCAGGCCCCGCTTTGCTGTGGCCCAAGATATTGCCATCCCGGTCGGCGATCGCAGCCCGACACCCGGATCCACCACCGTCGATGCCAATAATGTATTCGGTTTTCGTGTTCGTCATTGCATACCTCGTGTCCTCCTTTAGATCCTTGAGCGAGCGGTGTGAATGGTCTGGAGGGCCAAAATGGCGAAACCTGTGATCTGGTGGGTTCGAAAAGATCTACGTCTTTCCGACAATCGTGCCCTTAAGTCGGCAATTGCGGCGGGCGGGCCGGTGATCCCTGTGTTCATATGGGATGAAGTTTTCGAAACCTATGGTGCCGCCGCGCGGTGGCGGTTTGGCCTTGGTGTTGCGGCGTTGGCGCGGTCGCTTGAAGCCATGGGAACCCGCCTGATTTGCCGACGTGGACGCGCAGAAGATGTGCTGACGGCGCTGGTCGGCGAAACCGGTGCCAAAGCTGTCCGCTGGAGCCGTGCCTATGACCCGGATCAGGTTGCGCGTGATACCGGCGTCAAATCTGCACTGGGCAGCCTTGGCGTGGATGCCGAAAGCCTGCCCGGACATCTGATGTTCGAACCTTGGAGCGTTGAAACAAAAACGGGCGGGTTTTACCGGGTGTATTCGCCGTTTTGGCGCGCGGTTGCTGGTCGCCATGTGACTGAGCCATTGCCGTGTCCTTCTATGATTCCCGGGCCCGATGTTTGGCCGGTGAGTGAGGATATCGCCAGTTGGAACCTTGGTGCGTCCATGCAACGGGGTGCAGGCGTCGTTTCCCAGCATGTGGTTGTGGGCGAAGATGCGGCAAAGGCGCGATTGGGCGAATTTGTCGATAAACGCATTGAAGCCTATAAAGACCGCCGTGATTTTCCGTCCGAACCGGCCACGTCCGGTCTGTCAGAAAATCTGGCATGGGGCGAAATTTCACCTGCGCAATGCTGGCACGCGGCGCGTCGTTCGGTCGAAGACGGCAGTCGGGGCGGCGAACATTTTTTGAAAGAACTGGTCTGGCGCGAATTTGCCTATCATTTGGTTTGGCACACCCCGCATATCCTTGATCGGAACTGGCGCGAGGGCTGGGACGCGTTCCCTTGGCGGCGCGATGCGAAAAGCCCCGACGTTCTGGCGTGGCAGCAGGGCCAAACAGGCCGGCGCTTTGTGGATGCCGCCATGCGCGAATTGTATGTGACCGGCACCATGCACAACCGGGCACGCATGATCGTGGCCAGTTTTCTGACGAAACATCTGATGACCGATTGGAAGATCGGGCAGGCGTGGTTTGCCGATTGCCTGATCGATTGGGATCCGGCGTCTAATGCCATGGGGTGGCAGTGGACTGCGGGCTGTGGGCCGGATGCCGCCCCCTATTTCCGCGTGTTCAATCCCGACGGACAATTGGAGAAATTCGACCGCGATGGGCAGTATTCCCGCCGTTGGCTGGCTGAGAATGAGACAAATCCAACCGAAACAGCGTTAAGCTACTATAACGCCATCCCCGAACACTGGGGTTTGTCTGCATGTGACAGTTATCCTGATCCGATCATTGAGCTGGCGGCGGGGCGTGCGCGTGCGCTTGACGCGTATTCGAACCGCAGCTTCTGATTGGCGCGATTTAGGGATTTCATGGGACGGAAGCGCAGCACCGTCCGAGAATCGCTCGAAAAGCCTGTTTATTTAGCCGCGCTTTAGCCGTTTTCGACGATGCCAGATGCGTACCCAATCACTTCAAATGACGTAAGTCGGTCTGAATGTGATCGGAAAATATAGTGCATGGGAAACAATGGTACTCGTTGTTGCAAAAAATTGCCTACTATATGTAGTGTTAGATTTTTACTGTAGCTCAAATATGCACAATATTTCGTAATATTGCGTGATCGTGGATTCTCGAGCTGCAATTTTTTATAAATATTTTCGTTGCTTCCCATGAATTCCCATGTCACAAACATCACATCGAAGCGAGCGGAACAGCTTTCGGGGCAGCAAACGACCCCGGCTAAACCAAAAAAAGAGCAGGTTTCATACAGGCTCCGCCAATTCGATCAGAGATCCGGCGCGCGGGCGAGCAGACATCCCCCCAGGTGGCGCGCGCAGCTGGACTATCCCGGCAACGGGAACAGGACGGCGGATTAGACAGTGGCAGCAGTCTAATCCGCCGTTTTCTATTTTGGGGGCGAAAATATAAAAGGGGCTACGGGACAGTGGTTCGCAGGTTCAGAGGCGAGGGCACCCAGAAAGTGGATGCCAAAGGTCGGGTGTCAATCCCGGCCAATTATCGCGCTGTGCTTCGCGACGGTGACCCGAACTGGTCCGAAGGCAAGCTTCCGGAATTCATCATTGTTTATGGCGATGAGCGTCGGGATTTTCTGGAGTGTTTCACCATTGATGCCGCCAATGAGGTGGACGAAAAGATTGCGCGCCTGGCCCGCGGTTCGGCCAAACGGCGCGCGATGGAGACTTTGTTTAACGGTCAATCCTTGGATGCCACGGTCGATGACACAGGCCGCATCGTCTTGCCCGCCAAGCTGCGCGAGAAAATCAAAATTGAGGGCGAAGCCTATTTCATCGCCATGGGCGACACGTTCCAAATCTGGAAACCCGAAGCCTTTGATGCCGCCGAAAGCGCGGTGGACGATTTGTTAGATTCCATGCCGCAAGGTGCTGATATCTGGACACTTCTTGAAGACGGGGAGGGTGAGTAGACGATGGCCGCCGCTGCCCGCGCACCGAACACACAGCCGCATATTCCTGTCCTGTTCGACTCCATCCTGGACGCTTGCACGCCGATTGAAGGCGTCTGGCTAGATGGAACATTTGGCGCGGGCGGGTATGCACGTGGGTTGTTGGATGCAGGCGCAGCCAAGGTGTTTGGGGTTGATCGCGACCCGGTTGTCTTTGAGATGGCGCGCGCTTGGCTTGTTGGTTACGGTGATCGGCTTCAGCTTGTCGAAGGTACGTTTTCGGATTTGGATGCTTTGGCGGGCGAAGCGCTGGACGGGGTGGTTTTAGACCTTGGCGTGTCGTCGATGCAGTTGGATCAGGCGGAGCGCGGATTTTCTTTTATGTCGGATGGGCCGCTCGATATGCGGATGTCGGGCGCGGGTGTGAGCGCGGCCAACGTTGTGGCCGATGCCAGCGAAGCGATGCTGGCGGATATTCTATATCACTATGGGGAAGAGCGGGCGGCCAGAACAATCGCACGTGCCATCGTGAAAACGCGGCAGGACAGTCCAATTGAAACGACCGGGGCCCTCGTGCGGATCGTTGAAGCTGTCTTGCCGCGACCAAAACCGGGTGCATCGCACCCTGCCACGCGCACATTTCAGGCGTTGCGCATCGCGGTTAACGATGAATTCGGCCAGTTGGCTGCGGGTCTTGAGGCAGCGGAACGCGCGCTGAAACCCGGCGGATGGTTGGCCGTTGTCAGTTTTCATTCGCTGGAAGACCGTGTTGTGAAACGTTTTTTTCAAGCTCGGTCGGGCAAAATGGGTGGTGTCAGCCGGTATCAACCAGAAAAAGCGGCCGAAGCCCCGCGTTTTGAGGCGCGCAACAAGTCGATCCCACCAAGTGCTGACGAAGTCGCGCGAAATTCAAGGTCACGGTCGGCCAAGTTAAGAGTTGGACGCCGTACAGATGCAGAGGCCGGGCCTGTGGATCGGTCGAAGTTGGGTTTGCCGAAAGAGGTATCGGTATGAAGTCATTATTCTATGTGATCACTGCGATGGCTGTTATGGCACTGGCTGTTTGGGCGTATCGACAGAATTATGAAACCCAAGCCAAGTTGCGCGAAGTTGACCAACTGCGAACTGAAATCGCCGATCTGAGGGAGCGCGCGGGGGTGCTGCGCGCTGAGTGGGCGTACCTGAACCGCCCTGACCGGTTGGCAGATTTGGCGAACTTGAATTTCGACCGGCTTGGTCTTTTAGAGCTACGGCCAGATCATTTTCGGAAGATCGATCAGGTGCCATATCCTATTGAGAATATTCAGGAAGTCATGGACCGCGGAGTTGACCAATGACACGGACACCGCTTCGCCCGCTTGCCCGGATCCTTGCCGCGCGTCGCGACGGCGAAAACCCAGACAGCATCGAGCGCGAGAACCTTGCCGCCCGGCACGAAGCAGATCGCGACACGCAACGCGAACGCGCCGAGGGCCGCCTGTTGGTGCTGGGCATCGTGTTCCTGTGTGCATTCTTCATGGTTGGATTGAAAATGTCGGTGATGGCGGGATCGGACCCGGTTGAACCGAAATCTGCCGCTAGCGGGGCCCAGATTGTAGGTGCCCGCGCGGATATCACCGACCGGAACGGGCGGATACTAGCGACAAACCTGACGACGCATTCGCTTTACGCCCAACCGCACCAGATGATCGACCCTGATCGTGCGGCGCGCGAACTTGCCGCGATATTCCCCGATCTGAACGACGAGAAATTGTTCCAACAGTTTACCGGCAAGAAAAAATTTCTTTGGATCAAGCGTCGGATCAGCCCCGAACAACAGCAAGCAGTTTTTGACATTGGCGAGCCGGGCCTGTTGTTCGGCCCACGTGAGATGCGGCTTTACCCGAACGGCAAGCTGGCCAGCCACGTGTTGGGCGGCGTTAGTTTTGGCCGCGAAGGTGTCAGTGCTGCCGAATTGGTTGGCATAGCGGGCATCGAAAAAGCGATGGATTCCGAGCTTCGCGACCCCGGTCGTGGGGATGTGCCGCTGGCTTTGTCGATGGATCTTACAATTCAGGCTGCGGTTGAACATGTGCTATATGGCGGCATGCGTTTGATGAACGCAAAAGGCGCTGCTGCGGTCTTGATGGATGTGCACACCGGCGAAATCATCAGCCTTGCCAGCCTGCCGGATTTTGATCCGAACGACCGGCCCAAACCACTGACCGAAGGCGATCAGGCTGACAGCCCATTGTTTAATAGAGCGGTGCAGGGGCTTTACGAGCTTGGTTCAACATTCAAAATTTTCACGACGGGTCAAGCCGTTGACGAACGACTTGTAAGCCGCTCGACCTGGATTGACACCAAAGGCCCGATGACCTGGGGCAAGCATCGTATTCGCGATTTCAAGGACCACGGGCCCGCCATGACGGTGGAAGATGTGATCGTGGAAAGTTCGAACATCGGAACGGCTCGGATTGCGATGATGATCGGTGCCGAGCGGCAACAGAATTTTCTGGCAAAGTTGGGTTTGTTCAAGCCCGTTCCCGTTGAACTGGTCGAAGCACGCGGTGCAAAACCTTTGCTTCCCAGGAAATGGTCGGAAATTCACACAATGACCGTCAGCTATGGTCACGGCTTGTCGACGTCACCGCTTCATCTGGCGGGCGCTTACGCGACCTTGCTAAATGGCGGGCGCAGTGTTGTGCCGTCGCTTTTGAAAGGTGGCAAGCCTTTGGGGGCATCTGTGGTGACCGAAAATACCAGCGCCCAGATGCGTGATTTTCTGCGCCAAGTGGTGGTTCGCGGAACCGCGACGTTGGGCGAAGTTGAAGGTTATCATGTCGCTGGCAAGACCGGCACGGCGGACAAACCGAAGCCAACGGGTGGCTATTACGACGACAAGGTGATCGCGACGTTTGCCAGCGTCTTTCCCGCCAACGACCCGAAATATGTGCTGGTTGTCACCTTGGACGAACCTGTGGAAACCAGCGGGCCAAAACCTAGACGCACCGCTGGTTGGACAGCTGTTCCTGTGGCCGCCGAAATTATCCGTCGCACGGCGCCGCTTCTGGGGCTTGCACCAGACGTTGAACACAGACGCGCTCAGGGTGTAACACTGGTGAATAACTGACGAAGGGCAGGGCAGATGCAAACCCGGGCAAAGACAAAAACCTTGGCCGAGCTTGGGTTGACCGCCAAATCTGCGGGCGACGTGAGGATCACGGGGCTTTCGGTGGATAGCCGAGACGTCGAACCCGGTCATTTGTTTGCGGCCCTTCCGGGCACCAAGGTGCACGGGGCCGAGTTCATCCAATACGCGCTGCGCATGGATGCAGGGGCTATCCTGACCGACCGCGAAGGCGCAGGTTTGGCGCGCGATGTGCTGGACGGCGCAGATGTTCCCGTGGTCGTCGTCGAAGAACCGCGCGAGGCTTTGGCGTTTACAGCCGCTTTGTGGTTCGAAGCGCAACCCGAAGTTCAGATCGCGATCACAGGCACCAATGGTAAAACCAGCGTCGCAAATTTCGCGCGACAACTCTGGACGGAAATGGGGGCCGAGGCGGTCAACATTGGCACCACGGGGATCGAAGGGGCCTATACCGCGCCGTTGATGCACACCACGCCCGAACCGATCACGCTTCATAGGGCTTTGGCCGAGATCGCCGACGAAGGTATTACCCATGCGGCGATGGAGGCCTCATCTCACGGGCTTCAGCAACGCCGCATCGATGGTGTGCGCTTGCGGGCTGGCGGGTTCACGAACTTGTCGCAAGATCATCTGGACTATCATTCTGATTTTGAAGACTATTTTGCAGCCAAGGCAGGCCTGTTTGACCGCGTTTTGCCCGAAGACGGCACCGCCGTTATCAACATCGACGATCCATGGGGCCCACGCATGGCAGATGTGGCCGAGGATCGTGGGCAGGACGTTTTGACCATTGGGCGCGACAGTTCTGCAGTATTGCAAATCCTGGGGCAGCGGTTCGATGCGACGGGCCAAGAGCTGCGCTTTGAATGGAGCGGGCGTATTCATCAGGTGCGCATGGGGCTGATCGGTGGTTTTCAGGCCGAGAACGCCTTGATGGCGGCAGCCTTGTGCATCGCCACGGGGGCCGATCCGGCCGAGACGTTCGACACAATGCATACCCTGCAAACCGTGCGGGGCCGGATGGAATTTGCGGCGCGGCGCGACAACGGTGCGACCGTCTTTGTCGATTACGCCCATACGCCCGAAGCCTTGGTGACAGCTTTGCGCGCGGTGCGGCCCCACGTGATTGGGCGGTTGATTGTTGTCTTTGGCGCGGGCGGTGATCGTGATCGCGGCAAACGGCCCTTGATGGGTCGCGCAGCCACCGATCATGCCGACGTCGCCTTTATAACGGACGACAATCCCCGGTCGGAAGATCCGGATGTGATCCGCAAAGAGATTTTGGCGGGTGCGCGACAGGGTGCAGGCGATGTCAATGAAGTGGGCGACAGGGCCGAAGCGATTTTGCGCGCGGTCGATGCTTTGGGCCCCGGCGATACGTTGTTGATCGCAGGCAAGGGGCACGAAACCGGGCAGATTGTCGGCGATGCGGTTTTGCCGTTTGACGATGTGGAACAGGCAAGTGTGGCCGTCGCCGCGTTGGACGGAAAAGGCGTATGACCGCGCTTTGGGCATCCGACGATGCACTGGCCGCAATGAGCGGCAAGGCCCAAGGCCCGGCGTGGTCGGCCACAGGCGTTTCGATTGATACACGCACCCTTGTTCCGGGCGATTTATTCGTGGCCCTGGAAGACGTGCGCGACGGTCACGACTTTGTTGCAAGCGCCTTTGAAAAGGGTGCAGCCGCAGCTTTGGTCACGCATATCCCCGAAGGCGTGACAGAAGATGCGTCATTGATTATCGTCGATAACGTGCTGAACGCGCTTGAGAAACTGGCGGTTGCAGCAAGGGCGCGAACCAAGGCGCGGGTGATTGCGGTCACCGGGTCTGCGGGCAAGACGTCCACCAAAGACATGTTGTTGAGCGTCCTGGCCAAACAAGGCCGGACCCACGCCGCCGAAGCCAGTTACAACAATCATTGGGGCGTGCCACTGACCTTGGCGCGGATGCCTGCCGCGACAGAATACGCCGTGATCGAAATCGGTATGAACCACCCCGGTGAAATTGCGCCCTTGGCCAAACTCACCCGCCCGCATATTGCAATCATCACCGCGGTTGCGGCGGCCCATCTGGAGGCTTTTTCGAGTGTCGAAGGCATCGCTGTTGAAAAAGCGGCCATCTTCCAAGGGCTTGAGCCCGATGGTGTTGCGCTTTTCAATGCCGATGTCGAAACCACGCCCATTCTGAACGCGGAAGCCAAAGCTTTCGCGGCGCACCGGATCGGCTTTGGCGAACGTGAAGACGCCAGTTTGCGCGCAGACCGGGTGACCCTGACACCAGACAGTTCGGTTGTCGAAGGCCGGTTTGCAGGTGCGCCGTTTTTGTTGAAAGTTGGCGCGCCGGGGCGACATTTTGCGATCAATGCGCTGGCGGTGTTCGGAGCCGCAAAGCTCGCCGGTGCCGATGGCGACACGGCGGCTTTGGACATCGGTGCGTGGCATGCGCCCAAAGGCCGGGGCCAGCGCGAAGTGATCTTTTTGGATGCGGTCGAGGATCACAGTTTCGAATTGATCGATGACGCGTTCAACGCCAATCCTGTATCAATGGCAGCCGCATTTGAGGTTTTGGCGGTGATCCCGCCGGGCACGGCCCGCGGGCGGCGGATTGCAATTCTGGGTGATATGTTGGAGTTGGGCTCGGACGAAGCAAAGCTGCACGCTGCACTTGCGGACCATCCCGCAATGGAAACGTTTGATCGCGTGGACTGCGTCGGCCCAAGAATGCGCGCGCTTTACGAGGCTTTGCCTGCGGGGCGCAAAGGCACATGGGTCGAAACGGCAGACGAGTTGGCCGTTGACGCACATCGGCTTTGTTCTGCAGGCGACGTTGTGTTGGTCAAAGGCTCGAAAGGCAGTCAGGTCAGTCGGGTGGTGGATGCCATGAAGGCGCTGGATAAAGTGCACAAACGGGGTCAGGAAAGAGGGACAGGGTAATGTTGTATTGGCTCACAGTTTTTTCAGACGGAGGTGATTTTTTTAATCTTTTCCGTTACATAACGTTCCGCGCCGGGGGCGCATTTTTTACGGCACTCATTTTTGGGTTTATATTCGGACAACCCCTGATCAACCTGTTGCGCGCCAGGCAAAAACACGGCCAACCCATTCGCGACGATGGTCCTCAAAGCCATATCGAGACAAAAGCAGGAACCCCAACCATGGGCGGTGTTCTGATTTTGGGTGCATTGCTGACCTCGACCCTTCTATGGGCGCGTCTGGACATTGGGTATGTTTGGATGGTGCTGTTCGTAACCGTTGCCTTCGGCGCGATTGGTTTTACGGACGATTATCACAAGGTCACAAAGAACAATCACGCCGGTCTTTCCGGTCGGTTTCGGTTATTGATCGGTTTTCTGATTGCGGGTGTTGCCAGTTATTGGGCCACGTGGATGCACCCGGCTGAATTGCAAAACCAGGTCGCCTTGCCCGTGGTCAGTATGTTGTGGAACCTTGGCATTCTATTCATCCCGTTTGCGATGATCGTCATCGTGGGGGCCGCCAACGCGGTGAACTTGACAGATGGGTTGGATGGCTTGGCGATTATGCCTGTGATGATCGCGGCTGGCTCGCTTGGGGTGATCGCCTATGCTGTTGGGCGGACCGATTTTACCGAATATCTTGGCATCAACTATGTGCAAGGCACCGGTGAAATCCTGATCTTTGCCGCGGGTCTGATCGGCGGCGGCTTGGGTTTCCTGTGGTACAACGCCCCGCCCGCAGCCGTCTTTATGGGCGACACCGGGTCATTGGCTTTGGGGGGTGCTTTGGGTGCGATCGCGGTGGCCACAAAGCACGAGATCGTATTGGGCATTATTGGCGGTTTGTTTGTGGTTGAGGCGATGTCGGTGATTATTCAGGTTGGATATTTCAAAATGACGGGCAATCGCGTGTTTTTAATGGCCCCCATTCACCACCATTTCGAGAAAAAGGGTTGGGCCGAACCACAGATCGTCATTCGGTTCTGGATTATATCCTTGATATTGGCGTTGATTGGATTAGCGACCTTGAAGGTGCGATAGCTGAAAGGGCTATATTCGTGGGGCTCTGCCCCACACCCCGAAGTATTCTGGACAGAAGAAATGCAGGATCAGTAAGGGGTTCGAAATATTGGGGTTTTCTATCTGAGGAGTGATGTGAGATGGGATTTCTACTGCGGTGGCTTTTCGCCTTTGTTCTATTGGCGGCGACCTATAATCCAACCGAATTGTCCTATGTCAGATGGGCCGTAAAGAACTGGCAAGATCAGCTACCATTGGCAGTATTTATCGGGCTGGTGTTGGCCGTGGCCTATATTCTGTTCCTGACGGCGGTGCTGCGCGGAATTGGGCAAATGGGTGTTCTATTGATCCTGGCCGTGATCGCGGCCTTTCTTTGGGTGCTTTATTCCTGGGGATGGCTTAGCCTTGAGAACCCGACAGCGAATACCTGGATTGCACTGATCGCTTTGTCGGTGGTTCTGGCGATCGGCATGTATTGGGGCATTCTGTGGCGACGTTTGTCTGGCCAGCTTGAAGTCGACGACGAGGCCGACGGTTGACGCGGCGCGTATTGGTTATGAACGGGTTCTGTCCTGGCCAAAAGGAGATTGACTGGTGATCCCTGTTAAAGGTGTGAATGACGCCCGGATTGCTGTCTTGGGCTTGGGGCGAAGTGGGCTTTCCGCCGCGCGTGCGCTTGTGGATGGCGGGGCCATCGCTCTTTGTTGGGATGACAATGCCGAGGCGCGCGAGGGCGCAGAAGCCGAAGGTTTGGCGTTGCATGACCTGTCACGCCGCGAAGCCTGGGAGGGTGTGTCTGCCCTGATTGTCAGCCCCGGTATCCCGCATCTTTATCCCAAACAGAATGCCCATATTGCGGCGGCCATCGCGGCGGGTGTGCCTATTGATAATGACATTGGATTGTTCTTCCGCTCGCTCGCCACGCCGCAATGGGACAATTTCGAAGCGACGCCCAAGGTTGTCGCGATTACCGGGTCGAACGGGAAATCGACGACTTCGGCGCTGATCCAGCACGTGTTGGAAGAGGTGGGGCGCGAAAGCCAGTTGGCCGGCAATATCGGGCGCGGCGTTCTGGATATCGACCCGCCCGGCGACGGCGGGGTTGTGGTGCTGGAACTGTCGTCTTACCAAACCGAACTGGCCCGCGCCTTGACGCCGGATGTGGCGGTTTTCACCAATCTTACGCCAGATCATTTGGATCGCCATGGGGGATTGGGCGGCTATTTCGCCGCTAAACGAAGGCTTTTCGCCGAAGGTGGGCCGGACCGTGCGATCATCGGTGTTGATGAGCCCGAGGGCCAGTTTCTGGCGAACCAAATGTCAGAAGGGCCAACAGATGACCGTGTGATCCGGGTGATGACGGGCGTAAAGCCGGGCGGTGCTGGTTGGACGGTGTCGGTGCGCAAGGGGTTCTTGGCTGAGATGCGAAAGGGTCGCCAGATTGCCTCGGTTGACTTGCGCGACATCGCCGGTTTGCCCGGCGCGCATAACCACCAGAACGCTTGCGCGGCCTTTGCAGCACTGCGTGCGCTTCAGGTGCCGCCCAAGCAAATCGAAGACGCGTTCCATTCGTTCCAAGGCTTGCCGCATCGCAGCCAACGCATTGGCGAGGCGAATGGCGTGGCCTTTGTCAACGATTCCAAAGCCACCAATGTGGATGCCGCGGGAAAAGCGCTTGGAGCATTTAAACGCATCCGCTGGATCGTCGGTGGGCAGTTGAAAGAGGGTGGATTGGCCGCATTGGAACCGCATTGGGGGGCAGTTGCCAAAGCTTATGTCATTGGACGACATGCGCGCGAGATCGCCCATGATCTGAAAGCCCTGCCGCATGCGGTTTGTACGACAATGACCGAAGCCGTGGCTCTTGCAGCAAAAGAGGCCGAGGCAGGGGACACCGTTTTGTTGGCGCCGGCAGCGGCGAGTTTCGACCAGTATGACAATTTCGAAAAACGCGGTGAGGATTTTACAGCGTGCGTTGAAAAGGTGTTGGTTGCCGCGGGTTAGTCTTGTGCGTCTTAAAACAAGACTGGTTTCGCCAGAAACTCCATGGCGGTTCTGCGGAGAGGCTGTGTGAAAACTCAAAATCCATCCCGCGCTTAAGAAAATTTTCCTGGTTGTGACCGTGTGGCATTGCCAGGTTAGGACATCGTTCGTGAAATCTTTGCGTGCGCCAATTACGTTCTCCCAAATTTCAGTGACGGAGAGTTTTCACACAACCTCCGGACAAAGCCGACGTTCTTGCATTGGCTTGTATTGACCGCGTCCCCATTGCGATGCCACAAAAAAAACCTAGGTAATTCCACTATGGAAGAGACATTGAACGCACTAGCTGTCATCAGTTTGATTGTCGCAATCGCACTAGCACAATGGACTTTTGACAAGAGCTTTCGAGTTCCGGCCAAGCATTTTTTACCCTATTTAGCATGGATTACACACATAGCTATTTGCCTCAATGTTAGAGCCGATGCGGATATCTTCTACTACTTTGGCTTTGTACTGCTACTCCTGATCTTCTTTCACGGGTGTTCTCACCTCATGTATTGCCGATCAAACCGAGACCGCGACAACGAACAGCGATGAGAGTGGTCTGCTAAGGGCTCGAACCTGCCATTTGACCAAAGTCATATAGACATTTTTCAATGGCGCCCGGCAGAATTTAGGTCACCCCAAACTACGCGTCCACGTTCTTTGGCACCGCAATTCATGGCTTGGAACGTGCTAACTACAGCGATGCGCTCAATTCTGAACGCATCGCTGTAGGCTGGAAATCGGCTTCAAAGAATGGACTGACCGGTCTTTGCCCAATCGGACAAGAACGCGTCCAATCCCTTGTCTGTCAGAACGTGTTCCGCCATTTTCTTGATCACGCCCGGAGGGGCCGTGGCGACGTCTGCGCCGATTTTGGCGGCGTCTGACATATGGTTGGCTGAACGGATCGAGGCCGCCAGAATCTGCGTCTCGAACCCATAGTTGTCATAGACGTCGCGGATGTCGGCGATCAAGTCCATGCCATCAAGGTTCAAATCATCCAAACGTCCGATAAAGGGCGAAATGAATGTCGCGCCCGCTTTTGCGGCCAAAAGCGCCTGATTGGTCGAAAAACACAAGGTCACATTGACCATATGTCCTTCGCCCGACAGATGTTTACAGGCACGCAAACCATCCCAGGTCAGCGGCACTTTGATCGCGATGTTGTCGCCGAGTTTCGCGACTTCATGGCCCTCTTTCACCATGGTTTCGTAGTCCGTCGCGACGGTTTCGGCGCTGACCGGGCCATCGACCATGGCCGATATTTCGGCGATCACTTCTTTGATGTCGCGGCCCGATTTGTGGATCAGCGAGGGGTTTGTGGTCACCCCATCGACCATGCCCAGCTCATTCAGCTCGGCAATTGCGGCGGTGTCTGCGGTGTCGACGAAAAATTTCATGGGCGTCCCCTCTGGCGGATGGATCAAGTTTCGTGGCACTGATACCTTAAGCCGCGCCAAGTCTGAACCCCTGATTGACCGACCTTCAAAGGAGCCCTAATGGATTTCTCGCTCTGGCTTACTTTTACCGCTGCATCGGCCGCGCTTTTGCTGATCCCCGGGCCGACGGTACTGTTGGTTTTGGCCAATGCCGTGGGGCAGGGGCGCAGGATCGCGGTGCCGACGGCCTTGGGCGTGGCTATGGGCGATTTGATCGCGATGAGCGCTTCGCTTGCCGGGCTTGGAGCGTTGGTTTTAGCCTCGGCAACATTGTTCACTGTGTTGAAATGGGTTGGTGCCGTCTATTTGGTGTGGCTTGGGATCAAGATGATCCGTGGCGCCAAGGCGCGCGCTTTTGAACTTGAGGCTGCGGCGGGAACTGTTGGCCCCAGGGCCGCATTTCTGAATGCAACGGTTGTCACGGCGTTAAATCCCAAATCCATTGTTTTCTTCATTGCCTTTGTGCCGCAGTTCTTGAACCCTGACGCACCCCTGCTGGGACAATCGGTGCTGTTGATCGCGACGTTTGTGGGCCTCGCCGCCATCAACGCTCTGGTCTACGCGCTGTTGGCCGACCGGATGCGCCAGACCATTCGTCGACCGAATGTCGTCGCTTGGGCCACCCGAGCCGGTGGCGGTGCCCTGATCGCCATGGGAATTGCCACGGCCACGTTCCGCCGGGCGACCGGATAGCCATGCAGCGGCACTTTGCCCAAGGCGAATTGATCGCCGTCCTGACCACTCAGCCTTTAGACCGCGCACTGGATTACAAGGCGCCTGAAGGTGGCGTTTTTGAGGGGGCGTTTGTCGAGGTTCCACTTGGGCCGCGCAAAGTTCTGGGTGTCGTTTGGGGCGAGGGCGAAGGCGGTTATGATCTGGCCAAGGTTCGGTCCGTCATCCGTGTGCTTGACGCCGTACCGATGCGGGATGAAATGAAGACGTTTCTGACGCGCATTGCTCAATATACCCTCACACCCATGCCCGCCATGCTTCGACTGGCAACGCGTGCGCCGGGTTTGGGCGATCCGCCTTCGATGCGTCGGATTTACCGCCGTGGCACGACAGAAGAACCTGATCGTTGGACGGATGCCCGGCGTAAGGTTGTCGCTGTGTTGGATGACTTCGGTGGGTTGGCTTTTACGCTGAAAGAACTGGCGGAAATGGCGGGCGTGTCGACCAGCGTTGTCAAAGGATTGGTGACCCAAGGCGTTGTGGCCGAAGAAGGCAGCCCGCGCGATTTGCCGTTCCAAAGGCTGGAGCCGGGTACGACCCAAGTGGCGTTGACAGACGAACAGGCCGCTGCGTCTGAGGCTTTGACCAAGGGCGTAGCAACGGGCGAATTCGGGGCGACCTTGCTGAAAGGCGTGACGGGGTCTGGCAAAACTGAGGTTTATCTTGAGGCGGTCGCAGCTTGTCTGGAAGCCGGGCGACAAGCCTTGGTGTTATTGCCGGAAATCGCGTTGACGTCGGAGTTTCTGACCCGGGTTGAAGCCCGCTTTGGTGCCCGCCCCGCCGAGTGGCACTCGGGCGTGACCATGACCGAACGCCGCCGGGTCTGGAAGATGGTGGCCGAGAATTGTGCCGATCTGGTGGTGGGTGCCCGTTCAGCATTATTTCTTCCGTTTCAATCGCTTGGCCTGATCGTCGTCGATGAAGAACACGACACATCTTATAAGCAGGAAGACGGCGTTTTGTATAATGCGCGCGACATGGCGGTGCTGCGCGCCTCGATCACAGGCGCGCAAGTGGTGCTGGCGTCGGCCACGCCGTCGCTGGAAAGCTGGGCCAATGCCGAAGCTGGAAAGTATAGGCGTCTGACGCTGACCTCGCGTTTCGGGGCGGCCGTTATGCCCGAAATGCACGCGATAGATATGCGCGCCGAAGAACTGCCGGGCAGTCGTTGGATTTCACCGACGCTGACCAAAGCTGTGACGGACCGGATCGAAGCTGGCGAACAATCCTTGTTGTTTCTTAACCGGCGGGGCTATGCGCCGGTGACGATTTGCAGAGCTTGCGGACATCAAGTGGGCTGCGATCATTGTGATGCGCGGATGGTCGAACACCGGTTCCAAAAGCGCCTGATGTGCCATCAATGCGGCGAAACGAAACCGATCCCTCACAAATGCCCGTCTTGCGAAGCCGAGGACCGTATGGCCCCCGTTGGCCCCGGTGTCGAACGCTTGGCCGAGGAGGTCAAGGCGCTGTTTCCCGACGCGCGCATCGCAGTGTTGTCGTCTGATCTGTTCGGATCGGCCCGTGCGTTGAAAGAACAGATCGAAGCGATTGCAAGCGGCGGTGCGGACATCGTCGTAGGCACCCAGATCATCGCAAAGGGGCACAATTTTCCGCTTTTGACATTGGTCGGCGTGATTGATGCCGACCTTGGATTGCAGGGTTCGGACTTGCGGGCGGCAGAGCGGACGTTTCAACTGATGCGGCAAGTCTCGGGCCGGGCGGGGCGCGCCGAAAAACCGGGCGTGTCGTTGTTGCAGACGTTTCAACCGGAACACCCCGTGATCCGCGCGATCCTGTCCGGTGATGAGGAGGATTTCTGGCGCGCCGAAGCCGCAGAACGTCGCGCGGCAGGCGTGCCGCCGTTCGGGCGCATGGCTGGGATCATCTTGTCGTCCCCCAATGTGCAGGATGTATTTGACGTCGGCAAAGCGCTGGCCGCACGCTCGGAACCATTGCGCCGGATCGGTGCCAAAGTTTACGGGCCCGCCGCCGCCCCGATTGCGCGGGTTCGTGGGCGACACAGGGTCCGGCTTTTGGTGAAGGCCGACAAAACAGCACCCTTGCAAGCAGCATTGGCGGATTGGGTGGCGCAGATCAAATTGCCCAATAATTTAAGGCTTTCCATCGATATTGATCCGCAGAGATTTTACTAGTGTAACACTCTGCACGGTTTGTTTTAGAGACCGTGATGTTGATCCGCACTAGGTCCAGTCTCATGAAATACATTGCATACCTCGCAGCATTGCTTTTGCTGGCCGCACCAAGTTGGGCCGCACCGCAAAGATACATTCTTCAGGTCGAAGACAGCTCTGTCGGGTTCAGTTGGTTTCTGGGCAAAGATGAAATCAAGGGATCAATGCCCGTCGCCAGCGCCGATTTGGTCATCGATCTTGACCGCTTGTCCAACAGCACGGTCACGGTTGCTGTCGATGTACAGCGTGCGCGGGCCGGGTTTCCCTTTGCTAGCCAGGGTATGAAAAGCCGCAAGGTTCTTTGGGCGAAAAAGTTTCCGCAAATCATATTTCAAAGCACCTCGGTGCGTCGTGACGGCAATGGCGCTTTGATCGACGGCAACCTGACGGTGCGCGGCGTCACCTTGCCCGCGACATTCAGGGCAGACCTGTTCAGACAAGCGGGCACTGAGGCTGGTGATCGCAGCCGCATTTCGGTGCGTTTAACGGGCAGCCTGTCGCGAAAAGCCTTTGGGGCGGATGGCTGGTCGGATCTGGCGGGCGACGAAGTGAAACTGTCGATCCTTGCACGGATGAGCATCGAAGGTTGAGCCGATGGCCCTAAGGAACTCCGCCGACCGTTTTGGCCTTGTGACAAAAAGCCTGCATTGGGTTACGGCACTTTTGGTTTTAAGCGCGATCCCAATGGGCCTTTGGATCGCCAGTGCAGAAGTCTCTCTCGCGATCCTTCCCTATTTTGCGCGGCACAAAACCTTGGGTATCATGGTGCTTGGTTTGATCATTGTGCGGATCATCTGGCACCGGTTCAACCCGCCGCCGAAACCTCTGTCTCACGGTTCCATTTGGCAAGACGCTTTGGCCCTTTGGGTGCACCGGGCTTTCTATGTCCTTTTGGTTGCCATGCCACTGTCGGGTTGGATCGCAAGCTCGGCCACCGGGATTGATACGGTGATCTTTGGGCGTTGGACATTGCCAGCGATTGCACCAGCGGCTGAAGCCTGGGAGGATGCGGGGTTTTGGATTCACGGGGTTATTGGCAAGCTATTGATCACAATAATCATTTTACATACCGGCGGTGCGCTTTTCCGCAGTTTCGTTAAGAAAGACGGCACCCTGGCGCGGATAACCCGAGGGGGCTAGCGCTGCTTTCCAAAAGGGCGCGGACCGCGTACACCAGCCTTATGTCCATCGTAAAGCTTATAGACGCGCATCACTTGCCAGTCTGGCGTCGCCCCGTCACGCTTTTGATCCTGATGTCAGCGGCTTTGCCGCTGGCGTTTGCGACTTGGTCGGCGCTTCTGAACAACTTTGTCATCGAACGGGCCGGATTTACGGGTGTCGAGATTGGCTGGCTTCATTCGGTGCGCGAAGTTCCCGGGTTTCTGGCCGTTGGCGTGATCGCCGTGATCATGTTTATGCGCGAGCAGGTTTTGGGATTGGTGTCTTTGCTGATGCTAGGGGCCGCAACCGCGGTAACTGCGTGGTTCCCCAGTTTGGGCGGCATTCTGACCCTGACGATGATTTCGTCGATCGGGTACCATTACTTCGAAACGGTCAATCAATCCCTGCAACTGCAATGGTTGCCAAAGGATCGCGCGCCACAGGTTCTCGGCTGGTTGGTGGCTGTTGGGTCCGGGGCGTCGCTTTTGTCCTATGGATTGCTGGTGGCGACTTGGGACCTGTTCGATCTGTCCTACAACACGGTCTACCTGATCGCGGGCGGGGCTTGTGTGGCGATCACGCTCTATTGCTGGTTGGCGTTTCCACAGTTTGAGGGCGAACCACAGATCAAAAAGATGATCCTGCGACGGCGGTATTGGCTTTATTATGCGCTTCAATTCATGTCGGGCGCGCGGCGTCAGATATTTCTGGTGTTCGCCGCTTTCATGATGGTCGAAAAGTTTGGGTTCGACGTGCACGAAGTGTCTGCATTGTTCCTGATAAACTTTGTCGCCAACATGGTTTTGGCACCCTTAATGGGAAAGGCACTGGGCCACTGGGGCGAAAGAAATGTGCTGGCGTTTGAATACATTGGGTTGATTGGCGTGTTTCTGGCCTATGGCGGGATTTACGTCTTTGGCTGGGGGGTGGTTTTGGCGGCATCGCTTTATGTGCTCGACCATATGTTCTTTGCGCTGGCCTTCGCGCAAAAGACGTACTTCCAAAAGATCGCTGATCCCGGCGACATTGCACCCACGGCTGCCGTCGCCTTTACAATCAACCATATTGCAGCGGTCTTTTTGCCGGCCTTGCTGGGCTATCTATGGATCGTATTTCCGGGCGCTGTTTTTGGCTTGGCCGCAGCGATGGCTTGCGTGTCGCTCGCCTTGGCCTTGATGATCCCGCGCCATCCCGAGAAGGGCAACGAGACGATCTTCTCACGCGGACTTGTAATGCCCGCCGCTTGAAACCCTTGGCATTGCGCTTTCCGGGCCCCATATTTCGGGGGAACCTGAAGAGGATACACCATGTTTCAGATATTAAAGAAGAACGTCGCCATGATCAGCGCAGAGGATGCATTGGCCGGACGTGACGCCCCGATCCCGACGGCCGAGAAGCATTTTGTGTTTGATCGCCCCCTAAGCGCTGATGTGCCCGACGGGTTTGAAGTTGCGATCTTTGGAATGGGGTGTTTCTGGGGTGTCGAGCGGATGTTCTGGAAGCTGGAAGGCGTCTGGATGACCATTGTCGGCTATGCTGCAGGCCATACAGAGAACGCGACCTATCAAGAGGTGTGCACGGGAAAAACCGGCCACAACGAAGTGGTGCGCGTGGTCTATGATCCTGCGGTGATCAGCTTTGATGATTTGTTGCGTGTGTTTTGGGAAGGCCATGATCCAACCCAAGGAATGCGCCAAGGCAACGATGTCGGTACCCAATATCGGTCAGGCATTTACTGGACGACCGACGCGCAGCGGGAGGCTGCTGAGGCATCAAAAGCCATGTTCGCACCGCGTCTGGGCGAGGCTGGTTATGGTGCTGTGACGACCGAAATCGTGAAAGCGCCGACATTCTATTTTGCCGAGGAGTATCACCAACAATATTTGGCCAAGAACCCGTCGGGGTATTGCGGGATTGGCGGAACTGGCGTCACCTGTCCGATTGGCACGGGCGTTACGGCCTGAGAAAATGGCGGTTCTGCTCTCGAACGCAAGGGGCGGAACCGGCCAAATGATGGGCAATGGGCGAAGATCAGTTGACCCTGTGAAGGCGAGCGCGTAGCTCGCGTTGCATGACAACTTGGACAGCACTGACGACCTTGAAGGACCGCGCCCAGGCTGATGCTTTGGGGCAATCTTTGGAGCAATTGGACATTGAGCCAACCGGCGTCGGCGTCTTCGAAGTGGAAGACGGCACCGGAACCTGGGAAGTCGGCGGCTATTTCGTTGAAGCGCCCGACGAGGTGGCTCTGGCGCTTTTGGCAGCGGTTCACGGGGCATCAGAATTCGTGGTGTCTGAGGTGCCCGAAACCGATTGGGTGGCCCATGTGCGGCGCGAATTAGCGCCCGTAGAGGCCGGGCGTTTCTTTGTCTATGGCGCGCATGATGCCGACAAGCTGCCGGACGGGCGTGTTTCGCTTTTGATCGAAGCGGCGATGGCGTTTGGAACCGGGCACCATGGCACGACGTTGGGGTGCCTGCGTGCGCTGGACGGCTTGGTCACGACAGGGTTTGCACCGACGCGTGTGGCGGACATTGGGTGCGGCACAGCGGTCTTGGCGATGGCGGCTGCGCGGGTTTGGGACGCGGCGGTTGTGGCCTCGGACATTGACCCTGTCGCGGTTGACGTCGCGCTTGCCAATTTGGCGGCCAACGATCTGAAAGTGCGGATCGACGTGGTCGAAGCCGTTGGTTTTGATCACGAGGTGCTTAATGGCCCCTTTGATCTGGTCTTGGCCAACATCCTGAAAGGCCCGTTAATGGATCTTGCACCGGCTATGGCACGCGTGATTTCACCGGGTGGCAAAGCGATTCTCAGCGGAATTCTGGTGGAACAGGCCCAAACTGTGGCAGAGCATTATGCAGCCCACGGCTTCAATCTGTCCAATCGTGATGACATTGTCGACTGGACCACGCTTTCGCTGACGCGAAATGACCTTAATTTCTAACGAAGTCTCATGATTTCGGTGGGTTAAGCCTTATTGCTGCCACATTCCTCTACTTATTTCATGATCGCCGGGACGTCCCGGAGGTATATAAGAGGCCTGTTATGTCTGCTTCGCAATTCGATGAATTCGACCGTCGAATGAGCCGTATTAGTCGGCGACATTCAAAGTTGTCGCATGGGTACGTAACCAAGGTGATGGACGATGGGATGGTTGTTGCCAAACCCCGTCGGAGAGGAGGCATGGGCACGGCCCGTGCCTTGGCCATTTTGCTCATGGTTATGGTTCTGTTCAAGGGCGTGCTGCATGCGCGTTTGGGCGACGTCGAATATCAACAGCGGATCGCGACACTGGCATCAGGCTCAGCCGTCGAAAAAGCCGGAGCATTTGTGATGACTGCCGATGTTGGCACGGTTTGGATTTCGGGCAAAGTAAGTTCCCTCGTGCGATAGAATTCCGCTGGTGAAGTCCGGCACATATTTCGGTCGTACAAGAAAAGGTCGTGTCAGTTGACGCGGCCTTTTTTGATGTCAAAAGCGGCGCCTGTGATCGGTTGATTTCAGGACGTTCGACCGCGCTTTTCGAACCGCGGTAGCATGGCTGAAAAATCCTTGCCCTGGCCGCCTTCGTTTTCGACAAAGCCTTCATAAAGTTCTGCGGCACGCTGGCCCATCGGCGTGTCGGCATCGACGGCTTCGGCTGCCTGTTGTGACAATCGCAAATCTTTTAACATAAGCTCGGCGGCAAAGCCGGGCGTGTATCCGCTGTCGGCGGGCGATGTGGGGCCAACACCGGGGGCCGGGCAATAGGCGTTCATGGTCCAGCTATAGCCCGAGGATGTAGAAACCACGTCGAACATGGATTGGCGATCTAGCCCAAGCTTATCAGCCAGCGCAAAGGCTTCGCAGGTGGCAATCATGGTCGCGCCTAAGATCATATTGTTACAGATCTTGGCCGCTTGCCCGTTGCCTGAGGGTCCACAGTGAACCGCCTTCTGCCCCATGATGTCAAAAAGCGGCATGGCACGCGTCACGGCATCTTCTGCACCGCCGACCATGAAAGTCAGTGTTCCGGCCTCCGCACCCCCGATGCCGCCCGACACCGGTGCGTCAAGCGCACCGATCTGCGCCGCACTGGCCTGATCCGCCACAGCGCGCGCGCTTTCCACATCAACTGTCGAACAATCAAGCAGCACCGCACCTTTGGTCATCGCAGGGATCACCTGATCGGCCACGCTCCGCAAAATGCCGCCATCTGGCAGCATCGTGATGACCACATCAGCATTGCGTGCCGCGTCGGCGGCGGTTTCGGCTTTGGTTAATCCGTCGGGTATTGGTGCGGCCACATCGAAGCCGGTCACGTCATATCCGCCTGCTGCAAGGTTGCGGGCCATGGGCCCACCCATATTTCCAAGTCCGATAAATCCGATTTTCATGTCGTGGTCTCCAGACGTAATTCCTGATCGCCAAGGGGCATCAACATGGCCGATACGTTGGCGGGGGTGGGGGCGTCCATTGCGGCGTGTTGCCAGTTCGGCGATTTGTCTTTGTCGACAATGGCGGCCCGGATGCCTTCTTGGAAGTCGCCCTGTTCGACGGCGCGGTACACATAGCGAAATTCCTGGGTCAGGGCGGATTCAATCCGGTCGGTGATGCGAATGCGGTGGATCAGCTCGATTGCCGACGCCATCGCAAGGGGCGCGTTTCGAGACAGGCGTTTCAAGGTGTCTTGCGCCCAGTCGCCATCGGAACGGGTCAGCAAGGTCAGAATGTCCCGCAGGGTTTCACCGGCAAAATAGGCATCGATCTGAGGTTGGTTCGCGGCCAGCGCACTGTCAGGGGGTAGGGCCGCCGCATCGTCGATCTTTGTCCAATCGCCGGTGCGCTCCAACGCAGAGATCAGGTCGGGCCATTCTGATTCTGGAACGTAATAATCGGCAAACTCAGCAAAAATCGCGTCACCCGGTTCCATCCGATAGGACGTCGTGCCGATGTACTCCCCAATGCGCCCCGACGCGCGGGCCAACAAAAGCGAGCCCCCAACGTCCGGCACCAGCCCAATCCCGCATTCCGGCATGGCGATCCGGCTGGTTTCGCCCACAACGCGGTGCGAGGCATGGCACCCAATGCCAACGCCGCCGCCCATGGTGAACCCCTGCATGAAGCTTGCGACAGGTTTGGGGAAATGAAAAAGCGCCGCATTCAAAGGGTATTCTTCGCGCCAGAACACGCGGGCCTCGTCGAAGTCACTGCGCGTCAGGGCGGCATAGATGTCGGCGATGTCGCCGCCTGACGAAAACGCCTTGTCGCCCTTTGCATCAATGACGATCATCGCGACGTCGTTGTCTGCGGCCCAAATTGGCAGAATGGCGGCAATTTCGCGGATCATCGACAGGGTCACGGCATTCAACGCATCCGGTCGGTTCAGCGTTATCCGCCCGGTGCGACCCGATTTGCGAAGATGCACGTCCGTCATCGCGCGCTCAGCATCTGACGCGCTACGATCACGCGCATGATTTCACTTGTACCTTCAAGAATTCGGTGAACCCTAAGATCGCGCACGATTTTTTCGATCCCATAGTCCGCCAGATAGCCATACCCGCCGTGAAGCTGAAGACAGGTATCGGCAACCCGACCGGCCACTTCGGTTCCAAAGGCCTTGGCCATGGCACAGCGCTTTTTGGCGTCGGGTTGGTCATTGTCCAGCGACCACGCGGCGTGACGCAGAAAGGTGCGGGCGGCTTCCAATTCGATCTCACAATCGGCCAGTTTGAATTGCAGGGCCTGAAACTGGTCCAAAGATGTCCCGAAAGCCTGACGTTCGGCCATATAGGCAAGCGTTTGGGTCAGTGCCGACTGAGCCGCGCCGATCGAACAGGCGGATATGTTCAACCGTCCGCCGTCCAGCCCCGACATTGCATATTTGAAACCTTCGCCTTCATTCCCAAGCAGATTTTCCGCTGCAACGTTGCAATTGTCTAACTGGACTTGGCGTGTTGGCTGGCTGCGCCATCCCATTTTGTCTTCCAATCCGCCAAAGCTAAGCCCAGCTGCTCCGTCCTCGACCAAAATCGCCGATATGCCGCTTGCCCCATCGTCGCCCGACCGCGCCATGACGACATAGGCGTCAGAATACCCCGCCCCCGAGATAAAAGCTTTGGTGCCGTTCAACCGCCAGCCTTGGTTCGTCTTTTCGGCCTTGGTTTTAAGGGCCGCGGCGTCAGACCCCGATCCGGGTTCCGTCAGGCAATAGGACAAAATGGTGTGCATCGAGATGGCGTTTGGCAACAAACGCGCCTTCAAGTCGTCAGATCCGAAACTGTCGATCATGTGCGCGCACATGTTGTGGATCGATAAAAACGCCGCGACAGAAGCGCAAGATTGCGACAAAGCCTCAAATACAAGGGTTGCATCGAGCCGCCCAAGCCCCGCACCGCCCGCAGCTTCGCTCACATTCAGACCGCCCAGGCCCAATTCGCCGATATCGCGCCAAAGGTCCTTTGGAATGGTCCCATCGGCTTCCCAAACTCGCGCGTTTGGTGCAATCCGGTCTGCACCAAAGGTTTGCGCCATATCGAAGATGGCGCGCTGTTCTTCGTTTAACGAAAAGTCCATTGTCCTCACCGAATTGAACGCTTGTACAATTAACCAGACCCACAGAGCCGTGCAAGGGCGCAATGGTCGAGCCTGAAATCAAAATCTTACAGGTATACAACCTTAGATTGATGGAAGATTTAAGACTCGCATTTTTGGTGTAATTATCCTAGCGACCTGCGAATCAGCAAGGAGATGCGACAATTTGAAATCTGCGATTGTTTCACGTGTTCGCACCATTCATGCTTAACTTACAGCATTGTTTTCATACATTTTTGCCTCATCGCGTGACAGTGCACGGGAAAGAAAAAAGTTAGCAGAATATGAAGAAAAGACTTAAAAATATGGTCTAAATGTGCTATCTCGCCGGTGTAACTAATAAAGTTCGGCCTTCGGGCCAATTTATGTAAGGGGAAAAGAAATGTTCTTTAAATCCGCTTTAGCAATAGCGGCTATGGTTTTGGGAACTGCATCTTACGCAGCGACCGAGACTTTTGACTTCACAGGTTCATATGCGGGCACATACTATCACTCGAAAGAATTTGCGGGTGACAACGGTAGCTATATCGACGTTTCTGCTGTGGCAGTTAAAAACGGCAGGTTGAAAAAAGCCGTTGTAGGTCAATGGACTTATGGTGGACTTGGAGTCTGTAACTCGCTGGGTCGGTACGGCTGCAAAGAAAGCCATACAGTTGATGGATACGGTAGAGATGACTACCTGAAGTTCAGCCTTGATCACGACGTGAAGATTTCTTCGATCTCGTTCTCGGATTACGGCAACAACTCCTTCAATGTCTATGCTGATGGTTCGCTTTATAACCTGGATTACTCGAGCTCGGGCAAGTGGAATGGCGAAATTGTCGCTGGTTCCACATTCTTCATTGGTGCATCCGAATGGAAGTCCGGCTTCAAGGTAAAGTCGGTGACAGTCCACTACGATGTAAGCGAAGTACCGCTTCCTGCGGCAGGCTTTCTGCTGTTGGGTGGTCTTGGTGGCCTCGTAGCAATGCGCCGTCGCAAGACCTGATCTAACCTAGATTTGAGACGATAGGGCGGCTTCGGCCGCCCTATTTTTTTGCCTGAATGGCAAAGATTACCCGACAGATTTCACATCAAAAGCGGCAGCCATCAATTCGCGGGTATAGTCGGTCTGCGGGTTATCAAAGATTTGCGCCGCATCCCCCTGTTCCACAACATCGCCACGCTTCATGACGATGACTTTGTGGCTAAGGGCACGTACGACCTTCAGATCGTGGCTGATAAACAGATAGGCCAAGCCGTACTTTTTCTGCAAATTGCGCAACAGTTCCACGATCTGAACCTGCACGGTCATATCCAAAGCAGACGTCGGTTCGTCAAGCACCACCAACTTGGGGCGCAAGACCATCGCACGCGCAATGGCGATCCGTTGCCGCTGGCCGCCGGAAAACTCATGGGGATAGCGGTGCATGGTCTCCGGGTCCAACCCAACCTCGACCATGATCTCAGCCACGATTTCGCGCTTGTCACGGGTTGGATCAATCTGGTGGATCGACAGACCTTCGGCAATAATCTCTTCCACTGTCATCCGCGGCGAAAGCGATCCAAACGGGTCCTGAAACACGATCTGCATATCTGATCGCAATGGTCGGAGCGCCTTGGACGTCAGCCCCTGAATATCGCGCCCCATAAAGATCACTGGGCCCTCCGAGCCGATCAGACGCATCATTGCCAGCGCGAGCGTTGTTTTGCCCGACCCACTTTCACCCACAACACCAACCGTCTCACCAGCCCGCACAGTCAGCGACGCGGCGTTCACAGCCTTGATGTGCCCAACCGTACGTCGCAACAAACCGCGTTGAATGGGGAACCAAATGCGTAAAGCATCCGTTTCGGCGATCACTTCGGCGTTTCCGTCAACAGGGTCGGGAACCCCGGTGGATTCCGCGCTCAAAAGCGTTTGGGTATAGGGATGGCGCGGGTTCGCGAACAGGGCTTTGGTTTCGCCGCTTTCGACAATCTCGCCGTCTTTCATCACGTAGACCCGGTCTGCAAACCTGTTCACGATCCCAAGGTCATGGGTGATGAACAGCATCGACATGCCTTCGGCCTTCTTCAGTTCCGCAAGCAATTCAAGGATTTGTGCCTGAATGGTTACGTCCAAAGCCGTTGTGGGCTCATCTGCAATCAACAAATCCGGCCCATTCGCCAAAGCCATTGCGATCATGACGCGTTGGCGTTGCCCGCCCGACAACTGATGCGGATAGCTTGAAAGGCGTTTTTCGGGCTCGTTGATGCCAACCTTGTTCAGCAACTCCAGAATGCGCGCGCGCGCCGCCGCCCCCGTCAATCCCTGATGGAGCAAAATGGATTCCGCCAATTGCTTTTCCAGCGTGTGCAACGGGTTCAAAGACGTCATGGGTTCTTGGAAAATAAAGCTGATGTCATTACCGCGCACCCGGCGCAACTCGGCTTCATCCGCGCCGACCATCTCGGCGCCCTCATAGTTGATCGATCCCGTGATCGATGCGCTATCGGGCAACAAAGACACGGTCGACAAAGCCGTCACCGATTTGCCCGACCCACTTTCGCCAACCAAGGCAACCGTCTCACCGCGCGCAATCTCAAAGCTCACGTTTTTAACGGCATGGCTTTCGGCCCCGTCCTGGCGGAAAGACACATTCAAATCGCGGACCTGTAAAACAGCGCTCATTGGGTTTCACCCTTTTCCAAATACGCTGGGGGTCTGGGGGTGAAACCCCCAGCCGGTCGGCGTGACAAAGTCACGGCGAAACCAAAAAAAGCGCTCACGCGAATGTCTTTCTTGGATCAAAGGCATCGCGCACGCCCTCAAAAATGAACACCAGCAACGACAACATGATGGCGAAGGTAAAGAAGGCCGTGAACCCAAGCCATGGGGCCTGCAGGTTCTGCTTGGCCTGCAATGTCATTTCGCCCAGCGAAGGTGCCGACGACGGCAAGCCGTAGCCCAGAAAGTCCAATCCAGCCAATGTTGAAATCGTTCCTGTGATGATGAACGGCAAAAGCGTCACTGTGGCCACCATGGCATTGGGCAGCATATGGCGGAACATGATGGTGGCGTTTGACACCCCCAAAGCGCGTGCGGCACGCACATATTCAAAGTTTCGCGCCCGCAGGAATTCAGCCCGCACGACACCAACCAAAGACGGCCAGCCAAACAAAACAGTCAAGAACACCAACATCCAGAAACTTCGCCCAAAGATCGCGAACATGATGATGATCACATATAGCGACGGGGTCGACGACCAAATCTCCAGGATGCGCTGGAATACCAGATCGACCCAACCCCCGAAATAGCCCTGCACGGCGCCCGCGACGATGCCGATTGCGCTGGCGATCACTGTCACAATCAATGTGAAAAAGATCGATAGCCGAAACCCATAGATGACACGGGCCAACACGTCGCGTTTGGTATCATCGGTGCCCAGCCAATTGTTTTCGTCAGGCGCAGATGGGGCCGCCCCTTGGATGTCGACGATCGTATCAAACCGGTAAGGGATGATCGGCCAGATCATCCAGCCCTTGTCGATTTGTTCGCCCAAAGCGGTGCCGGTGTCTTCGATCTCGGCCAGAATTCCTTCGGGATCGTCATAGCAATCGATCACACCACCCGAAATGATCAGGCAGGAAATGTCTTCATACTGATATTGCGCCTCCAAAGGCAGATCGCCGCCGAAAACCGTTTCGGGGTAGAAGTTGAAGATCGGCATGAAATATTCGCCGTTGTGCTTCACGAGGATTGGCTTGTCGTTGGCAATGAATTCAGCAAGCAGGCTGAGACCAAACAGCACACAAAAGATGATCAACGACCACATCGCACGCCGGTTCTTTTTGAAATTCCGCCAGCGGCGTTGGTTCAACGGCGATAGCCAAGGTCTTTTACGGGCAGGTGGAACAACCACCGGGGTTTCAATGTCGATTTCTGTGTCGGGTAATGCCATGGCGTCAGGCCTCCCGTTTTTCAAAGTCGATCCGTGGATCAACAAAGACATACATCAAATCCGACAGGATCCCCACGACAAGGCCCAGCAGACCAAAGGCAAAGAGCGTGCCAAAAATCACCGGATAATCCCGTGCAACGGTGGCTTCGAACCCAAGTCGGCCCAACCCATCCAGCGAGAAAATCGTTTCAATGATGATGGATCCACCAAAGAAAATTCCGATGAACAACGACGGAAATCCAGCGATCACGATCAACATGGCGTTTCGGAAGACATGGCCATAAAGCACCTGGCTTTCCGGCAACCCCTTGGCTTTGGCGGTTATCACATATTGCTTTTTGATCTCATCCAAGAACGAGTTCTTGGTCAACAAGGTCAGCGTCGCAAAGCCACCAATAGCCGACGCAAGGACAGGCAGAACAATATGCCAGAGGTAGTCCACGATCTTGCCAAAGATTGATAGCTGATCGAAGTTCTCGGATGTCAGCCCTCGAAGCGGGAATATCTGCCAATAGCTACCGCCCGCGAAAAGAACCAGCAACAGGATCGCGAACAAAAACCCGGGGATCGCATAAGCGATGATGATCAGCCCGCTGGTCCACGTGTCGAAATTTGATCCGTCGCGCACGGCCTTGCGAATGCCAAGCGGGATCGACACCAGATAGGCGATCAGCGTCGACCAAAGCCCAAGCGTGATCGACACCGGCATCTTTTCCTTCACCAGATCAATCACGCTGACACTTCGGAAATAACTCTCGCCAAAATCAAAACGGACGTAGTTCCACATCATATCGAAGAAACGCACGTAAGCTGGTTTGTCGAAACCAAACTGCTTTTCCAAATCCTCGATAAATTCCTTGGGCAAACCCCGCGCGCCAACATAGCTGCTGTCGCCCGCACCTTGATCCAAATCCACATCGCCGCCACCGCCCGAGATGTTTTCAAACACATCCCCCGATCCTTCAAGACGGGCCAGAATTTGTTCAATCGGTCCGCCGGGGACAAATTGCGTCAGCACAAAGTTGATCAGCATGATCCCAAACAACGTTGGAATGATCAGCAACAATCGCCGGAATATATAGGCCCCCATAAGCGTTCTACCTCAACGCGCCAGCAGACTTCAGATCGTCCAGTTTGTCTTGGTTGATCCACCACAGGTCGAGATGACCAAGGCTAAAGGGCGGTAGATTTTCGGGGTGTTCATAAAAATCATAGTGAGAGACCCAGTGATCCGACAATGTCCAAACCGGGATCATAAAATAGTCATAGCGCATGATCCGATCGATGGCACGGACATGGGCGGCAAGTTCTTCGTAGGTTTCGACCTCAAGCAGACCATCGGCCAAAGCATCAACAACCGGGTTGCAATAACCTGCGCCGTTAAAGACGTCTTCGCGATCCTCGCAGCCAAAACGTTGGCTAAGGCCAGAGCTTTCGACCAATCCCACACCATAAGCTGCATCGCGCATTTCGAATGTCTTCGTTTGGGTGCGGTTTTGATACTGTGCAGGATCAATGCGATTGTAAGTGATTGAAACACCCAATGTTTTCAGGTTTTCAATGTAAGGCAGGATGATCCGGTCCATCGATTGCGTGTCTTCGATGAACTCGATTTCCAGCAGTTTGCCATTCGCATCCCGCAATTTTCCGTCGTCGCCGGGCGTATAACCCGCCTTGGCCATCAGGCCGAGTGCGGCGCGCAAATTCCGGCGGTCCAACGGACGCGAGCCGCTTTCGTGGGGCAGGGCTGCGGCTTCGGTGAAAATTTCGGGCGGCAAGTCGTTGCGATGCGGCTCCAGCAATTCCAATTCGCGACCTTCCGGGAGACCCACGGCCTTCAAACGTTCGTTTTCCCAAAAAGCCTCGCGTTGTTTGAACAACCCATATTGGAGGTTTTCATTTGTCCACGTGAAGTTGAACATCATGCCGATGGCGCGTCGCAGATCCCGGTTCTGCAGTTTTTCATTCTGCATATTGAAGATGAAACCGCGTGCGGAAGGCAGCGATCCGCTTGGCAACGTTGATTTGACAGCCCAACCTTTTTCCAGCGATGGGAAGTTATACTCGGTCGCCCATTTGAGCGACGAATTCTCACGCCGGAACGTGACTTCGCCTGCCTTGAACGCTTCGAAGGCCGCAGTCGTGTCACCAAAGTATTCGATACGAAGGCTGTCGTAGTTGCCGACACCCTTTTTCAGATAATGGTCCTTGCCCCAGTAGTCGGGGTTGCGTTTATAGATGATCTGGCGGCCAACATCGAGGCTATCCAGCATGTATTCGCCGGTGCCGGGGCCAACTTCCAACCGGCTTTTGTCCAGACGCGCACCCGTTTCTTCGTACCAATGCTTGGGAAATGCCGGCAATCCGCCGACGACGGCAATCAGGCTGCGGCGGGGAATGTCGTCAACAAACGTGAATTTCAGGCGATAATCGTCCAATAATTCGGCGGAAGCGACCGTTTGCTGCACGAAAGCCGCGTAAGACGGGGTGCCTTGCTCTTTCAAAAGTTCAAAGGAAAACAAAATATCTTCCGCGGTCATCGGTGTGCCATCGGAAAAGACAACATCCTTGCGCAAAGTGAAGATCACCCAATCCTGACTTTCGGGGTATTCCAGCGTTTCGCACAAAAGACAGTAATACGACCCGACTTCGTCAGCCGTGGTGATCATCATGTCCTCATACATCGTAGTCGAAAGCGAACCAGCTGTGCCAATCCCCGTCGCGTAAGGGTTCATACTGTCAAATGTCCCAATGGCAGCCAGGCTGATTTCGCCGCCAAGCGGCGCATCTGGGTTCACATATCCCAGATGGGCGTCGTCGGGCGAATACTTCAGGTCTTCGTATTCGTTGTATCCATGGCTGACGATGATTGTCTCGTGGCTTTCGCCAAAAACAGGTGCACTTGCGAGAAGTGCAGCGGCACTGGCAAATCCGAAGGCCATCAGGCGCAAATCCGGCCATAGGGCAGTTCGGGTTCTGGTAAGAGACATGTCAGTTTCTCCGTTCTGGACACAGACTTTTGTTCTATAACCTAGCTTTGTACGTAAAGATTGAATTGTCGATGCGGCAAGCAAGAACTTTTGAATTCTTGTTGAATTTTGTTTCGGTGCTCAAAGCGGGTCAACATTGAAAAAGGCCGCGCGCGGGTGCGCTCGGCCTTGGCCCCGGTGCCGGGGCAATTGAGTGTTGGGACCAGACAAAACCTGTCTGGTGCACGCCATTATGGATTGTTTGCTTCCAGCCATGCGATCAGGTTTGCACGATCTTCAACATCCGGCATGCCCTTATACGACATCTTCGTTCCGGGCGCGTAGCTTTTTGGGCTTTCCAGGAACCCGTTCAGGTCTTCTGGCGTCCAGGATTCGACCACAGCGACCAGACTACCGGAATAGCTGTACCCGGAAACAGATGATGTGGCGCGGTTTACAATACCGGCAAGCGTTGGTCCCGTCCCGTTTTTGCCGTCTTCCAGGCTGTGGCAGGCTTTGCACTGGCGAAACAGCTTTTCACCCTGCGCAGGGTCCGCTGCGGCGAAAACCTCAGCAAATGGGACTTCGACCACGTCTTCTTCGGTTTCGTCCACGCCTGTGTCGATGACATAGGCCTGATGATGGTCGTCGCCATGGCTGGCTTCGTGATAAATAAACTCGGCGCCAAATTTCCCGAGAAGTAAAACCAGGAAGGTGCCGCAAAGGCCACCCAGAATTTTCGTCATTGTCATAGTGTCGAACATATCGCGTCCCGTTTTGTCCGGTGTTGGGCGCTATGTATCCGCTTCCCTTGTGCGCTTTCAAGGGGTAACACCCGCGACCAATCGCCCTTGTTTCTAAACCTTTAACGGAGGCTCTAAAATATGACCGGATCCATCGCATTTCAGGGTGAACTTGGCGCGTATTCCCATCAGGCGTGTTTCGAGATGTTTCCGGACATGGATCCCATCCCCTGTGCCACGTTCGAAGATGCAATCGAGGCGGTTCAGTCCAAATCAGCCGAACTGGCAATGCTGCCGGTCGAAAATACGACTTATGGCCGTGTCGCAGACATTCACCGTTTGTTGCCGGAAAGCGGGCTCCATATCATCAACGAAGCCTTCGTGCGCGTACACATCAACCTTCTGGTGGTGCCGGGGGCAACGCTTTCAGACATTAAAGACGCCCATAGCCATATGGTTCTTTTGCCGCAATGTGGGGCTTTTTTGCGCGAACATGGCATTCAGGGGCGTGTCAGCCCCGACAATGCGCGCGCAGCCCGTGACGTGGCCGACTCCGGTGATAAATCCCAAGCGGCTTTGGCGTCCGAGCTGGCCGGGCAGGTCTATGGGCTAGACGTCTTGGCCAGGAACATCGAAGACAACGACCACAACACCACGCGCTTTCTGGTCATGTCCCGCGATGCCGATTCCACCCGTCGCGGTGACACCATGATGACCACTTTCGTTTTCCGCGTCCGCAACATTCCCGCGGCGTTGTACAAAGCGATGGGTGGTTTCGCGACCAATGGCGTGAACATGACCAAGCTGGAAAGCTATATGGTCGATGGCTCGTTCACAGCCACACAATTCTATGCCGACATCGAAGGCCACCCCGACGACACATCGGTTCAATTGGCGTTGGAAGAGCTGGGCTATTTCACCGACCGCCTGCACATCCTTGGCACCTATCCTGCGGATCAGAAACGTTAAAAATTCAGTTTGGATGGTTGGCGCATCCGAGATTCAAAGGGACAGACTGAACTGGTAAATGATTGCGGCTCTGTTACGGTCAGCTGTGCGCCGGAGGTATTTCAAGGATACGACTATGACCAATGAAGTTGGGCCGCTAACGGGCAGTTGTTCCTGTGGCAGCACATGCTACGAACTTTCTTCGCAACCGATGATTGTTCATGGATGCCACTGCCGGTGGTGCCAACGTGAAAGCGGGGCATCTTTTGCTGTCAACGCATTGATCGAAGCCGATCGTGTCACAATCACCAAAGGCGAAGTGGTCGAAACATTGGTGCCGTCGCAAAGTGGGGCAGGCCAGAGGTTTTCGCGATGTCCGACATGTCAGGTGACGCTTTGGACCAATTATTTGGGAATGAGGGGTGGATTGGGCGAAGTCGTGCGGTTTATCCGTGCTGGCACGCTTGATGATCCCGACCGGTTTCCGCCCGATGTCCATATCTTCACATCCACAAAGCAACCGTGGGTGACGCTTCCCAAGGATGTGCCGGCCTTCGAAGAATACCTCGTTATCAAGGATATTTGGTCGCCCGAAAGTTTGGTCCGCCGGAAGGCCCTACATGAAATGGTTGGAACCGAGAGCCCCTGACGCGGACGTGCTTCTTCGTTGGGCAGACGATAGAACTATGTCGAACCATGTGTTTCCTGCCCGACAAGGCTTGGGGTAACAGGCTAGGATGATCCCAATACACAAGACGGGCTGATCTAGGATGACGATGCGAAACGGCGGAACGTTACTGATTGAATGTTTGGTGGCGCTTGGGGCGCGGCACAGTTTTGGGGTGCCCGGTGAAAGCTATCTGGCGGTGCTTGACGCCTTGCACGACACCAATGGCGCGCTTGATCTGACGCTGTGTCGCAACGAAGGCGGTGCGGCTTTTATGGCGGCGGCCTATGGCAAGCTGACCGGGTCGCCGGGCCTGTGCTTTGTAACCCGCGGGCCGGGGGCCACGAATGCTTCCATCGGTGTGCATACGGCCATGCAAGACAGCGTGCCGATGATTCTGTTTGTTGGTCAGGTCGGTGCCGATATGATCGGGCGCGAAGCCTTTCAGGAAGTCGATTACCGCGCCTTTTTCGGGCCCCTTGCAAAGTGGGCAACCGAAATCGCCGACGCCGACCGTATTCCCGAAATCATTGCGCGTGCGTGGACCACGGCAATTTCGGGCCGCCCCGGTCCTGTTGTGGTGGCGTTGCCCGAAGACATGCTGACGACGTTGAGCGATGTTCCAACCTTGAATGCGCCAGTTGCCATTGCAGAACCTGCGCCCGCGAATGTCGCAATCGACAAGGCAATCGCTCTGCTATCAGGCGCGAAAACGCCCCTGATCATCTCGGGCGGAAACGGATGGACAGGGCAGGGGCGTTCAGCGCTCGAACGCCTTGCCCAAGGGGCCGACATCCCGGTCTTGGCGGCTTTCCGGTTTCAGGATCATTTCAACAACCATAGCCCGTGTTACGCGGGCGACGCAGGCGTTGGCATGACGAGTGCCACCAAAAAGCTGATTGTTGAGGCCGATGTGATACTGGCGCTGAATATCCGATTTGGCGAGATGACAACCGATGGCTACAGCGCGCTGAAGGTGCCGAACCCCTCGCAAACCCTGATCCATGTGCACTCGTCTGACCGTGAAATCGGCAAGATATACGTGCCCACATTGGGTATTCACGCAGGCCCAAACATGTTCGCCGAAGCACTGGCTGCCGCCGGCATCAAAGGCGATTGGGCCAAATGGCGCGCAGACGCACGGTGCGGCTATGAGGCGGAATTCGACTTACCCGCTTTGCCAAGCCCGGTCGACATGGGCGTTGTCATGGGCCACCTCCGCGATGTTTTGCCGGACGATGCCGTGCTGACCAATGGCGCTGGCAATTTCGCCGTCTGGCCCAACAGGTTCTTCAAATTCGGTCCCGATCAGCGCCTACTGGCCCCACAATCGGGTGCAATGGGTTTTGGTGTTCCGGCCGCAATTGCGGCAAAGGTGGTCGACCCGGATCGCACCATTGTCTGTTTTGCGGGCGACGGTGATTTTCAGATGAATTGCCAAGAACTGGGCACCGCAATGCAAGCGGGTGCGCAGCCCATCATATTGATCCTGAACAACGGCACCTACGGCACGATTCGGATGCATCAGGAACGGGCCTATCCGGGTCGGGTATCTGGCACCACTCTGGAGAATCCGGACTTCGTCGCCCTTGGAAAATCTTATGGGTTTCATGCGGAGCGTGTTGAAACCACAGAAGATTTCAAATCGGCTTTCGCGCGAGCCCTCGCCTCCGAAACAGGCGCTGTGCTGGATTTGAACACCTCGACAGAAGCTTTGACACCCCGCCAAACCCTGAGCCAGATACGCGCCGGCGCGAAAGACGATCAACCCTAGGCCCAAATACGTTGAGTTTTGGATTTGCGCGAAATCCAGTGTGTCTGTGACACAATTCCTTGATTTGTCACCGGCTCGCGGCAGGTCGTAAGGTGATTTAGATTTTCATGTGCAGGCGGATTATAATGGCAACGCTCTTGTTAATTTCGGGGTCTCTTCGGCAGGGATCGTTTAATCGAAAGCTATTGAACGCGGCCGCGACGTTGTGGGCAGGCGATACGGTTATGGGCGAAATCAATTTGCCCATTTACAACGGTGATGACGAAGACAAATCCGGTGTGCCGGATGCGGCGCTGCGTCTGGCCAGTCAGATTGACAAGGCAGATGCCGTTTTGATCGCAACACCGGAATACAACCAATCCATTCCGGGCGGATTAAAGAACGCGCTTGATTGGGTCAGCCGGGCGGACGCTAAACCATGGGCCGACAAACCCGTTGCAATCGTGTCTGCGGCGGCTGGTCGTTCGGGCGGTGCGCGCGCGCAATACGCTTTGCGCCTTGCGATGAACCCGTTTCAGCCCCGGTTGCTGACGGGCCCCGAAGTGATGGTTGCTGCTGCTCACAAAGAGTTCGGCAGCGATGGCGGGTTGGTCGGTGAGATCTACCAAAAGTCGCTCAAAACCTTGCTGGAAAAGCTGGCACACGAAGCTGAACGGGCCTAGCGACCCTTTTCGTGTTCCAGACGCTGGCGCGCGATGGCTTCGTTTTCCTCGGCTGTTCGGTGATCTTCCAGTGCCGTGCGGACAAAATCCATATGGGTTTCAACCGCTTTGCGTGCCGCCTTACCATCACGCGCTTGCAACGCTGCATTGATGCTTCGGTGTTGTTCCAAAAGCGCCGCGCGCGTGGTGCGTTGGCGGAACATGACCTGACGGTTATAGAAAACGCCTTCGCGCAGCAGCGAGTACATAGACCGCATCATATGAAGCATCACGACGTTGTGGCTGGCTTCAACGATGGACAGGTGGAATTCGGCGTCGATGGCGGCTTCGTCGCTTGGATCGCGCTTTTTGTGAGCTTCTTCCATACGTTGGAACACCTGATCCACCACGGCTAGATCGGTGTCTGACGCAAGCCGGGTCGCGCGTTCAGCGGCAAGGCCTTCCATGTCGCGGCGAAAATCCAGGTAATCGAACACGGCGGCATCATGGCTCGCGAATAGCTTGGTCAGCGGCGGCGACAGGCTTGATCCCCAGACATCGGCCACGAAAATACCGGAATTCGCCTTTGCGGTCAGCAAGCCCGCGTCTTGTAGTTGGGCGATGGCTTCGCGCAGACTGGGGCGCGACACGCCAAACCGGTCAGATAGTTCCCGTTCCGCAGGCAGACGTTCACCGGGGCGCAAAATGCCACGCAGGATCAAAAGTTCGATCTGACGAACAACTGACTGCGATAGCTTTTCAGGCTGAATTTTTTGAAACGGCACGATCCAAGCGTCCTTGCGTAGTTTGGGCGCAGGGTAAATCGTGCAAGCCCCAAGGACAATAATGGAGTTCTGGCGTCACCGCGGGGCGCAAATCACTTAGATTGAAAACCCAAGCGAAGCCTTAGCGACGACGATCCCGCCGGTTTGACATCGGCTGAAACGCTACACCCACGTGGGCTTCGCAATAGGGCTTGCCCTGTTGCACGGCGAGGCCACAGAACCAGAAATCATCCGTCGCAGGATCGCCGATTGGCCATTTGCAGGTGCGTTCGGTCAATTCCATCAGCGTGATTTTCTTCGCGCCTTTTTCGACTTCGCGCACGGTTGCAAGCGCTTCGGGGCTGATTTCATTGGCCGACGGCTGTGGTGGCAACGGCTGACCCGCAGGAACGATGGGTTTGCGCGGTGTGACCGTGACTTCGATAACCTTGTCTTCGGGCCTAACGGCCTTCTTCGGCTTGGCCGCCGCAGGTTTCGCAGGCTTCTTTTCCGGTGCGGGCGCCGATGCACCTGCACGGTTCGACAGGCCAAGACGATGCACTTTGCCAATCACCGCATTTCGGGTGACGCCGCCAAGCTCTTTTGCGATCTGGCTGGCCGACTGACCCTCAGACCACATTTTCTTCAAAGTCTCTACGCGCTCGTCCGTCCACGACATCGAAAATTCCTGCCTTTTGCTGCGAACCCTTATTCTAATCACCACAAGCGGCGATACAAGGGCTCGGGCGACCGTCTACATCAATCTCTACAGAAATGTCACTGGCTATTTGTGTCGCCACCTCTGGTGACCGATCAGGGTAAACGTGGGCTTAAAAGCACAAGAAAACACTTCCCCTATTGGCTCCTTTGGCCTATTCAGCCGCTCATGACGTATTTTGTGACCCTCACATCCCGACGCCGACGCTAATTTTGCGTCCACGTTTCTACGTCTAGATCCCTCGCAACGTTGACTTGGCCAGCCTCCGCTGGCACGTCTAACCTTCTGTTAAAAGGAAAATTCCGATGATCCCGTCGATCCTGCCCACCTATAACCGTGCGCCTTTGAACTTTGTCAAAGGTGAAGGCTGTTGGCTGACCGAGGCGGATGGGCGACGTTTTCTTGATCTTGGCTCCGGCATTGCGGTCACGTTATTGGGCCATGCGCATCCCGCTTTGGTCGACGCGCTGACGAAACAGGCCAATGCGCTCTGGCATGTGTCGAACCTTTATCAAATCCCCGGACAACAGGCATTGGCCGACCAATTGGTCGATGCAACCTTCGCTGACACCGTCTTTTTCACCAATTCTGGCACGGAAGCCTGTGAATTGGCGATCAAAATGGCGCGGAAGTACTGGTATGAGAAAGGTGAAGCCGATCGCATCGAAATCCTTGCTTTCGAGGGGTGCTTCCATGGTCGCTCAACCGCTGCAATCGCGGCGTCGGGCGCTGAAAAGATGGTGCAGGGTTTCGGCCCGGTTCTGCCCGGTTTCACACAACTGCCGTTTGGCGATCATGAGGCGCTGCGCGCGGCCGTCACCGACAAAACCGCCGCAATCATGATCGAACCCGTCCAGGGCGAAGGCGGGATCATGCCCTTGCCAGACGCATGTCTGAAGGGGTTACGCGACGTTTGTGACGAAACAGGCGCGCTTTTGATCGCAGACGAAGTGCAATGCGGCATGGGGCGTACGGGCAAACTCTTTGCCCACGAATGGGCTGGCATCACCCCAGACATCATGATGGTCGCCAAAGGCATCGGCGGCGGCTTTCCGTTGGGCGCGGTTCTGGCCACTGAAAATGCGGCATCCGGCATGGTCGCAGGCACCCACGGCTCAACCTATGGCGGCAATCCCTTGGCCATGTCGGTCGGCAATGCGGTGATGAACATTGTGACAGAAGACGCCTTTCTGGCCGAGGTAAACCGCAAAGCCGGCGCGCTTCGCCAGAAACTGGAAAGTTTGATTGCCGAACACCCGGACGTCTTTGAAACCGTGCGCGGATCTGGCCTGATGCTGGGCATCAAATGCAAAGCCACCAACATTGACGTCGTGAACGCAGGCTATGAAGCAGGCGTGATCACCGTGCCTGCCGCCGACAATGTTATCCGATTGCTGCCCGCGCTGACCATCACAGACGACGATATTTCCGAAGCGCTGACACGGCTCGACAAGGCCGCGCGTTTGGTCAAATCAACCTGATCGTCATCCTTTAGCACCTTAAAAACACGCGCTCGAAAGCAACGCACCATGACCCATTTCCTTGATATCCACAAAACCGACGCCAGCGCGCTGCGGGACATTCTGACAAAAGCTCAAGCCATGAAGGACGCGCGCCTCGGCCAGCCGAAAGGCACGCCCGACAAAGATGCCGCACTGGAAGGCCGGATGGTTGCGCTGATTTTCGAAAAGCCCTCAACCCGCACCCGTGTTTCGTTTGACGTGGGCGTCCGACAGTTGGGCGGCGAAACTTTGGTGCTGACCGGCAGTGAAATGCAATTGGGCCACGGCGAAACCATTGGCGATACTGCGCAGGTTCTGTCCCGCTATGTCGATCTGATCATGATCAGAACCTTCGAAGAAGATGCGCTTTTAGAACTGGCCGACCACGCAACGGTGCCGGTGATCAACGGGCTGACCAACCGCACCCATCCCTGCCAGATCATGGCCGACGTCATGACATTCGAAGAACATCGCGGGTCGATCAAAGGCAAAAAGGTGGTCTGGGCGGGCGACGGAAACAACGTCTGCGCCTCGTTCTTGCATGCCGCCGGACAGTTTGGATTTGATATGGTGTTCACGGGCCCGGAAACCCTTGATCCCGAGGCGGAATTCGTCGAACTGGCCCGATCCAAGGGAGTGTCGGTCGACGTGATCCGCGATCCTGTTCAGGCCGTGCAAGGCGCCGATCTGGTGGTCGCCGACACTTGGGTTTCGATGCACGACAGCCTGACCACAAAGGAACGGCGTCACAATCAGCTTGGTCCTTATCAGGTCAACGCTGAACTGATGAGCCATGCCAAACCCGACGCTTTGTTCATGCATTGTCTGCCCGCACACCGGGGCGAAGAAGCCACGAACGAAGTCATGGACAGCGCGAATTCGGTGATCTTTGACGAAGCTGAAAACCGGTTGCACGCCCAAAAAGCGATCATGCGGTATTGTCTCGGTCTCTGATGGATCACGCAAATTTCGCGATTTCTGATGCGATTCCCGTGGATTTCCCCCTAAGTTAGCCTTTCTAATGACACATTAGTTTGGCTTATTTATATCTATGGAACGACGCCTGTGTGTGTTGGGCGAAGGTTTCTCAGTGTGTACGACGTGAGTGGTTGTAACGAGTTTCTGTTGTTTTCCCTGATCAATGGCATCTGCCTTGGATCAACATTTGTGCCACCGTTTCGCTAAAAACATCCCTTGGACGCGAAACGGTGGCGGGGAAACCGCAAGGTGCGTTTTGTTTTCGCGCTGGTATACTCCTTTTTAGCTGATCATTATTCAGATCATTTGGAAGGATTTGCGCGATGTTGGTATTTGAACATTCATTGGCCCGGTTCGCTGTCTGGAATTTGGCAGGGAATACGCCGTTTTCACCGGGTGTTGGAATTAACGAAACAAGCGCAAAAGCTGAAAACCAGGCCAAGGGTTTGGCGCTTCTTGACGCTGATTTCGTCACCTTGGTCGAAGTGTCGCCGATTTCTCATATCACATGGCTGGCAAACCGATTGGCCGACTTTGGCTTGACCTATTCCGTTACAATTGACGAACAACCCGATAGCCATTTGCACATCGGATATCTGCATAAACCCGGCATCGACGTGAAAAACCCCCGTTTTATTCCAGGGTCGCAAGGTAGTTACGTCGGCGGTCGGCAAGCCTATGCGGTCGACGTGGAAATCGGCCGGAAATTCGACGCAACCGTCATCGGCGTGCATTTAAAATCGGGACGCGACAAACCCAATCAGGATTTGCGCGACACCCAATGTCAGGTGATTGGTGACTGGATGACCGATCTGCAAACCCAACCCGGATACAAGCGCGACACGATCGCTTTGATGGGTGACTTCAACATGATCCCGGGCCAAGACGTCAGCAATTTCTCGCGCCTTGGCGGCGACGATGTGATGGACTTTGTGTCGTGCTGGGATCTCCAGGATCGGTTCTCGCATATTCTGAAAAAGGGCCGCGCCAACTTGTTGGATGGTTTCGCCGTTTCTCGAAAATTTTCAACAGATTACGTCCGTGGTTCGCTCCGTTTGTTCCCCATGCACTGGACCCTTGATATGGGCCGCGAAAAGTTCCGCGAGGAAGTCTCCGACCACCTGCCGTTCGTTGCGTCCTTCAAATTGTTTTGAAGACCAAACACTCAAGGATTGGGAAGCACATGGAAGTTTCCGCCGGTTTATGCTAGGGTGCGTACCATGCGAATACTTGCCGTCATAACCACCCTGTTCATCGCCATGCCGCTTCACGCTCAGGAAGAGCAAGGGCGCGACCTGATGACCGAGGCCTTACGTCTTTTCATGAAAGGCCTCATGGACGAAATGGAGCCTGCGGTGGATGGCTTGGAAAGCTTCCTGCAAGATCTGAACGGCTATCACGCACCCCAAATCATGCCAAATGGCGATATCCTGATCCGACGCAAATCGCCCGAGGAACTCGGTGAAACGGAAGATGGCGAAATCGAACTTTAGCAGATACCGTTGAAAACGCTGTTTCGAAAGACTTTGCCATTCGGGTTAATTGTCCTTTAGCGAAGCATTGAAAATCTTGTGGCTGCGCAATCCAAGCTCTAATCTCCACGCAATGTCCGCATTCCGAAATTCCCGAGCAGGTTAACGTCCCTTAATGGCCAATTCGACGTCGCCCAGAGCTGCGGCTAAGGCATTCAATCGTGCCTCGGCCACTTCACCATAAAGATCACGAGTGCCGGGAACCAAATGCAATTCCAATCGGCCCTTTTTGGGGAAATACCGCAACGTTCCCATTTTTTCATTCTCCGAAGCCGTCAACATCGCACCGAACCGCAGGGCCTTGCCAAGAATTTCCGCCCGCTTCATTTCCGTTTCGCTGAGCAGCTCAAACAGATCCTGAAAGGGCGACGCCTCACGATTGTTCTTGTACCGATGCAACAAGGCGACGCCCAGAAACACGCGCTCCGAATGGGTCATGCCCCCCAGATTGGCGCGCGTGACCTCGTCAAAACACACCTCGTGACGATAATCGGGATGCGCGCGCCAGCTGACGTCATGCAAAAGACAGGCCGCCTTGATCAAACGTTTGTCCAGCCCGCCGCGACCCGAAAACAGCGGCAAAACGAATTCATAAAGCCGCCGCCCGAACCCCGGCATCCGCGCATCCTTGGATTCTGCAAAACGGCAGGCTTCGATCAGGGGATCACGATCGCGCAGACGTTGCGGCATCTGTTCATACAACATGCCCTCGCGAATGCCGTAACTTGAAACCGCAATGTCGTGCGGTTTGAATTCGCGCACCAGATGTTTCAACACCTGCGCCGCCAAAGGCACCAAAGCCATCCGGCTTTCGCCCAAACCCGTGCGCGCGCGTAACTCTTCGGTGTCTGTGTCTTCGATGTAATCTATCGTGGCATAAACCGATTTCCGGCTCATCCGATATTCGTGCAGCACAGCCAAGGGATAGCCGCGGCGATCCATGTCGATCCGCGCAATCGCGCGCCACGATCCGCCCACCAGAAACAAGCGATCTTCCTGCGGGCCCATAGTTTTGGCCAGCGCACGGATTTCGTCCTGTAGATGGGTTTTCAGCCCCTTCTTGCCGCCTTTAACTGTCTTAAGCCGTTGGGGGCCCAGCTTCGAAGACAGCCGTTTGCCCACCTCGCCATCGTACAATTCGGCCAATTCCATGGACGAGCCGCCGATGTCACAGACCAGCCCGTAAGCACCTGGCCATCCCAGCAAAACGCCTTGCGCCGATAGCCGGGCTTCTTCTTCGCCGTCGATCACCCAAAGCCGTAATCCGGTTTCGGCAAAGACTTCGTCGCGAAAATCCGGCCCGTCGCTTGCTTCCCGCACCGCTGCCGTTGCCACCGCCGTCAAAGGTGGCAACCCCATGGCCTCGGCCAAACCTTGAAAGCGTTTCAAAGCCGACATGGCCCGTTCGCGACCTTCGGGGTTCAATCGACCGGTGTCGGCCAAACCCGTTCCAAGCCCCGCCATCACTTTTTCATTGAAGAAATATGCAGGTGATCGCGCCGCGCCGTCAAAAACCACCATACGAACCGAGTTTGATCCGACGTCAACAACACCAACCCGAGACAAAGCCCGCGCTTGCGCATCTTCGAACAACGGGCGTCCAAACGGCCCCCAGTCGTCGTTTGTGGCCGCGTCACCCGTGCCGTCCATCGCCGTCTCCTCGATCTTGGCGAAGACTGCACTGGGGCGGGGGGTGCGGTCAATAAAAGGATCGGGTGGACATTTGTCGGCTTTCATCTGAACGTCGCCCACGAAACAGCGCGAACCATAGGGCCAGATTATGCAGAATATCGACACCTTAGACGTTGAAAACCTTCGACTGACCGACACCGGCGATGGTGTTGTCGAGGTCACATTGGCACGCGAAGCCAAGCGCAATGCGTTGAATGCCCAAACCATCGAAGAACTTATCGAGGTATTCTCAAAGCTGCCCCGAATGGGTGCGCGCGCGGTGATCCTGTCCGGTGACGGCGATCATTTCTCGGCCGGGCTCGATCTGGTCGAACACCACAAAGAAGACCGGCGCCCCGAAGACTTCATGCACATCTGCCTGCGCTGGCACGAAGCGTTCAACAAAATGGAATACGGCGGCGTCCCAATCATCGCTGCGCTACAAGGCGCAGTTGTTGGTGGCGGTCTGGAGCTGGCCAGTTCGGCGCATGTCCGGGTCATGGACCAAACCGCCTACTTTGCCCTGCCCGAAGGTCAGCGCGGCTTGTTCACAGGCGGCGGCGCGACCATTCGCGTGACCGACCTCGTCGGGAAATCCCGTATGATCGATATGATGCTGACAGGTCGTGTCTATCAAGGGGCCGAAGCCATGGACGTCGGTCTTGTTCAATATAGCGTCGAAGGTTCCAGCCTTGAGGCCGCCATGGACCTGGCCCGCAAAGCTGCGCAAAATCTGCCGCTCTCGAATTTCGCGATCTGCTCTGCGGTCAGCCACATGCAAAACATGTCCGCCATGGATGCCGCCTATGCCGAAGCGGTGGTCGCTGGCGTGGTCAACACCCAACCCGACGCCCGCGCACGCTTGGCCGCATTCGCCGACAAAAGCGCCGCCCGCGTCCGCCCCAATGGCTAGTGTACTCTAGTCTAGAGCCGAATTTCGGTTCTAGACCGCCACCCTAGGCC
>CALKXV010000036.1 GCA_938005545.1 uncultured Paracoccaceae bacterium
GTTTTGGGCGGTTGCTGCGAGGAGGAATTCGTCTTTTGCGCCGTTTGGTCCGCGAAGGCGTAGGCGGTCGAGCCGCATGATCTTTTTGAGATGTGCGAAGAGCATTTCGATCTTCTTTCGTCGTCTGCTGGCTTCGGCATATCCACCACCGATGTCGTTCCACTCACCCTGCGCGAGCCATGTCCAGACTGCGGCGGGCAAATGCGCATCATTGAGACCTTTCGACGTGGCGAGGTTCCGCGATCCCGCGCACCGCCAAGGAGGCAGGCCACATGACGGAACGCCCGTTTATCCCACAAATCCAAGACTGGTTGCATTGGCAAAGCCGGGCCAAAACCCTTGTCCACAGCGCCCCAATAATCCGCACGAACACCGCAAATGAACAGCTACTCGGGGAATTCCTCCGGCGAAACCAGAAACCGAACGACTTAAACCCATGAATTGGCGCATCCGTCGCGATCACAACAAAAACAACATCGCTCTTTCCCCATAGACAATGCCTAGACCCCGCGGCTTCCTCCCTGAGAGGTTTGTCAACGCGGGCCACACGCACTCCCACACGATCCCGAACACCATGGCCCGCGTCGAAAAACCTTCATCATTCGTTCAATTCGCTGCCCTCCCGATGAACGGCGGCTAGCCGGTCAAGATAGTCTGGTTTGAATGACAGCGTATGGGCTTTTTTGGCCTTTACCTCGATCAGGACCGGTCCCGAATCCTGATACTGTGCCAGCAGATCGGGAACTTGATATTCGTCGCGCGATTGGGAGGGGCCTGATGCTGATCGAGTTTGTGGATGAGCCGTGTTTTCCCGAGCCAACTGCAAACGGCGATGAACTCATCTTCGATCGGTAGCCCGAGGTCAAGACGTTTGACCCGGTCAGCGATCGCCTTTGGATCGGCATCTCGACCGAGTTCCGCTAATACCTCTTGTATCAACCTGTCATCATCATCTGCCATCTGGCTTGACCTGCTCATTGGGGCACGCTGTTCACGACGCGAAAGTGCTAGGCGCAAGGTTTCTTGCGCCTAAGAGAAATTCTTGCGTCTAGACTTGATATTTGCGTCTATAAGAACCATGGTTGCGTGTAGAGTCTAGGCGCAAGAAAGACGGCGATGGCCAACAGAGTCCCCGAAGATGCTCTCAAGGAGCTGCTCAATATCGTCGCCGGTCATCCCGATGGCATCGCCACACCTGATATCGCTGAACAACTGACCGACAATGTTCCTCGTCGGACACTGCAATACCGTCTGCAGCGACTTGTCGGCAGTGGAAGATTGGAGATGGAGGGCAGCGGTCGATGGGCGCGCTACCGTATTGCACAAAGTGATGGGGCCGCTGCTGGCAAGCAAAGCGATCAGGACCTGGACTACAGCGACCTCATCTTATTGTCAGATCACGCAAGGGCGATCCGCGACTACGTTCAAAAACCAGTCGCGGCGCGAAAACCCGTGGGATATAACCGAGATTTCCTCGAGCAATATCAGCCCAACATCACGTTCTATCTCGAAGAAGAAGACAGGGTACGGCTCGAACGTCTTGGTACAGCGCAGACCGCCACGCAGCCGGCTGGAACTTATGCCAAGCTCATTCTCAATCGACTGCTGATTGATCTTGCGTGGAACTCAAGTCGTCTGGAAGGCAACACGTACTCTCTTCTCGATACCAAGCGTTTGATCGAATTCGGAGAGGAAGCGACCGGGCGAGATCACATCGAGGCGCAAATGATCCTCAACCACAAGGATGCGATTGAGTTTCTGGTGGGTTCCATCGACGAGATCGACTTCAACACATACACCTTTCTGAACCTGCACGCGCTTCTATCGAACAACCTGTTGGCGGATCCGACGGCCGCAGGACGCCTTCGCTACATCGCGGTGGGTATCGAGAGATCAGCGTTCCATCCGCTCGAGGTGCCACAGCTGATCGACGAGTGCTTCAACACGCTTCTGTCCAAAGCTGCCGCGATTGAAAACCCTTTCGAACAGGCGTTCTTCGTGATGGTGCATATCCCCTATCTGCAGCCTTTCGACGATGTAAACAAACGTGTCTCACGTCTGGCGGCTAACATACCTCTCATCCGAAGCAATCTGGCACCATTCTCATTCACCGACGTTCCTCAGCGCGCTTATACCGAAGCCATTCTGGGGGTCTATGAACTCAACGAGATCGCGCTTCTAAAAGATGTTTTTCTATGGGCCTATGAACGATCCGCGGCCCAATACGCAGCAGTCAGGCAGTCTCTGGGAGAGCCTGATCCTTTCCGCCTGAAATACCGCACAGAACTGCGCGATGCTGTCGGACACATCATACGCTCCAAGATCGGACGACGAGAAGTAGCCGACGAGATCTCACGATTATCTGCAAAATCTGTCCGAACAGAGGATCGGGCCGCGTTTGCCAACGTCGTCGAAGAAGAACTTCTTAGTCTCCACGCTGGCAACTTCGCGCGTTTTCATGTGCGCCCATCGGAGTTCTCTGAGTGGCAAGAAAAATGGACTGATACGTGAGCGAACCAATGTATCCAACCGTAGATGCCGACGACTATCCGCGGATAAGGTTTCCGCCGACCAGTGCGGCAACATGGTGTCGCGGAACTCACCATAGGCCTGATCGAAACTCGCTCGCGCACGCCGCCAAGTTTCGCGTGTCATGTCGCGGTAGTCCATCTCATAGATCGAACTCAGAAACCGCCCCGACTGCTCAACTGCCCGCGTCATCTCGACCGGATGGGTGCACAGCTTATTGCCAAAGACCTTGCCGAAAGCTTCATACATCGCACGGTGCAAGTCATTGCCCGGCTCATACCGCGTCAGCAGAAACCGGACGTCATGACAGACCTTCGGCAGCACAACTTTATCCGCGGATAAGGTGCCCTCAAACCCATAGGCCAAATCCTCCAGCGCCTCGGACAACTGCCCAATGAAACTGGTGGTGCTGTCATACTCCCAGTACCCCGGACCCGAAGGGATATAGAGCATATCGGCGGCAAAGACCGCGTTCATGGACTGATAGCCAATTGCATGCGGGCAGTCGAAAAAGATTAAGTCCCATTGATCATCCGGCAGTTGATCAAGAAACCGGTTAACGGCGGCAAAGAACGACCACTCGGGATTCAGGTGGCGATACTGCGCGCTGGCGAACTCGACAAAAGCCGCATTGGCGCAGGACGGGATCACATCAATAGTCGGCCAGTTCGTGGGCTGAATGAACTCGCCCGGCCGCAGGTTTTGCAGGCCCAGATCTGTGATGCTGGACGGAATGGTGCGGCGGGGCAGGGCCGTTCCACTTGCGGCACCTTTACCCAGAGGCACAACGTGAGATGAGGCGGCTACCCGACAGATCAATGGGGTCAAGTCGTTGGACAGCCCGATAACTTGAGATGGCCGACTGAAGATCGCCCCGCTGCTGATGTCAGACACGTTTAATCTCACCCGGTAATCGACCCTATGAGTCGTCCTCGACGGCGCGCACGGCGTCGGCGGTCGCCTGCAAATAGGCGAAACCATATTTCCGATCTGGCTCCAGATGCGTCCCCTCGGCCCATTCATTCCAAGCATTTATGAAAACGATTTTTTCATCAGCGGTGTATTTTGGCTGGCGTAGAACCTGGTGGCAAAGCGTCGTCAGCCAATCTTGGTAAGCAGATATTGAGAACCGTTCAAAAGCGCGGCCTGCGTTTTGGTTGCGTGCGGTGTTGTCCCAAGACAAGACGACGGACCGGAAGCATTTGTAGCCTCGTTCGCCTTGCTCCTTTGAGCCCGCAACCATGGTTTCATAGTCATGGATTGCCCCAGTAAAGTCAGGGTTGAAGACTTGCATTTCATCGGTGATGTCCGTGCGGCTTGCCTGGTGTGGCGGGAACTCGCAAGCGGCATCGAAACCCAATAGTTTTGGATCTTTGACGTCAAAGCTTTGTGCGGCGATCAAATACAAGCCGGGCAGCCCCCAACGTATTGCCTCGGAGCGCCAAGCCTCTGTTGTGGCGAAAATGTCTGGGATGATGTTGGCGCGGTAGACAATGAACACCGGTTTGCCGTCGATTGTGATGTAGCGTGGGTCTTCCATATACGGTCGAATGTGCCGCAACAGAGCCTCGGAATCCGCGATTGAGTGGTTTTGCGAAATCAATACATCATGCTCGCTGCCATCCCAGCGACGAGTCCAGTTTTCGTTGGCCCAGTGCAAGCAAAACGGCATGTCTACTTCGCGGTTTTGCAACATCTGCCGTAGCGGTGTTTCCATCAGTGTCTTGCCGCCAAACCAGTAGAAATAGTAGGAAAAGCCGCCGACACCATACGCTTTGGCGATCTTGGCCTGCTCCTCCATGATCTGCGGCACTCGAAGATCGTAGTACCCAAGGTGGATAGGGCAATGAGGTTGATAGTGACCAGGATAGTTGGGCACTGCTTTGCCTACGTTGCTCCATTCTGTAAAACCCTTGCCCCACCATGCGTCGTTCTCTTCAAACGGGTGAAATTGCGGCAAATAATGCGCGATCAATTTGAGGGCGGGGTCAAACGGTGGGGGCGGTGCGTATTCCACGAATTCATCCTCGACACCCGGGGCTAGGTAAACATTCACATGACGTCTAGACGGCTGCGCGTAGGCACGAAACTTACGTTTTGGATCACGTTTGTTAGCCGAGTTTCGGAACCGGCGCGTCATGCTGGTTGGCAGCGGCGGACTGAGCCGAGCCAAGCCGCTGAGTAGCACAAACAAGATATTGCTTTTTATCGACATGGGCTTCTTGGCGCCCTTTCAGGCATTTTTCTCTCCGGATTGGAGATAAATATAGGCGCGCATCTGTCACATCCCAGATGGCGCGCAACTTGACAATGTGGTGTGTCTTTCTAAAACGCACGAGCCTCTAAAGGTCAACTAGGGTCCGTGTGAGAACAAAAAAGCAGTCCAAAAACACGGGGCCAAAATCAAACAGCAAGACACACCCCAATGCGACGTAACATGCCTAAGTTTTCAGCCAAAAGTCGCTGAGCCCTAAGCTTGCTGCTGGGCCAAATGTGCCTTAGTGAGGACAGTTAGCACGCAAAGGTCTTCTCGCAAATGGCACACTCCAACACACCAAATGATGCGATGGATTTAGGATGGCTGGAGCAAGACTTTCGCTATAGCCACGAGACCAACCTCTGGACCTCAAAGAATGGGTCCGATGCCTTTTCTTACTCTGACGGAGATGAGAGCGAGAACTACATCCTTTCCGTCATTCAGTCGGCAAAAGACTGCTCGGTGATGTCTAACGAGCTCACCGAGGCCATGAAGGACTGGCCGTCGACCTACCATCTGCATCACCAACGCTGCAATTTGCTTCGCCCTATTGCCTCGGACTTAAAAGGGCCCATTCTGGAAATTGGGGCGGGTTGTGGCGTTTTAACGCGGTTTATGGGAGAGCAGGGACAACGGGTCTTTGCGCTTGAGGGCAGCCCCCGCAGGGCGTCGATTATTGGCGCTCGATGCCGAGACTTGCCCAATGTTTCCGTCATCCAAACCAACTTCCAGGACTTCAGGGTCAACCAGAAGTTTCAGACAATCACGCTCATTGGTGTGCTTGAGTATGCGCGGCTCTACTTTTCTGAAGGAAGCACTGGCGACCCCGTGGATCATATGCTAAGGCAACTATCCGATTTGCTGCTTCCGGACGGCGCACTGATCGTCGCGATCGAAAACCAAATTGGACTAAAGTATTTCGCCGGTTATCCAGAGGATCATCTGGGCGTTGTAATGGCTGGTGTTGAAGATCACTACACTGACAAATCCGTTGTGACTTTCGGGCGGAAGGCTTTGAGCGAGAAACTGACTTTGGCCGGTCTGAAACACCAGCGGTTTGCCTACCCTTTCCCTGACTATAAGTTCCCCCAATCTGTACTTTTCGAGGATGCCGTAATGGGGTCGAACGCCCATAGGTTCATACCTATGATCGCGGGGGCATTCGCGTCCGACCGGCAAAAACCTCGACGTCAGAATTTCAGAATGTCTATGGCCATTGGCCCTGTCGTGCAAAACAACCTTGGCGCTGATTTGGCAAATTCATTTCTTGTGACAGCTTCTTTCCAAGAAAGTTCTGTTTCAGATCCCAGCTATTCCGGCGCCGTGTATTACGGGAATTGCGACCGTAGGAAAGCTTATCTGAAAGAGGTGAGTATTAGGGAAGTAGACGGTAATCTTTACGTTGAACGCCGAGCGCTTTGCGAAGACGCCGTTTCTGACAATGAAGACACCACTCAGATCCTCAAAAATGAGCCTTTTGTCGAAGGTAGTTTGTGGGCTTCGGAGCTTCAGAGCTTGCTCGCACGCAAGGATTGGACTTGGGAAGAGCTTACCGCCTGGGCCCGCGTGTGGCTGGGGGCTTTCAAAGAAGAAGCGGGGCTAGATGCGGACGCACCGCTGTCTCCCCAGTCCAAGGTTGACGGGTCGCTTCTCGATGCAATCCCAAAGAACCTAATTGTCACTAAGGACGGGGAGCGCCGCTTTTTCGATTTGGAATGGCATGCAACGAAATCGTTAGAATATGGGTACATTGTCACGCGCGCTTTTTGGGCATCATTTCTGGAGGTCGAATATATTGAGTCGTCTAGACCGGAACTCGAAATAACTGACTTGATCAGAAAGTTGAGCATAAGAATGTCGGTGCCTATGTCTCGATCTGAAATAGATGCCTATCTTGTTCAAGAAGCTGCATTTCAGAAAAAGATATTTCACAACCCTGTACGCCATAAAAAATTCAGGTACATCAAAACCCAAACTCCGCATCGTTCCTTGAACAAACGTGAAAAAAGGTCGCGGAACTTTAGACGTATTCTCCATAAACTTCGGCATCCCCTATTTGCTTTTCTTCAGCGTTAGAGAAAGTTGTTCAATCGAGCTTTGGGGGCAGAAACCTACGAGCACCTGGCGTGACCGCAGAAGCTATCCGAACCCATCTGTCCAAGCGCGGCGTAACTTCGAAACTGGCCCCAATCGCCCGTGTCACTGAGATCAGCGAGATGCAAAGTCGCTTTTCTAGCTAACGAAAACGCAGGACAGTCCTGGCGCGGTTAACTTCGACCTTATCGCGGGCGGCATCTCTGGCAGCTTTATGCACGGAGCGCATGAGACGTCTCCCATTGTCCTTCGGACAGCATTGAGGCTTCAACGGGCATGCATCGCAATCGTGCTTTGAAGCGCGGTATCTGATGAAGCCGTCTTTGCCACCATTTGCCTTTCGCGGCTTGGAAAAGTTCCGGCGATATGTCCGTAGTTCCTTTTTGCCGGGGCATGTGTAGCTGTCGGTTGCAGGATCGTAGACAAAATCTTCGCGTGAGAACGTCCCGTCCGTTTCGATTTGTCCCAGACCGGAATGTGCGGGGCGATGCCACGCTCTTCCACCAACCATCCCAGCATGTTGCCCGACCCATAGGCGGTGTCTGCGGCCAATCGATCCGGAAAGAGATCAAACCTGTCTCGTGTGCGGGTCAGCATTGTCTGGGTTGCCCCGACCTCTGCCGGGCGGATAGCGCGGGTGGCTTCGACATCC
>CALKXV010000037.1 GCA_938005545.1 uncultured Paracoccaceae bacterium
GCCGTATGATCGATTGTCCGTTCATTTCATCCAATGCAAATCGGTTGGCTCAGCCACACCGACAAGAACCGCTTGTGCGCAGCGACCCGGGAAGTTGCGTACAAAGCGCCAACTGGCAGCGACCCAGGCTAATTCTACGGAAACCGCGCTTGCGGAACGCCAATACAGGCGTCTTAAATCTGAAGAACAACGTAACCCCAGCGGCCTCAGGCCCAACCCGAAGCGCTCTTTCCCCATAGACAGCGCCCAGACCCCGCGGCTTCCACCCTGAGAGATTTTCCAACGCGGGCCACCCATACGGCCAAACTGAAACCTTGCGCCCTGGCCCGCGTCAGAAAATCTTCATCAAAGCGGACATTCGGCAAGCTCAAGTATCCACCTGTCAACTTCCTGAAAGCAGACGTTCATACATTTTGCCGAAAACCCTATGTACGGATGACAGGAACTTAGCTTTTCAAGAAAAAATCTATACTCCCGTGGACTACAGCCATCATCACAATCTAACGTTCGAGCGGAAGGCCGATTTGCCCTATGCAAAAAATGTGAGAGAAAAGGCTGCATCCATGCTCTAGGCCGGCCCTTCGACGTTCAGAAAAACACTTTCCAAATGCCTGTATACTGAAGGAAGCCCAAATTCAGTTTAGCAACTAGTTGACGCCGTTTTTACTCAACCAATGTGTCGTCCGTTGTCCCTCAGGGTGCTGAGAGCGCCAGCCATATAACCGAAGTACTTCCAGCGTTTGCGACGGTTCAACATAAGCGGACTGAACAATTGTCGGACTCCGCGAAAAACTACGCCTGCCTTTGGCCAAGGCAATTCGTGTTTTGTCTTAGCAAAGACGCGACTACGAGCCAGATGATAGGCTTTAAAATATGCGGTTTCCGGCGAGCGTTTTGTCGAATGCCCCTCCAAATGTCTAACTACGGCATTTTGGATGTGCATCAACGGCCCCAGACTCGACAGTCGCAGCGCGAGGTCATCGTCTTCGTAGAAAAGGAAGATTGCCTCATCAAACCCGCCTACACGATCGAACTTGGCTTTGGCGACGAAAAACGCTGCGCCAGACAAAACCGGCAGCTCCTGATCAGCCGTCGGTGTCGGACCCCGATACCTTTCCCGTCTCGGGCGCAGCTTTGAATGACGACGAAATGCAATCTTGCCGCGCCTATCAAGAATCCGAGGATTAAATGCAGAGGCATTCGGGTAAGTTTCAGCTGCCAGCAAAAGAGCTTCGATGCAGCCAGCTTCGGTTTCGGTGTCGGGATTTAGAAACAACAAGAAAGGGGTTTCGGCCAGTGCCGCCCCTTGGTTGCATGCCGTTCCAAATCCTCGGTTCCGATCGTTGCGCACCAGTTGCGCACGATACTGATCGCAAAGTTTCTGAAGCGCTGGATTTGCCACGGGGGAATTATCGACAACGACGACCGGCATGCCGACCGGCAATGCGGAGAACATGCTAGGTAGAATTGCCATTGAGTTGTAAGCGACCGTCACAATTGTGACTTGCAAAGTGGGTACGATGCTATTCATGGGAGTATCTATGTCCATGTTCTGTCCATGTGTTCGCTATTTCCCAATTGTTTCTTATTGCTTGTCTGTACATCGCAAAATGCCAATTTCGTCGACCGAGTTTTGACCCTTGGGTGGTTTGTCTAACTTTAGCACCAAAGAGGCAAGATAAGACAACGAGACCTGAAAGCGTTCTTGGTTTGAGTATGACCTGCTCCCCATTGAGTCCGCTAATTTAGGTTAGCTCTGTTCAGGTTTTGGTCTTCTCCTGACCGGTTAGTATATTCGTGTGGCGTCAGGCCAGCGAGGCTGGAATGAGGCCGGTTGTGGTTGAAGTCGTTGCGCCATGCCGCCACCAAACTGCGGGCATGTCGTAGACTGTCGAACAGGTGTTCATTGAGGCATTCATCCCGCATCCTGCCGTTGAAGCTTTCGACAAAGCCATTCTGCATTGGCTTGCCGGGCGCAATGTAATGCCAGTCAACATTACGGTCTTCCTGCCATTTCAGGATCGCATTCGACGTCAGCTCGGTTCCATTGTCGCTGACGACCATGCATGGGTAGCCCCGCATCTCGGCAATGCGATCCAGTTCCCGAGCGACACGATCACCAGACAAAGACGTATCAACCACAGCGGCCAGACATTCACGACTGAAGTCGTCGATCACGTTCAGGATGCGGAACCGGCGACCGCACAACAGGCTGTCAGACACGAAGTCCAACGACCACCGCTGGTTCGGCCCCTGCGGTATCGCCATGGGCGTTCTGGTGCCCACTGCACGCTTGCGTCCGCCGCGTTTACTGACTGTTAATCCTTCTTCGCGGTAGATGCGGTAGACGCACCAGTTGTCTTTCGTCGCGGTGATTGCCTTCCAATGCCAATCCCGCAGCCCGGCGAATTGTCCGAATTGACTGATTTCTTGAATGTGGACGAAGACGAAATGCCCTTCCTTCTCGCGTGGATGGCCACAGCCATATACTTCCCAGGTCAGGCATGCCGAATCGCGCTTCTCGACGGCTCGGCGGGCTCTGGCAAGTCTTCTGCTTTGCGGACGATTATCGAGACCATCGATCCAAAGATCGGCGCGCAAGCAGGTGAACCCAAGAGCGAGGATGATCTGTTTCTGGAATCCATAGTCGTGTCCCAACAAGGGGATCAACTTGCAAAGGAAAGGACATGACATGCAAGTATTGAATCCGGCGGGTCTTTACCGAGCCGACCTTCAACGTCTCGGCAAGTATCTTGCCGTGAATGGCGTTAAAGAGCTCCGCCTAATTCGCAAAGATGGAGTTCAGATCGTCAGACGCGAACCGAAAGGTTGGCGGGTAAGGTGCTGGAGTTGAAGGCGCAGGCGTGGATGAGCTTGATGATGCCGTTGTGGCATTTGTTGTCGTGGAGGTGCCGCCTGTTGGTGCGGGCGATGAAGAAGCCGCGTCCGCAGGTGTGGTCAATACGATTGGGGGATACTTCTTTATCGCTGACAACACGGGCTTCGATGCGCCCGACGCGGCACCTCCCGAGGTCGCTGTCGATGGTCTTGCTGGTTTAGTCAAACCCAAAATGCCATTGTCAACGCACTGTTGAACGTCGGCGTGCGTCTGTAACACCGACACTTCCGGAAGTGATGGATCATACCACCTATCTATTGCGGAAGCGATTTCACTTAGGATGCTGGAGGAGTCGCCATCGTTGGTATCGAGTAAGAGGCCAGCTTCAATGTTCCCAGCGCCTACGCCTGCAGGCGTCAAATTGGCCGACCCGACATAGGCAAGTTGACTGCCGTCAGTTCTAGTAAGGTGCGCAACTTTTGGGTGGATTAAGCCGCCGGAGTAACTGACTACACAGACTCTTGCATTGGCTCGGGGACAACCAACTAAGTCAATTAGCCCCTCGATATCGTTTTTTGTCGTGTCTTTCTCATTTGAGCCAACCACGGCTGATATCGGCAAGTCGGCATCAACCATTTCTTTGACTACATCCCTGAATGGACTCAGCCCATTGACCGAGAAGTAGCCTGTTTGGAACCTTAGGTGTTCAATACTGGTTGGCGCTTCGTTTTCGATCCAGTGCCCAAGCGCCTGGTCGGCTGTTCTTGTTGAGCTATCCAGATACCGCAAGACTTCACTCCAAAAGGTGTGTTTTTTCTGAGGTTGTACTTTGATTTGCTTGTAACGCGCAATGCGCGAAGCCCATCATAAGTCACCACAAGAATATGTAACATATTCTCTTGATCGGGTAGAGAAATATGTTACATATATCCTACATAAGCATAAGGAGACTGCCATGATGCCGGTAATCAGAATTAGTGACGCAACCTTCGTCGATCTCAAATCCATATCGACGTGGCTAGGTACGGACACGCCTTCGAAGACGATTGAGAGTTTGGTTCGTGAAAAGATGAATGCGCTCGATCTTGAACGCGACGTGGACGAAGAAAAAACCGAAGTCGTTGGCAGCGAAAGTGAAGCGACAGTATTCGAACGCACGCCCGGTCTAACGTTCACACGCGTCCTCTCAGCCAAGATGGACGGGAATTCGCTCGGTAAGCTGAACTGGGCTGGTTTGTTGATCGAAATGGCCAAGCGTGTCAAAACTAAAGGCTTCGCAGCGGAGCAGCTTACCACCGAACTGCAGATTCCGACAAAGTCCAATGCGTATGAGGAAGAAGGCTACAGGTTCTATCCTGAGCTCGGCATCTCGATCCAAGGCCAATCTGCTCAGGATGCTTGGAAAGAGGTCAGCCGTTTGGCCGACAAACACGAAATCCCGGTCGAGGTCGAATTTCAGTGGCGAGACAATGAGAAAGCTCAGCATCCCGGCCTAGTGGGTATAATACGGGCCGGAAAGTGAATCGAAATCCTGCTGTGTTGCAAAAACGTTGCAAAAGAAGCGAAGGTTGGGCAGACACTCTACCTATTTTTCGTTCTTATTCAATGTCAGTGGACCATAACAGTGCAGATATTTGAGAAGTAAAAAATATCGACGGGCTAGAGCATTGATTTTGAAAGACAATTTCATCCACTGCATGTACTAAACCATAACTTTGCAGGTTTTAAGCATATGCATGCCGATTCAGACTTCTGCTGAGCAGCCAAAAAGACCTCAGATGAGGCCGGAAATTCTCTTTTTTTTGAGTTATTTGGTGCTGGAGCTGTCGATGCGGCTCAGGAGATTGGAGCCGCTATCTTCAATTTCCCAACTGGTTCGGTTGCAAGGTAGTTTGCTTCAAACTGAACTAGATTCCGATCTAGGTCGGGTCGGTCTTCAACCAAAGGTCAAAGATGGCATCGGCATCAAAATGCTGCTGATAATCTTCTAAGGAAAATGGAGAATACCCTGATTGAAGTTCAAACCTACGTAACCGTTGCTTTGCTCCCACCTTCCTGACGGCTGCTTGATCTGCGAGTCCGTGCCTCATGGATTTGAGGGAGTTTCTCCATGGATGGTACGACTGAGTTTCTCACGGGTTCGGGCAGAGTTGGTCGAAAGTGTCCTCG
>CALKXV010000038.1 GCA_938005545.1 uncultured Paracoccaceae bacterium
GCGTATGGCGAACCGCACAGCAAAGAACAAACTGATCATGTGAAGGACGCGCCATGACACTCCAGATTGATACTTCCAGCTACAAAAACCTCGACATCAAAGCGCATGACGATGGTGTCTGGGTCGTCACGCTCAACCGCCCGACAAAGCGCAATGCGCTGAATGCCGATACTGTCGAAGAGATGGTCGAGTTTTTCGCCGCAGCCCCCCGAGCAGGCGTGCGAGCGATTGTTCTGGCGGGGTCAGGCGATCACTTCTGCGCGGGCCTTGATCTGGTCGAGCACCACAAAGAAGACCGCAGCCCAGCCGAGTTTATGCACCTGTGCCTGCGTTGGCACGAAGCCTTCAACAAAATGGAATACGGCGGCGTGCCGATCATTGCCGCCCTAAAAGGGGCCGTCGTCGGCGGCGGATTGGAACTGGCATCGTCGGCCCACATCCGTGTAGCGGATCAGACGACGTATTTCGCCCTGCCAGAAGGCCAGCGCGGCCTGTTCACCGGCGGTGGTGCCACGATCCGCGTCGCTGACCTTGTCGGCAAAGCGCGGATGATCGACATGATGTTGACGGGCCGTGTCTACAAAGGTGAAGAAGCGGTCTCGGTGGGCCTGTGCCAATACCTCACATCCGGGTCCAGCATGGACAAGGCCCGCGAACTGGCCCGCACTGCTGCCGAAAATCCGCCCCTTTCGAATTTTGCGATCTGCTCGGCGATCAGTCATATGCAGAACATGTCTGGGTTTGATGCGTCCTATGCCGAAGCGGTGGTCGCAGGCATCGTCAACACGCAACCGGCCTCCAAAGAGCGGCTGGAAGCCTTTGCAAATAAGACCGCCGCGCGGGTACGCCCCGAATGATCCTGCACTGTGTTTTCTGTAAAATCGCACCAAATGCGGCATGGGGCGACGTGAACGCAGTCTTCGAAGGCCTCGCCCAACTTTGCGAAACCCTCGATGGCGCAGTATCCTTTAAGGCCGGTCCAAACCGTGATTTCGAAGAAAAATCCAAAGACTTCAAGGCGGGTTTCGTCATCCACTTCCAAGATCAAGACGCTCTGGAAGCCTATGCAAACCACCCAACCCACACGGCGCTCGGTCAACGCCTGTGCGATCTAACCGACGGGGGTGCAAGCGGGATTATGGTCTTCGACATCGACAGCCCGTCAGGCACCTAGAAAACCGCATCCACCAAAGTACCGACGCCAATCCAAATATCGTGTGCGCCGTCAGGCGCTCCGTTTAGTCACTTGAATGGGTCAGGGCAGGGACATCACCAGCGCCTGCTGATCCTCGGCCTGACAGCGACGGGTTCTCCATAAAGAACTTATGGCAGTTGAAAGGCCGCTCACCTTCCTCAGGCGCAGCGCGGGTATAGGTGCCATCGGGCGACAAAATCCAACTGTTGGCAACATCCGCCAGATTGGCTGCCATGACCTGACTGACGATCTGCGCTTTCACGGTTGGCGTACAGCATTCGACCAATGTTTCGACCCGGCGGTTCAGGTTCCGCCCCATCCAATCGGCGCTTGATATGTAAACCCGCGCCTTTCGGTGCGGAAGCCCGTGACCATTGCCAAAACAAACGATCCGCGAATGTTCCAGAAACCGGCCAACAATGGATTTTACCCGGATGTTTTCTGACAACCCTTTGACACCCGGACGAAGCCCGCAAATCCCGCGAACAACCAGATCGATCTGCACCCCGGCCTGACTGGCCAAATACAAAGCGTCAATAATATCGGGCTCGATCAACGCATTCATCTTGGCCCAAATCGCGGCAGGTCGCCCTGCAAGCGCATGTTCAGCCTCGTCCGCAATCTTTCCCAAAAGCCCGTTTTTCATATCCAAGGGCGAAATCTTCAGGTTCTTCATTTCGCCCGGATGCGCATAGCCCGAAATATAGTTGAACACCTTCGTCGCATCCCGGCCCATTCCGGTGTCGCAGGTGAACAGGGACAAATCCGTATAAACCCGCGCCGTAATCGGGTGGTAATTCCCGGTGCCGAAGTGGGTATAGGTGACCAACTCGCCGCCCTCGCGGCGCACCACTGTCGAGATTTTGGCGTGGGTCTTATAATTGATGAAGCCGTAAACCACATGGGCACCGGCACGTTCCAACCGCCGCGACTGGCGAATGTTGGCGGCCTCGTCGAACCGTGCCTTCAACTCAACCAATGCAGTGACTGACTTGCCTTCTTCCGCCGCGGCACAAAGCGCGCCAACAATCGGGCTGTCGCGGGATGTGCGGTAAAGCGTTTGCTTGATCGCCACCACGTCCGGGTCTCGCGCCGCTTGGTTCAGGAACCGAACCACCATGTCGAAGGTCTCATAAGGGTGGTGCAACAGCATGTCTTTTTGACGGATCGCCGCAAACATATCGCCGTCGTGGTCTTGCACCCGTTCCGGCACACGGGGCTGGAACGCAGGCCACAACAGATCGCTGCGGTCGTCCAGAACCAACTCGCTTAGATCGCCCAAACCCAACATTCCCGAAATCTCGACGACATCGTCCTCGACAACCTGAAACTCTTCCATAATGACCCGGCGGAGCTTTTTGGGCGCGTCTTCTGACAAAGCGAGCCGTACAACTTCACCACGCCGTCGCCGCTTCAAGGCCACCTCAAATTCACGTACCAGATCTTCGGCTTCGTCTTCCAATTCCAGATCGCTGTCGCGCAACACCCGGAAACTGCAATAGCCCGTCATCTCATGGCCGGGAAACAGCTGATGCAGTTGCAACAGCAACAAGTCTTCCAAAGGCAGGAACCGGTGTGTGCCGTCCGTTGATGGCAAGGACACGAAACGGTCAATCTGAGCGGGGATCGGCAGCAAGGCTCGCAGGCTGCGTTTGTCCGAACGGCGTTTTAGTTCCAGCGCAAGCGAATAGCCTTCGTTCGCGATGAACGGAAACGGGTGGGCGGGGTCAATCGCAAGCGGCGACAGAATAGGAAACACTTGGGTCAAAAAGACATGCGCAAGATATTCTGTGTCGGCAGGGGTCAGCGCATCGCGTTCGATCAATGAAATGCCGGCGCTGTCCATCGCGTCACGCAACTGACACCAAACCGCCTGTTGATGCTCGTGCAAGCGACGCGCATCAACGTCGATCAAGGCAAGCTGTTCAATAGGCGTCAGACCATCGGCGGCAGGTGTTGCATTGCCCTCGCGGGCCAATTCGCGCAATCCAGCGACGCGAACAGTGTAAAATTCGTCAAGATTGGTGGCTGAAATTGACAGGTATCGCAGGCGTTCCAACAGCGGCACGCGTGGATTATCAGCCTCTTCCAAGACCCGCCAGTTGAAGGCCAGCCAAGATAATTCGCGGTTCATAAACCGGTCAGGGCCCGAGAAATCCTTCCCGGACAATTCCTTGGGTGACGGCAAGGGGGCGGACAGAAAATCAGTAACAGCGTTCATGCGAAACGTCTTACAGTTCAATGTGACAGGAGAATGACGAATATGGACCTTAAGGCGGGTCTTTGTCCAGTACCTCTTGGGCGAAGCTGCGGGTTACTTTGCGACGTTCCGCCAGGGCGCGCGCATCCAAGGTGGCCACAATTTGTTGTGCTTCAGCAAAAGATCGACCCATATGGGTGGTCAGCCAGGCGATTGTTGGCGGCGTGACATCGATTTGACGATCCGCAAATAACTTCATCAGCACGGCTGACAACAACCCATCATCGGGCGCATCAATACGGACAATATCGGCGGCTTCCAGACGACTTCGCAAATCGGGAAGGGCGATGTTCCACCGACTTGGGGCCGTGCGTGCGGCCAATAAAAACGGCTTGGATTGCGCCGCCACATGGTTGTGCAAATGAAAAAGCGCGGTCTCGGCGTCTGGCGTCAAGCCATCCGCGTCATCAACGGCAACGGAGGTCTCAACTTGGCCAATGTCTAGTGCGGACAACTCACAACCGGTCACGATCCGCGCGTCTTCCTGCTCGGCCCAAACATGCACCAAATGGGTTTTGCCAGCACCCTTCGGCCCGGTCAGAACCAGCTTACCGTTTGGCCAAGTTTCAGGTGCGTCTAGTCGCATCAAGGCCAGATGATTGGCCGTCGAGACAAAGAAATCACCCCGCCCCAACGACGGGCGAACAGCCAGATCAAACGTTAATTGCTCGGCCATGACTTAAGGATCGTTCTGACCAGACAGCCCCTGATACAACCGGCTGTCTTTGTATTGGGCGATTGCGAACCGCGAAATCACACCGATGGATGCCGCGACGGGAACGGCCACCAACAGGCCAACAAACCCAAAGAGCGCCCCAAAAGCCGACAGCGAAAACAACAGCCAAACGGGGTGGAGCCCGACCGAGGATCCGACCAGCCGCGGCGTCAAAATGTTGCCTTCGACGAATTGGCCAGCCTGAAAAATACCCCAGACCAAAACGATCCAAAGCCAGTCGCCCCAGAACTGGAACACGGCCAGCCCAAGCGCCAAAACACCGCCAACCAAGGCCCCCACATAGGGGATGAACGTCAAAGCCCCGGCAATCAGCCCCACGACCAACCCGAAATTCAATCCAACCAACATCAAAGCCACCGCATAGAAGATGCCCAAAATCATGCAAACGGTGCCCTGACCACGGATAAACCCGGCCATGGTTTGGTCGATCTGGCCCATTAATTTGCGGATCACAGGCGCATGATCGCGCGGCAAAAGCCCATCGACCTTGGCGATCATGTTGTCCCAGTCATAAAGCAGGTAAAACGCAACAATCGGCGCAATCACCACCAAGACCACAACGTTCACCACGCCCGAGAATGACGCCAGAACCGTCTGTAAAAGCTCATCGCCTCGGGATCGAAGCGTCTCACCAATGCTGACCAGTGACTTGCTGATGGTCGAATCCGCATCTGCAAGGCTCGGAAACTGCGTGATCAAAAAGCTCCGCGAATCCGCGAATATCTGAGGTGCCGCATCGATCAAACCGCTAAGCTGGCTGACGGCCAGGGGCACGATCAGCAAAACCGCGAGGGCAAAGACAAGCAAGGCAACAAAGGTGATGATCGCCACTGCAATCGCACGCGACGCCCCCATGCGCTCCAACCGATCCGCGACCGGATCAAGGAAATAAGCGATGGCCGCACCCAAAACAAACGGCAAAATCACATCGCCCAATAACCACAAAGCGGCCAGAAAGACGACGCTCGCAATGCCCCAATACCGGACTTGTTGTTCAACAGGTAACGCCATGGTCTGCCCCTTTGAATACCTGCCTTATGTCGCGGTTCAACGCTCGATTTGCAAGACGCGCGCGGTTCAGAACTTTCCGAGCACTTCGAACAACGTCTTAATCAAAGGGTGGTTCGGTCCAAGCAGCGTTGCAAGATAGTATACAAACCCGGCCTTCGCGAAAAAGAACTGATGCTTGGCAACTTCTTCGCCGGTTGTCTTTTTGTAGGACGACCAGAAGCCTTCAACATCGGTGTCCTTGCCTTCCAGCTCCGATTTGTACCCTTCGGCCAAAGCCGCCTCGGCCTCCGCCCTAGCTTCGGCGATTTGCAAAGCCGCTGTTAAGGCGGCAACTTGCACTTCTAACGCGGCGATCCGATCTTCAAGATTGGCCTTGTCTGGCTCAAGCCGCGCCAAAATGTCAGCGACATCCGTTGCGATACGAAACACCTGTGGCAAGTCGTTCGTACCAACGGGCAGGGCCGTTTTGATGGCAACACGGATCATTTCCGCTGTGACGGGTGCTTGTATTCGATGCAGGTTCGCGTGTGCGAGGATTGCTTCGATTTGCCTTGTGTCTACGGATGTCCTGGTTTGGTATGTTGGCTCTTCATTTGTAGGTATTGGCCAATTATCCGGTGGTGTTTCCGGGTCTAACCAATGCTCAGGATGAACTAGACCTTTTGGCAGGATGGCAGCAGTGTCGCCTATGGCTTCATCTAGTTGCGACTGCTCAAGTCCAATTGTTGAGCCCAGGTTCGTTCCTCTTAGATCTGCGCCGCGCAAGTTTGCTCCTGTGAGATTTACGCGCCCGACGTCTTCTGGTCGTTTTAAAGCGAGGCGGATGATGGGCATACTTGTGCTGTTTTTTAGCCAGCTCGCTCCAGTGGAGGATATTTCGAGATCCAAACTGCTCAAACCCGGCGCAAAATCCTCACGCTCCCGCCGCGCATTCCACGCCTCAACCCCCTCCAATAACCATTCCAAATGTTGCGGATTGCCCATGCCGTCACCCTTCAATATCAAAGCACCCTAAGACACCCGGCAGGGCCTTTCAAACCAAGCGCTCTTGCCCCTTTGGCCCGCGCGGCCTAGACCCAAAGACAACCAGATCACAAACGAGCCTTACCCCATGCGCCTTTCCCGCTATTTCCTTCCCGTTCTGAAAGAAACGCCCTCAGAGGCGCAGATCGTGTCGCACCGCTATATGTTGCGCGCAGGTATGATCAAACAGGCGAGTGCGGGGATTTATTCCTGGCTGCCCCTTGGGTTCAAGGTTCTGCAAAAGATCGAAAACATCATTCACGAGGAACAAGCGCGCGCGGGACATATCCCGATGCTGATGCCCACGATCCAGTCGGCAGACCTGTGGCGCGAAAGCGGGCGCTATGATGATTACGGTCAGGAAATGCTGCGGATCAAAGATCGCCACGACCGCGACATGCTGTTCACGCCCACGGCCGAAGAGCTGATCACCGACATCTTCCGCGCCAATGTGCGCAGCTACAAAGACCTGCCGCTGACGATGTACCAAATCCAGTGGAAATTCCGCGATGAAATCCGCCCGCGCTTCGGTGTCATGCGGGGCCGCGAATTCTATATGAAAGACGGCTATAACTTCGACCTGACCAAGGAAGACGCGCTGCACGCCTATAACCGCCATCTTGTCAGCTACCTGCGCACCTATGAACGCATGGGTCTGCAAGCGATCCCGATGCGCGCGGATTCAGGGCCCATTGGTGGCGACAACACCCACGAATTTCTGGTGCTGGCCGAAACGGGCGAAAGCGAAGTCTTTTACGACAGCGAAATCACCGACCTGAAATTCGGCGACCGTGAGATTGATTTCGACGATAAGGTGGCCTGTCAGAGCGTCCTGGAAGAGTTCACCTCGCGCTATGCCCGCACCGATGAAACCCACGATGAAGCGCTGTTCAACGACGTGCCCGAGGATCGCCGCCGCACCGCGCGCGGCATCGAAGTCGGGCAAATATTTTACTTCGGAACCAAATATACCGATGCGTTGAACGCCAAGGTGCAAGACGCCGAAGGAAACGAAGTCGCGGTCCACATGGGATCGCACGGCATCGGTGTGTCGCGTCTTTTGGGCGCGATCATCGAAGCCAGCCACGACGACAATGGCATCATCTGGCCCGAAGGCGTGACGCCGTTCCATGCGGGTATCATCAACCTGCGCCAAGGCGACGAAGGCACGGATACGGCTTGTGATATGTTGGAAAAAGCGCTTATCGCCAAAGGGTTGGACCCGCTTTATGACGACCGCGACGAACGGGCAGGCGGCAAATTCGCCACCATGGACCTGATCGGCCTGCCGTGGCGCATCACGGTCGGCCCGCGCGGTTTGAAGAACGGCGTCGTTGAACTGACATCCCGGCGCACAGGCGAAAGCGAAGAAATGACGGCAGAGGCGGCGGTGGATCGCATCGCGGAGATCTACGGCGTTTGAACGGCGCACACTAACAGCTTGCGATCAATGTAAATCGTCCGTCGCCCGGCGCAAGATCGCGGCCACCGCCTGTTGAGATGATCGTGCTGACACTGCCTCTTGCGTCCACAGGTTGGCCTTCGCCCAATTCCAACGTCATCGACCGGATCGTGGTTGAAAAAAACCGCGATCCCAGATCGAAACCGAACACGGTAAAGCCCGAGGGCAATCGCGGTGTTTCCGGGTCGACCACATCAAAGGGCTCCGCGATCGACATGATCCAAGTCGAAACACCTGAACGCGATCCGACAGACATCAGAAATTCCACCGATGTTTGCCCCGGTTGCAGCACATAATACTGGTTCCAAGCTGCGGGGCCGTCAAATTCGCCAGCGACTTCGGCGGGCAGGCTTCCGTCGCTGCATGCGGTCCGCAGCGGGGTTTGATCGCGTCGACTTGTGTGAACAAGGTGCGTGGTGCCATCGCGGACTTCAAAAATTGAAATACCCGGCGTATTTTCTGGATCGGACGGTTGAACTTCGCAACCCGCCAGGGTGGTGACCGCGCCTAAGGCAAAAAGGGATTTGAGAAAACACTGCATGAAAACGTCCTTAAATGATATCGAGGTGTAAGTCGGTTTTGTCTGTTGCGTGTCAATGTAAACGCTTTGCGGCGGGAAATTGAAGGCGGCTTTCCAAAGAGAAGGCGTGGCGCTGAAAAGGAGACATCATGTTTGCGAAAGACACCCCGTGTTTGGCTTTGATTGCGCGCCCCGATCCGTCAAAGGCGAAACCCTCGGACCAATTCCGCGGGTTTAGAAAAAACGGGGTGTAAGTCGTGGCGCGGAAACGAAAAGACACTCGGTTGCCATCGCCCTTTTTGCGCGGCCTTTATGTGACCGAAGGTGCCTTGGCGGAAAAATCGGGCTATCCCTTCAACCTGCCATTCTTCAATGCGGATTTCGACGTGCAGTTCGTCGAACCCGTCACCATTCTTGTCGGCGAAAATGGCACTGGAAAGTCCACCCTGATCGAAGCGATGGCCGCACTTGCGGGCTATGATGAAGCGGGCGGCGGCAAAGGCTATCGCCCTGTGGATCACGACATGGCCCTGGACAAAAGCGGGTCCGATCTGGCCGACGTCTTGCGCGCGCGTTGGTTGCCAAAGGTGACAGACGGGTGGTTCTTCAGGGCCGAAACCTTCTTTTCCGTCGCGCGCTTTCAGGACGAAATGGCCCAAACCTATGACAAACCTGCGCCCGATTATCTGTCGCACAGCCACGGCGAAGGCTTCGTGCGGTTCTTTGACGAAAGACTATCGCGTCAAGGCATCTATTTCATGGACGAACCCGAAAGCGCGCTGTCGCCAAATCGTCAGCTTGAGCTTTTGTATGTGTTGAAAAACATTCAGGAAACCGCGACCAGCCAAGTCATTATGGCCACTCATTCGCCTATTTTGATGGCGACACCCGGTGCCAACATTCTTGAAATCACACACCGGGGCCTTGCGCCCGTCGATCTTCGCGACACCGCGCATTTCAAACTGTATCAGCGCTTTGTCCAAGACCCGGACGCCTTCGTTGAACAGGCCATCGCGAACCGCGACGCAGAAAATCGCATGGAATTGAATGGAAACGACGACGAAGACCTTTAGGTTATGCCCAAAGGAGCGCGCTCATGCACAGATTTTTCCCATCGATCTTGACGGCCCTTGCGGTCATGGCGTCACCTGCTTTGGCCCAAGTCGCCCAAGGTAAAAAGAACGTTCCCGAAGCCCAACCAGCCTTCGCGAACCAGACCTGCGCACCTGAATTGCGCGACAGCCCTGGCTTGAAAGTTGAAGTCATCGCGCGCGGTCTTCGCAACCCTTGGGGCGTCGAAGTCCTGCCCGATGGGCGCTATCTGGTCACCGAACGCCCCGGCGCACTAAAGCTGATCACCCTTGGCCAAAATCCCGAAGTGGTGCGCGGCAGCCCCAAGGTTTTGGCGGAACGCCAAGGCGGCTTGCTGGATGTGGCCCTTGCCGAAGACTTTGCAACCTCGAAACGTATCTATCTGACCTATGCCAAACCCATGGGCGGTGGCATGTCGGCGACGGCGGCCGCAACGGCCATTCTCGAAGACAACCCCGCGCGGTTAACGGGCCTAAAGGACATCTTCGTTCAATCGCCCCCCTCGCCAAACCCGATGCACTTTGGCAGCCGCATCGTGTTGAAAGGCCCACACGCCTATATCACCGCTGGCGAACATTCCTCGCGTTCGGAACGGGTGCTGGCTCAGGATTTGCGCACGACTTACGGCAAAGTGGTGCGCGTGACACTTGATGGCGGCATTCCCGGCAACAACCCATTTCGCGGACAATCGGGTGCCCTGGGCGAAGTCTACAGCTATGGTCACCGTAACCCCCAAGGCGCGGCACTTCATCCGAAGACAGGCGATCTTTGGACGCTGGAACATGGCCCAAAAGGCGGCGACGAATTGAACCGCATCCAAGCTGGTGCAAACTATGGCTGGCCGGTTGTCAGCTATGGCGAAAACTACAACGGCTCGCCTGTGAACAAGGGCCGAACCAGCGCGGCGGGTGTCACCGAACCGCGGTATTACTGGGACCCGGTCATCGCGCCCGGCGGCTTCACGTTCTATCAAGGCCAGAAGTTTGACTGGAACGGTGACATTCTGGCCGGATCGCTCAACCCCGGCGGCTTGGTGCGCCTGAAGCTCAATGGTGACAAAGTGGTGGGCGAGGCGCGTTATCTCGAAAACCTGGGTCGGGTCCGCGACGTGGACGTTGATCGGGACGGCGCAATTCTACTGTTGATAGATGCCCGCAGCGGCGGCCTTGTGCGCGTTATCCCCGAAGGCTGAGCAGTCCGGAAAAGGCGAACCCTTTGCGCCCTTTAAGTTCTCTGTAATAGTGCGCGGTAACGGAGGATCACATGACCAATTTCAGCAGCCCCCATCCGGACGTTGTGCTTAGAGATCAATCCATTACCGAGCGTGTCTTTGACGGTCTGATCAATCGACCCGATGAGGTGGTCCTGACCGACGGTGTCACCGGAAAAACCATGACGTCGCAGGCGTTCATGGATCAGGTTAAACAATTGGCCGGTGGTCTGACCGAGGCTGGGTTCGGCGCGGGCAAAACCGTCGCGCTGATGGCCGCGAACAGCCCCGAATACTGCGTTATTTTTCACGCCGTCGCGTGGGCTGGTGGCACTATCACCACATTGAACCCGGCCTATACGGCCCCCGAGGTGACCCACCAACTGAACGACGCCAATGCTGACATCCTGTTGGCTGATCCGGGCATCTTGGACACCGCCAAATCCGGTGCCGGTCATCGCCCCGTGATCGCCATTGGGTCGCCCGAATACGACGCCTTGTTTGGTGAACCGATAAATGCGCAGGTTACCGTTGATCTTGATGCCCATACGGTCGTCCTGCCGTACTCATCCGGCACGACGGGGCTTCCAAAGGGTGTGATGCTGTCGCACCGCAATCTGGTGGTCAATGTTGATCAGTCTATTGTCGCAGCCGATTTTCAGCCCGGCGAAATCACGGCGGCATTTCTGCCCCTGTTTCACATCTATGGGATGACGGTTTTGATGAATGTGCATCTGGCAGGTGGCGGTGCCTTGGTAACAATGCCTCGGTTCGATCTGCCCTTGTTTCTCCAGATCTCGCAAGACAATAAAGCCAAGCGTATGTGGGTCGTGCCTCCCGTTGGGCTTGCGCTGGCCAAACACCCGCTGATCGATAGCTATGACCTTAGCGCGCTGGAACAGGTGTTTATCGCCGCCGCCCCCTCGGGCGCTGAACTGTCTGATGCAATCCATGCGCGATTGGGCTGCACGGCTCTCCAGGGCTACGGCATGACCGAACTAAGCCCGGTCTCGCACATCGTACCAGCCCATGCCCCGCGCGCAGGTGCCGCCGGTGTGGTTGTGCCAAATACGCACAGCAAAATCGTTGATCCCGAAAGCGGCGAAGCTCAGCCAGCGGATGCCGAAGGCGAACTTTGGATCAAAGGCCCGCAAGTCATGCAGGGCTATCTGAACAACGCGAAAGCCACCGCTGAAACCATCACCGAAGACGGCTGGCTGCGCACCGGCGACATCGCGTGTGTTGACCAGGATGGGTATATGTTCATCGTCGACAGGCTGAAAGAACTGATCAAATACAAAGGCTTCCAAGTGGCACCCGCCGAATTGGAAGCGGCGTTAATTTCTATCGATGGGATTGTGGATGCCGCTGTGATCGGACACCCTGACGACGAAGCCGGCGAACTGCCCATTGCCTTTGTCATTCGTAGCGATGATGGCCCCGAGGAAGACGCCATCCACGCTCATTTCGAAGCCCACTTGGCAACCTACAAAAAACTCCACCAGATCCGCTTTGTCGACGAAATTCCAAAATCCGCTTCGGGCAAAATCCTGCGCCGTTTCTTGCGCGATAAAGTCGCCAAAGAAGGCTGACCGCAAGGCAAACGCGGCATTGTAAACAAATCCGCCACATGGCATCTGCACCCAATGACACTGACTGATCAAGATTTTGAAATCGGTGCATTTGTTCCGGGCGCAGAGGCCCTTCCCGACATCTGGGAAGACACCGCGCTCGCTTACCGCACCCGCGAAGCCGCCATTGGGCGCGCGCGCCTCAACGTCCCCTATGGCAAGGGCGCGCGTCAGGCACTGGACATGTTCCACCCCAGCGGCAAGGCGCAAGGATTGGTTGTCTTTGTGCATGGCGGCTATTGGCACAAATTTGACCGAACCTTCTGGTCACACTACACGTCTGGCCTGACCGAACGGGGCTGGGTCGTGGCCATGCCATCCTACACTCTGGCGCCTGTCGCCCGCATCCGCGACATGACCCGCGAAATCGCCCGCGCCGTGGAAACGGCCGCCGATCACATATCCGGCCCGATCCGCATTACCGGCCATTCCGCAGGCGGGCATCTGTCCGCGCGAATGGCATGCCGCGATGTGGCGCTTGGCGAAGGCGTCCGAAGCCGTATTGCCCGCATCCTGCCCATTTCGCCGCTCTGCGATCTGCGGCCCCTGATGAACATCGCCAAGAACGACATCCTGCACCTTGATGCGGACGAAGCCGAAGCCGAAAGCCCGGTCTTTCACGACGCGCCCGATGTGCCCGTGTCGGTTTGGGTCGGTTCCGAAGAACGTCCTGTGTTCTTGGATCAAGCGGGCGAACTTGCGCGGGTCTGGAACGGGCGGCACCGAATTGATCCCGGGCGCAACCACTTTGACATCCTTGACGGCCTGCTTGATCCCGACAGCCCGCTGATCGCCGATTTGCTTAGCTGAACTTGTCGGCCCAGGTCGGCACCGGATCACCGGGTGCCGCCGTTGCGTGATACACTCCGCGCGCAATGGCCCGTGCCAGACAGACAGCCGCCGCATGACCTATCAAGAACAGATCGTCGCCCGTAGGCGCGCGTTTCCCCGTCGACGCCGCAAACACCAGATCCCCGTCGTGCGGCGTATGCGCTGGCACAACTGACCGCGCAATGCCGTCATGGGCGGCTGTGGCCATCCGCGTCGCCTCTGCCTTGCTCAAAGTCACATCCGTCGCAACCACCCCAATCGTCGTGGCACCGGACCGATCGCGCTTGGTGCGCGCAGGCCCCGCAGTGCCAATGCCGCGCCCGCCAAATTCGCCGTCTTCCTCAAAAGGTGCAGCCCAGAATTCACCGCCGGTGCCCATCGTGACCTGACCAAGCGCGTTAACCGCCACCAAAGCTCCAACCACCGCACCCGATGGCAAGATCGCCGAGGCCGACCCCACTCCACCTTTCAAATCCGCCACCTGCGCGCCAGTGCCCGCGCCAAAACTCCCCAGGTCCACTGAAGTGCCGCGATCCGCATAAGCCCTAAGTCCCAAGGCCGGATAGGGGGTGTCATCCCAATCTTTCGCACCGCCATTGGCCAGATCAAACAGGATTGCACCCGGCACAATCGGAACACGGGCGCCACCCGCTTCAAACCCCAAACCGTCGCCCCGCAACCCCGCAACCACCCCGTCGCAGGCCCCAAGCCCAAAGGCCGAACCACCCGACAGAACCAAGGCGTTCACCGTCTGAACCGTTTTGTCGGGGGCCAAAAGATCAGTTTCACGTGTGCCCGGCGCGCCACCCATCACATGAACACCCGCAACCATCGGCGCGTCACCAACCACAACCGTTACACCGGTTTTGATGTGCTTATCCTGCGATTGCCCGACGCGAAGCCCTGCAACATCCGTGATAAGGTTGGTTTTTCCCGGCCTCATGCAGCTCTCCTTTTTCGCGCGCAGAAACGCTCGCACGCCAAGAACCCAGAGTGAAGCCCTTGCACGCACCTAGGCCAAGCCCTTATCTGGAAGCTCAGAGGGGAAAACATGACTTATATTCGTTGGACATTTCGCATTTTGGTGCTGTTGTTGCTCAGCAGTTGTCTTCATTACACATTACCGCAACGCGATATTGTGCGGATCGTTGACACTTATGAAGAACGTCAGGATTTCGGCGGTTTCACCGATATTTTCTGGCAAAACACCGGAGCCGCGACCTCCGATGCGCAGATCACCCGCGATGTTTTGTTGATGCAGACCATTCGTCCCAGCGGCAAACCTTCGGTCTATCGAAACCAGGATACGGGTTGGGGTTGGCCCCCATACTTCAAGTTTGACACGGCCAATTTGCAAACCCGCGCCGCCGATTTCGTATCCACCGAAGATGATCCGCAATGGATCGCCATTCGCCATTATGGCTGGCGGATCACATGGCTGGGCGACGGCATCTTCCCGAATGCGCTGTCCATGAAGCCCGTCGATGGCCCCGACGTCCGCCTGATCCCATGGTTCAACATCGTGTTCCTGACGATCCTGATCTTGGGGCTTATCACCATCTGGCGGCTGTGGCGAAACTTCTGGGCGCGGCGCGTTGATCCCATGCTGGAAGACATCGACGAAGCCGGTGACGCCGCAAAATCGCGGTTCTGGAACTTTTTCGGGCGGGGCTAGCCAAAAAGAACCGAACGCACAAAAGCAAAACTCGGCTATTTGACAGGCCGGGATTCAAAAGATCGTCTGTTAAGATTTTAAAATCTTAAGCTTTCTTGCGACGTCCAAAAGCACCAAGCCCGCCGATACCAGCCAACTGTCAATCGCAGAGTAAAAAGGGAGCATTGACGCGAGGTAAGATGGGGTCACTGGGTTTGAGGTTGTTGCGCGCTTTGGCGCGTGTGCTCCCCAGATAGCTAACGCGAGCCAAAGCGCATGTTGGCCCTTGGTCCAGCATTATTCTGATCTTGATTGAGCTTTGATTATTGTTGTTTTTTACGGCTGTGTTTGAGTCGATAGCTTTCGCCGTTCATCTCAAGAATGTGGACGTGATGGGTCAGACGGTCCAGCAGCGCGCCGGTTAGTCTCTCTGAGCCAAAGACTTCGGTCCATTCATCGAAAGGCAGGTTCGAGGTTATGATGATGGCGCCGCGTTCATAGCATTGAGATATGACCTCGAAGAGTAATTCGGCACCAGATTTGCTGAGCGGCACGAAGCCTAGCGGACCAATTTCACCTCGCTAGCCTTTTCAATCGGCACAAAACCAAATTTCGAATTTTCGCGCTTTTTGGCCATTTTGGGACACAAAATGCGGTAAATTGTGAGTGTGAGGACGGGAAACTCGCGCCACAACAAGCAATAGTAGTCTTGCAGAAATTCCATCGTTTCTAGCACGTTAAACTACGCCCCGATATGTGGCGTGCAAGTGGCAACAGTGCGTGGCGATTCGGCAGCCGTCCACATGGTTCCGTGCGCTCATCAGAACTGATCGAAGACACACGCCGCGAACCGTCGCCATTTGCGCGTGTCGCCGCCAAGGTTAACCCTTTCTCCATTGCCCCGACCGGCGCTGGCTGGTCTAATACGTTAAAGCCAAAAAAAAGCAGAGCAGACACATGGCAAACGATCTTCTAAGCGCACCCAAAGGCAAAGCTTACGACGCATCTTCCATCCAAATCTTGGAAGACATGGAACACGTGCGCCTGCGCCCCGGTATGTATATCGGCGGCACCGATGACCGTGCGTTGCACCATATGGTCGCAGAAATCATCGATAACTCAATGGACGAAGCCGTGGCGGGCCATGCCTCGTGGATCGAGGTCGAACTCCACGACAACGGCCACATCACAATCCGCGACAACGGGCGCGGTATCCCCACCGATCCGCATCCCAAAGACCCCAAGAAATCCGCGCTTGAGATTATCTTCTGCACTCTGAACGCAGGTGGCAAATTCTCGGGCGACAATTATGAAACCTCTGGCGGTCTGAACGGCGTCGGCTCCTCTGTCGTGAATGCTCTGTCCGATCATTTGCGCGTCGAAGTCGCCCGCAACAAAGAACTCGTCGCCATGGAATTCGCCCGAGGTGTTCCGCAGACCAAACTGGAAAAGGTCGGCCAAGCCCCCAACCGGCGCGGCACCTCTGTCACCTTCCACCCCGATCCCGAAATCTTCGGCTCGCTTCAACTGAAACCTGCGCGCCTTTTCACCATGGCGCGTTCCAAGGCTTATCTGTTCTCGGGCGTTGAAATCCGCTGGAAATCCGCCATCCCCGACGGCGACACCCCGATGGAAGCCAAATTCCATTTCCCCGGCGGACTTTCTGACTACCTGAACGAACGCCTCGCCGGAGCCAGCACCTATTCCGACAACCCCTTCGCAGGCAGCGTCGACTTCAAGGAAAAGTTCGGCGCACCCGGCAAAGTCGACTGGTCGATCAACTGGACCCCATCGCGCGACGGCTTCATCCAATCCTACTGCAACACCGTACCAACCCCCGAAGGCGGCACCCACGAAGCGGGCTTCTGGTCCGCGATCCTGAAAGGCATCCGCGACTACGGCGAACGGGTGCAAAACAAGAAGGCCAAGCAGATCACCCGCGACGATCTGATCACTGGTGGGTCGGCCCTTGTCAGCGTCTTCATCCGCGATCCCCAATACGTCGGCCAAACCAAAGATCGGCTCTCGAACGAAAACGCCCTCAAAATGGTCGAAGGCGCGGTGCGCGATCACTTCGACACCTGGCTCGCCGCAGACACCAAATCCGCAGGCGCCATCCTTGATTTCCTGATTCTGCGCGCCGACGAACGCCTGCGCCGCAAGATGGAAAAGGAAACCGCCCGGAAATCCGCCACCAAGAAACTGCGCCTGCCGGGCAAGCTGACCGATTGTTCCAGCAAAACCCGCGAAGGCACCGAACTGTTCATCGTCGAAGGGGACTCGGCTGGCGGTTCCGCCAAATCCGCGCGCTTCCGCGAAAACCAGGCGCTTCTGCCGCTCAAAGGCAAAATCCTGAACGTGCTTGGGGCGGCGTCCTCAAAGCTTCACCAGAATACCGAGATCAAAGACCTCTGCGAAGCCTTGGGCTGTGGCATGGGAACCAAATTCAACGTCGACGATCTGCGCTATGAAAAGATCATCATCATGACCGACGCCGACGTCGACGGAGCCCACATTGCCGCCCTGTTGATGACATTTTTCTTTTCACAAATGCGCCCCCTGATCGACCAAGGCCACCTGTATCTGGCCTGCCCGCCGCTTTACCGTCTGACCCAAGGGGCAAAACGGATTTATGTCTCGGATGATGCGGAAAAAGACCGGATGCTGGAAAAGGGATTGGGCGGAAAAGGTAAAATCGACGTCCAGCGGTTCAAAGGCCTGGGCGAGATGGACGCAAAAGATTTGAAAGAAACCACAATGGACCCCAAATCGCGGACCCTAATCCGTGTGACAATCGACGAGGACACGCCGGGGGAGACGGGGGATTTAGTCGAGCGCCTGATGGGCAAAAAACCGGAGTTGCGGTTTCAATATATTCAGGAGAACGCGAGGTTTGTTGAGGAGTTGGATGTTTAGTGCAGTTTCTTGATGAAATTGGCTCTGGTGATTTTGATAGGATTAGAAGGGCAATATATACTCTTTCCGCTTTGACGATCTTTCTCAGTAATGTGCCTTTAACCGGCAATGAGGTTGATATATTTGGATTGAAGTTCTTGCTGCAGCAAGAAACGATCATTGATCTTCTTTCGCTTTTTCTGTGGATTTCTCTATTTATTTTTGCGGCGAGAATGTCAGAAGGTATTCCTAAGATTTTAGCAATCCTGATGGAAAAACGTGATGTAGATTGGTGGAATCCAATTGAAGAACAGATTCAACAGTACAATTTAAATCCAAATGAAGGCTACGATTATGAGGCTGATCAATTTTATCGCGAGAACCCGGATTGGGACGAAGAAGCTCATGCGGAGAAACAAGAGAGAGAAGCACGGCGGAACAGAGTCTTTGACTATTCTAAGAAACTATCTTCAATTAATGGTTTTTTCGGCCGAGTTCTAATGCCTATATCTGTTGCGGTGATCGCATTATTTTTTCCTGAGGCCTTGTTCCTTCTTGTAGAGTAAGCGCTCTAAGCGTGGACTTAAACTCATGGTTTGGTTTACGCATCCTAATCTCCCCTTAGCAAAGCTATGCGGCACGTTTCTCGTTCTCATCCCCGGGCGACTAGCCCGAGCGCGCCCGACCCTCCCCATGGGAGGGCGCATTGCACCCCTCCGAAGGCCACACCCAAGCAATGTATTTGGCACCATTAAGCGCACCCGCTCATGTGTTTCAAAGCGCCATCCCAGGGTCGTGCGCGCCAGGGCTAGCCGCCCTCGGCCCTCATGACTCTTGCGTGCATTCCCCAACACGCCTACCCTGAAAACACAGCAGGCATCTGCCTGCAGCCCAAGGGATCATCGCCCTGACACCCTCTCAGGCAACCCTGATCTTCTGAAAGCTAAGGCCCGCTTTGGTATTCTGCCAAAGCGGCGACGCTGAAGGAGACCCCATGTCCAAAGACAAGAACCGCGGCAACCGCGAAGCGAAAAAGCCGAAGAAGGAAAAGGTCAAGGCGACGGCCACAGCCAATTCCAACGCAGGCAAGTCCGACACTGTGATTGCCGGGCGCAAGATCAAGTAACGACACCCGCGATGCGGGCGGCGATGGGGTTTCCCCTTGCCGCCGCCCGTGCCACAAATCCCCCATGACACAAAACTTCGCCTATGGCCTGACCATGTTCGCCGCCGGGATCGGCATTCCGACGCTTGCCGCCCTGAACGCTGCCTTGGGTCAAAAGATCGGCAGCCCCTCGGCCGCCGCCCTCAGCCTGTTCCTGATCGCCAGCCTAACGGCAGCACTCGCCGTGGCCGTCACAGGCCCCGCCGCACTGAAAGCCATCCCCGCCCAGCCCAAACATCTGTTGCTCGCAGGCGTGTTGATCGCTTTCTACGTCCTGTCGATCACCTATATCGCGCCGCACTTTGGCGTTGGAAACGCGGTGTTCTTCGTTTTGCTCGGCCAGCTTGTTGCCGCTGCCAGCATCGATCACTTTGGATTGTTCGGGGCCAATGTCACGCCGCTGTCGCTCAGCCGGGCGGGCGGCCTTGCCTTGATGGCCGCCGGTCTTGCATTGACGCAAAAAGGGTAAACCAAGCGTTCGGGCGCACCGACGTGATACCGACGTCATACCGACGCGATACAGACGTTACACCAACGTCCCGTTTTCCAGCCTGACAGTCCGGTCCATCCGGCTCGCCAATTCGGGATTATGGGTCGCGATCAGGGCCGCCAATCCGGTTTCCCGCACCAGCTCCATCAGCGCTGCAAACACCGTATCCGACGTCGCAGGATCAAGGTTTCCCGTCGGCTCGTCGGCCAGTAACACCTTGGGTTTATTGGCCAAAGCGCGACAGAACGCGACGCGTTGCTGTTCGCCCCCCGACAGGGCAGCCGGGCGATTATCGGCACGATCCGCTACACCCACACGCTCCATCAAAGCCATGGCATGGGCGCGGGCTTCGGCCTCGGGCACCGCATTTGCCAGCTGCGGCAGCACTATGTTCTCAAGCGCCGAAAACTCCGGCAGCAGATGGTGAAATTGGTAAATGAAACCAACCTCTTGCCGCCGCGCCGCCGTCCGCTCGGCATCACCCTTACCGCCCATATCCACATCGCCAATATGCACCGTTCCCGCGTCGCAAGAATCCAAAAGCCCCGCAATATGCAACAACGTCGACTTCCCCGCCCCCGACGGCGCCACAAGGGCAACGACTTCGCCGCGCTCAAGCGAAAGATTGGTACCGTCCAACACATTCAAGGCATTGGGCTTTCCAGCGTTGTAGGTCTTTGAAATTCCGGTCAGGGACAACGCTTTATTCATAGCGCAACGCCTCCACCGGATTCATGCGAGCGGCGCGATACGACGGCCAAAGCGTGATGATCCACGATAATGCCAACGACAGAGAAATCGCGCTAAGCACATCATTTAATTCGAGTTTTGCGGGCAAGCGATAAATGCCCCGCGTTGAGGCATCCCAAACATTGCCACCGGCCGCGCCGTTAACGAAAGCTAATATCTGATCGAAGTAGATTGCGAACAGACATCCGATGATCACACCAAAAATTGTTCCTATCGTTCCCACCAAGGCACCCGTCAGAAAAAACACTCGCATCACTGAGCCTTGCGTCAATCCCATGGTCCGCAAAATCCCAATGTCGCGGCCTTTGTTCTTAACCAACATGATCAAGCCGCTGACGATGTTCATGGCCGCAATCAACACGAGGATCGACAGGATGATGAACATCACGTTGTCCTCGATCTCAAGCGCGTTCAGAAAACCGCCTGCGGATTCTTTCCACGTAAAGGCCAACGCGCGATCACCACCCGCAATGAGTATGTCAGGAACCACAGCGTCGATGGCCTCAGGCGTTTCGACCATCACCTCCAACTCGGTTGCGACCCCTTCTTTGTTAAAGAAACTTTGCGCCTCGGCCAGCGGCAGATAGGCGCGGGTGCGGTCAATATCATAGCGCCCTGCGGTGAAAATATAGACCACCTCATAGGCATTCACGCGCGGGCTGGTGCCAAAGGCGGTCTTGACCCCATTGGGCGAGATCAGCTTGACCCGATCCCCGACCCCGACGTTCAGCGCATTGGCCACCCCGATGCCCAGCGCAATGCCCTCATCGAACCGGGCGATATCCCC
>CALKXV010000039.1 GCA_938005545.1 uncultured Paracoccaceae bacterium
TCAACAACCGCCGCCTGCTGGGACCCATCGGGAACATCCCGCCAGCAGAAGCCGAGACAAACTTCTATGCGGCTCTGGAAAGATCAGACATGGCCGCATAACTAAGATCAATCAGCCTCCGGCAAACACGGGGCGGTTCAGAGCAACCAGATTAGACGATCAACTGACAATGCGTAGTGCAAGAGAACAAGGGCGCCCACCGTTATTCCGGTGAAGCCGTACCCAGCGATGTAAAAGGCTACGCCACCGCCCAGCAAGATGACCAGCTCGAGGCCCAATCGCGCTAGGCCGGGCACCGGAACAGGAGCATTTCCAGAGCGGCTAGGGTCATCTGGAACGCCGAACATTCCCCAAAGTGTCATGACAACGACCAAGGCCAGAATGACTGCCACAATGCGCCACCATCCATCGGCAAGGCTCCAAGCCAGGGCACCGAAACCGCCTAAGGCAGCAAGCTCAAGTAGGAATCGAAGTGCTAGATTTGCGGAATTCATACCTTTTCTCCCGCAAAGCTTTCGCCTTGATCTTCGACATGCTTTTTTAGCCCATCAAGAAGACTGATCATTCCTTTGCCGTACATGCGGCGAACAAAGAGACTATCCAATAGTCTGCCGATCAAACCGTATTTCAACGTGTACAGCGGTGATACGGTGACTGTCGTTCTGGAGGCGTTTCCGATCAGCGTGAATCTGATATCAGCGGATTGAAACGGCATCGTCGAACGCGTCATCCGGAACGTTATGGCCTGACGTGGATCAAAGTAAACGACCTCTTCATCCAGAGATTGCGTGTCGCTGATAACGCAGTGTCTGGTGGCGCCTATGCCGACATTGTCGTTTGTTTTCTTGGATGCCGTTAGACCAGCATTCCAGTTCGCGATGGTCCCGATGTCCGCGAGCGTATTCCAAACTGCATCTGGGCGGGCGTCGATATCTATGGTTTTTGTGAAAGTAGACATGATTGTATCCTTTGGTTTGAACACGTGGTTCAGAACTGAAGTGCTGCTGATATGGCTCCGGTCAGTGCATTTAGGCCACCAGAGATGAGTGACTTGAGCGCGATGGCAACCAAGATTGAGGCAAGCAAAAGTGTGACGGTGAATGAGCTGATCATGTTCGTATTCCTCTTTGTATTGTTGGCGGTTTCGGTCGGTCGCGTCACCGGCTTCGCTTGAGACCAGTGATCGCCACCTTTCTGGAGTCAGACCTTGGTTTCGGAGCGCTCTTTGAGGGCTTGGTTCATAGCCTCAAAGCCATTCTCAGTGTCTTCGCCGATCAGAGCGATAAGAGGGTAAGCCAGGATGCCTTTGAAGGTTTCGCCGTGGTGCAGGATCGTCGTACCGCGATCAGTTTCTTCGAGAATGAAATAGTGTTCGCCATCGAAGATGCCGCGAAAGCCCAACCTGCCGACCCAACGGAGCTCGGTGTCCTTGTCCGCATTCAGAACTTCTGGTGTGAAGTCCATCGGCGCATTGCCCTCGGATTGGATTGTGACATTCAGATAGCCACCAACTTTCAGATCGCCTGAAAGGTGCTTCACGAATGGGTTCCATTCTGGATAATCCGCGCCATCGGTCAGTTCTTCCCAGACAACAGATGCGGGTGCCGCGATTTCGACCTCTGTGGTGATCGACGGGCCAACGAAGAGGCCGGCTGCATAAGCTGCAACAAGAGCTGTTGCTGTGATGGTGGCTGATTTCATGATGATAGACATGTGCTTGGTTCCTTTGGGTTTGGGCCGGGTGGCCTGTTCGTTTTGATTGAAACCAAGATGCATTATGCAGTGTCGTTGATAAATTGACTGAATTTCCATACAAACTATAAGAAAATGCATAATAGGTAAGGGCCATGCACTATTCACTGGATCACATCCGCACCTTCCATGCTGTCGCCCAGCACGGATCACTACTGGCTGCATCTCGCCATCTTGGCCTCACACAACCGACAGCGGGTCGTCATATCGACCTGTTAGAAGAAACACTTGGGCTTTCTCTTTTCGTTCGCGGCCGTGAAGGCATGCGATTGACGGAAAAGGGAACGGACCTGGTCACGACCGCTGGCGAGCTGATGGGCAACGCCTCTGAGTTCGAACGGGTAGCGATCGGGTTGGAAGAGAAGATTGAAGGGGTTGTTCGGCTCTCTGCTAATCAGATATTCGGTACGTTGCTGCTACCCGGGGTCATCGCGGGGTTCATGGAGGAGCATCCGGAAATCGAGATTGAGATTGACGTGAGCAACGAGGTCTCAAACCTTCTGCAACGCGATGCAGACATTGCGATCCGTTTGTTTCGGCCAACCCAGAACGATCTCGTTGCTCGCAAGGTGACCGAACTACCAATGGGATTGTTTGCCCATGAAAGTTATCTCTCCCGCTACCCCACTCCCAAGTCGCCTGACGATCTTCGGCAACACGTGTTGCTCGGCCAGGATCGAAACCCATCATTGATCGGAGCTTACCGCATGGCAGGACTTGAACTTGCTCCCACGGATTTTGCGTTCCGCTGTGACAATGACGTTGCTGAAGTCAACGCTGTGCGCGCTGGCATTGGTATAGGCCCTTTGCATGTTGGCATGGCCAAGCAATGGCCGTCGATTGTTCGGGTTTTGCCTGAACTGCCAGTTCCGCCATTCGAACTGTGGCTCGCCTGTCATGCAGATGTACGACATAACAAGCGCATTCGGATGGTGATGAACTACTTGGCTTCAAAGATGAGGTCGCCATACAAGGCATCTTTGCTTTAGCCCAAAAGGTTACGTGTCGTAGTCGCCTCTTCCCAGCCTTTGAGTAAGGCCGCTCTGCGTCCGGGATATTTTTTGCCGAGCACTTTCAATTCCTGGACCCGTTCGGTCTTAAAGTGCCGATAATCCTCTTTGGTCTCGCACCAACCGACAAGGTATCGCGTGCGATCCAGGAAGGCGATGAACAGTGGCCAGACAATTCGATCAGTCGTGCTGCCGTCGCGGTCTGTATAGATAAGTTGCAATGTGTAACGCTCTCGAATGGCATGGCGTAAGAGGGCACTGTCGAAGCGTTCGGCGACCCGCACTCGGGTTTGAATGGGCTTTGTACTCCCGTCCAGAACGACCGGACGCAGTTCTTTCGGTATAGCGGCGGAGAGTTTTGACACCAAGTCACGTGCTGCACGCGCAAGCGAGGGATCAGCCTCAGAGGCGACCCAAGCCGCGCCAAGAGCCGCCGCTTCCAACTCATCGGCTGTGAGCATCAACGGTGGCATGTCGTATCCGTCATCCAACACGTAGCCGATCCCTGCTTCGCCGGTGATCGGGATACGTTGCGCATGAAGCTCAGCTATGTCGCGGTAGAGCGTGCTGAGTGAAACCTCCAATTCATCTGCCAACTCCCGTCCAGTGATCGGCGATCGGGTTGATCGCAATATCTGGATAATCTGGAACAAGCGTTCGGTGCGACGCATTTATGACCATTCCTCTCACACTACTGTCATAACGGTGAGAGGAGGGGAGTTCTAGGACAGGCTCAAGACCATCAAAAACACACAACACATAGGAGCCAATACATGATCCATCACCAACGCAGCTTAACAATTGATGCAGCCCCAGAAGCAGTATGGGAGGTGCTCAGCCGTTACATGCATATCGACGAATTCGCCCCACAGATCACTTCTGTGGATGCATTGACAGATGGTGACATCGGGATAGGCTCTAAGCGCCGCAACAACTTCGCGAACGGTACATCAGTGGTCGAAGAGGTGACCGACTGGAAACCGGGAGCTGGGTATATCGTTCGGCTTTCGGACATGGCAGCAATGCCGCTGCATGAAGCCAATTCCGAAATTCGCATCACGCCGTTTGGCGGCAAGTCCAAAGTCACATGGACGTTTGACTACCGCGTGAAATACGGCCCTCTTGGCTGGTTAATGGGTCAGACAATGATGAAAATGATGATGGGCAAGATCATCGATGCAAACCTACAGGGATTGTCGGAGAAGACTCGTGCGGGTTGATCTCAAGCGATCCAACCTCAAAGCTGCCACTCGTCGATGGTGTGCGAACGACAGCTTCGTCCGGATAGTGTTGAAGAAGTCGACGTTTGAGCTGCCGATGGGCGAAGCCCAAAGTAGCCGGGCCGTTCCTCTCAACCTGTTGGTTCTGGTTGCGGAACCAACTTGGCGAGTTTTCTGAGGTTTTGGGCGGTTGCGGCGAGTTGGAACTGTTCATTTGCGCCTTTGTGTCCTCGAAGCCGCATCGTTGCGACGCCGGTGTATCGTTTCAGTTGGGCGAAGCGCATTTCGACCTTCCGCCTCTGGATGAAC
>CALKXV010000040.1 GCA_938005545.1 uncultured Paracoccaceae bacterium
TGGTGCAATCGGGTGCATGACGCTTGCCCTTATGACTAGAGCAACTTTAGGGCATTCCGGTCAAGAGCTGCGCGCAGGGTTCGGCACGGTTCTGATTTATCTCAGCGTCATCGGTGCTTCTGTTGCCAGGGTGTTTGGCGAATTCACACCTATCGAGTCTATGGCCATATATACGACATCAGCTTCGCTTTGGATCGCAGCATTTTTAGGATTTGCCCTGCTATACTGGCGATCGCTTGTGGGCGTCCCAAGAGATCAACCAATACAGCAGAACTGATGAAACCAGGCTCATTCGACGTTCTATCGCGGAGGTCGGTTTGGTCCCGCGTCTTACCAGTTCGTGCGCTGCTCAGCGAACGGCTATGTTTCCCGAACCGACCCTTCATGGCCAACGCGGCAAAGGTGTCGGAAGAGCCCATTATTTCCAAATGCTGCACAAGCAACCAATATTCGCTGCGCGTTGTTATGGTTATTCGCCTCGCTTTCCATGACAGCCTGAAACTCCGTTGATTGCTCTAAGGGCAGGATTGCAAAAATAAGAAGCTGCCTAGACAGCCAAAATTACCTTGCGCCCCCCAAATGGGAGATGTGCGCCCAGACGAAAAACATAAGTTCGGCTTCGTTGGGGACAGGGGAGCGAAAATGCCAAACATCGTGCAGTATTTATCCAGTGTCGGGCCGCTAGAGTTGACAGGCGTGGGCGGGTTTCTTTGTTACCTTTTTGCGTTTGGAGCGGTCCAGTTCGGCTTTCTGGATGGCAACAGCGCGATCTATTCCATGGCCAATATCGCGGCGGCTGTGATGGTGTCGGTTATGCACATCGATCGCAACTGTAAGGGTGGGCCTGCCCAAGGGACGGCGGGTCACGGGATCGACCACGGTGACATCAGCCTTGGTATGATCGATCTGAACGATATCCAGAGGGTGCTCCACTGTAAGGGTGCCGGGTGTAGCCAAGTGACGGCGTTCCGCTTTGTCCTTACCCTCCCTCTTGGCCATGAGCTTGGCCTGATCGTGTCCCTCCAGCCATCGTCCCAGACGCCGAATAGAGGGTGGGGCCAGCCCTAGATCTTTGCAATCGGCAGCGACCTCACGCCAAAACCGCGTTTTTGTAGGTTTGCGACCGCACCAGCGGAGGCGAGCGTCAACCAGCTGGTCGCCAAAAGATTTGTGAAAAAGCAACAAATGCGATGGTCCCGGACCGGAGCACATTACCTGCTGAAGGTTCGCGCATCCGTGTTGAACGGAGACCTGCCTGAACGAACGAAATATGAAGCGCCGAGGTCACCTTCTCCGGGCAACATTGCGAGCTTCACTAGCCCTACACCGCCATTGCTCAAAGCAGCGTGACCCCACCGTTTTGATCGGTCCCCGATTGTGTCTCGCCAATAAGGTTACCACGACACCTGCATCGTGATGAAGTCCCTGACATCATGATGCAGTCCAGAGCCGCCGATTTTCAAATTGTCCGGCGCATCATCTGCTAAGAGCGCAGCCTTCGCCTTTTCAATGTTTCGTTCAATGGTAGCCGCATAGACGGACGAGCCCAGTTCTGGATCAAATAGGATGATTGGTCGACCAATCCTTGATTGCACGTCGCTCCCGTCGACGCCGTAGAGAAGTGCTGTCTCTGCGGCCGCTTGGCCAATCGGCCCACCCGGCGTCCTGAGATAAAGACTGACATACCCACGTTCAACGGAAACAGTCACAGACGCTGATGCAGCGTCTGTCAAACCATCTTCATCCAAAACGTTTACACTATCCCTCATTGCGCACCGATCGCTTCCGCGATGAAGGACGCAAAGGGCTCGATATTCTCTTCAACGCTCGCGGTTTCTAAACTGGCCATGTAAGCATCTCTGTCGTCAACCTGGATCACAGTCCATGGCCGCCCTGCAGCGGCCATCATCACGTTCATCAAAAAGCGTGCTGTACGTCCGTTCCCATCAATAAAGGGATGGATGAAAACAAAAATGAAATGGCCAAGAACGACCCGAACGTTGGCATCCTTTTCCTCACGTAACAGCTCAAAGAAAACCGGCATGCAATCGCGGACAGCCTCAACATTCATAGGCACATGCTGTGATTGGCGAATGTAGACAGGGGAATTGCGATACCCCGCAAGCTGGGACGCTTTCAAAATGCCAGCAGTCACCGATGGCGCAAACAAATTGCGATACCAATCACTCAAATCCGCTTCCACGGCCTCCCCAGCATCCCTGCCTTCCAGAACCGCTCTCACGCTCTCACGCACTCGTTGAAATGCTTCCCAATATCCGCGCGCCGCAAGCGCGTCCCTTAAAGCGCGATCTTCAGGATCGTTATTCGGGCTCCAATTACCCTGGCGTACCTTTTCGATCAGTTCCGGAGAAACTCGATACCCCTCGATTGATAGAGAGTGATACGCGTCTGTCACATAGATATCGTCCACGGCCTTCAAATACGCCTCTGGATCGTTTGCAATGGGCTGCACTGCTGGCAAAAGCGCAATAATCTGGGTACGCATCTTGTCCCATTTTAATCTGATGCGGTGCACATGAGGCGATGCGATGCGACCTGCATTGGCCACTCTTATCGATTGGGCGAACGGATTGACCTCACGCACATCATGATCGGCGGCTTTCATCGCTGACAATATTTCATCAGCAATCTTCTCGCTGCCAATACTGCGAAAAGCACCTGACAGGCGACCGGCCGCGCGTGTGTGTCCACCGTCAAGAAGCTTGGCAAGAATTGCTGAAGCATCAGGAATGATCGCCAGTACCGTACGCGCTTCCGTTGCGTTGTTCTCAAAGAACGCCTCTGGGACGCTGATTAATGCGTCTTCCAGCGAGAACAGACGGAGTCCATCCTTAAGGGTCAAACCATCGCCGTCAGCAATCGTTGTGCGGCTTTCAAATATAGATGTGTTGTGCGGAAAGTCCGTGTTCTTGTTGCCGGCCTTCAGGGCGCGCACCAGTACCTGCCTCGGCACAGTTGTGTCGCCTGCATGTAGCATCAAAGATTGCTCTGGGGACAGGGACCAGTCCTCCCCAAATCTCTCTGTCAAATATTGCGCGCAAAACCCCCAAAACGAGGCATACCAAGCCGTGCTTTCCCCTACTCGTTCATTGGGACGAGACGGAATGTACCAGCCCTTCATGACTTCTTTGAGAAACCCAGACTTCATCAATCGCTCACGATGGGTGCGCGATAGGTCGGCTGAGCGCACAGCCACTTGGCCCTTTGCTTGCAGCACGTTAAGAGCCTCAAGGGCATCTGCGAGTTTCTCAGGAGCTGTTGCCATGGCTCGATCAATCCTTATCTTATTGTGCCGATCAATATTTATCTTTTAGCGTTGTATGTCTTTTATCTAATCATGTCGATCAATATTTATCTTATCGAGCTGTGCATATTTTATCTTATTGTGCAAAATTAGTCCAAAGCCTCATATTCTTTTATGTAACCCACCAAAAACTGAGCGAAATGGTAGCTAGAGGTCGATGACGACAGCCAGATACAGAAAGCCTTCGTAGGTTTTGATGTAGGTGATGTCTGACACCCATGCAGTATCTGGTACTGCCACATCAAATTGCCGATCCAATGTATTGTCGACCACGACAGATGGTCTGCCACCATACTTCCCAGGTTTGCGTTTGTAGCCGATTTGGGCTCGAATGCCTGCCAGACGGGTCAGCCGTGCAATGCGGTTTGGACAACTCACCTCTCCTTGCTCAACCAGATCATCGTGAAGTTTGCGATATCCATAGACCTTCCCGCTGTCGTTCCAAGCTTCTTTGAGCAACTTGGTCTGGCGTGCATCCTCACGCGCACGGTGGCTTAATGGATTCTTAATCCATGCGTAGAACCCGCTAGGATGGATGTTGAGGCAACGACACATCCTGCGTACCGAATACTGAAGACGATGCTCGGCCACGAACGCGTACTTCATCTTGCATCCTTGGCGAAGTACGCGGCTGCCTTTTTTAAGATATTGCGCTCTTCAGTCATCCGCGCTAGCTCACGCTTGAGCCGCCGGTTCTCAGCTTCGTGGTCCACAGAAGATGCTTGCGACGCCGCCTTCGCGTAAAGCTTCATCCATTTGTAGAGTGAATAAGTGCTGACACCCAATCGCTCTGAAACCTCACGAACCGGATAAGGTGATGTGCCTTTGTGAAGCGTGCGAAGGTGCGTAGATCTTGGGCATAGGCGCGGAGCGTGTGATGGCTGACACCGCGTTCATCGCGGCAAGAATTGACGAAGCCGGTGTGATCGATGTGGGGCATGATGGACTCCTGTTGAGGTGTCCTGCCAGTGCATCACATCTTTGGTATGGGTCGAAATTGGGGCTCTTTGCGCGGTAACGATAATGGGACCCATTATTCAACCAGCCGACATTTTAGGTTTTAGGTAAAAACAGCCGACCATAGCCCAGCCTAAATGGGTCTCTCGTTGGGAACTTGCTGCCCACCTGTTCAACAAATGCCTTTGCATCATCCCCGAAATCACTGTTCGCCAGCATTTTTGCAACTTGCGGAGCTGCAACACTTGTTCCGCTTAGGCTCGCGTGCGATCCTGAAAAAGTGCCGCTGGCTACAATTCCGGGCACAGAGCGGCTTTGATCGCTGGGAGCGGAAACATCGGGGAACCTGCCGTAGAACCGTTGGCTTCCTGCGCTAGTATAGGACGCTGGCTCAAAATTCCCAGATCGGACATAACCACCAACAGAAACGACTTTGTCAGCCGTCGCGAGCGCATTTAAAGTCCCAAGGTTCTTTATGCTTGGCTGTCCCGAAATAAATCTGCTCTGGCGACCCAGATTTGGGTATCCGAACACGCTGCCTCCACGTTGGATCCATAAGTCGACCACTTCTTCTTCCGTACCATTCGCGGTAAATGAAACTGTCCACTTCCCTTCTGGCGCAAAAGGCAGATTTTCGTCGCTAGCATCTGTTGGAAGCACGGCGAACATCGCCAATTCCCGGGAGATAGATCCATCATGAGAACGTGGTGCGGAAAGGTGGTAAGTTCGCATCGTCAACTTTCCGGCGGGACACCATTCGAAACCTTGACCAAATTCTAGGTCATCTTCTGAAAGGCTCCCCCATGGGGTGTCGAAGGATAGCTTCAACCTGGGAACTTTCTCTGTCGGGCGGGCCGGACGCCATATCTCGACGAATGTTGAAAGGCGATTTAGAGGAGAGATTTCTAGGTTGATACTAAACGACGGATGATCTGGCGTCACTTCTGCCACTGCATGTGTTCGGGAATCGTAACTGTTACCCGCCGGAAGAACCGCCGCAGATCTTGGACGAGCAGGAATAGTGGCCAGGCTTTTTTCCAATAGGCTGTGACCATCATGCGGGCCGGCCAGAAGACCGAAGCTGAAATTCGTAACCAGTTTCAGTTCTGCTTCTTCAGAGGTTGTGAAGTTCCTGACCAGGTTGTCGATCCAGGCAACCGCTTCCTGCACGAAAAACTCACTGTGGGTTCCGCTGCTATCGCGCACGGCTAACTGTGGAAGTACAATGGCAATTATGGGCCTTTCGCCTGAAATTCCAGGCGGTGTCCCCATCTCTGCGCCAGCGAAGAGATCAAGGACATGTGTTCCATGGGTTTCGCTTGACAGTGTGCCGAGACCCACATCAAATTCGCTATCGAGATGAGCATAAAGCGCAGCTTCGTCTACGGCACCGTCGGAATAAAACCTTCGAAGCAATGTGTTTATCTGGTCGCGGAACAACACCAGCCCACCGAAAACCTCGAATTCTTCGGGAATCGAAGGTGCATTTGTACCGTCCATGATCCAAAGAGCTTCAATGCGGGTTTCGGTCGCTGATTTCCTGAAACGAGCATTGGCAAAGCCGATGGAGTCGTCGATGATTGCGCAAATGGCATCTTCATTGTTCCAGTTCGTTGTGGGAAACGAGGGTTCATACATTGCGTCTGTTCTATCGGTTCTCAGAATTGCCGTGTCCACAAGTGGCCCAAACTCGAAATCTAGATCCCTTGCGTCTCGAAACACATCGTCAACAAGGGTGCTGGGCGAAGCATATGCAATTCTAGAGCCGCTCGTCTTGCTATCGGGGCTGAAGTGTGTTGACACCGCAAAATTGTCGGACCGGCTCAGAAGCTCGAAAAAGCTATTAACAAAGCTACTCCCGGTCTCGATATGCCGAATGGCCCGTGCAAGTTTCCCGGCATCAAAAGTCGAACCGCGCAGGTATTTCTCAACTTCTGCGACAACGCGCCAATCCGAATATGGCGTTTCGCCTAGCATGGTGTCGTATGGTTTCCAGTCAGACATAATTGATCAAAGCTCCCATTCTGCCACGGCCCTGTCCCAAAGCCACTTTAGTTCTTCGTCTCTTGGTCTGTTTGGAAGTGGCAAAATCGGTGGAGCCAAGGGCGCAGCGAATGACGGCAACGATTGATTGGGATCGGTCCACCCGACTTTGAAACCCGCGCTGTCAAAATGACCAGTGAAATGACCAGGCAGGAATTGGTGTGCGTGTTCAAAGCTGTCGCCTTTAAACGCGGCGATGAAGTGCTGGCCGATCACGCTACCAAGCAGCGCGCCACACCCGTTATCGATCGGGAAGTGAACGCCGGCGACTACACGGTTATAGGCGACCCGCGCTGCTAGTCCGTAACTCTGTCTTCGAAACGGACGCACAGAATCGTATAGGTTTGATTCGTAGTCTCTAGTTAGCTCCGTCAGAACATTTGCCAGCATGTAAGCTTGCGTTGCGTGGCCGCTGGGAAAGCTGCTGTGACCTGGTGTTTGGATAATCGGATGGATTTGCGCTGACAGTTCTACCGGACGACGACTGGCAAGCCTGTGTTTTGCTTCCATTTCGATCGGGGCAAGCGCACGTAGGCAGGTTCCGAGTAGTTCAATCGTATAGGCGTGGCGCTTAGGGTGGCACCCGAAGATGGCGGCAAAAAACGACATGATGTCGTGCCGCTGCCTAAGAATTTCAGCTGAACGATTTTCACGAGCCTTTAGTGCTTTGAGCACTTCCTCAAGTTGCTCGTGGAACGCCGCGTCGTCGGGGCGGGTTGTTTCGAAAACCGATACATCTAAGCAAAATCCGAAGTCGGATGTTCTGAATGTCGATTCCTCGGGGTTTAGGTCAGTTCCACCGAAACGTTGTGCCATCGCAAGCACATCATCTAACTCGCGAATACTATAACGATGGGACGTGTAAATTCGTACTGTTTGACCATCCGAACCGAATTTAAGGTCTCTGTGCAACCGATGAGCTAAGACTTCGGAACGAACTATAGGACTCCATCGGCTTAGATTTTCTGCGCCTCCAAAACAGAGCTGGGGAACTTCCCTTGTTTCATTCCACTCCCCTGCAATATCGCCTCTGATCTGTTCTATCATTCGCGCCGCGCGGGTTATCTGAATCACGTCGGCGTGGTCGGCATGATCGGCGTGGTCGGCATGATCGGCGTGATCTGCATGATCGGCGTGATCTGCATGAAAGATTGAACGTGTTGACATGATAATTCTCCCATTTTGTTGAAATCCTGCGAGGCGCATGTTCCGTCAATCAATCGCAGTTTCGGTGTTGATTTGGTTTTTTACGCTTTTTTGATACTCTCGCCTCGTTGGGTGAGGGTGGTTAATTTGAGACAGAAACTGAAAATCTTTTTGCGCGGACGTTTTCTGGTTCTTGCACCTGACGGCAGCGATCGGACCCCATCAAGTAAGAAGGGCAGGGCGCTGCTGGTACTGCTTGCGTTGTCGCGGGGCAATATGCGAAGCAGAATCTGGCTTCAAGAAAAGCTTTGGAGCCAGCAAGAGCCGTCATCAGGCGCAGCCAGTCTTCGCCAGTGTCTTTCTGTTTTGCGAAAGGCATTAGAACCCTACCAAGACTTCCTGAAAATTGACAAGCAATTAATATCTCTGAATGCAGAGGTCGATTCGAGCCGGAATGGAGAGTTTCTAGAAGACCTCAACATCAATGACCCTGAGTTCAAGAGCTGGCTGGCCGATCAGTCTTTGTTAGAGGCTGGAAGGGACCAGCTGAGTGAAACTGTCGTACAAGAGAATGCGCGCCCGCAGGTGTTCTCATTCCTCGATGAAAGCGACAGTGATGCCCGGTTCTTCTCTGCACTTGTGTCTGATGCGGTTATCCGACGACTTGGCGAGGCAGGCAGCATCGAAACATTGGAGACAACGGAAGTAGGATCCAACCCTGGGCGACTCGTATTTGTTTTGCATACTTCTGCGATGAAACGAGGAAATCACTCTGGCGTTCGAATTCGACTGGAGGCTGCTGACACTGGTGCCGTTATCTGGACTGGCCACAGAGTTCTGCAATCGGACTCGCTTAGCGGAGTGGAAACTGCCGAAGTGCGCCGGCTTATGAACCATGCTGTGGACGCTGCAATTGATCAATACTGCCAACTCCGTCCATCGAAAAGTGCTGAATCCCAATCGTCGGCGCTATGTTTTAGAGCGGTTTCGAAGATGTTCACGCTTAATGGTGAAGAGCTGCGTGAGTCAGAAAATATGCTGAATATGGCCAGTGATCTTGATAGCCGCGGAATCTATTTCGCATGGAGGGCCTATCTTAAGATCATTCAATTTGGTGAACGTATAGTAACGGATCGCCACGCAATGATTGATGAAACTCAAGCACTCATTGCTCGAGCGCTAGAAAGCGGATCAGACAACTCAATGGTGCTGGCATTGGCTTCCTACGTTCAATCTGTGATCTTAAAAAATCACAGCGCGGGCAGTGAACTTGCCGAACAAAGTTTGAGAATCTCACAGATTAACCCTTTGGCCTGGGCTTTTTGGGGAATTTCCAAAATGCATCTGGGTGAATTTGAGGATGCATTCCGATGTACAGCTTATGCTCGGAAGATTTCAGGTCACGGGCCCCAGAAATACCAGTTAAACATGTTGGCGTGTCAGTCGGCAATTGTCGCTGGACGATTTGCCGAAGCAATAAAACTCGCCGAACTGACCATGGGTATGGCACCAAATTACGCTCCTCCAAAACGGTACCTTGCAGCCCTTTTAGTAAACGCAGACCGAGAAGTTGATGCAATCAAAGTTCTATCGGACCTCAAAAGATTGGAACCAGATTTTTCCTTCGATCAAATGATGGACCCATCTTACCCAGCTTCGGCTCTACGGTTGTCTCCCTTAGGCGAGCGATTGAGCAGCTTCTCGCAGCGCCTTTCTTAAGCTAGATCGAATTCGACGTAAAAAAAGCGTCAAAAAATCATGTTCAAGTTGCGTGCAGTTGAACGATCCAAGCACCTTAAAGCAAATAAGACGAGGGTGAGCGTTCGAGGTGCTGCACTCGAGAAAGCAATTCTTCTGGTGACTGTAGCCTGATTTGCGACAGTTCTTCGCTCCAAATCGCTCGCGGTTAGGTCGTTGGATCGGACACTATCTCGAACAGCGTCGTTTCCAGAGGAGTATTTTTTGCCAAAGGAACGCAGAAAGAGGAGCCATAACTTGACCATTGCCAGACTTATCTCCGTAACATCAATGCTCGCGTTGGTTAGTGCCTGCGGGATCGGCCAGCAGCAGCTGTCAGATTTCGGTAAAACTGCTGATCAAACCGTTCAGGTAGTTGGTACCGCCAGCACGGTCACCGCCAACTTAATTACTCAGAACGAGGTCACGCGTAACGCCTGCCGCTATCTCCAGGGCGGCAACTACACCCTTGCAGCCGCGTCACAGACCAAGCTATCACCGCTTCTCAGTGACCAGCGTGCAGTGGTGGCGGCACTAGGTGCCTATGCCGACGCCATCGCCGGCGCGCTTGATGCCGAAGCTCAAGCCGAACTTGACGCCGCGGGCGGTGCGCTCGCGGCGTCGGTCGGATCGGTGGGTCAGCAATTGGATGCCAGTTCCAAGACTGGCCCAATTGCGTCGGCTGTGTTCACCGCAGCCGTGCAGATCGAGAAAAACCGGCGCGTCTCGGCCGTGAAAGCCGAGATGGTAGACGTCTTAGATTATCTGCTGCGGCTGAGGGATCTGCTTGCGGAGGACCAAGCACGCGCACTTGCCGAAATGGACCAGCAAATCGCCGCTTGGGAAAGGCATACCCGCTGCGTGCTCGCTGCCAATCTTAATCGGGCCAATGCCGACGAGGCCTTTCGCGCCGCAGACGCGGCCAAGCGCGCTCTGGTGGCCAACCGTAAACAGGCGGAACAGGCTGTAAAGGCCATGGACGCCCTGGTCGATGCGCATTTTCAGATCATTGATGGCGACGCTGACTTCGAAGAAGGGCTCAAAACCCTGAACAAATTCCTGGCCGACCTGCAGGCCATCAAAGACGCCTAACAGAGGAGGACACTATGACTACGACGAACAAACGGGCAAAAAGGCGTATTGGGCGCGCAATCTCTGACCTTTTGAAAGTACGAGACGACTATTCCGGTCTTTCCGCTGCTGAACAGCAATCGAACGAAGACGCAATCATCGCGCTCAAGGCAGAGTATGTCGCCTTGACGCCAGCAGTAGCCAACGCAACCTATCAGGAAATCACCCTGGCACTGACCGGCGCGAAATCCAAGCTCGAAGAGATCAAGGACAAGCGCGACAAGTTCCAGAATACGCTTGTGACCGCGTCCAAACTGCTTGGCACTCTGACTTCTGTGTTGAAACTGATTTCCTGATCACCCGGAGTTGGCACTCCTGAGCAGGCACACAAGCCATCAAAGACGACCAACCGTACTCTCGGCGTATCGTTTGCGCCGGGTTAACCCACCGAAAGGAAACCCCATGATCCAACCCCCAAGAACCCGCAATTTCGCGGCATGGGCCAACCGGATGCCAGGCGCACCGTCCCGCGTGATTGCGGTCGGCGAAGTTGAAACGCCTGCATGCAACCAGAAGCCGCACCCGTCGCTGTCGTTTGCCAGCGATGCGCATGTTGACAAGTGACCATACGAATGGGTCATAATTCACGTATTGATTGAGTAGTTTTTCTTGAGGGTGCCATGGTTTTCAATTTCTCGAAAATAGTTATTCTCGTCTGTTCGCTGGGTATGTTTTCCATCGACCTCGGAGCCTCGGCTCAGTCAAACAACGGTTCTGGAGGCGCAGAGGCGTGGGAGAGGTTTCGCTCTATTGCTCCGCATCACATGCAGGATTGGATTCTCGTAGGTGAGGGGCCAGTTTTTACGCTGATACACTCGGAACCACCACCAGCCTACGATCGGGCTGGGTACGAGGCAATATATCAGGCCACATTTCGTGGTATTGAGAGCTTTGATACCAAGTCAGATCTACTCGGTTTCAACGGGAGCTATACCGACATCGTTGCTACGATGGACTATGGTTTCGCAGGCGAAGACGCGCTGAGCGAGCTAGAGATCGACTTGCGCGCTCTAAGTCAGGAAATTTACGGCACCAGTTATGGCTCGCGGGTTCTTCGGCTTCGCGATCTCGAGCAGAAGTCCCCGGCGCGGAACGCGGGTACGCCGATAGAAATCAGTGCGGCAGAGGTTCACACTTGGCTCAATGACAGTGGTCTCGTCTTTGCATCTCCGGAAACCGGCGTTTCAGGCTCACTGGATCAGATCAGGCAGCAACGAGGGGGGCGATACTTATCTTCCGATGGAGCTTTGGTGCTCCTCATTATCGATAGGGGGGCTCAACTTGGTTTTGCTGACGTTCGTCATATCCGGCACTTCGTACTAGACAGCGATCTGATAGTTGGAGGTATGATCGACGAGGCGCACGAACTAACCTACGTGGTTGGACGCGCTCGGCAACTGGACTGGTTCGATTTCCCACCACTACGTGTAGAGGACGTTCTGAACCTAATAGAACAAGAACACGGCTCTCTAGCTCAGAGCTATGATCGGACGACACCTGGAGCGGGTCGCGTGACCCACGAAGGGCAGCAACAAGACTGGGCTCCAAGTTTTCTGTCGAAGGAATTGCTCGATACGGAGTTCGGCTCGCTACTGAATGAAGCCGATGCGGTTCTGAAATCGCAGTCACTGGGGGATACGATTTCCTATGTCGGATTTGACATCGACGGAATCCCGAGCCCACCGGATGATACGAGCGAGTGGCCCAGAGGAGTCTGGGATCGGCTAAATGCCGAGATTCGGCTCACCTCACTGATATTCAACTTCAACACGGTCGGCTCAGGACACTGGTACTTTCCGGATGAAGAAAATGTGCGTGTTTACGCGCCCAACAGAACAGGCAGTTATTCAGTGACCTATTCCCCGTTTGGTGCGGGTGAGACATCACTGAACCGAGAGGCAGCTTTGATTGCGGAGGCTGAGCGCGAGTACGGCGCGTGGTTCAACGCCTCCGGTAACCTCGCATTGGCACGGGCGGTGCAATACACCTCAATCTTCCAGATATTTGCTGAACCAGGAAACGTTGTTTCGCCCGGTTATCCTGACCGTGATAGGCAGTTCGAAACAATCGGAAATTCGTTGCGGACTGCCATAGTGTCAGGGTTCGAAGTATGCCTGCCACTAGGGGCGCTCGGTGATGAACGGTTCGCGGAGTTACAGAGAAGGTATCAGGCAGGGAAATTGCTGCAATCTCTAGGCTTTAGTCGGGGCCTCCCAAGTGAATTTCCCAAGGACCGCGAGGAGTTGCTTCGCTCAGTCGCTGAGGCGGCTACCGAATTTAGATACGACGGCAATGTCTTTGGGTCTGAAGTAGAGGAGTTAGTAGCCTCAATTGAAGCTATGCAGCGGCAAAGGGAAGCTGCCCTACCGGACGCTGAAACAGCACTCGCCGAATACGAAGCCCAAGTGGCTAAGCTTAGAGAAGCGCCCTACCGCGTCGAGGCTCGCGTCTTTGATGCAACTGATCGTTTTGGCAAACCCGAGTTTGACGAGTTTGGAAACCGGAAACAAAAGGTAGGGCTTTTCAAGTTTGGTAGCGAGTGGAATCCCAGGTCAACAAGGGAACGAAGTGAAAGAGATGAATGGTCGCGCCTTCTTCGGGTGAGTAATGCAAAGGTCGGGTACTACAACGGTATCGTTGTTGAGCTTGATAGACTTTTTGAGCGCTATGACCGTTTGTTTTTGGAGTCCGGCAATCGAAAACAATTGGCACAATTTGTCGCTCGTCAGTGCGACGACGTCGCGGAAACCAACGACTTCGTTTTTGATGCTTATATTGCTAAGACAGTTGAGATTGACGAGAGCGCGGAAGAGGTACCATTTCTGCGTACGCCAACAATTGTTCTTTCGCGCAACGAACTCGACGAGAATTTTCTCGGCGGGCACAACGTGGAACGGCAAGGGTTGGAAGTTCGGCTTGGGTCAGTGGCTGAAACAGGAACCGACGGTTTTAGCTTGGTCGGCAACCGGCTTACAGTTTCATCCAATAGGGCCAGCGAACTGCCGACTTTGTCAGAGGCGATGGCCAAGGTACGAAATGCCGATCCAGTTACACAGAAGGCCGTATTCGATGCTGCGATCTCAAGTAATCCGGCATCGCGCCGCGCGCCCAATCAAGCGCTAGGAATCGATGATCAAGCTTCTCGCGCCTCTTATTCGGTCGAATTTCCCACGGGTCGTGCAGATACGGCGGCGTTGCCGCCGGACAACGGCCTCCGCCTTGGTTGGGGAGAGCGCGGAATGTTCATGGACCAGCGTGTCGATGGAGAGGTTCGTCGCTCTAATCTCTTTGGTGCGAGCTACGGGCTGCCGCAGCTTCTAGAAAGCCGTCTCGCAGCCCATCGAGTGGCCGTGGTCGAATTCGACGCTACACTAGACGCGGCTACGCGGGAAACGGTGATCGATAACTTCGTGCGGGAGCGTCCGGCAGCCGCAGCGGGAGGCGGTGGCAAAGGTGGAGACGGCAACGGGCGTTGGCGGGTCGCCGGAGCAAGTCCAGAGGGCCCGAACCGTGGCCCCCGACTGGCGATCTTCCGCGACACCACAACGGGCAAGTCCCGGATCGTGTTGGAAACAACGCGTGGCCGTATGGAGCTTGTCCTTGAGCAAACTGCCCGGCGGGATGAGGTGCTTGAAGCATTGTCGAAGCGAATTGAACAGGGGGCAAGGCTCGAACTGAGTGAAGTTAAGGTTGCTACAGACGGCGCAGGAGGGCGAGCGATATTAACTGACTTCGTTGTTCGGCAAGACAGCTCCTTTGACGGTTCTGTCGGTGGGTTTACCGCTCGGGGGTTGGACGCAGCCAACCGAACGATTGCGGAAGCCTTTGGTAGTGCTTTGCGGCGTGCGTTTTCTAGGGTGACGCGGGAAAGAGTCCAAAACAACTCCAATGGCGACCTACTAATCGAGTTTCAAAAGTCAGCGATGGAGACAGGTTACTTTCGCCGCGTTGTTGGCAAAGTCGTGATCGACGACCATGGCATGCGCTGGATTCTGTTCGTTGAACCACATGTGACTGGACCAGTCATTAACAGACTCGACCTGTAATGGATCAAATCGCGCTATTGTCCGCGTTGCCCCGGTCCTTGGAGGAACTCGTGGCTGGAGCGACTGATCGCTCCAAAGACTATGTCCGCACACAGGTGCTCAAGAACCTTAACACGCCAGAGAGTGCATGGGCGACGCTAAAGCCGCATCTCAAGGATAACGCGGATGCTTTATTCAACTGGTGTCATGATGTGGGGGTCCAGGTTACGGAAAAGGCTGGGTTGAAAGAACTCCGGGATGCATTGGCACGCCACGAGAACGTGGTTGTGCTGGCCCACTGGAAGGGCCCTGAGGTGCACTCCAAAGACCTGCCAGATACTGTTGAAATGATCACTGAGGTTGGGCAGGCGCTTGGCGTCTACGAGACTTTATCGGCTGGCACCTCTGCTCGCGCCGCTAGGCATACGGTCCAATTGGCCTTAAATGAACGGATAAGATCGTGGGCAGATTGGTCTCCGGAATTGTTGCAGCTAGGCGAGGGTGATGTTGTTGTCGGAGACTATTACGGTCGTTGCCTCGCGCGGGAATACATTGATGCTGCCTTAATGGATCGCTCCTCCTGCCGGCTTGTTCCAGGGGCAAGGTTGGAGTTGACGGACGGGCTTTGGTCCGCGCGGAACGTTGCGTCATGCTTTCCCGAAGGGTGGGATGGGGTATGCGATTTCGTTTGCTGCCGATCACTCTACCTATCGGATATCGTCAAGGAGCGCACGCGCGGCGGACTGATCCGCGCGGATGCGCGATATTTGCAGCCGGAGCGGGTCCTTGAGGTCGTTCGAGGCACCTTGGAGTCATTTACCGCAGGGAAACCCTATCACACAGCGGCATACAATACTGAGGAGAACCTGAAATGATACTTTCGTCAAAAAGCTTGTTGGAAGCCTACAAGGCAGACATTGGCGACATGGGTGGCGACGACAGCACGGAAAAGGCCGCGCCAGCCTTTGATCGGGTTGTTATGGTTTCGATCATCATCGTCGGCCTTTCTGTCGGGGCTGTTGGCGTCATCGGGCTTTACAACAACCTAATGTCCAACAGTTTTGGCATGACGTTATTGTCCCTCTTGCTTGCATTGGCAGGTGTATCTAGCGCCCTTGGCGTCTATCGAGAGTTTGTCAGCATGACAATGATCGCACGTGTTCTTGGGCAAGCTACAGAGGAGACCTCCAAGGAGATGATAGCGATTGTTGTTCAAAAAGATAACAACATGGCACTGGTGCGAATGCTGCTCAATGTTTTGGAGGGTTTGTTCGGAGGCAAAGGTCAGGCCCAAAGCAAGGAGGAACAGAAATGAACTATTTTGCAATCATCGTCGTGGCATTGTTCTTAGGAGGCCAAGTGTATTCCTACGTGCAGATTCAGCGCTTGGACGAAGCGCTTGAGACTGCAGTGGCAGAAACCACACGACTTTCGCAGAAGTTGGATGCTGCCAACACCCAGTTGAACGAGCGGATCGAAGCGAATGCAGCCGATATTGACGCGCTTCGCGCCTCAAACGATGAAAGTGCGACCATCATTGTGCAGCGACTTGACGGTCTGGAAGCTGAAATCAGAGAAGATGTAGGCCGCAGTCTGACAGACGAGATAGTGCAAGCTGCCACGGCCGAGGCCATCGAGAGGGTCGTCCTTGAAAACCTTCCGCAAAGCGACCTGCTGCTTACCGCTCTAAGTGGTGTGTTGGCAGAAAAATTTCGCAGTGAATTACAAGGTGTGCCGGGCGAGCAGGTTGATCCCGCCATCTTGGCGAGCCTTCTTGCGCGAAATGAAGACTTCCTTGACGCCATAAAATTCGATCTTCTCGCCGAGGTCGAAGCAGGAGAGTAGCCTACCTTAGCCGCCAAAGGCTCGAACGACCGCTCTCCATTTCTCAGAATGCGGTCGACGGTGCCAAACTTCGACCCAGGATCGGCGAGCTCGTTCAGGCATCCACTGTAGCCAAGGTATCAGCAGCTACTACAGCAGAACTCAATGAATTGTCGGACACTTTGGTGTAGATCTCAGTCGTGGCGATGCTTGCATGTCCTAATAACCGTTGGACCAAACGGATATCTACACCTTCTTCAATGAGCAAAGTTGCTGCGGAATGCCGAAAACAGTGAGGAGTCAAATGGGGCTCGATCCGTAGTGATCGCGACAGCGTTCTCAGGCGCTTTCTATATGCCTGCGCTGTGAGGCGATCCCCTTTGGTGTTAGCGAAGAGCCAAGCTTGCGAACCGTAAGCGTTGGTTCAGGCTTTGAAGTTCCACGGTAGCAGCTGGTCGATGTCCTTTTGTTTATGGCCATTGACGATGGCTGAGAGGACGCCGGACAGGTAGCTGTGCGGCTCTATCTGGTTCAGTTTGCAGGTCTCGGTGAGCGACGCGAGCATGGCCCAGTTTTGTGCACCGGCATCATGGCCTGCAAAGAGCGCATTCTTTCTTTGGAGTGCAATCGGACGGATTGTGCGCTCGACGGCATTGCTGTCCATTTCGATGCGGCCGTCGGTCAGGAACAGGATCAGCCCCTCCCAATATTTGGCGATGTATTTGAGCGCTTCTCCGGTCGGGGATTTTGCAGACACCTGTGATCTGGCCTGATCCAGCCAGGTCTTGAAGGCCGCGATCTTGGGTGCGGACTTTTGCTGCCGGTTGGCCAAGCGTTCTTGGGCAGACGTGCCACGCGTCTGGGCCTCTGCCGCAATCAGCAGGGCTTTGAGCGCATCAATATCATCAGGAAGATCAGCGGAAGAAGTCATGCCTTTGATCTATCAAAATCAGGGTTGACCCGCCCGTGCAAAACACGCTCCGAGTCACTCTGCCGCAGCAGGTGGACGGGTCTCCAAGGCGGTCACACGACGCCAATCCAGACCCGCAAACAAGGCTTCAAATTGCGCAGCGTCCAGCCGCAAAACACCGTCTTTGATGGCGGGCCATTTGAACGCATTCTGCTCCAACCGCTTATACGCCATCACCAGGCCCGTGCCATCCCACCAGATCATCTTGAGCCGGTCAGCCCGTTTGGCGCGGAACACGTAAACGGCCCCATCGAATGGCTTCTTCTTCAAGTGGCTCTGCACCAATGCGGCCAAACCATCGTGACCCTTGCGGAAGTCCACCGGTTTGGTTGCAACAAAGATTTGTACGCCGTGCGACGGGTGGATCACAGCGCAGCCGCAATCTCGGCAATCCGCACGGCAGGGGTGTCGGCAGCCAGTCTGATTGTCACATCCCCCTTCAACACATCGATCACGCCTATATCAACCTCTGCTTTGTCTGGTAAAGTGACGGTCGGCTCCTCAAGCGCAACCGGGACAAAGGAAACGCCATCCAGGTTCGGCAGGACCAACTTGCCCTCCCGCGCCATCCGACGCCAATCCGACAAATGGCTCGGCACCATATCGTAGCGCTTGGCCACGCCCTTTACCGTCGCACCGTCAACCAACGTCTCTGCAACAATCCGCGCCTTGAGCTCATCAGGCCAACGTCGTTGCCCCCTAGGGATTGCAAATTAGTGCCTGTTGGTTAGACATATCTGTTGACGATGTTTTCAAGGTATTCTTGGCGCCCGGAAACCGGTGCCGGATTGACGTTGTCGGTCTCCACTCGCGCGGCAATAGCATCGAGGCTCTGCTCGC
>CALKXV010000041.1 GCA_938005545.1 uncultured Paracoccaceae bacterium
CGCGGTTTGGGATTTCTGATATCACCTTGTGGCGACCAATATGATCCAGTCCGAGCGTCGGGCGAATTGGATAAGGCACCGCTAAGGTGTTTAGGTTTCAGTGTCCAGTCGTCATCGCGAATGGCCGCTACGTCCCGCAAAACAGACCTTAACACCACCGCTACCATTCCCAACGCACGCAAGTCGTGCTGATCATGGCGGCCTCGACGCAGCGTCTCAACGAACGCAATTCCGAATTGCCGATTTACGCTCAAAACCTCAGCAATGCGTCATTGACGCGCCCAGCCAATCTTTGGACAGGGCCAAAACCTGCTCCGGAATTGCACTTACAAAGACTAAGACTTGCCCTTTCCCATCACAGAGCGCTAAAACGCTTCGGTACTTCACGACGAAAGTGGCTCTTATGGACAAGATACCGCTGACCCGCGCAGGTCATGCCGCGCTGAACGACGAATTGAAGAAGCTGAAAAGCGTCGAGCGTCCGGCCGTCATCCGCGCGATTGCCGAGGCGCGCGAGCACGGCGATCTGTCAGAAAACGCCGAATATCACGCCGCCCGCGAAAAACAGAGCTTCATCGAAGGCCGCGTGAAGGAACTCGAAGGCATTCTTTCGCTTGCAGATGTGATCGACAGCACGTCTCTTTCCGGCTCGGTCAAGTTCGGTGCCACGGTCCAAATCGTTGACGAAGACACGGACGAAGAAAAAACCTTCCAGATCGTCGGCGAACCCGAAGCCGATATCGAAAACGGCAAGCTGAACCTCAAGTCTCCTCTTGCACGCGCGCTTATTGGCAAAGACGAAGGTGACAGTGTCGAAGTCCGTACGCCCGGTGGCGAAAAAAGCTATGAGATCCTGAAAATCGACTACATCTAAGGACCAGCATGTCCGACAATCCCCCCGAACCACCTATCGATCTTGGGATCTACAGCCGAACAAACGCTTCCGAAGGCCTGGATGCCGCGGACAAAGTTGCCATTGTCGTATCACTGATATGGATTGCGCTTTGCACACTTTTCGTTGGTGTGGTCGGTCTGGGCGATAGCGCTATCCTGGGCCCTTTGCGCTTTTTGATATTTTTCCTCGTCATTGGACTGCCCGTCGCGCTGATCTGGATTGCGACAATTGCGTTGAAAAGCGCGACTGTCATCAAAGACGAAAGCACAAGACTTCAGGCGTCTATGGATGCGATGCGCCAGATTTACATCAGTCAGGCTCAGATGGCCGCCACAACGATGGGCCCCAATGTCGAACGAAAAATTGATGAAATCGTTCAGGCCCAAAAGCGGGCCGAGGATAAACTGGCCAATATGTCCACGGCACCCCAAGGCACACCGATCCGCGCACAAGCCCATGGCCACCCTGTCGCAGCCACCCCGCAGCCCGAGCAACAACCGGCTTTGGCGCTTGCAACGCCCGAAGGCCAAACCAGCCAAGCTGTCGCGACACCGGATTTCATCTCTGCTCTGAATTTCCCGGAAACCGCCGAAGACCTGGAAGGGTTTGCCTCGTTGCGGCGTGCGCTGTCCGACCACCGGGTTTCTGGCCTGATCCGTGCCAGCCAAGATATCCTTACACTGCTCAGCCAAGACGGCATCTATATGGACGATCTGGCACCGGATCGCTCGCGACCAGAGCTATGGCGCAAATTCGCAGACGGCGAACGCGGCTATGTCATAGCAGGTCTGGGCGGCATTCGGGATCGATCGTCGCTGGCGCTTTCGTCGACACGTATGCGGCAGGATTCCATTTTCCGCGACGCATCCCACCATTTTCTTCGGGCTTTCGACAAAACGTTTTCGGTCATGTCAGAAAAGCTAACCGATCAGGAAATTGCGGCGCTCGCAGAAACCAGAACCGCGCGGGCTTTTATGTTGCTCGGACGCGTTGCCGGCATGTTCGACTGATCAGAGCAAAAACACCTCGTCATCCTCGTGATCGTCTTCATCGGCGAACGGCTGTGAATAAAGCCTGTGTTCAACGGGAATCCCTGGAAGAAAACCTTCATCAAAATGGTCCGCGTCGTCAAAGGCGTGATCATGTCCGCTTTCGAGTGTCGTTTCTTCTTCGTCATCGTCAACCATTCGGCTCGCCGCCAAAACAGCTAGCCCGCCAGCACCACCGGTAAAAGTGCTCAACGCCAGTCCAACGAGACCCAACAACAGCGCTATTACGCCGCCGCCGCCGCCGCCCCCATCATCACCGCCGCCTGAACGTGATCCAGTCGCATCGTCGACAGCCGTGGCCAGCGCGTCCTCATCAATATCAACCGGCACATCGCTGCCGTCGGTCCCGTAAAGTGCTTGAATACCTGCAATGTCGCCGTTGCCAAGATCTTCGGCGACAAGGAATGCGTTCATGATTTGTGTCGGATCGTCCACATGCTCAAGGCCGATGATATGGCCGATCTCGTGCAAAGCGACTGCAAAAAAGTTTTCAGTGCTCGGGTCTGCGTCGGTACCCGGAGACCAGATCTCGTCCGAGCTAAACTGGATGAAAGCAATCCTGGGCTCTGAAAAATCAGAAAGGTCCGAGATCGTCGCGGAAGCTAGCGTCGCGCTGCCCCCTCCGAAAGAGGTATCAAAGATAGAGACGCCTGAACCCACCGTTTGGTTAAAACTCAGCGCCGCGACGTCTTCCCAAGCCATGAAAGCGTCCTGTAAAGACGCTTCAAGATCGGCGACCGTTGAACCGCTCGCCGGGGTCAATCCGCTAAGATCAGCATTCCAGTTGATTTGCCCGCTTGGTGTCCCAAGTACCGGCTCGCCCCACTTGTGGCCCAGAAACGCAAACATGACCGCCCCCTCAATTTCTTAAGAAAGTGTTAACGCACACTTCTCGGCAAAACAACGGCGGAAACTTCAGTACAAATCATCGCTTACCCGTGATCTTTGAGTAATCGCTGCTTCTGACGGCTCCAGTCGCGTTTTGCGTCTGTTTCACGCTTGTCATGCACGTTTTTGCCCTTGGCCAGACCAATCTTAATCTTCGCACGGCCTTTGTGATTAAAGTACAGCACCAGAGGAACGAGCGTCATGCCCTTGCGCTGCGTAGCAGCCCATAAATTCGACAATTCCTTTTTTGAAACCAACAACTTACGGCGACGTCGAGCCTCGTGCCCGAACATAGCCTGATCGTAAGGTGCGATGTAACTGTTCACCAACCACAGCTCGCCGTCGTCAACAGTTGCATAGCTTTCAGCGATATTGGATTGCCCGGTCCGCAGGGATTTCACTTCGGACCCATGCAGCTGAATACCGCATTCAACATCGCTTTCGATGGCATAGTCATACCGCGCCCGCCGGTTTTCGGCGACCACTTTGTAATTGGGGTTATCTTTGGGTTTTACCATAACCGGGAGGAGATAGTGGTTCCCGCAGCCACTGTCCAGAATGCACCGAACAGACGTGCCCGAACCAAACCTAAAATGACGCGCGCGCGCTGTGCGAAGAACCTGTTAGTTCAACAATCCGGCATGCACCATGGCACCCCGAATGGCGGCCTTGGTGCCATCAGACACGCCAACCAGCGGAAGCCGCAGCTCGTCACTGCATTTGCCCAAAAGCGACAATCCATACTTGGCACCCGCAAGTCCCGGCTCAAGAAAGATCGCGATATGAAGCGGCATCAAACGGTCCGTGATCTCCAGCGCTGTGGCGTAATCGCCCTTAAGCGTCGCGTTCTGCATCTGAGAACAAAGCGCGGGCGCGACATTCGCCGTCACACTGATGCACCCCGTTCCACCATGGGCATTAAACCCAAGCGCCGTTGCGTCTTCGCCAGACACCTGGATGAAATCTGTGCCACATGCCAAACGTTGTTGCGGCACACGTGCCAGATCAGCCGTTGCGTCTTTGACGCCAATGATGCGCGGCAATTCGGCCAATCGCGCCATTGTTTCAACAGACATGTCGACGACCGAACGACCGGGGATGTTATAAATCACAATCGGCAAGTCTGCCGCGTCATGCATGGCCTTAAAGTGCTGATACAGACCCTCTTGTGTTGGCTTGTTATAATAGGGCGTTACCACCAAAGCTGCATCCGCGCCAACACGTTCAGCGTGCTGGATCAGACGAATTCCTTCGGCGGTGTTGTTCGAACCGGCACCGGCGATCACAGGAACACGACCGTTGGCGGCCTTAACAACCTCTTCGATCACAGCTTCATGTTCTTGATGCGACAATGTCGGGCTTTCACCTGTCGTACCCACAGGCACCAAACCGGATGAACCACTTTCGATCTGCCACTCCACCAAAGATTTAAGCGTGTCGATATCCAGAGCCCCGTCCTTGAACGGTGTCACCAAAGCGGGCATGGAACCTTGGATCATCACGCATCTCCATTACATAGTGTGATCAATTTTGCACAACGTGGGGACATTATCCGCCGTCTCGGGAATTGCCAAGACCGTCCTGGCATGCTTACCTTACGCGCTAGAGGGGCAAGGATGAACGGAACAGTAACATGTTCAAGGCCCTAGTTGCGGCTATATTTGTAATCGGACTGACCAGCCCTGGACTTGCTCAAACAAGTGCAGAGGTTGAAAGCTATCAACGTGCCATAAAGCAGATGTCGAACGGCGATTGGCGCGCAGCGTTTGCCACCTCCAAAAAATCCAGCCCTGTTGCCCGCGACATCATCGAATGGCACCGTTTGCGGGCTGGTTTGGGCACTTTTGAATCGACACAAGCATTCCTTGCGCGAAACAGTGATTGGCCCGGTCTAAAGCTGTTACGCCGCAAGTCAGAAGCCCGCATGACCGTTCGGTCAGACCCGGATGCAGTCCTTGCCTTTTTTGCCGACGAACCACCTCAAACCGGAACCGGCGCCCGCGTTTTGATTGCAGCCTACGAAGCAAAAGGTCTGAAAACCGAAGCGCTCGCCGAGGCCGCACACACTTGGCAAACGATGATCATCACCGACTTTGATCAAAGGGCGCTGCTTCGACAATACGGCGACGTCCTAAAACAATACCACGAAACCCGGCTGGACATGTTGCTGTGGCGAAACGCTCAAACCAGTGCGGAACGCATGTACCCCCTTGTGTCCGAAGGCTGGCGCGCGATGGCGCGGGCGCGACTGAAACTCAGGAAAAACGAAAAGAACGTCGACGGATTGATTGCCAAGGTACCGGCCAAACTGCGCAACCATCCGGGGATGAACTTCGAACGGATGCAATGGCGGGCACGTCGTGGATTATCCCAGACGGCGATGGATCTGATGATCGAAGCCGGCAATGACAAACTTGGCCGCCCCGAGTTTTGGGCCGGCTGGCGTCGATCTTTCGCCCGCACCGAAATGCGTTCGGGCAATGCGGACCTGGCCTATCGAATTGCCTCTCAGCACGGGCTGACCAGCGGATCAAACTTTGCGGATCTGGAGTGGCTGTCGGGATATCTGGCCCTGACGTATCAGAAAGATGGCGCAAAAGCGCTCGGTCACTTCCTAAGGTTCCGCGGCGCAGTTGAAACGCCCATCTCACTGGGTCGTGCCGGGTATTGGGAAGGGCGCGCCCACGAATTGATCGGTGACACCGAAAGCGCGAACCTCGCCTATGCCTTCGGGGCCGAATACCAAACCAGCTTTTATGGCCTTCTGGCCGCCGAACGCGGGGACATTCCGCTTGATCCGACGCTGACAGGCAAAACCCAATATCCGCGCTGGCGCACAACCAGCCTGCCGTCCAGCTCGGTGTTTCAGGCCGCACAACTTTTTATGGCAGCCGGTGACATCAACCGGGCAGAACAATTCCTGCGTCACATGGCCGAAACCCTGCCCCGTGACGAAATCGGAACACTGGGTGATTATGTCCTCGAAGAAGACGAACCTCATCTGGCCGTCATGATCGGAAAACAAGCGGCACGGCGCGGCATCACCCTGCCCAAGATGTACTTCCCTGTCGCCTCACTCGGCGTAACCAACTACCCCGTTCCCCGCGAATTGGCGCTGGCCATTGCACGCCGTGAAAGCGAATTTGATCCGATCGTCCAAAGCGGCGCGGGCGCGCGTGGGTTGATGCAATTGATGCCCGCAACGGCCAAAGCTGTGGCCGAAAACCTTGAAATCCAGTATTCAAAGGACCGCCTGACAAGCGATCCCGCCTATAACGCGCGGCTTGGCACAGCCTATTTGGATCAGTTGATGGCAACCTTTGGCGGCAACGTTGTGATGGTGGCTGCGGGGTACAATGCTGGCCCCGGGCGACCCATCGGCTGGATGACGCGCTTTGGTGATCCCCGCCGCGGCGACATCGATATCGTCGACTGGATCGAACACATCCCGTTTAACGAAACCCGAAACTACGTCATGCGCGTCACGGAAAGCCTGCCAGTATACCGCGCGCGCCTGACCGGGGAAACCGGGCCTGTCACCCTCAGCAAAGAATTGATCGCCCGCCCCGGCCATACCCGTTCCGCCGAAAAAGGCACGTTTCGACGCCCCAAAGCGCGACCCGTCCTGACGGACTAACGCAGGGCGCGACCCTTCATAATGGCATCCGCTCCAAACCGTTCGCGGATTTTGTCTGACGCGCGTTCGGCATCGGCCCTGACCCGCGCCTGAGGGTCTAAAAGATCACCGCCTGCCTCGTTTGCATCCGCCATATCCAAATGCGAAATGCCAATACCAATCAAACGGAACGGCCCCTGATCGCTCACCTGATCGAAAAGCAAACGCGCTGTGCGATAAATGCGATCCGCAATCTGCGTCGCTTCAGCCAGTTGCGACTGACGCGTCAGAATGCTGTGATTGGCGCGCTTCAGCTTCAACGTGACTGTGCGCCCCGCCTTGTCCTTTGCCTTGGCGCGATCCGCGACGTTTTCAGCCAGTCGCCAAATGTGACCATCCAGAATGTCAGGGTCGGAAGTATCTTCGTTGAACGTCGTTTCATTGGAAATCGACTTCACCGGCGTGCGCGACGATACGCGACGACGATCCTCACCCCGCGCCAAATGATACAGCCGCTCACCCATGCCACCGAACCGCGCCATCAAGTCCCGCTTGTCCCACCGCAACAAATCAGAAAACGTCCGTATCCCGGCCTTATCCAACGAAATCTGCGCTTGCGCGCCCACACCCCAGATCAACCGCACGGGTTTTTCACGCAAGAAATCCGCAGTCTCTGCCTTGCCAATCACGGAAAACCCGCGCGGTTTATCCAAGTCCGACGCCACCTTTGCCAAAAACTTGTTGTGCGACAAACCAATCGAACCCGAAATCCCAAGCTCGTCTTCCATGCGCTTCACCAAGCCAGCCAACATCACCGCAGGGGGCGCATGGTGCAGTCGTTCGGTGCCGGTCAGGTCCATAAAGGCTTCGTCCAACGACAAGGGTTCCACCACGGGCGTCAAATCATCCATGATGGCACGGATCTGGCGGCTGACCTCAACATAGGCATCCATCCGCCCCCGCACGACCACCGCATCCGGGCACAGCTTCAGCGCTTGGAACATCGGCATCGCTGAACGCACACCGCGGATGCGCGCGATGTAACAGGCCGTCGAAACCACGCCACGCCGCCCCCCGCCAATCACCACGGGCTTATCGCGCAATGACGGATCATCGCGCTTTTCCACGCTGGCGTAGAACGCATCGCAATCCATATGCGCAATCGATAGATCGAACAGTTCGGGATGCGAAATCACGCGCGGGCGCCCACACGCGGGGCACCGGGATCCGGCATCAAATGTTGACAGACAATCGCGACAAAGGGCAGGCATGGGGCAACAATACCGAAAGGCGGTACCCGGTGACAGAGCCCTTTCGCGGCGCAAAGCTGGCAATTCTTGTTGGCGATCAGATTGTGACGATCCTACGCGACGATATTCCCACCATCGCATGGCCAGGACATTGGGATTTGCCCGGTGGCGGGCGCGAAGGCGACGAAACGCCCGAAGCTTGCGCTTTGCGCGAATTGCACGAAGAACTGGGCATCCAACTGCCCGAAACCGCGCTTACTTACAAAAAACGCGGCATCCGCAAAGGAAAACCGGTCTGGTTCTTCGCAGCCGAGGTTCCAGACTTCGACGAAACCGCCGTTACATTCGGCGACGAAGGCGAAATGTGGCGCCTTGCGTCCGTGCGTTGGTTCCTTGAGGACGCCCATGCCGTGCCCCACCAAAAGGACAATCTGCAGGAATATTTGAAAGTACGGGGCACCTAATGCCCAAATCTGGGAAATCAGAACAAAATCAAGGTGGTTAGCCCACGTGTCTTCGGCGCGACACAACCACTGCCATAAAGCCTCAAAACCCGTAAGTTATTGAAAATGCGCGCTTCAATCCCCATATGTGAAATGGGAAAGACGAAAGGACCAGCGATATGCAAGAGATCATTTCGATACTTGGTGGTGGCGGCGTGGCGGGCGTTTTGTTCGCCGCCTTCATCATTATCAGTGTCTACAAGGGCGTTAAAATCGTCTCACAATCTGACAAACACGTGGTTGAACGGTTTGGTCGATTGCGAACGGTTCTGGGGCCCGGCATCAACTTCATCGTGCCTTTTCTGGACCGGGTTGCTCATAAAATCTCGATCCTTGAACGCCAGCTTCCGAACGCATCCCAAGACGCCATCACCGCCGACAACGTGTTGGTTCAGGTCGAAACCAGCGTCTTTTACCGGATCACCGAACCCGAACGCACGGTTTACCGTATTCGCGACGTGGACGCCGCCATTGCAACCACTGTGGCCGGTATTGTCCGAGCGGAAATCGGTAAGATGGAGCTGGACGAGGTGCAATCAAACCGCGCCACGTTGATTTCGACGATCAAGCTCGCCGTCGAAGAACAGGTCGACGACTGGGGGATCGAAGTGACGCGCGCCGAATTGCTGGACGTGAACCTTGATCAGGCAACCCGCGACGCGATGTTGCAACAGTTGAACGCCGAACGCGAACGCCGTGCGGCTGTGACACGCGCCGAAGGCGACAAGCGATCTGTCGAACTTCAGGCCGACGCCGAATTATACTCCGCCGAACAAGCCGCCAAAGCCCGCCGCATTAGCGCCGACGCCGAAGCCTATGCCACGAATGCCGTTGCGAAAGCCATCATGGATAACGGCCTTGAAGCGGCCCAATACCAAGTCGCTCTGAAACAGGTCGAAGCCCTGAATTCCCTTGGCGGCGGCGAAGGATCAAACACCATTGTCCTGCCTGCCAATGCGCTGGAAGCCTTTGGCGACGCCTTCAAGATGCTGCGGGGGAAAACGGTATGACCTATTTTTCGATCTGGTGGGCGTGGATCATCGGGGCCTTGGTTCTGGCCATTCTCGAAGTCCTTGCCCCCGCGCAAATCTTTCTGGGCTTCGCGGTCGGCGCGGCGGGCATTGGCCTCGCACTGGCAATCGGGGTTCCGGGGTTGGCCGGGTCGCTCCCCACGCTTTCCCTTTTGTTCTCCGTTCTGTCGCTGATCGCATGGCTGGTTTTGCGTCCCCTGATGGGCATTCGCAAAGGTCAAGTGAAACACTTCGACACTGATGTGAACGAAGACTAATTCGTGTGAAATCGGCACAAAAATGAAGAGTTTCTGCCGCCAGATGATATTTCTCTTGCAAATACTCGCCGTATCCAGACTCTGCCCTACCTTTAGGCCTGCAAAATTTACTTTTGCATAACAAACTAAAAAACAGGGAAAGGAAGTCATGCGCTTTCTAAACGTAACAGCTACATTCGCACTCATTATGTCCGCCGGAGTCGTGTCAGCCGCAGAAACAGCGTCCGATGAAACCGTTGCAGCACAACGCGCCGCCTTAGCAGCAGCGACGGAAGGCGCGGGCTTTGGTCCACAATCGCCGCGCGACATCGACGTGCCGGTCGGATTGAACAAAAACGCGTTTCGCGGCGCTCCAAATTATTCTGAAATGCATCTTTGCAATATTCACTTCCACGAAGGCGCGGAACATAAAGGTGGCGAGTTCACCAAGTACGCAGGCAACGGCGATGGCAAAGGACATGGCACCGGCTATCTTTACAATGGTACGCTTACCGATGCCGAACTGACACCTGTATCTGCCAAGATCGGCGAAAGTGAATATGACAGCCTGGAACCCGGTGACACCATCGAAATTCACTATGTTCACACCACCGCCCAAATTGAACCTGGCGCGACACTGGGCTCTTGTTTGAACGAAAACATTGCCAATCCACAGCTTCGTGTTGAAGCGCAGGTTTATGTTCTGGTGAATGATGGCAATGCGCTGGATTTCAACGAATTGACCAAGGTGGAAATGGTCGATGGCTTCCATCAAGCCGTGAACATCCCAACCAACACGGGCACGCCGATCCAATACACCGGCTCAACGACCGGCCCCAGTTACAATGAAAAAGGCTCGCCCCTTCAGGTCTCGTGGAGCGTTCGTCCAAAGGTCGCCAAGGTCAACATCATGACAGTCGCGGCATGGTTGGAAAACAATATCTTTGAAGAATCCTACGCCCACGGCGTACGGAACTTGGTAGAAAACAAGAAACTTCTGTCCGTCATCGGCCAATAACCAAAGGGTGCCCGAGCTTTCGGCTCGGGCACCAAACTCAGCAGTTACTGCAAATCACCAAATGCTTTTTCGATCCGCCCAATGGCGTCTAACAAAGTCGCGCGCGGTAAGGCCAGATTGAACCGCATGTGCCCCGAACCACCGTGACGAAATTGAGTTCCGGGGCTAGGAGCAACTTTCGCCGTCAAGTGACGTTGCATCAGTTCGTCGTCTGTCATTCCAAGAGCCGAAAAATCGACCCAAGACAGGTAAGTCGACTGCATTTCCATTACCGACACGCCGGGAATGGCAGACATGCGCTCCGTAAATATCCGATTGTTTTCAGACAGATACGCACGAACGGCATCTGACCAATCACCACTTTCCTCAAACGCCGCACATAAAATGGCCATCCCAAACCGGTTCGGCGACGATTCCCTGTCTGCGATCACTTTGTCGACTTTGGCCCGCACCGAAGCATCTGGCGCCAAAAGCAATCCCGTTTCAGCCCCCGCAACGTTAAATCCCTTGGACGCCGCCGTCAGAACCACCAAACGGTCGATATGTTCCGGGGCTGCCACAGCCGTCGGCGTAAAATCGACACCGGGAAAGGTCAGGTCCATGTGAATTTCGTCCGATAACAGGATCAGATCGTTCTTTGCACAGAACGCGGCAAGCGCCTTGATCTCCTCCGCACTCCAAATCCGGCCACCCGGATTATGCGGCGAACAGAACGTCACGATTTTCTCGTTTCCGGTCAACGCCGCCTGAAGCGCCTCAAGGTCCATGTAAAACTGACCGTCCCGTTCGACCAAAGGGCTTTCAATGACGACACGCCCCATGTTTTCAGCTTGCCGAAAAAACGCATGATACACAGGCGCGAACACGATGATCTCATCACCGGGATCGCTGAATGTCGCCAGAACATCACCAAAACCACTGACAACGCCGTGGGTGTACCGCACGCATCCGGGATCAACATCCCAACCGTGGCGTGTCTTGTACCAATTGGCGACCGCACGATCAGCACGGGCCGTGATCCCAAAGTACCCCATATATCCCAGATCAATTTCGGCCTGCAAAGCCGCCCGGATCGCAGGCGAGGCCGCAAAATCCATATCGGCAACCCACATAGGAATCACATCCGGATCATCCGTCCCAAAAACGGGCTTGATGCCGTCGTATTTGGTTACATGGCGGCCGCGCAGCGGCAATTGTTCATCAAAATCATAAGTCATCCGCGGACATTACCAGTGGCGGAACGGGCCGCAACCCCGCTTGCCCAGCCCGAAACCATGGCTTAAATGAACCCCATGGCGATCCGCGATATCCTGATCCACCCCGACCCGCGCCTAAAGGCGATGACTGACCCTGTGTCAGACTTTGACGCTGGCTTGAAAAAGCTGGCCGACGACATGTTGGAAACCATGTATGCCGCACCCGGCATCGGTTTGGCCGCGCCGCAAGTCGGCATCCTGAAACGGCTTTTGGTGATGGACTGCATCAAAGATGATGACCAGGCGCCCCGTCCAATGGTTCTGATCAATCCAAGCGTCACATGGTCCGGCGAAGAACGAAGCACCTATGAAGAAGGCTGCCTGTCGATCCCCGATCAATACGCTGATGTCGAACGGCCCTCCGAAGTCGAAGTCACTTGGCAAGACCTTGATGGTACCACCCAATCCGAACGGTTCGATGGGCTCTGGGCCACATGCGTCCAACACGAAATCGATCATCTGAACGGCAAACTGTTCATCGATTACCTGAAACCGCTCAAACGCCAGATGATCACGCGCAAGATGCAAAAACTGAAACGCGAGCAGGCACGGGCCTGATCCGGTATGACACGCCTTACAATCCGCCAGTATCCCGACCCGATCCTGCGCGAGGTTTGTGAGCGCGTCGATCCGAAAGATGCATCCATCGAACGTCTTGCACGCGACATGCTCGACACGATGTATCTGGCGGGCGGACGTGGGCTTGCCGCCCCACAGGTGGGCGTTCCGATACAATTGTTCGTCATGGATCCAAACTGGAAGAACGGCACGCAAACACCCTACATTTGCGCCAATCCCTTCATCAGCGCCCTTGATGGCACAACACGGGATTGCGAAGAAATGTGCCTGTCGATCCCGGATCGCCCCGTCATGGTCAACCGCCCCGCCCGCGTGTTGCTGCGCTGGCATGACGTCGATGATCAGGCCCACGAAGAAGATCTGACCGGCGACGCCGCCGTCATTTGCCAACACGAAGCCGACCATCTTGAAGGCCGGCTTTGTATTGATTTCGAAACGAACGACACATGACGTCACGCGTCGTTCCTTGGCCTGACAAGCGTTTACGCACCAAGGCCAAACCGGTCGTTCAGATCACCGACGACACTCATGCGCTTTGGGCCGAAATGATCCAGATCATGGAGGCCATGCCGGGCTATGGCCTCGCCGCGCCTCAGATCGGGGTACTCCAACGCCTGGCCGTCGTTGATTGCTCCAATGAACGCGGTCAAGCCATTCGCTTCGCCAATCCAGAAATCATCGCCAGTTCAGATGAAACATTTACGTGGGACGAAGCATCGCCCAATCTTCCCGGCCACTCTGCCAAGATAACGCGCCCGGCCCGTGTCACGGTTGCGTTCATGGATCACAACGGCACGCCGCAGGAACAAGAATTCACCGACCTTTGGGCAACCAGCGTCCAACACCAGATCGATCACCTGAACGGCATGATGTACTTCGAACGGCTTAGCCGCACAAAACGTGATATGTTCTTGAAAAAAATACGGAAAACGACATGAGAATTGTCTTCATGGGCACCCCGGACTTTTCCGTTCCGCCGCTCAATGCCTTGGTCGACGCAGGCCACACCATCGCTGGCGTTTACACCCAGCCGCCCCGCCCTGCCGGTCGCGGCAAAAAAGATCGACCCACAGCCGTCCACGCGCGTACCGACGCTTTGGGCCTCGACGTCCACACACCAAAGTCGCTCAAAACCGGCGACGCACTCGCGGCCTTCCAAAGCTATCACGCCGATCTCGCCGTGGTGGTCGCCTATGGCCTCATCCTGCCGCAAGCCATCCTTGATGCCCCAACGCATGGCTGCCTCAACATCCATGCCTCACTCCTTCCGCGTTGGCGTGGCGCTGCCCCCATCCACCGCGCGATTATGGCTGGCGATACAGAAACCGGTGTCGCAATCATGCAGATGGAAGCGGGGCTCGACACCGGCCCCGTGCTTTTGACCGAACGCCAAGCCATCCGCGACAACGACACCACCGGAAGCCTGCACGACACGCTCAGCCACTTGGGCGCAAAGCTGATCACCCAAGCTCTTGATCAACTGCCAAACCTCACTGCCACGCCGCAACCAGACGACGGCGTGACCTATGCTCAAAAGATTGACAAAGCCGAAGCCCGCATCGACTGGGCCAAATCCGCCGCGCAGATCAGCCGCCAAATCCGCGGCCTATCGCCCTTTCCCGGTGCATGGTGCGAAATTGACGGCGAACGGATCAAACTCCTGAACGCTGAAATCACCGACACCCAAGCCGCCCCCGGAACCCACCTTGGCAATTTCTGTATTGCCTGCGGCGAGAACGCGGTGCAGATCACCCAAGCGCAACGCCCCGGCAAACGCCCAATGTCGCCCGAGGATTTCCTGCGCGGCACGCCGCTTCCAGATAAACTCGACTAAGGTCTAAAAAGTGGTCTCGCCCATCAAAGCAGGATCAAAGGGATAGGTCGTCAGGTTCTCAAACCCATCTTCAGTGACCAAAACCTGATCCTCAAGCTTGATCGAAAAATCTCCACCGACTTCACCCGCCAGCACTTCGACGCATAAAACCATCCCCGGTTCCAACTCGTAATCAAAGGCGCCGGGCACCATTTTGTCCGGGTACGCGACCAAGGGCCACTCGTCGCACAACCCAACTCCATGCATCAGACAGCCGTATTTCTGATCCTGAAACTTGTCGTCCAACCGATGACAATTCCGGCTCAGATCCTCGATCCGTGCACCGGGCCGGATCATCTCCATATTCGTCATAATGTGTTCAACCGAATGCTTCATCGCCTCGATCATATCGTCGCGCGGGGCTTCGTCGCCAATCCACCACGTCCGACTGATATCAACGCAAATGCCGTAAGAACCGATCAAATCCGTATCAAACGCCAAAATCTCGTTGTTCTGCGCGATCCGGGGCCCGCATTCCTGAAACCATGGGTTTGTACGCGGCCCGGTCGTCAAAAGTCGCGTTTCGATCCACTCGCCACCGCGCCGAATATTCTCGGCATGCATAACGGCCCAGACGTCATCCTCACTGACACCGCCCTTGGGGATGCAACTCCGCGCAAACTCCTCCATCGCGCGCACAGACGTCTCGCAGGCATGGGACGCACAGCGCATGGCCTTGATCTCATCGGCACCTTTCACCGACCGCGCCTTCTCGGTCAGCTCCTCGCCCTCCATCACCTCAAAGCCCACAGCGTTCAAAGCACGAAAGGCATGCATCATCGGTTTATCGACCCCAAGCCGCATGTTCCCGCCACCGTGCTCGGCAATCAGGTCGCGCACCTGCGCCGCAAACACCTCGGCTGCCTCATAAGCCTTGTCGCCCCGATCAAAATAGAAAAAGTCCGCGCCCGATCTGGCTTCACGCACCAAGGGATTGAACGACGACAAAAACGGGCTGTTCTTGTAATCCCAAATCACCATGTAGCCATCGGCACAGACCAAAACCGCGCGGAAGGGATTATGCGTATTCCACAGCTGCATATTGGTGGAATCTGTCGCGTACCGAATGTTGAGGGGGTCAAACAACAACACACCACCATAGTCGCGCGCCACGACATGGGTTGTTAATCGCTGCCACCGATACCGCCGCATCGCTTGCAAATCCGGCAGCTCAAGACCGGCCGCCTCCCATTCACCAAACGCAAGCCGGGTCGGCCCGATTTCGATCCGATCAGCATCGTTGGGCGTATTGTCCCCCAACAATGCGCGTTTGCTCGGATCAATCTTCCGATTTTCGCGATACGGGCTGTTCATTCCCTAAATGTCCAAGCAAACATCGCCGTGATCCTGCAAATATGCGACATGTCATGACGTCCAATGCGACATCGCTCCAACCAGAACTTGCAATGACCCATTCAATCCTGCTGCCCAAAATGCCTCAGACCCCCTGGATGCAGCCCGAAACATGGCGTCTGCCCGGTGTTCAACCCTTGGCATTAGAGGGATGGCTGGTTCGCGACGAAGCATTCGCAGGCCAGATGGCGCTCCGCGACAAACTCATCGCCGAACGCACCGATTTGGTCCATGCCTTGCGCCCCGAAGCCCGTTTGGCCGCCGAAGAATGCTTAGACCTCGCCCTATCCGCACTTCGCTCCGACAGAGAATACACATTTAGCGAACGTCAGGTGCGCCGCCCAGACACCACAACTATTCCGTTGGACCACACGAACCCTCTCGTGACGCTCGGCAGGCTCGTTCAAGCCGACATCTGCCTGATGCAACCCTCCGAAAACGGCCACGTTTTAACCGGTGCCATACTTTGCTTTCCTGAACACTGGACATTGTCCGAAAAAATCGGGCACCCACTGGTGCGCATCCACCAACCGGTTTCCACCTACAATTCAGATGTCGCACAACGCGTCCAACGTCTGTTCGACGCCATCTCACCCGACCGCCTGCTGTGGCGTTCAAACGCATTCATGCGCCAATGCCCTGACTTGTTCACGCCCTTGCGCGAAGGCGACACGCGCAACGCTTATCCACGCGAAGACGCGCGATACATCCGAACCGAACGCCAAACATTTCGAAAATTACCCGTTTCAGGCGCGGTTGTCTTTGCAATCCACACCAGCATTGTTCCGATTGAAATGCTGTCGGAAGACGAACGCACTGCGCTTGATCAAGCCGACGTGAAACACATCTAGCCCAACATGATCGAGCCGTTTGCCCCAAGTGCCATGAACACGCCGGTCAACGCCACGACATGAGCCGTTGTCCGCAGATTTTCACCGCCAAGGATGTTCATCAACAAAAGCGCAAGACCAATCGGAGCGGCAAAGACGATGACGATCAGGTTCATCACATACACCGTCAAACGCGCAGTGATATCGCCGTGTTCTTCCCGCAAGATTGGTTCAAAGACATCTTCAATGGCTGATCCTTGTGACAAATGAATGGAATCAGACGAAAAAATATGGCTTTTTTCGCGCTCAAGCCGAATTTCAGGCGGCTCAAGATCGGGCAACAAATCTTTGCCCGCAATCCGAGAAATTTTAAGTCCTGCAATCTTGTGTATGGTGTTCATGTTGTAAACGCTTTCGGAGTTTCCGCCGGCATTATTTGGGTCATCTCTGACAAACCTGAAACAAACCTAAGACTGGAATGTGAAAAGAATGCGGCAAACATGTGGAGAACCCATCGCAATTGATAAAAAGTGAACCACAATACACCACCACAGACCCCAGACGTCCCACAATCAAAGAGAAGCCTGACTTGGAATATTACAATATTGACGTCTTCGAACGTCCCGTTTCAACCCAATCCAAAGACGCACAGATCTGGTTCAATCGCGGGCTAATCTGGTGTTTTTCCTACTTCCACGACGAAGCGGTCGCGTGTTTTGAGAAAGCCGTCAAAGCCGATCCAACCTGCGCAATGGCCCATTGGGGCATCGCCTATGCAACCGGCCCAAATTACAACCTTCCATGGAAGCGCCAAGACGCCACCATGCAAAAAACCGCCATGGCCACCTGTTTTGACGCGGTCCAATCCGCACGCGCCTGCCTCGAAAACGCCACAGCGGTTGAGGCCGCGTTAATTGAAACGCTCGCCATCCGTTTCCCTCAGCGCGACCCGGCAGACCTTCCCGTCATGGACGGCTGGAACCACGATTTCGCCACGGCGATGGAAAAGGTCCAACGCGATTATCCAGATGATCTCGACGTACGTACTGTTCTGGTCGAAGCGATCATGAATCTCACCCCTTGGCGGATGTGGGACCAAACCACCGGCGATCCCGCCGACGGCGCTGGCACCAAGGCGGCGCAAAAACTCCTCGAAGATGCAATGGAACATGACCCCGCGGCCTTAAAACACCCTGGCATCCTTCACCTTTACGTTCACCTCATGGAAATGTCACAGACCCCCGAAAAGGCTCTGAAAGCGGGCGATATCCTGCGCGATCTGGTGCCGGACGCAGGCCATTTGATCCACATGCCCACCCATATCGACATTCAATGCGGCCACTACCAGAACGTCTATGCCTCAAACCGCAAAGCCATCGAAGCCGACAAAAAGGCGCGCGATCAACATGGCGTTTTCAACATCTATACCGGCTACCGCATCCACAATTACCACTTCGCCGCCTATGGCGCGATGTTCTTGGGCCAATTCGAACCCGCCTGGAAAGCCGCCCGCGAACTGGCCGACAACATCCCCGAAGACCTGTTGCAAATCACCTCGCCGCCGTTTGCAGATTTCTACGAAAGTTACCTCTCCGTCTGGGTGCACGTCCTGATCCGCTTTGGCCGCTGGAAGCAGATCATCGACGAACCCCTGCCCAAAGATGCCGAACTCTACGCCAATCTGACAGCCACGCTGCACTACGCCAAAGGCGTCGCCTTTGCCGCCACCGGGGACGTCGAACAAGCCGACGCCGCACGTATCGATTTCCAAACTGCCCGCGCCGCCGTCCCCGATACAAGGCGCATGCATAATGTCCGTTGTTCGCTTCAACTCGCCGTCGCCGACGCCATGCTGGACGGTGAAATCGCCTATCGCAAAGCCGACTACGACACGGCTTTCGCCCATTTGCGCAGCGCCGTCGCACTGGAAGACGCGCTGCCCTACGACGAACCATGGGGCTGGATGCAACCGACCCGCCACGCGCTCGGTGCGTTGCTGTTGGAACAAGGTCACGTGGATGACGCCGAAGCCACCTACCGCGAAGACCTTGGCCTCGGCGGCACGCTCCCCCGCGCCCAAACCCATCCCGACAACGTCTGGGCCTTGCGCGGCTTAAACGACTGCCTCACCGCACGCGGGCAATCAATCACCGCCGAAGCCCGCCTCATCGCCCAACGCCTAACCCTCGCCCAAGCCCGCGCCGACACCAGCATCGCCGTGTCCTGCTTTTGTGCGCAATCGGGAGCGTGAAGGATTGCCGTGCGGACTTTTCAGACCTTGCCCTCTTTGATAGGCACATAATCCAGAACCTGACATTTTGCTGCTCAGCTTTCAGCTTGAACCTAGATTGGAACCCTATGGCATTCGATATGTACGCCGACAATCTGCGCCTAAGCATCAATCACTCTGAAGAGTACATTCTGCAATCGGCATCTCAATCACCTGAAAAATACCCAGAACTCACAAAGGTTTGGGACGAATTTTATGATGGCTCAGTCATCGATCACGACCGCTCTAATCGCATAGTCCACGAGCTTATCGCACTACTCGCCAGTTCAGGCGATCCTGATCCGTCGATGTCTTACAGCATACAGAAGTTTCTGCCTTTCTTTAGCAAGGCGTATACACGTGCACTCACCATAGAGTGCAAGAGCGATTAGAAAGTCTGGGCTCGATGCTGCCGTTCACAAAGCCTTGCGCGACGCATCAAACACTGGCCATCTTCAAACCCTTACGCCAATGTCCGCCGCGATATGCGCCGCGTTCTGAACTCTATCCCACTGCTGTACCTGATCATGCTCTGGCCCGGTCGGTTTGTTCTGCTTGGTTTGTTCGACGACTGGTATTATCCGCAGATGATGTACGATTCCGGCGTCTGGTCGGTGCGGTTGCTTATCGTCACCATTGCGGTGTCACCCGTTTTGCTGCTGATAAACAGACTTGGCCGTGGCCGCGCCCTTGGCATTTGGCTTTTGCAAAGGCGTCGCCACTTCGGGCTGGGCAGCTTTATCTTTGCTGCCCTGCATCTGATCCACTACGTGCTCGAAACGGCAGACCTAAGAACCATGATCATCGACGTCGTGCTACTGGAATACTTGGTCGGCTGGCTGGCCTTCTTCGTCTTCGCAGCACTTGCGCTCACATCAAACAACTGGGCCACGCGCCGCTTGGGCCCCAATTGGAAACGCCTGCATTACTGGATTTACCCCGCCGCAGCGCTCACCTTCCTGCATTGGTACCTAATTGATTTCTTCACCGAGCGCGTGCTGTTCTGGGCCACAATATTCGTCGCCATCAAAGCAATCCACAACGTGATCCGAATTGTTCCGCACGCCCGTCGAAGAGCATTAAAATCAGCCACCTCGCTGGACAAATGAACCCCAAAAACCAAAGATCACCCCATGGCAGAGCCAAAACCAGAGTCCATCAAACCCGTGTTGATCCGATCGGCATATGTGGCCTGTGTGGTTGGCCCAATACTTACGCTGATCAATCAGTATGATGCGGTCATGGGGCCAGCCAACCTGAACCTGATGGCTTTCGCCCTCACCATGTCGGTACCTTTCTTGGTGTCCACCTTTTCGGGGCTGCTCAGTCGACGCCAGTACATCGAAAACCTGAACGCCTTAAGAACCGCGAACGCCGAAGCCCTGAAACAAGTCAAGCGACAGGCCGAAGCCGAGAAAGCCGAACTTCTAAAGGCCAAAGGCGACCCCCAAACCGCGAACTTTAAACCAGATCAGCATCCGTCATAATCTCAACCAGCGCCGGTCCATCATGGGCAAGCGCTTCCTTGATCGCCCCGGTAATCTCGCTCGCCTCGGTCACCTTCGTGCCATGCCCACCGCACAACCGTGCGAAGGCCGCAAAGGATGGGTTCTGTAGATTGGTTTCCCAAACCGGCCATTCGCCCGAACGTTGTTCTTTGGAAATCTTGCCAAGCTCACCGTTGTGCAAAAGCACATGGGTGATGTCCATGCCGTACTTTACCGCCGTCGTGAAATCCATCGGGTATTGGCCAAATCCGCCATCCCCGGAAATTGAGATCACCTTTCGGCCCTTCATGTCGTCTAGATCCTGCGTTGCCGCCCAAGCCCCCAAAGCCGCCGGGAAACTAAACCCGATCGAGCCCAAATAGCCCGACATCAACACCCGTTGATTGCTCTTGGTCTCAAGGTACCGCCCGAACGAATAAGTGTTGTTGCCAACATCGACGGCAAAGATCGCATCATCCGGCGCCAGTTGACCCAAAGCATCGAACACCGCAAAGGAATGGATGCCCTTGCCGATATCTTCGGCCAAACGGCGATGTTTTTCATCACGCCACATCTGCCAGCGTTCCGCCAATTCGGTGACCTGATTATCGGCCTCGGCGTTGGCTTCAAAACGCGGTCCAGCAGCGGCACAAAACGCACCGATCTCACCCCAGACGGGCACTTTGACCTTGCCGAACTTGCCCAACTGCATCCGGTCGTAATCGACCTGGATCATGTTCCGCTTTGGTGAAATACCTGTGTGGTTCGAAAAACTCGCACCCAACACAATTATCGTGTCTGCAAGCGTCATGAACCAACTGGCAATCGGAGTGCCCGAACGCCCCAGAACGCCGCCCGCATTTGGATGCGTATCGGGAACCAAACCCTTGGCTTTGAACGTCGTCAAAACCGGTGCACCGATCTTCTCTGCAAACGCCATTATCTCGTCGCGTGCGCCATAGGCACCGTGACCCACAATGATGACAGGGCGCTTGGCGGCGTTGATCATCTCGACCGAGGCATCAATATCCGACTGAGCGGGCGTAACCTGATACCCGGCAACACGACCCGCAGGTGTGGCGGCTTTTTTATCGGACGGAACTGTCTGCACATCATCGGGGAAGATCAAATGCGCCACGTCCTGTTCGACGAGGGCGTTTTTACACGCCAGCGACATCAGCTCGGCATGCTTCGATGTGGTCAGCACGGTTTGCGAAAACTTCGACACCGCCTGAAACGCAGAACTCAGATCAATGTCCTGAAATGCACCCGGCCCAAAGACCTGTGTCTGCACCTGACCGGTCAAGGCCAAAACAGGTGCACGATCCACTTTTGCGTCCCAAAGACCCGTCATCAGGTTCGTGGCGCCCGGACCTGCAATGGTCAGACAGGCGGCGGGTTTACCGGTAAGCTTGCCGTAAGCTGACGCCGCAAAGGCCGCCGCACCTTCATGACGGATGCCATAGTATTTCAGCTTCTTGTCAATCACCGAAAGCCGGATGGAATCCGCCAGCCCAAGGTTTGAATGCCCGACCATGCCAAAGACGCTTTGCACGCCCCAGTTTGTCATTGTCTCAACCATTACATCTGAGACCGTGCGCACACGCTCAGGCTCGGGTTCAATACCGACAAAAATCGCACCATCGCGAATATCAACGGGGAACATCTTCTGACCATGGTCCTTGACGCCGCCGCCCGGCGGCTTGCCCGTCAACGGATCAAAATCCCACCCATGCCAAGGACACCGGACCCAACACGCGCCTTCGACGCCCTTTTCAATCGTGCCTTCGCCAAGCGGCCCACGCTGATGCGGGCAATGGTTGTCCATCGCGGCCCATTGCCCGTCGAAATGCACAAGACAGATCGAAGTCGTGCGCGCCGTCACCGTTCTGACACGCCCCTCGGGCAAATCATCGACGTGGCCAACTTCAATCCAGTCCAGGTTTTCAGTGCTCATTCTAAGGCTCCCTTGGGTCTTACCTTTGTCGTGTCAGTGCGCGTCCTCGGTGCCTTCGATTTTGCCCTTGATCCAGCCATAGACCCATTCGATGGCACTGAGGCCCAGGAACGATACGACGGCGTAAACAACATAGCGAAAGTCAAAAAGCGGCGTGCCGCGCAGCATGCGCAGGTTGTCATAGCCATACCAAAGTGCAGCAGCGGCACCTGCGGCCAAAAGAATAGCAATCCCGCGAACAATCATCGTGCCAACCTGATCGTGTCAGTATCAATCTTAAAGACCAACATATTGCCCCGGCGTTCAACGTCGCCTTCGATTTCCACATAAGTCGCCGTGAAATCCAAAATCTCATCCCCTAGCCGCTTTCCATCCGCATTGGCCATCAACAGAAACTCCTTTCCATCAACAGGGCCGGACGAAACGAACACCGGTGGCACGTCTCCGATCAAACACAGGTTGGCACAAGCTTTGTGCGCCAGCCCGTTACCGGGGCGCATTGCACCCGTCAGACACTTACCATCACAGATTTCACCGGATAGTTTCCAACGCCCAAGCGCTTCTACCTCAATCTCAAAATCCGGGTCCGGGTTGTCGGTCAAACCAAGACCCCGCATTCCACCGCGAAGTTGCAATCCGTCCAGATCACCACGTTCCACCCGCAGCCCGGAAAGCTTCACCGCTTCACCGTCCAAGCCTTCGGTTCGATTGAAGACACCGTTCTTGCCGCCTGCCGACAAAAGCACGACCTCTCCTCGTTCGAACCGGTCGCTTTCTATAACATGCAAGACCGGATAGGGATCATTTTGCAAAATACCGGTCGCGTTTACGCGGCCCATAAATGCCCCGCTACCAGTGTCCGTCTGTGTGGCTGATATTGCAAAAGCTGCAACCGCAAAGCTGATCACGAAACTTGCCGTACACAGCAAAAGGAAACTCTTTAGCGCCTTGGGCACTTTGCCCCAGCCGACAAAAAATGGTTCTTGTGGTTTAGCCATCGTCTTCGACCTCGTGAATGATAGGGTCCACATCTGTGCCCGGCTGATTGGCTTGCCGGTCGATGAACAAAACGCCGTTCTCCAGCTTCATATTGTACGTCGGGATCATCTCGGTGAAAGGTGCCGGTGATCTGCCGTTACAGGCCTTGTAGCTGAACCCATGCCACGGGCATGTCACATGACCGTACATGATCTTACCTTCGCCTAAAGGCCCGCCTTGGTGCGCGCAGGTGTTTGAAACGGCCGAAAACGAATTACCTTGCCGAAATATCGCCACGCGTTCTTCCTTGGACAGCGTGACAATCACAGCCCGTTTGTCCTGAATGTCTTCGGGCCGACAGGCTTCAATCCAATCGGTTGTGTTATCGACAACCCGGCGTTCTTTGTCCCAGGCCAGAAAATGCAAGCCCGCAACCGTCAGTCCGCCAAATACGAACAGAAATGCAAAAGTCTGGTTTTCAACATCCTGCAAATACCCCAATGCAACATGCGCCACGACCAGCGCATAAGTCGGATAAATCAACAAATGCAATGATTTCCATACCGGCGCCGATAAAAATGCCAACCAAAAATCATGGCTTGTTGCCGCCAGAATGGACAACATTAACAGTGCCAGAATACCCAGCGCTTCGACAGGAAATCCCAAAACCTGACCGAAACTCATATTCGACGTCAACAAGGCCTCATATGCCCCTGTCGGCGAAAATGCGAAGTACCAGCCAATTACGAAGATCGCATGGCTAAAGGCAACGGCAGTGGTCAGCACTCCGAAATGCCGACGGTTATAAAGGATGGGCAGGAACCGCTTGTCCATACGCGCCAAAGGCCCGATGCACAGAATAAACGTCAGCATCCAAAACGCACAGGTTCCAAAAGCCCGCATCCGTAAGATCGCCGCATCCAAAGGACGTTCCAGACCAGCGGCAGGCGTTCCAACACGCATATAGACCAGAATATAAACGACAACGGCAACGATCAGCGCCGCATCGTATTTCCACTTGTTCGCGTTCCACTGAACCGGGATGTATTTGACGCTCATTCCGCCGCCTCCAACTGAACCGGCCCTGATAATTGCTCGGGGTCTTGGCGCAGACCAATCGCCAGAATAAGGATCAGGGGAATGGCAAAGACAAAGACGATCGCCGCCCGTTCCTGTTTTTTGCGTGGCATACGGTGACGATCCAGCTTTTCTTCACCGCGCAGCAACACCACGTACCGCCAGATCACCAAAGGCCAGATCAGCAAAACGCCCGGCACCAGCAACGGGCGGAAAACCCAAGCAGCTTCTGCGTTCTCATCCAAACGTCCAATTGCATAAAGAATGAACCAAACGGCAACCGCCGCACCCGCATAAAGGTACCAAGTGACGATCGTTATCAGCGTCATAGGTGCGCCTCTCTCAAAAAATCCAGATCAAAGATGCATGCCACCATCAATGCACAAAAGCTGCCCGGTGAAGGCCCGCGCATCCAGAAGAAAATTCATGCCCTGAACAATATCCTCGGGATTTGCTCCCCGCTGCAAGGGTGCGCCCTGCCGGTGTTCGCGAAATTGCTCATCGGATTGTTCGGCACCCTGCATGGTCGATCCCGGCCCAATTCCGTTGACCCGCACATGCGGGCCCAAAGCCCGTGCACTGGTCTGCGTAAACGCCCAAAGCCCCATCTTGCCAATGGTATACGTCATGTATTCCTTGGTCAGCTTGCGCACACGCTGGTCGATCATATTGACGATACAGGCATTGGCGCACATCTCGCCATCGGGCTGCTTTGACGCGCGTGGTGCCTGTTCCGCAAACTGCTGGCTTAACACAAACGGCGCCCGCAGGTTGGAATCAAGGTTCATATCCCAACTGGCCTTGCTCGCAGATGTGATGGAATCGTATTTGAACACGGATGCACTGTTGATCAGAACATCCAGGTCCTGACCCAACCCGTCACGGGCACGCCCGATCAAACCTTGGGTTTCGTCTTCATCCAGTAAATTCGCCTGAAGCGTCACGCATGTCACGCCAAGCGCGCGAATATCTTCCGCCGTGACGTCTGCTTCTGCGGCATTGCTATTGTAATGGAGCGCAATGTTGATCCCACGGCGCGCCAAACCCAAAGCCATCTCGCGACCCAACCGGCGCGCCGCTCCCGTCACCAATGCAGCAGAGTAGTCGACAGATGGCCCAGCCGTCGTTTTGGTGTCTTGTGTCATTTGGTCAGGTGCTTCCGGTCAGTCTTGTCGGAGAACTTATTCCAACTGCCCGCTGGAAACCAGACCCGACCCGATCACTTCTAATACCCGACCATCCGGCACAAAACAATCGACGCCAAAAGGCGCGGCATGGCCTTATGCGAACCACTTCAATGGCGGCAATGCGGTGTGGTTTCGACTGATCGCCGCAACACAGGCTTCAAATTTCTCTGCTGGGGTTTGGTATTGCAAGGTCTTTCTGGGCCGCTCGTTGAGCTGGCGTGCGACAGCGCTGAGTTTGGCCTGACTAAAGCCCGATATATCAGTTCCTTTCCGGAAGTATTGGCGAAGCAGCCGGTTGGTGTTCTCGTTGCTGCCACGTTGCCAAGCTGACTGTGGATCGCAAAAGAAGACGTCGATCTTTGTGGCCATGGTGAACTTCGCATGTCCGGCCATCTCCGATCCTCGGTCCCAGGTCAGCGACCGATAAAGCTCTTTTGGCAACTTGCGGGCTTGCTTGATCAGGGCCGCGACAACACTCTGGGTGTCCTTGTTTCCCACCTTCGCCAGCATCACAAACCGCGAATGCCGCTCTACCAACGTCGCGATATAGCTGTTGTTGGAACCGACGATCAAGTCACCTTCCTGTCAGCTGGCAGGTGATGCTTGCATCACCGAGAGGCCAGTGTCCCGGCACGGCACGATCTTCAACCTCAGGAGGGCGTTCACTGATCGGAACTGCATCTTTGATCTTGCGCAGTTTAAGCCCCTTTTGAGTTGCATGACGAGACCGCCTGATTGCACGTGGGCTGCGTAGACATTCCTGCAATTCCTTCTTTAAAACCCCACGGGTTTGGACATAAAGGCTACGGTAGATCGTTTCGTGTGACACGCAGTGTTGCTCTTCATTCGGGTGTTTGCGCTTCAGCCAGCCAGCAATCTGTTGCGGAGACCATTTCCGGCGCAGCTTGCGCGCGATCAACTGGCACAAAGGATCGTTGAACGAGAGCTTACACGATTTTGGCCGTGTTGCGCAGTCCCACGCGCGCTGATCTGAACGGGCGGCGCGATAGGCTTGACGTCCGCCATTCCTGCGCACCTCTCGACTGATTGTCGAAGGCGACCTGTTCAAACTTTGGGCGATTGACCGAAGGGACCGTTTCGCAACGAGCCCACGGGAAATCTCCTCGCGCTCAATGAGGCTCAAAGCAAATCGGGATCGCCTGCGATCAGGTGGTCGTATCCCGCCAAACTGCGCCAAATGCGGGAAGATCGAAGATGACGCACGATTGAAATGCCGCCCAATCGAACTCATCGACTCTCCGCGTTGGCAGCGATCCCACATCTCGGACTTCTGTTTGGCTGTATAAAACGTTCGCGAACGATACTTCATCTCTCACAATCCATCTTTCCAAAAAGAGTAAAGTGTTGCGCTCACCCGTTGAAACCGTCCCC
>CALKXV010000042.1 GCA_938005545.1 uncultured Paracoccaceae bacterium
TGATGCCAACGCTCGATCTTGCCTTGGGTTTGCGGATGATAGGGCGCGCCACGTGTGTGCGGTATGCCTTTGTCTTCCAGATAATCAGCCAAATCCCCAGAGATGTAGCAGGGGCCATTGTCCGACAGCAGACGGGGACGAGCGCGAAACGATGTCATGTGTCTTGGACAGTTCCTGAAGGTCATTTGTGCCGCAGAGCATGGGGTCGTGGTAGAATTGCTCGTTCCCGATCTGCATCATGTGCAGGATGACCTGCGCGTCCTTCGGGTCGTTCTTGTCCCAGCTGTTGTTCAAGGCCTCGCGGGTGCGTGCCAAGGCGACTGAAGAGACCAACTTCACCTCGAACCCGGCGATCCCGAGCCGATACGCAAGGGCGCGGTGATAGTTGCCCGTGGCTTCAAAGGCTACGCGGACAGGACGGCCATAATCCGACAGCGTAGTGATCAGCCGGTTGAAGTCGTCGAGCTGGTTCAACACAGTCAGACGGCGACGGCGCTTTCGGTTGGGAACAGCGATCAAAACTTCATGGCGGGCTTTTGCGATATCAATCGCCACCAAAACAGGATCGGCTTGTGCAATAGTGGTCTCGGTCATAATCGGTCTCCCTTGCGGTGTGGTTTGTGCAAAACCACTGTAAGGACCTGAGACCCGGCTATGATCACCTGCTGCGCTATTTGGGGGCTGCGCAGGCAATCATAGCCTCTCAATCTGCGTCATTCCTAAGGTGTTATGGCCCTGAATACGTCAGTGCCAGGCTCCAGAACTGGGCAGAAAAGGCTGGGATCGGCTTGATCTACATCCAGCCAGGCAAGCCTCAGCAGAATGCCTATGTCGAACGATACAACCGGACTGTCCGCACGGAATGGCTGGGGCGATATCACTTCCAGAGCATCGAAGAGGTCCAAGAGCATGCCACCCGCTGGCTCTGGACTTACAACAATGAAAGGCCAAATATGGGGATCGGGGGAATTACCCCGATACAGAAATTAAAGGCGGCTTAGATTCTACTGATGCGCCCCTCTAAAAATGGGGGGATTACCGTTCAAGATCTATTCCCGCATGGAGTGCATTGATGTCACGCCACGGATCACTTGCGATATCTCCGGTCAGGCAACAAGAGAAGGTAACTTCCAGCTCAAAGGTGAAAGCACACCGCGAATGATCTCGACGCCCTTCTCATGGCAAACCTGACGACAGATGTCCCGGACCCGCAGCCGGATGTCACCCTGCAGCACTTTGTATCGATACTTGGTCGACCAGACGATGTGGTAACGGTGATAGAAAACACAATGGCTGCCGGTGGAATAGTGCATGTCGATACCTTCTGAAAAATGAGCCTTCGACCCGGCTGCGGCTCATTTTTCAGAAGGTATCGACATAGGATCTTTATTTCACGCTAAAGCGGTACCGACTGGAAGTCGGTGGGTTTGCTCCAAGGAGTGGATACTAAAGTTAGTTTCTATATCCGCCAACAACTGACTCTTCTAGTACTGATTCAGACGTATTTCAGTTTCTGATCGCAGAACTAGTAGTCATTCCAAACGAACCCTTCTCTTATGCCATAGATTTGTAACGAGCCAAGTTCTAGTTCGGACAATATTTTAAAAAAAAATTCTTTCGAACAATGCATAGTTACGATCCTGACTTGAGTTTTCAAAGGTTCATGATCGCAAGACTTAGTAATTCTCAACTCACCGCCGGCTGCGTTTTCAAGTAGAAGCAATTTACTAGTGAATCTGACCTTGATCTCGGTATTGTCTCCCACATCGCCATACTGCCCTAAATTTTTCGCATAAACAAAAAGAAGATTTCTAGAAAAGAACATATACCTTTGTGCTAACCACAACATTCCAAACGGCAGTGCCAGAAATTTCATAAATCTTACAATCGGTTTCATTCGACATCTAGTCCAAATAAGCGAGTTCCAAGGCGGTAGAAATATGCGCATCTATAACCTGTTCTACCTGACGGAGAATCGGGATAGGGCTTGTACTTAGCCTTTCGAGCGGAAGCATCATCGTATCCAAATACACCACCTGTGAACAAATCCGGTGCAAATGTTTTGACCGTGCAAACAAGTCTATTCCCAATATCTCGGATTTTGTTGTTGTGTCCCCACGCTTCAAACTCTCCAGCAAAATAGGTATGCGCGTCTGCCACTTCGAGGTTGTGAACCTGTTGTGGGGATCGATCAATTTTGACTGCGACAACTTTGAGTTCCTTTAAATCTGAGCCCCGTACCAGATCGCCTGGAACTAGCTTATCTGCACTCAACCATCCCACACCAACCGTAAAGAGCGGATGCGCAGATGTCACTCCCATACGGCTTGTTTGGCCAAACTGATTTTCCAATGTCAGCAATACGACGTCGGTAGCTTGACGACTCATCAACGCGATAATTGGAAAAATTCCAGATTGTCCTGTTTCTTCGTTGCGTGCGACGATCAAATCGCCCTCGCGGAGCGACTCGATTGCCACCTTACCTTTCGGTGTCAATACTTCCGTACCTACAGGGAACGAACTCGTAGAACCACCACTGCCACTGCAGTCGCAACCCTTTTTTTCGTTGTCATTTGCTTTGATTCTTGTTCTGCAAGCTGCGGCTCCACGTGATCCGAATTCAGTTATCTTGTCGAATGTTAGACCATAGTCGAGAAGCATACCAAGTTGCTGGAGTGCTGAGCTGACTTTCCCCGCAAGACAGAGCGCCCCACGACCAACTTTAGAGGTTGCAACTTTCGCGATGCCTACTACTCCTGCCGACAATCGAGCAACTCCTCCCGAGCCCTTAAGTCCGCTTGGATCAGCCCAGTTCGCCGGGTCATTGTAGGTATAGGAATAGAGGTTCACATCGCCCGCAGCGAAGCCAAGCGGATCGGATTGCAGGAACCGGCCTGGGTCTGGATCGTAGTGACGGGCGCGGTAGTAGTAGAGCCCGGTCTCATCATCGAACTCGCGCCCCGTGAAACCGTAGTCCTGCAGGCCCGCGCCCGAGAGCACTTCACGCTGGCCGAAAGCGTCGTATTCATAGCGCGCGGCAACTGTGCCGGTGGCCTGCTCGGTGACCGCGATGATCGAGCCCTGACGGTCGCCGTGGAGCGCATAGGCGGTGCCGGACCCTGCGCTGGTGTCGGTGCCGTACCCTTCAAACGCGACAGGCTCGTCAATCTGCTGGCCGTTCAGCCAGCTCTTGTCGACGGTGAGACGCTAAAATTGAGCAAAAGTAAATCCAAGCCTACAAACAAATCAGTCGAATATCATAGCTTCGTCCATAGAATCGATCAAGAAGTTTCTGCCACCGAAGTCTACGGACATTTTGCGCGCAATTTGCTTTAGATCCGAAAATTTAACTGACTCGATACTTTCCGTTCCGTCTAAAAAATTAAGAAAGTTCTTCGGAACTGCTCCTTCGTAAAACGGAATAATTTTTAAGGTACTGTCGAGCGTAACAGTAACAACCGCGCCCGATATGGTCTTGGCTATATTGACAGGCATATCGTCTACAATACCTCCCGATTCCTCCTGAGATGCGATGAAAAAATCTCCTTCGTTCGGTTCGTACCGCCCCGAGACGTCTGGTTTGTATCTCCAATTCCTTCCGTTCGATTTTGCCTGTGCATTACCGGGCATTGCAAATACTCTGAAATGATCTTCATCCCCACAAATTAGATGAGCCAAATGCTCGCTCGACAAACGATCTTCGGATTTTATATCCGGGCAATCTTCAGAACAAAATGCGGCCCAGGTGCCATCTCTACTTGAAACAAAACCCGCTTGAGCAGGATCCGCTTGGACGTGTGAGCAAACAAGACATGCAATGTTGCCGTGGTAAACTTTTAAAGCACTAGACCTGATTCTTTTATTAAAATATTTCAGCATTCCATCCTATTTCTTGAATAAATCGACAATCATTTTTATCGGACCACGCGCACCCTCACGACTGTTGCATGAGCAACAACGGGCTCTCAAGTTCCAGAGTCGGTTAATCTCGACAAGCTTTCTCGGAATAATGTGATCTACTGACATCCGGTCTTTTCTCGAGCCTTTTCTCGAGCCCTTAAGAACCATTTTTGTACCACATGATGGGCACACTCCGCCACACTTGTTAAACAAAGTCTCCTTGAACTTATCCCATCGCGCGTTATGCCCCCACGCTTCAAACTCACCGGCGAAGTAAGTGTGCGCATCCGCAACCTCCAAGTTGTGCACGCGTGTGGGTGTGTTGTCCAGCTCGACGACGAGTACCTTAAGTTCGCGCAGATCAGAGTCTCGGATGACATCGCCGGGAACCAAGTCACCTGCATCGAGCCAGCCCTGACCGACCGCAAAAAGCGGATGCTCGGACGTGACGCCCATGCGGGTTGTTTCGCCACTCGCATTTTCCAGCGTGAGCCACAGAACATCCGTCGCTTGGCGGGTCATATGCGCGGCAACGGGGAAGATACCTGACTGGCCAGTTTCTTCGTTGCGCCCGATGACCATGTCGCCTTCGCGCAGGCTTTCGATGGCAACTTTGCCGTTGGGCGTCAGAACCTCGGTGCCTTCCGGGAACGATGAGAAGCTCTGACCAATCGCAATACCTGCTGCTAGGCCAGCGGCGGCACGACCGAGTTTGTTGCATCCACATTTCCTCGGCGCTTGCGCCTTGGTTCTACAGCTTCCAGATGCAGCGGCGAGCAGAGCAATATCAGTGATGTCGAGTGTTGGGTCATCGAGGACCAAGCCGATTGCAATTAGGGCTGTCGAAACTTTCTGGGCGAGGCATTTCGCGCCCCGTCCAACCGTCCGGCTTGTCGTGCGGGCCAATCCCGTCACTGCTCCCGTGAGACGCGTGTTTTCTTGCGTTGCAGTCAACCCACTCGGATCGGTCCAGTTCGCCGGGTCGTTCCAGGTATAGGCGTAGAGGTTGAGGTCTCCGGCGGCGAAGCCGAGGGGGTCACTTTGCAGGAACCGGCCCGCTCTGGGGTCGAAGTGTCGCGCGCGGTAGTAGTAAATCCCCGTTTCGTCATCGAACTCCCGCCCTGTGAAGCCGTAGTCCTGCAGACCCGCGCCCAAAAGGACATCGCGCTGACCGAAAGCGTCGTATTCATAGCGCGCGGCGACGGTGCCGGTGGCCTGCTCGGTGACCGCGATGATCGAGCCCTGACGGTCGCCGTGGAGCGCATATGCGGTGCCGGCCCCGGCGGTGGTATCGGCGCCGTACCCTTCGAATGCGACAGGTTCGTCAATCTGCTGACCGTTCAACCAACGCTTGTCGAGGGCACCGTTCTTGTATTCAAGAAGGACGTCATGGGCGGTGATGTCCCGCATGTACCATCATTGGCAAACTGCCTATGTTCAGCTCGCGCCATGCTGTAAGCATCAAGCCAGTCTTTCGATACGTCGATCCCAATGGTATCGTTCATCTGTCTTTTCCTCACCTTGTCTTGTCATGCGGGCTTTGCGCCCCTG
>CALKXV010000043.1 GCA_938005545.1 uncultured Paracoccaceae bacterium
TGATGCCAACGCTCGATCTTGCCTTGGGTTTGCGGATGATAGGGCGCGCCACGTGTGTGCGGTATGCCTTTGTCTTCCAGATAATCAGCCAAATCCCCAGAGATGTAGCAGGGGCCATTGTCCGACAGCAGACGGGGACGATGCACCACATTGGCCTGATCGAGCCCCGTTTCTTCCAACGCCTGATCCAACGTGTCCTGCACGTCTGAAGCCGCCATTCCGGTGCAGAGTTTCCAGGTGATGATGTAGCGGCTGTAGTCATCCAAGATTGTGCTGAGATAGAACCAGCCCCAGCCAATAACCTTGAGATAGGTAAAATCGGTCTGCCAAAGCTGGTTAGGTGCGGTGGTCTTGTCACGGAACTCATCAGCCGCCTTCATGACGATGAAGGCGGGGCTGGTGATTAGATCGTGGGAGCGTAGAAGTCTATAAACGCTGGCCTCTGAGACGAAGTAACTGCGCTCGTCTGTAAACGTTACGGCCAGTTCACGTGGGCTCAGCTCCGGACGTGCCAACGCCATCTCCAACATCGCCTGACGTACCTTGTCAGGGATACGGTTCCAGACGCGGCCCGGATGCGACTTGCGGTCTTCAAGGCCAGCCTCTCCGCGCTGCAAGTACCTATCATACCAGCGATAGTAAGTTGGGCGCGATACGCCCAGCGTCTCCAAAGTGCGCTTAACAGGCAGATGCGATCCTTCGACCAATCTTATGATCTCCAGCTTCTCTGATGCTGGATACCTCATTCTGGGTCGTCCCCATCCCCGAGCATGCTTTTTTTGAGAAGGCGCAGCTCAAGCGTCTGCTCGGCCACAACTTCCTTCAGATCACGGGCTTCACGCTTCAGGCCGGTCACCTCGGTGGACGTCGCTTGACGCGTCGTATCCCCGGCCAATCGCTTCTTCCCCGCTTCCATGAAGTCCTTAGACCAATTGTAATACAAGCTTTCCGCGATCCCCTCACGGCGGCACAGCTCAGAAATCGAACTCTCTCCACGCAGACCGTCCAGAACAATCCGGATCTTCTCTTCAGCAGAAAACTTCCGGCGCGTTTTACGCTTGATCTCTTTGACGTGTCTGTCCGCCGATCCGCTCGGCCCTGTTCTCGTTCTCATCTCGTATCCCTTCAAGGATTACGATGAACCGAAAACTCGCGTTAAGCAAAAATGCCGCTCTGTCTCAAAGGCCGTGACGGGATACAAAGGTGTGCCCGGGCATAAAGCTTCGTAAGGTGCTTAATCTCTACGTTCAATTCGTGCCATTCCAACCCGCGATCATTGGCCCTGAACAGGGCGCGATTATTGCGTTGGCAGGCTGGTGCAAAGCCGCGTCCACTTTGGCCACGCACAATGGCGAAATAGGGTGTACAGTAACTTTCCAGGCCTTCGCGCCGACCTCGTTTCCAAGAACGAAGGTCCGCGCGCACGCCAACACTCACGCAGCTTTGTGCATATTGGCGAATGTAGTTCGGTGGGCGCCCAAAGGCGCCATCCTCCACGCTGGTCGAATACCAGTCACCAGTGCGACAGTCCGCTGCCGCAATCGACGCCGTAGAGCAAAGTGCTCTCAGGGCGAGAAGAGCTAAGATAAGATATGTTTCATGCTCTCAAACTGTCGGAAATCACACGGATATACGATTACAAATGGCCCTATCCGTCGATGATGTGATCTTCCCAGTCGTCTTCTGAGACTTCGAATTCGGGTACTGTCCATCCTTGGACGGAAACGCCGGCTTTGTGGACGCTGTCATAAGTTCCCGACACAAGCGGGTGCCAATCGTTCAGGGGTTTGCCTTCAAACAAAAGACGATAGGCGCAGGTTTCTGGCATCCAATAAGCGATGTCGGCGATATTGGCAGGTGTTAGGACAACGCATTCCGGCACGATCTGTTTGCGAATATCGTACTGGCCACACCGACAAGTTTCGCCGTCAAGAAGCCGACAGGCAACGCTGGTGAAAGCGACTTCGCCTGTATCGGGGTCTTCAAGCTTGTTCAGACAACAGCGCCCGCAACCATCGCACAAGGCTTCCCATTCCTGGGTGTTTAGCTTGCGCAGGGGCACTTTTTCCCAAAATTTATAGCGCAGGCCTTTTTGTTCGCTCGGAATGTTCATGGTCGCGGTGTGGCCGAGAATTCCGCAAATGGAAAGGGTACTTTAACGCGCCAGAACCTCGCGCGCTTTGGTGCTGTCCAAGTCCATTTGGGCGATCAAGGCATCCAACCCGTCGAACTTTGCTTCGGGACGCAAATAAGAAACGAGCGCGATGCTGATGTCGGCGTCGTAAAGATCGCCTGAGAAATCGAACAGAAAGGTTTCAAGGTTGGGTTTGTTTTCGCCAAACATCGGGCGCACCCCAAGGGACGCAACCCCGTCGTAAGTGCCCATAAAACTGCCGTTCAAAACGTCAGCGCGCACGGCATAAACACCGAACTTGGGCGGATGCAATCGGTCGATGGACATGTTCGCCGTCGGGTAACCAAGCTCGCGGCCCCGCTGATCGCCCCGGATCACTTTGCCTTCGATCCGGTGCAGATGGCCCAGCATTTCGGCGGCATCTTCGGGGCGTCCTTGGGCAAGGGCGGCGCGAATTTGGGTCGAGGATACTTCGGTCCCGCTGGATGCGATCAACTCGGCGACCGTCACGCCAAAACCCATAGTTGCGCCATGTTCCTTTAACGTCGCAACATTGCCTTTACGTTTGTTTCCAAAACAAAAATCTGAACCTACCGTCACATGAACCAAACCAAGGCGGTTCACCAGAATTTCGCGACAGAACGCTTCGGGGCTAAGTGCGGCAAGCCGGTCATTGAACGACAATTCGTACAACAGCTTCACACCAAGGCTTTCCAGACGATTGGCTTTGGCGGCGGGGTTCATCAGACGAAAAGGCGGGGCGTCGGGGGCAAAGTATTCGCGCGGATGGGGTTCAAACGTCAGCACGCCCAAAGGCGCATCGGCCGCGCCTGCCGCGATTTTCAAAACGGTTTGATGGCCCAAATGAACACCGTCAAAGTTGCCGATCGCGGCCGTGGCACCACGGTCGCTTGGGTTCATATATGTGGTGTCGCGAATAATGCGCATGGGTGCACGGGTAGCCCGAAGATTAAGGGCCTGCAACCCGTGCTGGCTTGTGTTCTATGGCGTCCGATTGCCAAGTGGCGTCACTGGATCGCCCAATGCAATTTCCCCGCCTGTTATGACACACGCGCAAAACCCACCATGGCCGCGCATCGCCGTATAACCGCCATGGCCCAACAGTTCTTCAATCCGCGAACAGGGATGGCAGGGGACGGTGAGTTCGATGATCGTTGGACCAACTTGTAACCTTTGGCCGCGAAACGCGATAAGGTTCAGGCCAGATACGACGAGGTTTCGGCGTAAGATTTGTGCGGAAACATCGGAAGACCCCGACAATGCTGTGATTACCGGGATGTGTTCGGCTTGTATCAAGGTCAGCGCGCGCTTGCTGGGGCGTCCGTGGTCGCCATCCAGCCCAGCGTCGGTCAGCGTTGCGGTTTGAACGGGCTCTGGCTGCAATCGCCGGGCAGGTCGAAGAAAGATCGCATCCACGTGTCCGGGATGAGCGAAACGCGCCATCATGGTCTTCAGATCTGACATGGCGTTGGTTTAATCGAATTTTGCCGAAGGGGCGAGCACTGTGGCTTCGCCTTTCAAAACCGGCTTATCGGCCACAAGGCACCGGGTGCCAAGTTGAACACGGCGCTTGCGGTAATCGATGTCCAAAACTTCGACTTCGGCTTTAACAAGGTCGCCGGGGCGAACAGGGGCCAGAAATTTCAACGATTGGCTCAGATAGACAGTGCCATGGCCCGGAAGTTGCTCGCCGATAACAGCCGAAATCAGACCGGCGGTCAGCATTCCATGGGCAATTCGCCCGCCGAAAATAGTGTCTTGAGCGTAATCTTCGTCCAGATGTACCGGATTTCGGTCGGTCGAAACCTGAGCAAAAAGCTCGATATCCTGATCTGTAATCTCTTTTCGCAACGACCGCACCATACCGACCTCAAGGTCTTCGATGACGATGGTTCCCCGAGGATGATTGAGTGGCTGATTGTCGAGCATCGCCGATCTCTCCGCAACAAATGAACATAAAACTATACCTACTTGAAATTAAATTACTTCGCAACCGCAGAAAGATCAATCCCAAAGCCCTGTCAAAACGCTGTGTTTCCGGGCCACACACTGGTTCTTGCGCCGAAACTGCGCCAAAACAGCTGTTGGGAAAATGGGGGCTGATGACATGCCAAAACGGCTGCGCGCTTTGCTATTGGGAACCGCAGATGCGGTGCCAGCGGATTACATACTTTTGATATTGGCGGTATTTGGAGTGATGGCGGCGTTAATTGCCGGTGTTTTGGTCTAACTTCCGTACATACCGTCGTAGATCGGCTCCAGCATCTCGTGATCAAACAAGCTTGACACGCTCGTTCCGTGCCAGATGTTCTGGACCGCTTGTGCGAACATAGGCGCGGTTGGCACGATGCGAATGTTCGCCGCTTTTCGCGTCGCCTCGGTGGGTTCAATCGTATCGGTGATCACAAGGCTTTTCATCGCCGATGTCGTCACCCGGTCGATGGCCGGACCACTTAACACGCCATGGGTGATATAGGCATGCACTTCTTTGGCACCGGCGTTCATCAGGGTTTCAGCGCCTTTGCAAAGCGTTCCGGCGGTATCGACCATGTCGTCGACAATGATGCAGACTTTGTCCTTCACCTCACCGATAACTGTCATCTCGGCCACTTCGCCCGGCTTTTCGCGGCGTTTATCGACGATGGACAAAGGCGCGCCGATCCGTTGGGCCAATTCGCGCGCGCGCGCCACGCCGCCAACGTCGGGCGAAACAACCATCACGTCGCCGAGGTTGTCCTTGAACGCGTGCTTGATGTCCAAAGCAAAGATCGGCGACGCATAAAGGTTGTCGACAGGAATATCGAAAAACCCCTGGATCTGTGCGGCGTGCAAATCCATGGTCAAAACCCGTTCGATCCCGGCTGTGACCATCATGTTGGCGACCAGCTTTGCAGAAATCGGTGTGCGGGCCTTCGTGCGACGATCTTGGCGTGCATAGCCGAAATAGGGGATCACCGCCGTGATGCGTTGTGCCGACGACCGGCGCAGCGCATCGGCCATGATTAATAGTTCCATCAGGTTGTCATTCGCCGGGTTGGACGTGGACTGAAGGATGTACATATCCTCGCCGCGTACATTTTCGAAAACCTCAACGAATATCTCGCCATCATTGAACCGTTCTACCCGCGTTTCGACCAGACCGACGCTCATACCGCGATGCATCGACATCCGTCGGGTTATTGCTTTGGCGAGGGTTTGGTTAGAGTTGCCAGAAATGATTTTTGGTTCTTCAAGCTGAGGCATGGGCAGGCTATTCCTTAAACGTCCGCAATTTACGGAATCGTAACGTTGACTTCGCTTAACACGCGCATAGGGTCAGGCAAACAAATCTTGAAGAAAAGAGCATCGCAAATGGCACATATCGACTACTATCTGTCGACGATTTCCCCGAATTGCTATCTGGCGGGGGTCCGGCCAGGTGAAATTGCCGCGAAACACGGCGCGACGATCGCCTACAAACCGTTGGACATCATGGGGCTGTTTTCACGTACCGGCGGTGTGCCTCCGGGACAGCGACATGTGTCACGTCAGGAATACCGCCTGATCGAGATTGAGCGTTCGGCGAAACTGGCAGGCATGCCCGTGAATGTAAAACCAGCCCATTGGCCAACAAATCCGGCACCTTCATCTTATGCCTTGATCGCGGCCCAAAACGCAGGTGGCGGCGACTTGGCGGCATTGGTTGCCGGGATCACGCGCGCCTGTTGGGCCGATCAAAAAGACATCGCTGAAGATGACGTCGTTAAGGGATGCCTTGAGGCGGCTGGGTTCGACCCTGCATTGGCCGAAAGCGGATTGCTGTCGGGGGCCGAAACCTATGCGTCCAATCTGGAAGAAGCCGTGAATGTGGGTGTTTTTGGTGCGCCGTTCTTTATGACGGACGATGGCGCGCGGTTCTGGGGCATGGATCGATTGGATCAACTCGACATGCATCTTGGCGGATCCATCTGAATTATGGCTGCGAAGACACCACTTGCCTTGATCCATTGTGCGCTTGGACGTGCTGCCAGTTGGCGGCCGTTCCTGAACGCTTTGGACGCGTCGGTTTCGCCTTTGTTGATCGAACTTCCGGGCCACGGGCTTGCCGAAGATTATGACGAAACTCGTGATTATGCCGATCAGGCCGTGGAACTGGCTTTGGACGAAATGCCGTCCCAACCCGTGGCTCTGATCGGTCATTCTTTTGGGGCTGCGGTTGCGCTTCGGATTGCCGTTGAACGCCCTTACCGCGTGTCGTCGCTGGTCTTGGTTGAACCTGTGTTCTTTGCCGCCGCAAAAGGGCGGACAGCCTATGACAAGGTGATCCGCGATCTGGCCCCTTTTGTCAGCAAGATCGAAGCCGGATCAACAGCGACCGCTGCGCGCGCTTTCCACGAGTTGTGGGGCGAGGGGACGTGGGACGATCTTTCGAACGAAGACCGCGCCTATATCATGGGTCGCATCGGATTGATTCCAAAGGGCGATACCCTGATTATGGAGGATCGTTCGCAGGTTCTGCGGCCGGGCGGTCTGGAAGACCTGGACATGCCTGTGACGTTTGTTGATGGCGGAGATTCGCATCCCGTTATGGTCGAAATCATATCAGCCATCGGTGATCGCATTCCCCATGCGGAATGGTTCACGGTGCCGGGTGCGCGTCATATGTTGCCGATGACACACCCAAAACGACTGGTCGAAGCCTTGGATGGTCGCTTGTTCGTGGACAAGGCCGGGGCCTAGCTCGCAGCCAAAGCGTCGATAATCCCGCCGAAATCCGCCGCCTTCAGAGATGCGCCCCCGACTAGCGCGCCGTCTACATTCGATACCGCGAAAATCTCGGCTGCATTCGATGGTTTGACCGACCCACCATAAAGCAGGCGCATACCCTTGGCGTCTTCGCCAAAGCGCGTGACTAGGGCAGCCCGGATATCGTCATGAACCTCGCCGATTTCTTCCAGCGTCGGGACTTTTCCCGTGCCAATGGCCCAAACCGGTTCATAGGCAACAACGGTGTTGGCCGCCGTGGCGTCATCCGGAACCGAGCCCGCCATTTGGGTGCCAACCACATCAAGCGTACGCCCGGCTTCGCGATCTTCCAGCGTTTCACCGACACAGACAATCGCGGTCAGGTTGGCGGTAAGCGACGCTTCGGCCTTGGCGCGCACATCGGGGTCGGTTTCGCCGTGATCCGTGCGACGTTCAGAATGGCCAACGATAACGTATGTACCACCAGCATCTTTGACCATGTCAGCGGAAATGTCGCCCGTGTGAGCGCCCGAGGTTTTCGCGTGGCAATCCTGCGCACCGGTCGCGATAGCGGGCCCCGAAACGTCTGACAGACGCGACAGCAACGTCGCAGGTGGGCAAATCAAGATATCACAACCCGGAGCGGAATATGCATTTGCCAGTGCGGTGATCTCACCAAGACTGTCGCGTGATCCGTTCATTTTCCAATTGCCGGCAGCCAGTTTGCGCATGTGTGTCTCCTTCAGGGGCTCATAGCCCCATGGCAACTGCGCTGGCAGAGGTCAAGAGGAGGGACCAAAAGCAGCATCTGGCGGAGGTCCGTTGCGCGGGACAAAGCATGCGTAATTGGGCTACCTCTGTTCTGAGGTCGAGCTCCCGATAGGATCACAGGATAGCTGTGAACAAGGGAGATAGATGATGGAATACTTTGTAGGACTGGATGTATCGCTGCGGTCATGTGCGCTTTGCATTGTTGATAGCAAGGGTACGGTGCTGCTTGAACGCGAACTGCCTTGTGAGATCAATGATATCACTGAATGCCTTGCAGGGTTCCCGCACCCGATTGAACGTGTTGGATTTGAAGCTGGAACGATGAGCCAGCATCTGTTCTTTGGTCTGACCGAGGCGGGGTTCGATGTGGTCTGCATGGAGGCCCGTCAGGTAAATGCCGCTCTGTCGGCAATGCGTAACAAGACCGACAGGAACGACGCTCGGGGCATCGCGCAGGTTCTGCGGACCGGCTGGTTCAGTCCGGTTCATATGAAGAGCCGCGAGGCGCATGGCGTCCGTGCCCTGCTGAGCACCCGCAAAGCACTTCTGAAGAAGACGATGGACCTCGCCAACGAATGCCGTGGGCTGCTGAAGGTCTTCGGCATTCGCCTGCCAAAAACAGTGAAGCACGGCAGCTTTGATGGCGTTGTCCGGCCGTTGATCGAGATGGATGACGTACTCGTACATGCTTTGGTGCCGCTGCTTGATGCGCGGGCGGTTCTTTATCAACACTTCTTGGAGTTGGACCGGCGGGTCAAACGCGCGGCAAGCCACGATGAAGTATGCATGCGCATGATGACGGTTCCAGGCGTTGGCCCCATTGCCGCACTCACGTTCAAAGCGGCTGTAGATGACCCTTCGCGGTTCAAACGCTCCCGCACGGTTGCCGCGCATTTTGGTCTCACACCGCGACGATACCAATCCGGCGAGAGCGACAATCCTGGCAGGATATCGCGCGCGGGCGATCGCGATGTGCGATCAACACTTTATTCCGCCGCAAACGCGATGTTGATGCGAACGATGGCGGTGTCACAATTGAAATCATGGGGCATGCGATTAATCCGCACCAAAGGCCGCCGCCGCGCTGTGGTTGCGGTCGCGCAAGTTAGCGGTCCTGCTGCACCGTATGTGGATTGAAAACACGGAATTCCGTTTGGAAGGGGTGGAGGGCATAAAATGATCTAAGCCAACCCAAAATCCAACCAAACGGGATCGTCCTTTCCGGACGAGGTCTGTGGGTGAAGCCGAATATGGCTGCTGCGCATCCAGAAGCGCGAGACGAAGCAAGGCACCCCACAACCAATCCGACACATGCATGCAGTGATGCCATCACGGCATCAAACAGACTGCGGAGAGAAGCGTGACCCGGATGAGCGACAATGACCCAGAAGAAAGAAGGAATACGAGCTTGACCTAAACACCCAATTAGAGAAGC
>CALKXV010000044.1 GCA_938005545.1 uncultured Paracoccaceae bacterium
AGCAGAAATGTCGAAAGGGCTTGCATACGTTCATAGGCAGCCCCGATACAAATGATCCGTCGCCCGTCGCGCACCTGCTTCACCAGACCGGCTGCGGCCAGTAACTTCATGTGATGGGTCAAGGTCGACCCGGTGACGCCAGACCGTTTGCCTAACTCGCCTATCGACAACCCGTCTGGGCCTGCGCGCACCAGAATCTTTAAGACCCCAAGGCGCTGTTCAGAACCCAGTGCCGCAAAAGATGTGGCCGCTTCGGTCAAATCGGGTGTTTTATCGGTGTTTGTAATTTCCATATTTCTAATATTCTAGAATTATCGAAATGAGTCAAGCGTGGTGTGATCCCAAAAAACAGGTTAGGCCGTCCGCACCACAAAACCTATGATCAATTCTCTTCGATCATCCGCGCCGCGACAGGGCTAACATGACAAACACTCCGCTCGATCAAGCCCATGCCGCCATGACGAATGCACCCAATGATGACACGGCGCGACTGAAGTTCTTTGAACGCCTTGCCGACAGTGAATTGGTCTTGATGCTGGACAGCAAAAGCGAAACAGATGCGCCCATTTTGTTCGACACGTCGGACGGCAGTTTCGTCTTGGCCTTCGACACCGAAGACCGTCTTACAACCTTTGCCGAAGCCCCTGCCCCCTATGCAGCGCTGTCGGGCCGTGCCCTGGCGATCATGCTTGCAGGCAAAAGCGTCGGCATCGCGCTCAATCCAGACGTCGCGCCATCGTCGATGCTGATACCGCCCGACGCTATTGACTGGCTGCACAGACTTCTGGACGACGCGCCAAAGCAACAGCACAAAATTCCAACGGAAGTCCGCACACCCAAAGTCCCTGAACGCCTGATCGAAAGTCTGGACGGCAAACTTGCCTCAGCGGCGGGGCTGGCCAACCACGCATGGCTCGCCGACGTCAGTTATGAAGACGGCACTGGATTACTGCTCGCGATATTCGGAGCCGCGCCCGGTGCCGAAACCGCATTGGCGCAAGCGATTTCCGAAGCGGTTGTGTTCTCGGGCTTTGAAACCGGCATTCTGGATGTGGCGTTTTTCGACATAGACGATGCAGTTGGCGACCGACTTGCGCGTGTTGGTTTGCGCATTGACCTGCCGAAGCCCGAGCAGCCGAAACCAATCACCCCCGATCCCAACACACCACCGCGACTAAGATAACCGTCAGTATCCTTGCGAGCGATCCACCAAATGCAAAAACGGTTGCCCCGCTTCACCGCGCCGAATGTTTTCGACCAACACATCAACCGCTGAACTGGCGCGTGTCGCCGAGGCGACATGGGGTGTCACGGTGATCTTTTCATTGGCCCAGAACACATGTCCTTCGGGCAAGGGTTCTTCGCGAAATACATCCAAAGTGGCGTGTGACAGCTGACCACTTGCCAAGGCCGCGATCAGATCGTCGTCGTTGATCAATGGCCCGCGCCCCGGATTGATCAAAACAGCGCCCTTGGGCAGCAACTGCAAGCGCTCAGCATTGATCACATTCTCGGTCGCTTTGGTCAGCGGTAACAGCAAAATCAGAATCTCGGCGGACGTCAGCGCCTTCGCCAGTCCTTCCTCGCCCGCAAGGCATGCCACTCCGGCGACGTCTTTCAAGGTCCGGCTCCAACCTGTGACTTGAAAATTCAATGCAGCCAAAGACGTTCCAACCGCCCGTCCCAAGGTGCCCATTCCCAGAACTGTCACAGACCGATCCCGTGCCAGTTTCGGCACATAGAAATCCCAACTGTCGTTTTGGCGGCAGACATCGCGATCTGTACCAAGATGATGCCGCAAAGTATGCGCTGTGCACCATTCAACCATGCCCTCGGTCAACCCCGGGTCAACCATCCGCGCCAATGGCTGTGTCAGGCTGGCGTTTGTCACCAAACCTTCGACACCCGCCCACAGGTTCAAAACCGCCTTTGCGCCAGTAAATGGGGTAAAATCTTCCATCTCACTGGACGGCGCGTAAATGATATAGTCGATGCTGCCCGGATCATCCGGCATGATTGCGTAAACGATCTCGGCCTTGATCCCTGCCCGTTCCAAGGCATTGGTAAGCACGTCGCGGTAATCGTTCCAATCGGACTTCGGGGCGGAAAACAGCACTCTCATCGGCTGCGTGGCCTATGAATATGAGCCGATTGCACCAAACCGAACGCCGCCAAAAGTACCAGCATTGCAGACCCCCCATAGCTGACAAGCGGCAACGGCACACCAACGACAGGAATCAATCCCATCACCATCGACATGTTTACCGCAAAGAATAAAAACAACGTCGCCGCCACGCCAAGCGTCAGAAGCGAGCCAAACCGATCCTTGTTGTTGGCCGCAGACAAGATGCAAAAAAACAGGATCAATCCATAAATCACCAGCAATGAAAACGCGCCGACAAAGCCGAATTCCTCGGCCAACGTCGTGAAAATGAAATCGGTGTGTTTTTCAGGCAGGAAGTTCAAACGGGACTGTGTGCCCTGCATAAAACCCTTGCCTGTCCAGCCGCCGGACCCAAGCGCGATCTTTGCCTGCGTGATGTTATAGCCCGTTCCCAAAGGATCGCGCGACGGATCAAGAAAGGTATCAATCCGGTCGTATTGATACCCCTTTAGAAGCTGCCAATCCTGTCCACGCGAATAAAACACCGCCGCAACTGCGCCCGCGACCATTGCCGTAACGGCGATGAAATACCACCATGAAACGCCGGCGCAGAACATCACGATCCCACCGCCCGCCACCAAAAGGATCGCGGTGCCCAAATCGGGTTGTTTCAACACCATGGCCGTCGGCAGCAGAATCATAATTACCGGGATAATGACCCATATTGGGCGCGAGACGCGTGCCATCGACAACCAATCGTAATAAGCAGCCAGCGCCATGACCAAGGTGATCTTCATCAGTTCCGAAGGCTGAAGCAGTATGAATTTCAGGTCCAGCCACCGTTGTGCACCACCGCGCACTTCGCCGAACAATTCAACCATGATCAACAAAACAAGACCGACCAGATAGGCAATGCCCGAGATCGATCGCCAGAAATAGAGCGGCACCAGCCCGATCGCCAGCATGGCGATAACGCCAAGGACAAACCGCTTCATTTGTGGTTCAGCCCAGCGGCTGACGTCGCCGCCCGCCACCGACGTCAACATCAGGAAGCCGAACGACGACACTGCCGTCAACAGCACCAAAAGCGCCCAGTTCACATGAAGGACTTTGCGAATCCCAGTTGGGACCGTTTGAACCTGGTACTCAAGATAGCTCACGCCCGCGTGGCCTTTGGTTCAGGTTGAAGCCGTGGACGCAGTTGCATTTCTTCGTGTTGAACCTTGATCCGTTCGCGTTGTTCTTTTGGATAAGCTTCAAGTGGAGGCACATCGCCATACAATGCATAGAGCAGAATATCGCGCGAAGGAGGTGCCGCAGCAGTCGAGCCGCCGCCGCCATGTTCAACGATTGTGGCAATCGCGTATTTCGGTTTGTCATAGGGCGCGAAAGCAACGAACAACCCATGATCACGCCGGTTCCAAGGCAATTGCTCGTTGCGGGTCACGCCACGCGCGCGTTCAGCGGTCGTGATATTGCGAACCTGAGATGTGCCGGTTTTTCCAGCCATCTCAAACCCTTCTGCCACGATCCTTGCGCGACGCGCCGTTCCACGTGATCCGTTCGAGACGTTGTGCATGGCCTTGCGGGCCAATTCCATCAGATGGGCTGGCACATCCAAAGCGCGAGCTGCCTCTAACGGAACTTCGGCACCGTTGACCGATTTGACCAAACGCGGCACCACCGCTTTACCGCTGGCCAACCGCGCGGTCATCACCGCCAGTTGCAAGGGCGACGCCAAGACATCACCCTGCCCGATCGCGGTGTTCAAGGTTTCGCCCGGGTTCCAGCGTTCACCCCGCACTTGCGCCTTCCATTTGGTCGACGGGACAATGCCCGGGCGCACGGCGGAAACCGGCACATCGTGACGCTGGCCAAGCCCGAACTCGTGGCACAATTCGGCCAATTTATCGACGCCCAGACGGTTTGCGACTTCGTAAAAGTACACATCGCATGATTGCGTAATGGCGTTGTTGAAATCCATCGAACCATGACCGCCACGTTTCCAGCAATGGAACCGACGCCCGCCAAAGGGCATGAAGCCACGACAGAACACCGTTTCCTTTTCGCCGATCACGCCGCCACGCAATGCGGCCAGACCTGTCATCATCTTAAACGTCGAACCCGGCGGGTATTGTCCCTGCACCGTTTTGTTGAACAACGGCTTATAAATATCGTCGCGTAGACCGTTGTAATTCTTGGATGAAATGCCTTTAACGAACAGATTCGGATCAAAAGACGGCGCCGAGGCCATGGCCAAAAGATCACCCGTTTCCACGTCGATCACCACCGACCCGGCGCTTTCGTCGGCAAGGCGGGTCTGTGCATAATTCTGAAGCCCGTGATCAATCGTTAGTTGGAGATCATCGCCCGGCGTAAATTCCACGCGGCTCAACTCACGCATAACACGACCAGCCGCGTTCACCTCAACCTGTTTCGTGCCCGCACGACCCCGAAGCCCGCCTTCTAATTTGGTCTCAATGCCGATCCGCCCAATTTGAAATTCCGGGATTTTCAGCAATGGGTCAGGGTCTTCCTGTTTATCAAGATCCCTTTGGCTGACCGGGCCGACATAGCCCACGATATGTGCGAAATCCGCGCCCAACGGGTAATGCCGTGACAGACCGACTTCGGGAGTGATGCCCGGCAAAGCTGGTGCATTCAGAGCAACTTCGGCAATATCTTCCCAAGCCAACTGATCGGCAAGGGTGATCGGCACAAATGAATTCCTGTTTTCCAACGCCTTTTCGACATCCCGGTCTTCAAGCTCGACCAACCGGCGCAACTTGGCGATCACAGCCTCAACATCACCGGCCTGTTCGCGTTGAATGACAACCCGATAGTTCTGTGCATTCTCAGCAATTACAACGCCATACCGGTCATAGATAATGCCACGGGACGGTGGGATCAGATGTACATTGATCCGATTTTCTTCTGCCAAAAGACGATAGCTATCAGCTTCAATCACCTGCATTTGACGCATGCGCATGCCCAAAATGCCCACAAAGGCCAATTGAATGCCGCCAAGTACCACGCTCCGGCGGGTAACAAGGCCGGACGCTTCGTCGGATTCTTTAGGCGTGCGTCTCATATTCTCTGTCCAAACCGATCCTGATCTCCGGCCCGCACCTTACGGATGCCAAAGGCCCTGCCGCACAAAATGACGACCAGAGGATAGCACAGGATGGTGAAGATCAGACGTATAATCGTCAATCCAATGCTTGGTTGGTCAACGGCAAAAACAGCCAAAACCACCGCATTTGTGATCGTCATGGCCAAGACCAACCCGGCCACAAGGGCCCATTCCGTCAGAAAGGACGCAACACTCAGCTGCACTTGTCGTCCCCGCAAATACTCACCAGCCAGAATGGCAAGGGCTGTCCAAAGCCCCGGCGGACGCATCAGCAGCAGATCCGTCACCAAAAAAACCACCGCCAACAGTAAAACCGGCACATAATCAGGTCGCATGACGATCCACGACAAAGCGATCAACAAGATGATGTCCGGGCCCGGAATTCCGCCCGGCCCCGGATGAAGAGGAAGTAGCTTTAGAAAAACCACCACGGATACCAAAAAGACAAACGTCAGTCGGTACGTCCAAAGCGGGCTTGCACGATCAGCCATCTGTGGCGTCCTCGTCGACAACAGCAGTGTTGTCGGGCAACAACGGGCCGATCAATTCGGCGGGCGCATCGATGCCACTTACAACCGGGCTGCGCAAAACACGCAGGAATTCGAGGCGCTCATAGTCCGCCGCAAGCCGTAACCTAAGGCGGCCATCGCGCGCCAAAACCACGCCGCCAACCAACAGGCCAGCCGGAAACACGCGACCATCGCCTGATGAAATCACACGATCGCCGGGGCGAACCTCTTCCGGGGCTTCGATAAAATCAAGGACCGGCAGCGCAGAATTGTCACCCGAAAGCACCGCACGCTGACCGGACGGCTGGATGGTCACGGGGATACGGCTGGCGCTGTCAGTCAATAGCAGCACGCGACTTGATCGGTCACCAACACCCGAAACGCGCCCCGCAAGCCCGAGGCCATCGGTCACAGCCCAACCATCCATAATACCATCGCGAAGCCCGCCAACATTCAGCAAAACCGACTGGCGAAAAGGCGATCCGCTATCGGCCAGAACTTGTCCGGTAACGACTGTCAGCGCGGGATCAAGCCGCACCTTGTTGAGATCCAGAAGTTTGGCGTTTTCCTGTTCAAGCTGAAGCGCAGCTTCTTTCCAGGCCTTCATGCGTTGAAGTTCATCGCGAAGATCGCCGTTTTGACGTTGAAGCGCGGCATAGGATTGAAATCCCCGTACCAAGTTAACCGTTTCTGTCACCGGGACCAAAGCCCAATCGAAGTTCGGAACAACCCAATCAACCAATTGGGCCCGAACGCGTTCTGCCCGTGGACTATCGATGCGCCATAGAATGAAGATGAACAGCAAAATCAGAACCAAGCAGCCGACGGCCAGCCGACGGATCGGGCGAACATAGTCTTCCTGAGTGCCGCTCGTTCGGGCCACAACCAATCCTCAACACGGGCTTCGCATTGACCTTACCACGCCAGTGCCGGGAAAACAGAAAATGACCCATTTTCTGCAATGGTCTCTGAATCAGAAACCGCGTTTCTCAGCTGTCGTAATCGATCACATGGCGCAGCTGCTTTTCATACTCAAGAGCTTTACCCGTTCCCATTGCAACGCAATTTAGCGATTCATCCGCAACGCTGATCGCCAATCCTGTCTGCTCGCGCAACGCTAGATCAAGCTCTCCCAATAAGGCGCCCCCGCCCGTCAACATGACGCCCCGATCCACAATATCGGCGGCCAAATCCGGTGGCGTCGCTTCCAAAGCCGTCATCACGGCTTCGCAAATCTGCTGAACGGGTTCGGCCAAAGCTTCGGCCACTTGGGCCTGATTGATCTCAGTTTCCTTTGGAACGCCGTTCAATAAGTCACGTCCACGGATTTCCATCGACTGACCGCGCCCGTCGTCGGGCATGCGTGCGGTCCCAATGGTTGTCTTGATCCGCTCGGCCGTCGAATCGCCGATCAGCAAATTGTGCTGGCGACGCAGATAGCTGACGATGCTTTCATCCATTCGGTCGCCGCCAACGCGCACGGATCGCGCATAAACAATATCACCCAACGACAAAACGGCCACTTCCGTGGTGCCGCCGCCAATGTCGACAACCATGTTCCCGGTGGGATCTGTGATCGGCATGCCGGCACCGATCGCGGCCGCAATTGGCTCGGCAATCAGACCAACTTTCTTTGCCCCTGCCATCTGAACCGACGTTCGAATAGCGCGTTTTTCGACGGGTGTTGCGCCATGAGGGACGCAAACGATCACGTGAGGCTTCGACAAAAAGCCCCGCCTATGCACTTTATCGATGAAGGCTTTGATCATCGCCTCAGCGACATCAAAATCAGCGATTACGCCTTCGCGCATTGGGCGGATCGCTTCGATACTGCCGGGGGTACGACCCAACATCAGTTTCGCATCCTCGCCCACGGCCAGAACTTTCTTCTGGCCATCCTTAACATGATAAGCCACCACCGACGGTTCGTTCAGGATCACACCTTTGCCTTTGACATAGACAAGTGTGTTCGCCGTCCCAAGATCGATCGCCATATCCGTCGAAAATAATCCGCCGAAGGCCATACGCTGCTGCCCCAATTCATTTGGCCCGACTGCCACGGGCTCGTTCACATATAAGCCTGCTTACACCCACGCGAAAGGGAGACCTTCACGTAAACAGGCGCAAAATTGCTGTAGTTGCCGCAAGTACATTAACTACTCTATCCTATCAAAACGCAAATAGCGGCACTATTGTGGCCAATACGCGAACAATCCGCGATTGTTACTCGGCGACCAAGGCCTGCCAGCGCATCGCAATGGGCAAGATTTTGTCGGGTGCTGCCGCAACAAAAGCCGAAACTTCACCTATCTCGACAAACATCATGGCGTCGCCGGAACCGGATTTCGGCGCGATGACCGTTCCACAAGCTTTCGCATCGGCAGGGAAAAGAGCTTCGAACTTGCCAAAGTAGCCGTCCAGAAAGATCGCCGCTTGTTCGCCCAAAGAAGCAAGGCGATCCGCGCTGCCAGTTTGGTCCGAAACTTCTTCGCCCTCAATCCTCAACCAGGCCGTAACGTCGTCGCCCAATCCGGTGAGGAACGTTGATAAAACATCATTTGGCGCCAATGCCTTGGCCGGCCCGGCATCAGACACCCCCCAAGCCCGCGCAAGAAGATTGGCCGGAACGCCAATGTCCGATCCATAAGACACATCCAAGCGGCGTGCCGAGATCGAAAAATTGGTTTCTTTTGAAAAAGCCGTCTCCAATATGGCTCGAAGAGCCGGAACGCTCGGGTCTTCAGCGTCGGGAAGTGCAGCGCCTGCAAGTTCCGCTGCACCTTCGATTGAGGCGGCCGGGTCCAGCATGGCCTGCAACCGACGATTGGCCACAGCCAGATGAATGGCCATATCGCCGCCTGAAAGCGTCAATCGACGGGGCAAAATGGTCTCGTCAATCTCAGCCACCAGCGCTGCGATCAATGCATCGGCAGTGTCACCCTTCAGCTTTCGCCCCTCGCCTGGTGCGCGTTCACGCTGGCGAAGCTTGGTCAGCTTTTCTTCTAGGCGCGCAAAATCGCTCAAACCCAACCCTCGGTCATTCACTTTCACCTAAGATACGGGCCAGCGTCGTCCGACCGCAATCCACAACGACGTTAAGATCACTGTCAGGTGCACAAACACAAACCAAAGCTTCTGGCGCTTCGCCGGGTGACCGGATGAAAACGCGCGCTTCTGCGCTGGTCAGAAACATTGCCGTTTCGGCTGGTGCCTCTGGATCGCTTGCAGCCCAAACTGCGCTTGCGCCTTCCGACACGACACCGGTCAAAGCCAGTTTCGCCGCGTTGGAAAGCGCGTCCAGCTCTTCTTGGCCATGTTGACCAATTGTGCTGGCGCTTAGCACCAACGCCGACGAAAGGTCAGTGTAAGCGACAAGTGAACAGCCCGAAAGTTCGGACCGCATCGCATCCAGTGCATCGGTCACGCTCATTTCGCCGATTTCTCCCACATATACGTGCTAGATCTGTTAATGATGCGCGTCAGCCAAAGGCGCAAGCCCCCGACACTAAAATGGCGGAGGCGGCGTGGCATTCTGGCGATGGATTGTGGCGTCAGGATTCCAGTGGTCGGGGACGTACACGGGTGGGCATGACGATCCGCGCGGGCCGCGCCTTGGGTGTATCAACGGCATCATGATTGACGGACGCCGCGCCAGACACGGCATTGGGTTCACGCCGTTTACCCGTCACGACCTCGTGGACAAGCCCGTTGACCTCGGACACCAGATCAGTTGCACCGCTTTCGGCCCAGGCTTGCGAACCTTCGCCTGCCGTTAGCGCCTTTATTAAGGAGGCTGGCATGACCTTTCGGAACAAGCCTTTGGTTTCGCTTTCAACCCGCTTGATCACACGTCCCTGATCCCGTTCGGACAATATTTTATCCATGCGGGTCAAAAGAAGAATGCTGCGCTCATAAAGCTCCTTTGGCATAGTTCCCCAAACGGCCGCCTCACTTTGGCGCCACGCTTGGGTGGCATGGCTGCACCAGATCACAATATCGGCGTGGTGAATCATGCGCTGCCAGACATCCGCGGCCATATTCGGGTCGGAAATTCCGGGCATGTCGATCAGGTCAAAGTCAGCAAGACGGGGCGCATCATGGAAAATGCGAATGTGGCTGGTCCCGTGCACCGATACTTTTTCCAGTTCTTCGAGATTGATCGCCTGCTCCTCGCCTTCAACGCTGACCGTGTAAGGTGCCTGAGCCCCTTTCGAGATCCACACCGGCGGCAATTGCGTCGCGGTGACATTGACCGGTAATGCCGAATTGCCCAAAAGCAGGTTTGACAAAGTGCTTTTGCCCGCGCTGAATTCGCCCATCAAGGCCACACGGGGACGTTTCTGAGCTTCAACATCAAGCGGTGCTTCGGCTCTCATTGGCATTCGCGGCGTCTCCTGCGAGACAACTTGATCAACGTCTTCGGCAAAGCCTTCGGCGTGCGGTTCGTGACTGATCATCTGGCGCTTCCCATTCTTGTCCTAGGCTGCAAAACTGGTCAGGCTGTCCATTGCCTGTTTCAGCTGCGCGCGCTTCATTGCGGCACTATTTTCATCCAGCATCGATCCGACACCATCAGGTTCGCGGGCAGCTTGTTCGGCAATCCTGGCTAAAATCCCGCGCTGTTCGGACAAAAAAGCTTCCAAAGCGTCCATCGCAGACTCGCGGATCGATTGCGCGTGTGGTCCGCGCAGTGCGTCGACAATCGGATCGGTTTCGGCTTTGATGATCTCGGCAAACTCGGTCGCAAAGTTCCGATAGCCACGGCGTTTGTGCCACCAACGGCTCCACCACGTGCCTTTCATATCCAGCGCAATCGTCTGGCCCAAAAGCACCGGGGATGGAATGCGGGGTGCGGTCGGCGCCTCGATCCCGAAGCCTTCGTCGTCAAGTTCGAACAAACGATGATAAAGAGCTGCATAATCTTCCGCAGTTTTGGTCAGAACCTTTTTCGCGCCACTTTGCGCGTTGCGTCCAAAAACCTGATAGGCCGTGCGCATCAGGATGCGAAGCCCTGTGGGATCGTACTCCCAAATTTCGTCTTCGCCATTGGTATCCAAGTGCTGCAACAGCGAACCCGTTGCGCGCTCAAGGAAACTTCGATGCGATCTTTCAAGGCGTTTGTCGAAATCGTCGATCGTCGTGTCGAAACTGTTCGACATGGCCGACATGGCTGCTTTTTCGATCTTGGCAAGCTCGGCTTCCAACTGACCCAATTCAAGCGGAGGTAGATTTTCGTCGCCTTCACGGCGCGAAACAACCTGTTGTTGTGCGTTCAAACCGTTGGCCAAGTTCATTGCAGATTTCGCGACACGGTCCAACAATTCCTGGCCCATGCCTTCGGAAATCCGACCGCTCAACGCCGCATAGATGGTCGGAACGCCCGACAGACGCCACAACAGCTCTTCCATTCCGCCCAAGCGATCTGGAAGATAGCCTTCTTCTTTGGCCCATTCCGATAGTGCCGCGATAGTGGTTTCGTCGATTGCATCGGTGCGGCCTGTCAAGGCGGCATTGGCGCAAAAGGCCGACGTGAAAATAATCTCGGCATCCCGAGGACCATCATGGTCGATCAAGGTCTGGCGAATGCTATCGCGGATTTCCGGGATCTGCGCTTTGGGATCGCTCAATTCGTCGACGCGGTTCACCACAATGATCACTTCGCGGGATTTGACGTTCGAAATCATGCGGATCAAAGCAAGGTCAACCGAAGACAACGCCTGGTGCGCGGCCAAGACCACAATACAAATACGGCTTTCACGGATGGCACGAATGGTAATCTGTTCGCGGATCATAAACGTATCGTTCACACCCGGCGTGTCGCGGATGCAAAGGGGCATCGGCAGATTGTTACGATTTACGTAAAGTTCAGCCGACTTTGTGATATCTGCGAAACGCCCCATACTTTGGCTGGTCTCGTGATCATCTTCAAAATCGTCGCCTAAACAAACATAACGCTCGATCAGATCGCCATCGATGTAGTTGTAGTCATGCTGTTGGCCCAAAAGCATCTCGAATTTGTCGCCAAGACGTTGGCGCGATTTTTCACGCATTTCAACAACTTGCTCGCGGACCTTTTCCAGCTCGTCTTCGGCACCTGCACGACTGGCCAATTCGCCGATCCGCCCGCCACGATCCAAAAGCCGCGCCCATTCTTCCATGTCAAAGAACCGAAAGCGCGCCTTGTTGTCTTCGGGCGGTGTATGTGGGTTCAAATGCAGCGACGTCACAACAGACGTCCAAGGGTTCACATCTGCTGGCAAGAGATCGGGCAAGCCGACCATCGCATTGACCAAAGACGTTTTCCCGGCCTTCACCTGACCGATCATGGTCACAGAAGGTTCCGCGTGTTTTAATTGGTGGTGTAGTTTTCGGGCTGCTCGGTTCGTGGCTTTGTCGCCAATTTTTCCAAGCCGTACAAGAGTTTGCCGAAGTTCTTTCGACCGTCCGATGAACGGTTCCAGCCCTTCAAAACCAAGGCTCAAAAGATCAGGTTGACCCACGGAGGGACTGCTTTCGGCTGTTATTTTCGTATCCACATTCATCACTGTCCTGCCAAACGCCGACTAATTACTATTCTTAGGACGGATTGTTCCCCGCCCCGCCTAACTTCCCCGGTCAACATGGCCTTTTTGTGGCGTGTTTCCGGTCAATAATGGTTGCTTTGCGCAGTTTGTTGCCAGATCAGGCCGCCATCTGCATTTCCATGTCGCGGCGAAGCTGAAGCAACAAAGTTACAGCATCCGCTGCCGGGCCATCACCGTCTTCCACCTGCATCAAAACCATAACATCAGAGGCATCGGACAGCTCGTCGATAAAGGCGTCCGCCGCCTCGCATCCACTTTCATCCTGGCTGAACAAATCGACCAGGTGTTCGACGGCGTCGACACATTGCTCAATCAAAGGCTTGGCGTTGCCCTCGCCCAATTCCGTTGCTTTTTCCGCCAATCCGTCGCCGCGCCGTTTCAAGAACTTGACCGCGTCCACGAACAGTTCGACGTTTTCCACCTTCGGAGCGCTCAGCACTGGTTTCTGGACCGGTTCAGCGGGTTCTGGTGGCGCGGAAGGCTCAACCGCCGCTTCGGCAACCGGAGGCGCTGTGGGTGGCGCGATTTCGTCCGGCGTAGATGCCTCGATCTTCGGTTTTTCGCCCTTCTGCACGGTTTCGCGCGTTGGCATGGCACTTGGAGGTTTGGGACTGACGTCCTGAACGCCTGTGTCTTCCGGCTTGGAAACCGGTTCGTCGGTTGGCGTTGGATTTGCTAAAAACGCTGGCGCGTCGTCGTAAGTGCCCGTTTGCGCCTGAGGTGTCGGCGACCCTTTAACTTGATATCGCGCAAGGAACATGTGCGCGCTGTCAAAATCTGCGCGACGCCCGCGTTCGGCATGGCGTAATATTTCCGAGGTTAAGGCCCCACCGCCCGATGCGTGGAACATGGCTTCGTCGACGCTTGAAGAACTGGTGGCGCGAACCGCTTGAAGCGTGGCGACCGCAAAAAGCGAATGAAACTCCTCAGCGACCACAGATTCCAAGTCGGCGACGCGGCTCGATAGCAGTTTTTCGGCCGATAGAACGTCCGCTTTGGTCAAAACCAGGAATGCGTGGTCTTTCAGACTGTCAGGAACACGACCCCATACCTTTTGTTCAACTTTATCAAAGGCCTGAGAACACCAAAGCGCGATATCTGTTCGTCGAACGGCCCAATCAATTGCGCTTTCGATCTCTTCATGTGCGCCGTTGGTGACGACTTCGAGAAGGTTGATCCGTTTGAGAATATCGACGGGCAATTCAAGCTTAAGAAACGCCGCCGTACCACCCGACAAGGTCTCAAGGTCAATCTTGTCAAATCGCTGGACCGTTCCATCGGCCGCTGTGACGGTCATGGCTTCGTCCGCGCTCCACACAAATTCGGTGGTTGGAAGCTGGGCATCCTTTGGGATCAGACGGCGACCAACGAACATGTTGACCAGCTCGGATTTCCCCGATTGTGGATTTCCAAGGATCGACACGCGAACAGGTTGCGACAACCGGTTCAGCAAGTGATGGGCATAATCACGGGCCGCTTGTGGCATTGCATCGGCGTCAAGCGCACTTTTGAGACGATCAATAACGGTGTCGTCGGAAGAGCCGTCCTTCATGCCTCGCTATCCTTCGCAAGCCAACGACGTCTTAAGAAAATTGGTTCTTTCGCAGCCGCTTCGCCGCTGTCCTGATCTGGCTTGCCTGCCGCAGGTTCGTCGTCAGCAATTGCAATCTCAGCCTGACCGTTCGTCAAAGGCGCGAGGTCAGCATGGCCATTGGATATTGGCGCAGACATCGCTGGCGCTTCGGCCAAAGCAACGGCAGCACCGCCGCCAACATTCGCCATCGTTTCTGCAAACTCGGCTTCGCGGCTCACAGGTTCCGGCATATCGATCGGCTTGATCGGACGTGTCGTGGCACGGGGCGAACGCGTCTTACGTTGCTCGAAATCCGGCGAACAGACATTTTCGTCTTCAACTGTCGGCATATCGATGGTGATAACCGAAAAACAGACGTTGTCTTGTTCAGGATCATTCAGATCACGCAGTTCGTTCAACAGTTCTTCGGCAATTGTCGAACTGCCAGAATTGACGTTTTGCTCAACGATTTTTGTGATTTGCCCGTTGGACAAGAATTGCAGCCCATCGCTGGCGACGATCAGGATATCGCCACTTTGCAGACGGAAAGGACGATCCGGGCAATCGATACGCTCAATGGGTTCGCCAATCAAAACCGAGGTCAAAGCGTTGCGGTCCGGGTGGTTTCGGCCAATGTCTTCAGACATCATGCCCGAGCGCACCATATAATCGATGTGGGGCCCAAGCGAGTGATCTTCGTTCAACTGGCGAAGCCGGCCGTTGCGCATCAAATATAGCGGCGAATCGCCGATGGAGATCCAAAAGAGGCTATCGCGGATAAAGACCGGTGCCACCAAAGTCGCGCCCATGCCCGCGGTTTGCGGATTAGACGACGCATGGGCCGCCATGCATTCGTTCGCGGAAACGGCGGCACTTTTCAGCACATCGCCCATGTTGGTTTCCAAACCTTCGATATCCGAGGTTTGGAATTTCAACTCGCTGAACACTTCTGTCACAACGATCTTCGACGCCACGTCGCCCGCTGCGTGCCCGCCCATACCATCTGACAAGACAGCATAACCGAAATCGGCACCCATCGGAAAATCCGTGGCGATTGCGTCTTCCTGATAATCACGACAACCGCGATTAAGGACCGACGCAACGTCGTACCTTATGTCAGGCACACCATTCATTCTGCAGCCGTTTCTCCTGCGGTTGCCCAAGTGAAGCCTTCACCACATAGCGATACAAACTTAAGAACCGTTTCACCAATCCGGATTTCGTCACCCGACGTCATTTCCTCGGTCGAAAGCACTGGCGCACCGTTCAGGCGGACAAGATTTGACTTGCCACCGTGGCCCAGGAAGAATTTGCCCTGCTCGTCGTCGTATGCGACAGCGGCATGGTTGTTCCGGCTAATTGACGTGTCGCCGAAATCAAGCCGAACGACTTGTTCTTCACCGCGTCCGATCTGGCTTACACCGGCCTGGAGCGTGAAACATGCGCCCCGACCAGGCCCGTCGATCACAACGATCCAACCAGCTGGAAACAGCGTTGGCGCATCGCCTTTTGCTTCGGCAGGTGCGGCGGGCTTGTCTTCAAAGACATCTTTCGCCGCATCTTCTTCGGCCTGAAAACCAAGAAGACGGGTTTTTACACGCCCGGCTGTCCGCCCTGCGCGGCCACTGACAACCGTTGCAACTTCGCCGAAATTTTCCGACTGCGATGCAGTTGGCTGAGCAACTTCGGCCGCAACTTCGTCAGCCATTTCCCAGATTTTCTTACGCACTTCGCTTTCCGGCGGCGTCGTATCGATTTCCTCGTCCGGCGCATTTGCAAAGGCGACGGCTTCGGACACCACCCGGCTTGGTCTTGGCGCCAGATCGTCATCGTCAAAATCGTCATCAAAACCGTCTGCGTCGTCAAAATCGTCTTGGTCGACTTCGTCGAAATCGGTGGCCAATGCAGGTTCGGCCTCATCCGTATCGCGCGCAAAGGGGCTTGATGGGAACGCCGATTTGATCGCGTTCCGGCCGCCCAAATCATCATCGTCTTCGATGAAATCGTCTTCGCTCAACTCAACGGGTGCATTCGCCATTCTCATTTCCTCAGCAGCCCGCATTTCGTCCTGAATAATATCAGCCGGATCAGCCTCCATCCCATCCTCCGCGGCAGCATAGAGCGCGGCATCTTCATCGCCCTCACCCTGATCCCAAATCGGAGAACGCGTAGTCGTGCGCGACGCAACGCGGCTGATTGGGCGGCTTGTCGAATGCGGGCGTACGACTTTTGCCAGATCGTCGCGATATGGGCTTTGTTCTTCCGGGTCCGCGGACGGGTCACGGCTAACCACATGGCTCAACACACGATCTGCCTTGGTTGCAGCAGCTGCAGCTTTCAGATGCGCCATAGCCGAGCGGCGACGACTTGTGCCTTCCTCGCCCATTGCGGTTTCAGTTTTCTCAAGGATACGATCTTCATTGCCAAGTGACGAAAGCTCGCTTCGCGCCTTCTCCTGACGCCCTGGCTCAACAGCTTTTGGCTCGTTAGCCATTTGCGGCTGAGATGGAGCAGCGGGCGGTGCGACAGATTCCGGACGCATACGGCTGACAGACGTCATAGCATCGCGAATTTCGCTGACCAACTGTTGCTTGTCGGCTGTGACGCGACGCAGTTCGATGTCCATTTCGTCATCGCCCCAGTCGTCGTCATCGTCCCATTCGTTGTCGTCCCACTCGGCGTTGCCCCAGCCCGAACCCGCAACTTCAGGTTCTTCGCTTTTGGCGGTCACAGGTTGCGACATATCGGCCGCCGTCGGCTGAACGCTTCGGGGTCTGGAAGGGCGCACACGACTTCTGTTCTCATGACCTGTGTCATCAGTTCTCGGTGTCAGGTCATCTTCAGACATGTCCATGCCCAAAGCATCCGGCGCCTCCGGGTCGATTTTTTTCGATAACATTCTAGACAAAATCTTCATCGTACTGCCTCTCAAAGATAATCCGAACGTCCGCCACTGCGGAATGTCCCGCGTAACAATCCGAATGGAAGAACACGGCTGAGGATTGACCTCTTCTTACGACCGGTTCCGTTGATATCGTCTTGTCCCCCAGCGGCTGACTTTTGAGCCGACAATTCCCCGGCACGCGATTGCGTTTCACGGAATGTGTCGTCGTCCAGCATGGCCAGCTCGTCGAGGGTTTTCTTGCGTTGGCGCTGCTGCTCTTGAACCAGCTTTTGAAGACGCTGCGCCTCTTTGCGTTCCATCGCCTGTTTGACTTCGTGTTCTTTAATGTCCGCTTGTACCGCTTTGTTCGTTTCTTGAACCAGTTTCGAAATCGACAATTCGATCTGACGATCAAGCTCGGCCTGCTGTAACGCGGCCGATCGACGACGTTCGGTGTCGACAAGTTCGATCCATTCGCGCGCCGATTGAATTCGGTCGGGCGGAAAGACCGACAAAGCCTTGTCGATGGCATGGAGGAAACTGTCTTCAAACTTCGGGAAATTACCGGACAAAGGCCGGTACGGATCGGGCCGGTCGCCCGCGATTGCCGACACACGTGCCTGGCTGTCTGGTGGAGCTTCACCGGTCAGAACATGGTAGAACGTAGCCCCCATGGAATAGAGATCGGAGGAGGCATCTTGCGTTGATCCCGCGATGTAGAATTCATGCGGGCTGTAGCCGTCTTTCACCACATGCAGCGCGGACAAGGCGCGGCTGGCGCGGGTCGCTTCTTCCTTGGCAGCCCCAAAGTCGATCAGAACCGGGTTACCCTTGCCATCAATCAGGATGTTATCCGGGCTGATGTCACGGTGCAGCACATCGTTGGTATGTATATAGTGTACCGCCTCAAGACAGCGCAGCAGGATGTCTTTTACATCCCGCGGGTGCAGCTTCATCTTGGGGTCTTCGATGGTATCCAGCAAATCTCGTCCGCGGACAAAATCAAGCGCCATATAGGCGGTCAGATTGTCTTCGAAGACTTGGTGGATACCCACGATGTTATCATGCTGAAGCTTTGACAGACGGCGTGCTTCCGCACCGAAGTGTTTTACAACCGCATCGAATTCAGGCTGATGCTGGCGCGACCGCGCCATGACGTTGCCGTTGTTGCGACAGCACATCGATGATGGAAAGCATTCCTTGATCACGACAATCCGGTCCAGACTGTCGCGGGCCAGATACGTCATGCCAAAGCCGCCGGCGTTCAGGAATTTTTCAATTCTGAACTGCCCATGCAGAAGCTCGGTGCCCGGTTTAAGGGCATCGGCGAAGGACTCAGTATGTCCTGTCTCTGCGTGTTGTGGCCCTGCGTCCATAACTCACCCAAAATCTTGCCACCGAGCGGTGTTGGGGCGCGAGATATCGCCATTTTATTAAGGCTTTATCAAGTTTTAACGCCGCCACACCTATTGTGACAAAGCTCGGTTTATCGGCAGAATTGGCCCATATTGTGGCGTGATCAGGCCATTTGGTATTCAATCCTGCGGCAATTTTAAAATTGTCGAGAATTTGGAATTTGGATTTTCCTCGGGGGCTTGCCCCTTCCTTGGCCCCAAGGTAGCACCCAAACCCATGGCGAAGCTCTATTTTCACTACTCAACGATGAACGCCGGTAAGTCGACGTTGCTTTTGCAGGCGTCCTACAACTACCGCGAACGCGGCATGCAAACCTATATCCTGACAGCTGCACTTGACGGCCGTGCGGGTAACGGAAAAGTGGCCAGCCGGATCGGGATCGATGCCGCCGCCGATCTCTTTGACGGCAACAGTGATCTGTTCGAGATGCTTGAAAAGCGACTTCGGCAAAGCCCGGTCGCCTGCGTCTTTATTGACGAAGCGCAGTTTTTGACCCGTGACCAAGTCTGGCAACTGGCACGCTCGGTTGATGATCTGGACGTGCCTGTCATGTGTTACGGGCTGCGCGTAGATTTCAGGGGCGAATTGTTTCCGGGTTCAGCCGCCTTGTTAGCATTGGCCGATGAAATGCGCGAAGCTCGCACGATCTGCTTTTGCGGAAAGAAAGCCACAATGGTCGTGCGCCAAGACGAAAACGGAAGGGCGCTAACAGATGGCCAACAGATCCAGATCGGCGGGAACGAAACCTATGTCAGTCTTTGTCGGCGCCATTGGCGCGAGGCAACAGCGGATACATAGGTTTCGGGGATTGGAAACCGGCACCTTGACCGGTTTAGTGTCAACGACTTTGAGACGCGTAGTGCAAGCGGCTCAAACATCCAACGGCGGGTTTGAGCCCAGAGTTGACACTAAACATGTCCCTAATTCACCAGCGATGGCTTGGCATCTCTTCGAAGCGACCTAAGACCCCAAGCAAGGTATATTCCAAAGTAAGAAACAGAGCAGAAACCAAGAAAGAAAGACATTAAGAAAAAGTTCTTCCAGCATCCGTATTCCGAGATAGGACAACTCCACCATACGAAAACTGCCGAGACTACTGGTATCGTGAGTGTCACGATCAGTCCCATTGATAATACTGCCTTTCGTGACTTTGGTGTAAAGAGCTTGGATGCGATGCCACTCGGGTGGAATTCTTGCGAGGCATATGTCGCAGCAAGGGACCTGAGAGTTGGAGTCTCAAGTCTTTCTTGCCGCTTTTCATGCAGTTTTCTCGCAGGTTCGGAGAAGGCAGCGAGGGTGCTAAGCGAACGCATTTCCACCCACCATTCTCTGTCGCAGACGTCAGCACAAGAGGCTCCCATGAGAGCCACGGCTTCTTCGCTGCTTACTTGCGCGAGCTTCAAAGAAGCACTGGAGAACTGTCGCCAATGACGACTAGAAGTCAAAATGACATCAATGCGCACATCTACATTGATCGCCGAAGTGTCTTCGCCAAGAATATCAGCAGCTAACTCGACGTACGCGGCCAAAAGCGCGTCTGGATTTCTGTGATCAAAACTCTCCATCGCCAGTCATCATTAACCAAAAAATCGTCCAAAAAGTGACGAAAAGGACTGGCGCTACAACATTAAGCGAAGGACCGCAAAGTCCCGCGAACCAGACGTCCGACACCGTATTCTCGACTGACACCTCTCTCGAGCCCGCCAAACGCACCGCACGCCACACTGCCTCAGAACATGCGCCCACCAATGGGCACGTCCTTGTCGGGGCACAATAGAACGACTTCGCCATCTACGTCAGGCACACCAAGAACCAGGACTTCCGACATGACCGGGCCGATCTGACGCGGTGGAAAATTCACAACGGCCATCACTTTCCGCCCCGGCAAGTCCCCGACTTTATAATGCACCGTAATCTGGGCCGAGCTTTTCTTGACGCCGATCTTTTCCCCAAAATCCACCCATAACTTGATCGCCGGTTTGCGGGCTTCAGGGAATGGTTCGGCCTTCGTTATCTGGCCGACACGGATATCCACCTTCATGAAATCATCAAAGTCGATTGTCATTTTCCCAAGACCCGGCTTCGGTCTGCGGCGGCTTTCACGGCTTTCTTTAATAGCGCCGGAAAACCCGACGTTTCGTTCATCAAAACCTCAAGCGCTGCCTGCGTCGTGCCATTCGGACTGGTGACATTGACGCGCAGCTGTCCCGGCCCCTCATCCGCCGCTTCGGCCAAAGACCCTGCCCCGGCCACAGTGGCTTTGGCCAGTTGAAGTGCAAGATCAGGCGACAAACCTTCTGCTTCGCCCGCAGCAGCAAGCGTTTCAATAAGATGAAACACATATGCAGGGCCCGATCCCGATACTGCAGTCACGGCATCTATATCCGCTTCACTGTCCAGCCGAACAGTCTGCCCAACGGCGGCCAAAAGATCTTCAGCCATAGACAATTGTGCCGCATCCACATGGCCGTTCCCAACAAGTGCTGTGATCCCGCGCCCAATGGCTGCGGGGGTGTTCGGCATGGCCCGCACAATCGGCGTGTTCTGGCCAAGGGTCGCCTCGAACACTGCCAAAGTCGTGCCCGCAGCGATCGACAGAAACAACGTATTGCCGCCGCCGACTTTGGCAACCTGGATCAGCGCATCGCCCATCATCTGAGGTTTAACCGCAATCACAATCACCGCCGGAGCTTCGGGCATGTCTTCATTCACATGCACACCACTTGCCATGACCAATTCGCTTGGATGGGGATCGATCACCCAAACCGAGGTCGGATCAAGCCCACCGTCGAGCCAGCCTGTCAACATCGCGCCGCCCATCTTGCCACAACCAAGCAAAGCCAACCCACGGGAGGTAATATCTCCGAAATCCATAATGTCCCCTTCCGGTACTTAAGCTTCCGGTTAGCGCAAATTTGGTCCGACCGGAACGGTTTTTACCAACCGTCAGTCATGAAAAAACCGGGCCGCCGATAACGCAACCCGGCTTTCTTGTCATCCGCGTGGTCGGGGGGACCTTATTTGCGGATGACCAACTCTGTAAACTCAATCCGGGCTTAAGCGCGCCCGTATGCCTCGGTCATCGCCACGTCCATCGCGCGTTCCGGAGACTCGTCACCCCAAACCACCAGCTGGAATGCAGGATAGAATCGTTCAGACGATAGAACGGCAGCTCGGATCATTGTGTCAATCTGTTCCGCACTTGCCGGTTGACCACCAGACAGCACCAGACCGTACCGCCATACCATCAGTTTTTGCGCTTCCCAATACGCGAAAGCGCCAGCCCAACACATATCATTCGTACGGTTCAGCACATCGTAAAGTTCGGGTCGGCGCGCCTTCGGAGGATCCATGTCAAAAGTACAAATCAAACGCAGGGTTTCGTCCTGCGGCGACCAGGCCAAAGTGATCGAATAGGTTCGCCACTGGCCCTCAACCGCCATTGCGATCTGATCGTCGGCCACACGGTCGAAATCCCACTCGTGGTGCTCGGCCAAATGCTCGACGATGTCGATCGGATGAAGATCTTCCGTCGAATATTGCTCTGTAAGCGACATACGCTCTGCCTCATCTGTTTGCCTGGCGGTTTAGCCCACCACTGTTTGACGGCTGCTCAAGGTTCGGTGTTTCTGCTTGTGAACCTTACGATATATGGTGTGCCGAAAGCTCGGATCTGTAAAGCAAAAACTTGTGGACAAGTCGCTAAATGGAAGAATTTACGCAAAGTCGTCGCAATAGCCTTATTGGCATGCGTGAACCGGTGCAAAAGACATCAGACTTGATCAGACCAGCCGAAATTAGCCGGAATTTCCATGCACAATTTTATCCACATTTGGCGTTGTAGATCGGTTTGAGAGCGGACAGGCCCGGTTTTAGGACTTCGACCGGCCTGTCTTGGTTTCCAATGCTTCGATCCGCGACAATAGTTCGGCGTTCTCCGCACGCGCTTTTTCCGCCATACTCCGAACAGCGTCGAATTCGTCGCGTGTCACAAAGTCACGGTCCGCCAGCCAGCGGTCTAACATGCCTTTCATTGCGGTTTCGGCCTCGCCCTTCGCGCCTTGGGCAACGCCCATCGCATTGGTCATCAATTGCGAGATATCGTCAAAAATCCGGTTCCGCGTCTGCATGGTTTTTCCCTCAAAACATGTCCCCTTCTATATGGTGCAAATCCGGGACGGTGCAAGGTTGACGCGCAAGTCTGGCACTGGCACCAGTCTGCACATGCAGTTTGTGATCCCCTTCCCCGAAATCTCGCCCGTCTTGGTAGAAATCCCGCTTGGGTTCACCTCTCTTCCAATCCGGTGGTATGCGCTGGCATATATTGCGGGGTTTGTGGCGGGGTACTGGTTGGTACGCCGCGCTGTTGATCGCCCTCATCTATGGAAAGACGACACGGCACCCATGGAACGGGCCAAGCTGGAAGACTTGCTGACCTATCTCATTTTCGGCGTCATCTTGGGGGGCCGTCTGGGTTATGTCTTGTTTTATGGCGACGAGAATTACCTGAATGATCCCATGGCGATCCTGCGCGTATGGGAAGGTGGCATGGCGTTCCACGGCGGGTTTATCGGCGTACTGGCAGCCGGTGCACTCTTCGCTTGGCGCAATGGCATCAGTCCTGCAAAACTCGCCGACTGCGTAGCCATCGCCGCACCGGTCGGCCTTGCCTTTGGGCGGATCGCCAATTTCATCAACGCCGAGCTTTGGGGCCGCCCCACCGATCTGCCATGGGGCGTGATCTTTCCGGGCAGCAACGCCCAAAACTGCCCCGGCGTCGAAGGCCTTTGCGCCCGACATCCGTCACAGCTTTATGAGGCTGGGTTGGAAGGCATCGTCGTCGGAGCCATCGTCTTCTGGCTAACGTTTCGGGGTGGTTGGCTCAAGAAACCAGGCTCAATCGCTGGGCTGTTTATTTTTGGCTATGGCGTGTCGCGATTTATCGTCGAATTCGCGCGCCAAGCCGACCCGCAGTTCATCACTGCCGACAACCCGTGGGGGTTTGTGGCAAGCATCGGCCCACTGGGCGTTACAATGGGCCAGCTTTTGTCACTGCCCATGGTTGCACTTGGCCTGATCGTCTTGGTCTGGGCCAGAAGAGCCGAGAAGTGAAATGCCCCAATCTGATTGAATACGGAAAAAATCGGGCCCGAAGACTTTTGGTGCAAGGCGCAAAATGAATGAGTTGACACGCATCATCCAATCGCAAATCCGCGAGGCCGGGCCAATGAACTTGGCCGATTACATGACGCATTGTCTCGCACACCCGCAACACGGCTATTATATGAACCGCGATCCGCTTGGTGCCGCCGGGGATTTCATCACAGCCCCCGAGATCAGCCAGATGTTCGGCGAACTCGTCGGGCTTGCTCTTGCTCAGAACTGGCTCGACCAAGGCGCACCTGCCCCGTTCCATCTGGCTGAACTCGGCCCCGGTCGCGGCACGCTTATGGCCGACATGTTGCGTGCAACGAAATCCATCCCCGGATTCCATGCCGCCCTAACGCTCCATCTGGTCGAAAGTTCACCCGCCTTTCGCACCCGTCAAACGACGACCCTCCGGCAGCCGCTGACACATCACGACACCATCGATACTCTTCCCAATGACGCCCCGCTTTTTCTCGTTGCCAACGAATTCTTCGACGCGCTTCCTATCCGGCAGTTCCAGCGAAACGGCGACGCCTGGCGCGAACGGCTCGTCGGGATTGATGCCGACGGAAACCTGTGTTTCGGTCAATCTGATTTGATGCGCCCCGAAGCGCTCGACACTCGCATTGCCACCACTATTGACGGTGACGTTATCGAGACGTCACTCGCCGCCCAAAACATCGCAGCGACGATTGGCCAGTGCATCGCGGCTCAAGGCGGGTTGGCTTTGATCATCGATTACGGTGACTGGCACGCGCACGGCGATACGTTCCAGGCCTTACGCGATCACAAAACTGTCTCGCCACTCGATGCCCCCGGCAGCGCCGATCTGACGGCACATGTCGATTTCGAAGCTCTGGCAATCGCCGCATCAGATGTCGCCCACAGCGATCTGACGGCTCAAGGTGTCTTTCTGGAACGCCTTGGCATCACGGCACGCGCACAGGCGTTGGCTAAAAATCTGAGCGGCAAGGCACTTGATCAACACATTGCCGCACATCGCCGCTTGACGCACACCGATGAAATGGGAACCCTGTTCAAAGTGATGGCGCTTTATCCAAAAGAAGCCACACCACCTCCGGGGTTCGCTGCATGACACTTGAAATTCTCAGATCCAACGCGCTGGCTCCGCTTAGACACGGGTTCTTCACGCGCAAAGGCGGCGCGTCCTCCGGTATTTTCACCAGCCTCAATTGCGGGCAAGGCTCCTCTGATCAACGCGATATGGTCGCGATCAATCGCGCCCGCGTCGCGGACGCCATCGGGGTTGCTTCTGACAAACTGGCCGCCGTGCATCAGGTGCATTCCGCAAAGGTCATGACCGTCGACGCACCTTTTGAGACCCCGCCGGAAGCAGACGGAATGGTCACAGCCACACCCAACCTTGGGCTTTCTATTCTAACGGCCGATTGCCAGCCTGTTCTGTTTGCCGCCATGGAAGCACACGTGATCGGAGCGGCACACGCTGGCTGGAAAGGCGCGCTGAACGGCGTGCTGGAAGCCACATTGGATGGGATGGTTGCGCTTGGTGCTGAGCGGTCACAAATCAAAGCCGTCATTGGGCCTTCGATCAGTCAGCGCGCCTATGAAGTAGGCCCGGAGTTTCTGGAGAGGTTCGAAGAAGAAAGCCCTGAAAACATGCGTTTTTTCGCCAATGGCGAAGGGGATCGGTATCAGTTTGATCTTGTCGGGTTCAGCCTTGATCGTTTGAGAATCGCTGGCGTTGGCCATGCGGAATGGACTGGTCACTGTACGTATTCCGACGGCGACCGGTTCTATTCTTATCGACGCAGTGTGCACCATAAAGAAGCCGACTATGGACGCCTGATTTCTGCCATCAGTCTTTGATCCCGTCCTGAAAGGGATCGTTAATTTCCTTCAATCCGTCATGACCTTGCCCCATTGATCGGCGAAAACTTGCGCATTCAAGGCCAGAACGGTCGGGTGATCGCAACGAGGACGCAGTGAAATGAAGTCGAAGCCACGCTGGATGACAAGCGCAATAAAGGCAGCCAAAGCCGAAGCCAACGCCCCCAAAGTCCGGTCAAAAAACATCCGAAAGCCGCATGCGCCACGTTCGACGGAACCCGCGACGGCCTAAGTTTGGGTCAACCTCGCATCGACATTTCAGTAATGAGTAAAGGTCAGTTTCAATGAGTTTTTCAACATCGCCGCGACGAACAAAAGATACTTATGGCCGTCCTGTAGATCAGGCATGGACTGTGCGAAAAGCGGGAACAATCCGTCCCGATGTCGAAGTGGTGCCTAAGGCGCGGGTCACGCGACGGTTCGAAACGGAATGGCTGGAAGACGGCAGCGTCTTGTCAAACACAATGACCGCCCCTGCATTTCCTGCATTTGAACAAGCTTTTTCGGCCTTCAGCCACGGCGTATTGGTGCACACCACGGATGGACCTGTTGCAGTAGAAGACCTTGAACCCGGCATGCACCTTGAATGTCCGGGTGGCAGGGTAACGAAACTAATGTGGAAGGGGTCGATCACAATCGTGCCGGGCGCCCCCACATTGAACGCAGAACCCGACAAACTGTACCGCGTTATGTCTGATAGCTTTGGACTTGGGCGCCCTGTTCAAGACCAAACCTTCGGCCCCGCTGCCCGCCGTCTGGACCGCGACGCAAAATTGCGCGCAGCTATCGGCGCCGACGCAGCACTCGTTCCGCTTTCAGCTCAGGCAGACGGTCACTCAGTCATCGAAGTCACCCCCGTATCGCCGACGCGGGTCTACCACCTCGCCTGCGAAACCCACGAAACCATCCTTGCGGCAGGCCTTGAAGTGGAAACCTATCACCCCGGCCCGGAAACTCCGATTTCCTTGCCAGAAGAAGTGCTGCGGATGTTCATGACGTTCTTCCCGCACTTGATCCACGTGCGCGACTTCGGGCGTCTTTCCGCCCCGCGCATCTCAGCCGATGAGTTTTACGCGATTTCTTGAGACACAAAGCGCTCGCATCAACGGCGACGGCTAAGCCGTTTGGTTCAGGCGATCTTCCAAGACATCAAACGGAACACCAGGGTCGTCTTTGGCCCCGCGGATCACAAGCGAGGTTTTGACCCCGATCACATTCGGTGCCGCCGTCAATTGCTCGGTCAGAAACCGCTGAAAGGTTGAAAGATCGGGTGCGACGCACTTCAAAACAAAGTCCACTTCGCCGTTCAACATGTGGCATTCGCGCACAAGCGGCCAGCCCTTGCACCGATCTTCGAAGGCAGACAGATCGGCTTCCGCTTGGCTCTGTAGCCCGACCATCGCAAAAACCTGTACTTCGAAACCCAAGGCGCGGGCATCGACAGCGGCGTGATAGCCTTGGATCAGACCCTGTTCTTCCAAGGCGCGTACCCGGCGCAAACAGGGTGGCGCAGAAATTCCGACCCGTCCCGCAAGTTCAACATTGGTCATGCGACCATCGGCTTGCAGTTCAGCCAAGATGTTTCGGTCGATGGCATCAAGCTTATGGCTTGGCATGGCGCGTGCTTCCCTTGGTTTATAAGGAAACTTACAAGGGCAGCCGCAGTTGCGCAATAATATTTCAAGATTGCGCAACATTAGAAAACTCTAAACCTGAGCCAAAACCCCGATTTTCCCGATCGCACGGAAAATTGGTAGGCCAACCCCTTCAACTTGACTGTCCTGCGGGCTATCTCTGCTCAACGCTGCATTTCCCCGAGGTACAAGATGTCTGATATCCGCCACACCAAAGTTCTGATCATTGGCTCTGGCCCTGCGGGCTATACCGCTGGCGTCTATGCCAGTCGCGCGATGCTGGAACCCTTGTTGGTGCAGGGCATTCAGCCGGGCGGACAGCTGACCATCACGACCGAGGTGGAAAACTGGCCGGGCGAAAGCCACATTCAAGGCCCCGATCTTATGGTTCAAATGGAAGAACATGCCCGCTCTGTTGGAACCGAGATCATCTCGGATCACATCCAATCGCTTGATCTGGCAAAACGTCCCTACACGGCCAAAGGCGACAGCGGCACGACGTATACCGCCGATGCCGTTATTTTGGCGACGGGTGCGCAAGCCAAATGGCTGGGCCTGCCGACCGAAGAAGCCTTCAAGGGCTTTGGTGTGTCGGCCTGCGCGACCTGCGACGGGTTCTTTTACCGAGGCCAGGACGTGGTCGTGATCGGCGGCGGCAACACGGCTGTGGAAGAAGCTTTGTTCCTCACCAATTTCGCGTCTAAGGTCACGCTGGTTCACCGCCGCGATGAATTGCGAGCCGAGAAAATCCTGCAACACCGCCTGTTTAACCACGACAAAGTTGAGATCCTGTGGGACCACAACCTTGAAGAAGTTTTTGGAGCCGATGATCCCAAAGGCGTTGAAGGCGTGCGATTGAAACACACGAAAACCGGCGAGGTAGCAGAATTGCCCTGCAAGGGCGTCTTCATCGCCATCGGCCACGCACCCTCAAACGAATTGGTAAAAGACACGTTGGAACTGCATTCGGGCGGCTATGTCGTGACGGCCCCCGATTCCACCGCCACATCCATTCCCGGCGTTTTTGCAGCTGGCGACATCACTGACCATGTCTACCGCCAAGCCGTAACATCGGCTGGAATGGGGTGCATGGCAGCCCTTGAAGCCGAGCGTTTCTTGGCGGAACAGGGCCAAGACGCGGATATTGCCGCGGAATGAAACCTAACGATCGCTCTTTTTACATCTATTTTTAGGTCACCCGGTCAATCAGACACGACTTGAGCCAACTCGAAAAAAGTTACGATTTGCTCTTACTTTTTTGAACAAGTGCTATATCTGTTCACACGTGAACGCATATTGATGCAGGGCATAAGTCACTGTCTGAGGCTAATCAAATGACTGATGAGGAAGACCGGATTTTCCGGCTGCTTCGACAACTTGATCTGGCACCCAGTGCATCTCAGCGCGCAACGGCTACTGCCCTTGGCGTGTCGCTTGGCCATCTGAACGCCCAACTCAAATCCGCCGCACAGGCTGGGTTGATCACAATCAGCGCCCGCGACGGCCCGGACAAACGCCAACGATTTTCCTATTCCATCACATCGCGTGGTGCCGCAGAAAAAATCCGTCTGACCGATCACTTTCTGGCCCGCAAACTGGCCGAATATGACGCCCTTCACGCAGAATTAACCGGCTCGGCCAGCGGCCTTGTACCAAACCCCACGAGGATCAACGTGATGCAAGACAATCACTCCCCTATTCCTGAACTTTTCGTCTCCTACGAAAGCTCGCTTAAGCTCAAGAAGGAAGCCGCCGATCTTCAAAGCTGGGATCTGACGCCGCGCCAAATTTGCGACCTTGGGCTGCTGATGAATGGCGGTTTCAATCCGCTGAAAGGCTTTTTGAACCAAGAAGACTACGACGGTGTTGTCGAAAATATGCGCATGACGGATGGCACGCTTTGGCCGATGCCAATCACCCTGGACGTGACCGAAGAGTTCGCCGACAGCATCGCACTGGGGCAGGATATCGCACTGCGCGATCAGGAAGGCGTGATCCTTGGCACCATGACGGTGACTGACCGCTGGACGCCCGACAAATCCCGCGAAGCCGTTAAGGTATTTGGGACGGATGACGTGGCGCACCCTGCGGTGAATTACCTGTACCACACGGCGGGCAAAGTTTATCTTGGCGGCCCTATCACCGGCTTACAGCCGCCCGTCCACTATGATTTTAAAATGCGCCGCGACACGCCGAATGAGTTGCGGGCCTATTTCCGCAAACTTGGCTGGCGCCGCATAGTGGCCTTCCAGACCCGCAATCCCCTGCACCGCGCACATCAGGAACTGACATTCCGCGCCGCCAAGGATGCTGCGGCAAACCTTTTGATCCATCCTGTCGTCGGACTGACGAAACCCGGCGACGTCGATCACTTTACTCGCGTTCGGTGCTATGAAGCCGTGCTTGATAAATACCCGGCTGCCACGACCACGATGAGCCTGTTGAACCTCGCCATGCGCATGGCTGGCCCGCGCGAAGCGCTTTGGCACGGGCTCATCCGCAAAAACCATGGCTGCACGCATATGATCATCGGACGAGACCACGCCGGGCCCGGCAAAAACTCCAAAGGCGAAGATTTTTACGGCCCCTATGAAGCACAGGATCTCTTCCGCGAATATGGTGATGAAATCGGCATCGAAATGGTCGACTTCAAACAGATGGTCTATGTGCAAGAGCGCGCCCAATATGAACCTGCCGATGAAGTAATAGACGGCTCAACCGTGCTGAATATATCCGGCACAGAACTTCGTCGCCGGTTGCGCGAAGGCCTCGACATCCCTGAATGGTTCTCATTTCCAAATGTCGTGACTGAATTGCGCCGCCGTTACCCACCTCGTGCGGAACAAGGCTTTACCGTCTTTTTCACCGGGCTCTCAGGGTCGGGGAAATCAACGGTCGCCAATGCGCTGATGGTTAAACTGATGGAAATGGGCGGACGCCCTGTCACACTCTTGGATGGGGATATCGTGCGAAAAAACCTGTCGTCCGAACTTGGGTTCTCGAAAGAACACCGCGATCTCAACATCCGCCGCATTGGCTATGTTGCCAGCGAAATCACCAAGAATGGCGGCATAGCGCTCTGCGCGCCCATTGCGCCTTACGCCACAACCCGGCGCGCCGTACGCGAAGACATCGAAGCCTTCGGTGCTTTCGTTGAAGTACACGTCGCGACATCGCTGGAAGAATGCGAACGCCGTGATCGCAAGGGTTTGTACAGGCTGGCACGTGAAGGAAAGATCAAGGAATTCACAGGTATTTCAGATCCTTACGACGTACCCGAAACCCCCGAGCTTCGCCTGGATACCGAAAACGTCGAAGTCGACCACTGTGCACATCAAGTGTTGTTGCAATTAGAACAGATGGGGCTTGTTGCAGGCTAACAGCTTTGGCCAAATGGGTTTCATCAAGCTCGCAATACCGAGCCTAACAGTGAAGCGCGCTACAAGTGCTCTGCAAGCCTGTACGAAAAAGCCCCGGGCGATTTATCGCCCGGAGCAGTCAGCTGACGGGGAGGAGAAAGTCAGCCTCGAGAGAAGTCAGGATAGGCTTCCATGCCAAGCTCGGCAGTATCCAAGCCGTTGATCTCAGCTTCTTCGGACACCCGGATGCCGATGACACCCTTCAGAACGCTCCAGACGATCAGCGATGCGACGAAGGTAAAGGCACCATAGGCGATGATACCCATGATCTGAGTGCTAAGACTTGCGTCACCGTTGTAAAAGACAACCGCAATCGTACCCCAGATGCCCGCGATGAGGTGTACAGGAATTGCGCCAACAACATCGTCGATTTTGAGCTTGTCGAGCAGCGGAACCGTGAAGACCACGATGACACCACCAACTGCACCGATCCAAAGCGCACCGAACAACGTGGGTGCCAATGGTTCAGCGGTGATAGACACCAGACCGGCAAGTGCGCCATTAAGTACCATCGTCAGATCGACTTTCTTGAACATGATCTGCGTCAGGATCAACGCTGCAACAGCGCCGGACGCCGCAGCCATGTTCGTGTTGGCAAAGATGCGGCTGACGTCTGTGATGTCGCCGACAGTACCCGCAGCCAATTGCGAACCACCGTTAAAGCCAAACCAACCAAGCCACAAAATGAACGTACCCAAAGTGGCCAACGCAAGGTTTGAACCCGGCATCGGATTAACGCGGCCTTCTTTGTACTTACCCAAACGCGGACCAAGCACGATTGCGCCCGCAAGTGCGGCCCAACCACCGACCGAGTGTACAATAGTCGAACCAGCGAAATCCGAGAACCCGGCTTCAGACAACCAGCCGCCGCCCCACTGCCAAGACCCAGAAATCGGGTACATCACACCGGTCAACAGAACGACAAAGAGCAGAAACGGCCAGAGCTTGATGCGTTCGGCCAGTGTGCCCGAAACGATCGACGCGGTTGCTGCGACAAACATCAACTGGAAGAAAAAGTCCGAACCAACCGACGCATAGTCAAGGGCCGCATCGGCGGCATCCAGACCAACAGGTTCTAGCGAGGTGGGCGAGAAAAGTGGCCCCATCCAACCGGCAATCGACCAAGCATCACCCGGATACATCAGGTTAAAGCCGATCAACCAGTACATGATCGAAGCAATCGAAAACAGCGCGATGTTCTTCGTCAGCTGCATTGTCACGTTCTTGGAACGGACCAAACCCGCTTCCAACATTGCAAATCCGGCCGCCATCCAGAACACCAGAAAACCGCCCACAAGGAACAAAAGTGTCGTAAGAATATAGGGTTGAATGTCTGGCGCCGCGTCCTGGGCCAGAGCAAATGTCGGCAAGGCAGCAGTGCCCGTTGCGACAATAAGAAGTGTCTTGAGTTTCATGTGGTGTGCCCCTTCGCTCAAATCGCGTCTTCGTTGGTTTCGCCCGTTCGCACCCGCACCGCGGATGCCACATCGAGCACAAATATCTTGCCATCCCCGATCTTGTCGGTTTTGGCGGTGGTTGAGATCGTCTCGACCACCTGATCGGCCATCGAGGCCGAAACCACGATTTCGAGCTTCACTTTGGGAACGAAATTCACAGCGTATTCCGCCCCCCGATAGATTTCTGTATGACCGGATTGCGAGCCGAAGCCCTTGATTTCCGTAACCATCATGCCCCTCACGCCGATTGAGGTCAGCGCCTCGCGCACCTCTTCCAGCTTGAAGGGTTTGATCGCAGCAATGATCAGTTTCATGGCAACCTTCCCCAAAGTTCGAGACACGTATGCGCCCCCTCGTTGCGCCGAACGTCTTGCGACTACACAGGCGGCACAAGATTTTGTGGGTGAGAAAAACAGCAGAACCAACGCGCCTTCCAGAATTTCTGCACAATTTATGAGCTTTGCCCATTTTATGTGCGGACAAGAAATTACAAACGCAGCGTTAAGGATTGTCGGGTTAGGATTTTGGAAGGAGCTGAGCGCGGTGGATTTGTTGCAAAATGTACGGGTTCAAAGGAGCAAAATATCCAATTTGTACGCGATCACCGCGCGGCCCGGTTAAACCTTTCCTAACAAAAATCCGCCGAAAAACCCGAAGTTGATCTGCCGAATACAGACCGAAGACGAGATTGAAACTTCAAAACCGGAGAGAAGGTGAAGCAGTCCATCAGAAAGCGGCGCAGGGGTATGTCGTTTGCAAGGTTTCGGAGAGGATGTTGAGCAGCCCCACTTGAGTGGTCCATATTGAAAGTTAGTGCATGATTGGCCTTTGTTCCATCGAGATGATGGCCTCAGGCGCAGGCGGGCGATAGCCCAATGCACTGTGTGGTCGCTTGGTGTTATAGTGGTTCCTCCATCTTTCGATGATGATTTGAGCCTCCCGAAGCGAGTAAAAAATCTCACCGTTCAGCAGT
>CALKXV010000045.1 GCA_938005545.1 uncultured Paracoccaceae bacterium
GTCTGGTCCGCGAAACTTGTCCACTGCGATGATGTACGCGTTCGGAAATCGCGCAGATTTTGCTGTTTGGGACGAACCGTTTTATGCGCCGTATCTTGCTGCGACTGGCGCAGACCACCCGATGCGCACAGAGATTATTGCGGCGCATGAAACTGATCCAATGAAGGTTGCGCAGCGCTGTTTAGACACTATTCCAGCCCAAAAGCCACATTTCTATATGAAGCACATGCCACATCATATGATTGAAGGCTTTCCTTTGATCTGGGCAAAGGACTGTATCAATGTGCATCTGATCCGCCACCCAGCACGCGTTATCGCAAGCTATGGCGTGAAGCGGGAGGGAATGACGTTTGAGGATATCGGCTACGTTCAACAGGCAGCGCTTTATGATCAGTTCGGAGGAATTGTCATCGATAGTTCCGACATTCGCGCAGCGCCGGAAGAGATGCTGAAAAAACTATGTGCTGCAATCGATCTGCCGTTTGATCCTGAGATGTTGCAATGGAAAGCGGGACCGCGTGCTGCCGATGGCGCATGGGCCCCGCACTGGTACAATGCGGTTCATCAAAGCACGGGTTTTGCGGGGGCAGAGGGGCCTTTGCCTGAATTGGACGATGCCCAAGAAAAAATGCGGCACCTTGCGATGCCGCATTATGAAAAACTAGCGAAGCATAAGATCTAGCTGCGACGATTCCGTGCTGCCAACAACTTCAACCGCAGTGCGTTCAACTGAATAAAGCCCTGCGCGTCCTTCTGGTCATATGCGCCCATGTCTTCTTCGAACGTCACATGTGCCTCGGAATAAAGCGATTTGTCTGACCAACGGGCGACCGTGCTTGCGGACCCCTTGTAAAGCTTCACGCGGACTGTGCCGGACACATGTTCCTGGCTTTTGTCGATCAGCGCTTGCAACATTTCGCGTTCCGGCGAGAACCAGAAGCCGTTGTAGATCAGTTCAGCATAACGCGGCATGATCGAATCTTTCAGGTGACCCGCGCCTGAATCCAGTGTGATTTGTTCGATGCCGCGGTGAGCTTCCAACAGTATTGTACCGCCGGGCGTTTCATAAACGCCTCGGGATTTCATGCCGACAAAGCGGTTTTCGACCAGATCCAGCAAGCCGATCCCGTGTTTTCCGCCAAGTTCATTGAGCTTTGTCAGGATCGTGGCGGGCGACATGGGCGTGCCGTTGATGGCGGTGGCGTCGCCTTTTTCAAAGGAAACTTCGATGAATTCCGGTGTATCCCGGGCCTGTTCGACGGGCACGACGCGTTGGGCGACATAGTCGGGCGCTTCGACTGCCGGGTCTTCCAGTATTTTGCCTTCGGAGGAGGTGTGCAATAGATTGGCGTCGACCGAAAATGGCGCTTCGCCACGTTTGTCTTTTGCGATTGGGATTTGGTGTTTTTCGGCAAACTCGATCAGTTTGGTCCGTGAAGACAGATCCCACATCCGCCAAGGGGCAATGACTTTGATGTCGGGGTTAAGGGCATAGGCGGCCAGTTCGAAACGAACCTGGTCATTGCCTTTTCCCGTGGCCCCGTGGCTGACGGCGTCGGCACCGGTTTCGGCGGCGATTTCGACGAGACGCTTGGAAATTAGAGGGCGCGCGATCGAAGTGCCGAGAAGGTAAAGGCCTTCGTAAAGTGCGTTGGCGCGGAACATGGGGAAGACGAAGTCGCGGGTGAATTCTTCGCGCAGGTCTTCGACGAAAATGTCGGATGCGCCCATCATTTCGGCCTTTTTGCGGGCCGGTTCCAGTTCTTCGCCTTGACCAAGATCAGCGGTGAAAGTGACGACGTCGCAGCCGTATTCTGTCTGTAGCCATTTTAGAATGATGGATGTATCGAGGCCACCCGAATAGGCGAGTACGACTTTTTTCGGTGCGGACATGACGGTTCCCCCGGAACAATAGATATCCGGGCGCGTTTAAGGTGTTTTTATTAAGTTAACAAGCGGCTCTGCGGTCGGTTTGTTCCAGGTTTGAGGAGGGCCTTTTTCGCGTCCGAAAAGGCCGAGCGGATCGCACCAATGTTTGGCGGTGCTGACGGATCAGATTTCAGACGGACTTCTTCGGTTTTGCAAAGTTCGGACACCGCATCAAGACCGATGTTCAGCGCGCTTCCTTTTAGAAAGTGTAGCTGTGCCAGAAATTCGTTTTGCGAAGAGGCATCGAGGATATCGAGAACTTCCTCCACCTCTTCACAGAACAGTTCGATCACTTCGAAAAGGTCATCTTCGCCGACCTCGTCCTTTAATTCTTGAATGCGCGCTGTGTTGATCATGATGTCCTCGTGTGGCGCTGTTTGGATAGTTGACTTGGGTTAACGTTCGATTTCACCCGTCGATGTTCATGGGGAATTAAGGCAGATCGGTAAGAACGAACATATGAAGACCGATGTCAGCCAGATATTTGATGATGCAGCGATGGTTGTGCGGCCGGTGCTGGTTGTTGATGACAGTAAAGCCCAGCGCCGATTGCTAGCGCGTACATTGTCGAAGTGGGGTTACGAAACGATTGAAGCTGAAAGCGGCGAGGCGGCGCTTGCGGTTACGGCGACGACACAGATCGATATTGTCGTAAGTGATTGGATGATGCCGGGGATGAGCGGTGTTGAGTTTTGCCGTGCCTTTCGTGAGCAATGCGGTGATCGTCCTGCGTATTTCATTTTGCTGACGGCACAGACAGAACGCGAGGTTTTGGCTGAGGGGCTTGAGAGCGGTGCGGATGATTTTCTGTCAAAACCATTTAACTCTGTCGAGCTTCGCGCCCGTCTTCGTGCTGGCGCGCGCGTGGTGAATGTTCAGCTGGCTTTGGCCGGAAAGAACGAAGCGTTGAGTTCGGCTTTGAGCGATCTTTCTGATGCATATTCTGCGATTGAACGTGATCTGAATGGTGCGCGAAAGTTTCAGGAAGGGCTGGTGCCGGATCGATTTTTGGAAGCGGGCTCTTTCGAAGTGTCGATGTTGTTTCAGCCAAGCGGCCATGTTGGTGGTGATCTTGTTGGATATTTTTGGGTCAGTGACAGCGAATTGGCGATCTATTCTGTGGATGTGTCGGGCCACGGTGTTGCTTCGGCGTTGATGACAGCACGGGTCGCGAGTTTTTTGAGCGATGCAACGCCGGACCGAAATATTGCCTTTGATCGGGACGGTGACAGTCACAACCTCGTGAATCTTGAAAAAGTCTGTGGCCGGTTAAACGAAGTGCTTCAGGCTGACGTTGATTCTGATCAGTATCTGACAATGTCCTTTGCGGTTATCGATACGAATTCCGGGCATGTCGAGGTTTGCCATGCCGGACATCCCAGTCCCGTTGTTCAGCGTGCAGATGGATCCGTTGAGTTTACGGAACTATTCAGCACGCCCATTGGGCTGATCGACGATGGTGAATATGCTCGGGTTTCGTTTGATCTGGCCAAGGGTGACCGGCTTATGTTGTATTCGGATGGGATAACCGAATGCCCGGATCCGAACGACGTCTTGTTAGATGACGATGGTTTGGAAAAGATCATGGCACGTCAGAACAACATTCGTGGCTTGGAATTTGTCGATGCAACCGTTGCCGCGCTGAAAGAATTCCATGGAGCAAATGAGTTTCCGGATGATCTCTCCGCTGTCTTGATCGAACGGGTCTGACAGATCGCACTCCATTTTAGAGTGAAAGGCAAAGAACACCGAAGCCTTACGGCGTGCCATCCAGAATTACCGTTTATTTGGAACGAAACGCTGGCACCACAATGTTCATCAAGATAGGTGCTGCCCCGCCACTAAAGATCAGTCTTTGGTTAGGTAAAATGCTTTGGCAATGTTTGCTCCACTTGCGCCAAAAGCGCATGAGTGCTTTGGCAAACCGGATTGCCAAAAGGTCAGATCAAAATATCGCTCTTTCGTCTCGCCATTGCGCTTAGGCGTGAGATACTTATTTAGGGCCTGACTGTCAGGGACATCTCATGAATATTGGATCCAAAATCGCCTGGGACGACACTGTCCTGCCATTTCAGCTTGATCGAACGTCGACGCGTGGCCGGGTCGCGCGCTTGGACGGTGTTTTACAGAATGTTTTGGCACAGCACGATTATCCACCGGTCATCGAAGCTTTGGTGGCCGAGGCAACTTTGCTGACAGCCTTGATTGGGCAAACCATCAAACTACGCTGGAAGCTATCATTGCAAATTCGTGGAGACGGTCCTGCGCGCCTTATCGCGACTGATTACTATGGTCCAACTAAGGATGGCGCGCCGGCCCGGATACGCGCTTATGCGAGTTATGACAAAGAGCGAATTGATCTGAATGCGGCTTCGTTTGACCAGGTTGGGTCTGGGTACTTTGCTATTTTGATTGATCAGGGCGAAGGGACTGTGCCTTATCAGGGGATCACACCGCTGGCGGGTGGATCGCTTGCGGCAAGTGCGCAGACTTACTTTGCACAATCCGAGCAATTACCGACACGGTTTGCGCTTAGTTTTGGGCAATCGCAAAACCCGGGGGAAGACATGCATTGGCGCGCGGGCGGAGTGATGTTGCAGCAAATGCCCGAAGCCTCGATAGAAGCCCAAGGTGGTGGAAGTGGCGAAGGCGGATTGCTGGTGGCTGACGATATTCTGGATGGCGATGCGGCCGAAGACTGGAACCACGTTAACATCCTTTTGGACAGCGCCGAAGAGATCGAATTGATCGGTCCAAGTGTACAGCCGACCGAGCTTTTGACCCGCCTCTTTCACCAAGATGGGCCGCGTGTCTTTGATGCGCAGCCAGTGGAATTTGGCTGTACCTGTTCGCCAGACAAAGTGCGCCAGTCGCTTTCGATATATTCTGCGCGAGACATCGGGCACATGACGACCGATGCGGGGATTGTGACAGCCGATTGCCAGTTTTGCGGAGCGCATTATGAATTTGATCCCAAAACTTTGGGCAAAGAGGCCGCGGATGAGTGACCTTGCCGACAGGTTGCACGCAAGTCTGGATGCGACCGGCCCGGCGTCGTCTGACTATGATCTGAACAAAGACGTGGTTTTGCCCGTGCGCCGCGCACTTCGAGAGGCGGCAGTATTGATTCCGATCGTCGAACGGGATCACGGGGCTTTTGTGATTCTAACCAAGCGATCGTCGGCCTTGAAACACCATCCCGGTCAGATTGCATTTCCGGGCGGCAAGGTCGATGATTCAGACATAGATGCCAGATCGACAGCTTTACGCGAAGCCTGGGAAGAAATCGGACTTGCACGCGATGCGGTTACGCCATTGGGAATATTGCCGCCCCATGAAACTGTGACCGGGTTTCGGGTGACGCCGGTATTGGCGATGGTGTCGTCAGGTTTTTCGCCCAATCCCGAGCCCGGCGAAGTGGCCGAGGTTTTTGAAGTTCCGTTTTTGCATGTCATGAATGCAAATAACTATCAGGTGGAATCGCGGCGGTGGCGCGGTGAGCGGCGGTATTACTTTACCGTACCCTGGGGCCCCTATTACATCTGGGGTGCGACGGCGCGGATGTTGCGTTCTTTGGCGGATCGGATGGAGCATGGCAAAGGTTAAGGCAGCGTGGCTGACGTCCGAAGCGACACGCTCGGTCTTTGAGTTGCTGGAAAACGCCGGACACAAGGTCTTTGCCGTGGGCGGCTGCGTGCGGAACGCCTTACTGGGCATGCCGGTGCGGGATATCGATCTTTCAACGGATGCCTTGCCTGAACGGGTTTTAAACTTGGCTAAATCGGCTGGCTTCAAGGCTGTGCCGACGGGCATTGATCATGGGACCGTGACCGTTTTGTCGGGCGGTGTGCCTTTTGAAATTACCACTTATCGCCGAGATGTCGAAACGGACGGGCGACGCGCGGTTGTGGCATTCTCGGATCGGATCGAAGACGACGCACGGCGGCGGGATTTCACGATGAATGCGCTGTATGCGGATCGTTATGGAAACGTGCATGATCCATTGGGTGGATTGCCGGATTTAGCGGCGCGACGTGTCCGGTTCATTGAAGACCCGGTTCAGCGAATTCGCGAGGATTACTTGCGAAGCTTGCGGTATTTTCGATTTCACGCGTGGTACGGGAATAGGAACGAGGGTTTTGATCCTGATGCTTTGGATGCGATCGCCAGGAATGTTGAGGGCTTATCGAGCCTGTCAAAGGAGCGCGTTGGGTCTGAAGTGAAACGTCTGTTGGAAGCGCCCGAACCGATGACAGCTTTTGCTGGGATGCGGTCAACCGGAGTTCTGGGCACTGTTTTGCCGGGTGCTGACGATGGGGCTTTGGGGCCGTTGATACATAACGAACAATTGGTCGGTGCCGCACCGAACGCGATCCGGCGGTTGGCCGTTATTGGTGGAGAGAATCCTGTTGATGATTTGCGTCTTTCGAAGAAAGAAACCGAGATACTTTGGGATTTGAAAGCAGGAGCGAGTATGTCACCGGGCGAGGCCGGATATCGCCTTGGAACTGAACGGGGGAGTGATGCCGTTTTGGTTCTTGCGTCTTCGACCGGGGGTGCATTCGATCCGGCGGCATTGAACGATGTGGAGCGCGGTGCAGCGCAAGTCTTTCCACTGAAAGCTGTGGATTTGATGCCACGGCTGGAGGGAGCCGCATTGGGCGCTGCGCTAAAGCGTTTGAAGGCGAATTGGATCGCTTCGGATTTCACACTCAGCAAAGACGAGCTGATCGCGCAACTCTAGGGATGACAAATCCCAAAAGTTGCGTTAGACGGAAGCTGCCGAACATGGAGGGCACACGATGATTTACAGGATCCACCACGCAGCCGCGTAACCGGCCCGATCCTGTTTTGGACGGCCCGGTTACCCCGCCGTCTTTCATCTTGTCCTGAATTCTATCTAAGGCTTTTGCCCCATGTTCCGCTTTCTAGAAAACCTTGTTGATCCTTATTGCGACTATCCAATCGTAGATCGTCCCCCGACCAAAATTTGGCCGTTTCTGAACGATTACGCGCGACCGTTCCGCAAACTATTTGCGATGACAGCCGTAACGTCGGTTTTGGTGGCTTGTGTCGAGATTTGGTTAATTGCCTATGTTGGTCGCTTGGTCGACCTATTGGCCAATTCATCTGCGGAAACCTTTTGGCAGGACCAGGGAACCGAGATGATCTTAATCGCCTTGTTTCTGATGTTTCTACGGCCGGCTATTCAAATGATAAATGTCGGCCTCCTTAGCAATGCGATCCTGCCGAATTTTGGCACGTTGATCCGGTGGCGATCCCATAGCCATGTGTTGCGGCAATCGGTTGGATGGTTTGAAAACGATTTTGCCGGGCGGATCGCGAACCGGATTATGCAAACTCCGCCCGCTGCGGGCGAGGCGATTTTTCAAGTCTTCGATGCGATGACCTTTGCCACGGCTTATGTGATCGGGGCGCTGATCATCTTGGGTGACGCCGATCCGCGTTTGGCAATTCCATTGCTTGTTTGGTTGGTGTTTTATGGATTTCTTGTTGGGTGGACGATTAAACGTGTGGGCCCGGCGTCAAAAGCGGCGTCCGATGCGCGATCAGCGGTGACCGGGCGGGTTGTCGACAGTTATACCAATATCCATTCGGTGAAGATGTTCGCGCATACCTCCGCGGAGCGTGAATATGCCAAAGAAGCCATTGAGCATTCGCGCAAGACGTTTCAGACGGAAATGCGGATTTTCACGCGGATGGATGTTGGTCTGACCATCATCAACGGGTTTTTGATCGTTGCGGTTGTCGGTTGGTCGATCTGGCTGTGGTCCATCGGATCTGCAAGTATCGGGGTTGTCGCGATTGCGTCTTCGCTTGTTCTTAGGCTGAACGCGATGACCGGTTGGATCATGTGGGCATTGACGTCGTTTTTCCGAAACCTTGGCGTTGTTGCAGAAGGGATGGAAACGATTGCCCAGCCTGTGACTTTGGTCGATGCGCCAAGTGCTAAAGTGCTTGAGCATGGGCCCGGGCGGATCGCATTTGAGGGCGTGACCCACCATTACGGGCGCAAGACTGGTGGTCTTGACGGTATTGAACTGGTTGTCGAACCCGGACAAAAGATCGGTGTGATCGGACGGTCGGGCGCAGGCAAGTCAACACTGGTGAAGCTTTTGTTGCGGTTCTATGACGTCGAAAAAGGTGTGATCAGGATCGACGATCAGGACATTGCCAGTGTTACGCAGAACTCGTTACGCGCCCGGATTGGCATGGTTCAGCAGGACAGTGCCTTGCTGCACCGTTCGGTCAGGGACAACATTCTGTACGGTCGACCCGACGCCACCGAAGCCATGGTGATCGAAGCCGCCCGTCAGGCCGAAGCTTTGGATTTCATCGCTGATCTGGAAGATCCCGAAGGCCGCAGCGGCATGGATGCGCATGTTGGCGAGCGTGGTGTGAAACTGTCAGGGGGTCAGCGGCAACGGATCACTTTGGCCCGGGTCATTCTGAAGGACGCACCGATCCTTGTTTTGGACGAGGCCACAAGCGCCTTGGATAGCGAAGTCGAGGCGGCTATTCAGGACACGCTTTATGGCATGATGGAAGGCAAGACGGTGATTGCGATTGCGCACCGGCTGTCGACCATTGCCCGCATGGACCGGATTGTTGTGATTGACGACGGAAAAATCGTTGAGGATGGCACGCATAATGCGCTTTTGGCGTTGGATGGGTTATATGCAAACTTCTGGAACCGGCAGTCGGGTGGGTTCATTGATACGGAGGCAGCCGAGTGATCCGCCGCGTTGGATATCTGATCGACGCCTTTCAAAAGGCAGAAGGCCCGCCACCAAGGACGTTGCTGGCGTTCTTTCGATGGGCTTTGGCGGGCTCTTTTCCAATGCTGGGAATTGCGGCGGTTTTGTCCGCGGCGGCGGGCACAGCCGAAGTCTTTACGGCCTTGATCCTAGGTTACGTTATCGATGCGGCGCTGGTCGAAGGCTCGGGTGGGTTCTTTTCCACCAATGCCTGGATGTTGATCGGAGTGTTGGCGTTTTTTGTTTTGGCCCGACCGATCTTGTTCGGTCTGTCGTCGATGGCGAATGCAGTTGTCGTCCAGCCGAATGTGAACCCTTTGGTGCTTAGCCGTTTGCATCGCTGGACCTTGGGTCAACCCGTGAAATTCTTCGATGATGATTTCGCAGGTCGGATTGCCCAAAAACAATTGCAGACCGCCCGCGCCGTAACAGATGTGGCGAGCGAGACGATCAACGTCGTGTTCTTTGCCTTGGCGTCACTGATTGGATCGGCCTTGTTGCTGACAACGATCAACGGTTGGATGGCGTTAACGCTGGCGCTTTGGGTTGTTGGGTATCTGTTTATGATCCGGTGGTTCATGCCGCGTATCCGGGTTCGATCAAAGGCGCGGGCGGGGGCTCGTGCGATGGTGACTGGACAAGTCGTTGACACTGTCACGAACATCAAAACGGTCAAACTATTTGCCCACGCGGCGCACGAGGAACACGAGGCGCTGGATGCGATAGGGTTCTTTCGCGAACGTGTGCTGGATTACGGCGTTATCGCTGCGGTGTTTCGGTTTTGCCTGATGGCTGTGGCCGGAATGGTGCCTGTCATGCTGATCGGCGGCACGTTGTGGTTCTGGTCAATCGGTGTTGCCAGCGCTGGTGACATTGCTGCGGCAGGCGCGATTTCCATCCGAATTGCTCAGATGTCAGGCTGGGTTAGTCATACGTTGATGGCGATCTATGCGGCGATTGGTGAGGCCGAGGATGGGATGAACACACTGACGCCCGCCTACACATTGGCTGATCGTGAGAATGCGAGTGAGATGGTTTTGGAAACGCCGAACATTTCATTCGATGCTGTGAGCTTCGCCTATGGACGCGAAAGCGGTGGGATCGACGGGATTTCTCTTAATATCGCACCCGGTGAGAAAATCGGGATTGTTGGTGCGTCTGGGGCGGGAAAGTCGACTTTGGTCGCTTTGCTTTTGCGGCTTTATGACACTGAAGCGGGGCGCGTTTTGGTTGGCGGTCAGAATGTTCAGGACGTGACCCAGGAAAGTCTGCGACGCCAGATCGGAATGGTCACCCAAGAGACGGCGATGTTCAATCGCTCGGCACATGACAACATCTTGTACGGTAACCCGGAGGCGGGACGGGACGCCGTGGTTGATGCGGCGAAGCGGGCAGAGGCACATGAGTTCATTTTGGGGCTTGAAGATCACAAGGGGCGCAAAGGGTATGACGCTCATCTGGGTGAACGCGGTGTGAAACTATCGGGTGGCCAAAGGCAACGCATTGCGTTGGCACGGGCCATTCTGAAGGATGCCCCGATACTGGTGTTAGACGAAGCGACATCAGCCTTGGATTCCGAAGTCGAAGCCTCGATTCAAGCCGCGTTAGAGACTGTTATGGACGGGAAAACGGTTCTTGCCATAGCGCACCGCCTGTCGACGATTGCACGTATGGATCGCATCGTAGTCATGGAGGATGGACGCATTGCTGAAATGGGAACCCATGACGAATTACAATCCAAGGACGGGCTTTATTCTCGGTTCTGGCAACGGCAATCGGGCGGCTTCATCGGCGTGCAAGAGGCGGCTGAGTAAGTGCCGGTAACTATACAACGATTGGGGCATTTGGGTGATGGCATTGCAGAAGGGCCGGTATATGCCACCCGCGTCTTGCCCGGCGAAGTGATTGAAGGCGACATCGACGGTGGCCGGATTGCGCGGCCAAAAATTGTTACGCCGTCAGAAGACCGCGTTTCTGCGTCTTGTGGGCACTACAAATCATGTGGTGGCTGCGCGTTGCAGCATGCGTCCGATCAGTTTGTGGCAGAATGGAAGACTGACGTGGTGCGTCAGGCTTTGGCAGCGCAAGGGATAGAAGCCCCAATCCGAAAAGTGATCACATCGCCGCCAAGGTCGCGCCGCAGGGCAACATTTAGCGGACGTCGTTTGAAATCCGGGCCGATCGTCGGGTTTCATGCGCCGGGATCGAGTTCTTTGACGGCTGTTCCGGGCTGCCACTTAGTGGCACCAAGTTTGATTTCCGGCCTCCCGGCGTGCGCGGCATTGGTTTCAATTTTGGGATCGCGTAAGGGCGAGCTGAAGTTTCAGGTAACTGGTTCTGACAGTGGCTTGGATGTTGATGTTTCGGGCGGGCGCACCTTAACCCCGAAAGACTGGGAGCCTTTGGCCAAGCTGGCTGGACAGCACGGATTGGCGCGTTTGTCAGTTGAAGGCGAGATCGTGGTTGAGCATCAAGCGCCCACGATTGTGTTTGACGGCATCACAGTTGCGCCGCCGCCAGGTGCCTTCTTACAAGCGACAGATGCGGGCGAAACGGCTTTGCGGGACGCGGTTTCGGAGGCGGTCTTGGGTTCTGCAAGGGTCGTTGATTTGTTCGCTGGTTGCGGGACGTTCGCATTACCGATGTCGCGCAATGCCGAGGTTCACGGGGTTGAAGGTGTGGCGACGCTTACGTTGGCCATGGATAATGCATGGCGCAAGGCAGTTGGTTTGAAAAAACTGACAACTGAAGTGCGCGATTTGTACCGGCGTCCGCTTTTGCCGGATGAAATAGAGCGGTTCGATGCGGTGGTAATTGATCCGCCACGCGCCGGTGCCGAAGCACAAACACGATCCATCGCAAATGCGAAGCCTGCAAAGATTGCCTTTGTGTCCTGTAACCCAACGACCTTTGCGCGAGACGTAAAAATCTTAATCGAAGCGGGATACAACTTGGACTGGATTGACGTAATTGATCAGTTCCGATGGGCAACACATGTCGAAGTTGTGAGCCAATTCAGTTTCTGAGGGATTCCCAAACCTCTGATTTGGCGTTAATTATTGGGAAAAGCAGGCAGGAAAAAGTTACGATGCGAAGGTTCTCAAGACGTTTCCTTATGGTTGCGGCGCTCTCTGCGTTGGCAGGCTGTGGTGGCCGGTTCCGACGGTATAATGGCCCAGATGTGACGCGTGTGATGATCTTCAAGCAATCACGGATCATGCATCTTGTGAGCGGCAAGAGAATTCTGAAGTCGTACAGGATTGATCTGGGCTTCGCGCCAGTTGGCGACAAGAAGCAATCGGGGGATGGCAAAACACCCGAAGGTGCGTACCACATCAATCGACGGAACCCGGAAAGCGATTTTCACCTTTCACTGGGGATCAACTATCCGAATGAACGCGATTTGGCCGAAGCCAAGGCGCGCGGCGTCGACCCCGGTGGTGATATTTTCATTCACGGTCGGGGCAATCCGATCAGTCGATTGATCAACGATTGGACGTGGGGTTGTATTGCGGTAACGAACAAAGAGATGGAAGAAGTTTACGCCATGGTGCGCACGGGAACTCCGGTCCTGATCTATAAGTAACCGGCCTTAGGTATTTGGCGAAGCACCACCAGCAGGTGCACCTATTACAAGCGTCCACCAAATTTTGCCCGATTCTTCCTGGTGCCAGGAAAACCCAAGATCTCCAGCACGGGGATCAAGGATGACCTCGCGCGTTTCAGGCGCTTCCATCCAAGCAGATAGCGTTTCAAGTTCTGTTTCGAAAGTTTCTGATATGTTTTCGCCAATTAGGCGACCGGTATATCCAACGCGCGACACGCGATCCAATGGGTTTGAACCATCAGAACCAAAGTGCCAGGGGCGGTTTTGGACTGACATATCGCGGGAATGAGTTCTGGCAGCGGCCGTCAATTCCGAGGAAAGCTTGACCGGACCAGCACCACTGGCCTGGCGCAGGGCGTTGACTGAATCCAGCATTCGGAACTGAATTTCGGCCTCGTCGCCGCTATTGATCCGGTAAACTGTCGCTAAGGGCTGGCCGTCGGGGCCGAATCGGGGTTCGGGCGTGGAACACGCTGTCAGCGCGAGGATCATCAGCATAAGACATGTACGAAGCATTTTGGGCCTGCCGTTTTGTGTTTCCCCTTTGCTTACAGGCAAGTTGTTGCCGGTTCAAACCCAAGAGCCACACTATCGGCGAACTGACGCTTCCGTGAATTGAAGCCTTAACCCGGACATCGTATAAGTTACGCTGGTTTGAACAATATGACTGGAGGCCCCCACCGTGTCTCGCTTTCAACTTCCCCGCAGGACGTTTTTGACTGCCACTGCTGCTATGCTCGCCGCTCCGGCGATTGCTCAGGAAGCCATTGACGGCTCGACCGAACTTCGCGGCTCGATTTCGAAAACTGTGCGGCGCAATGCATCCAGTTTCCGTGCTTTGGATTGGCGGCCCTATTTTGATAACACCCGGAATGGCGCGATCCTTGTCGATCTGTCGTCGCGGGCTTTGCATTATTGGAATTCGGATCAGTCCATCTATAAGCTTTTCCCCACAAGTGTTCCTTTGTCCGAAGACCTGACACGTCGTGGTCGCACCAAAGTTACACGCAAGGTTGAGGGCCCGTCGTGGCGCCCGACGCCGGCGATGCGAAAACGCAATCCCGAGTGGCCCGAATATGTTGGGCCTGGCCCCGATAACCCGCTTGGCAGCCATGCTCTTTACCTGAGTTGGACATATTACCGAATTCACGGCACGCATGACACGCGCAAGATTGGGCGTCGTTCGTCAAACGGCTGCATTGGTCTTTACAACGAAAACATTGCCGAACTGTTTGGCTATGCAAAAGTCGGCACCAAGGTTTTGGTGATCTGAGGTTATTCGCAACGTGCGAGACTTAAGAGGGGGTTGCGGCCCCCTTTTTCGTGCAAGGGAGAGTATTCAGACCTTAAAGGCGTAAGTGTACAGTTTCTAAAAGAAAATCAGGTAGATCAGGAACAAATAGATCCCGTATTGCAATGCATAGTAAACGTTGCTGTTCCAAGTCTTGATCCGTTTGCCGAACGCTCGGACCTTGTAGATATAGGCGAAGGCCTTGTTCAGCCCACCGACCTTATCGCCTTCGACGTTCTTGGTGGCGCTTGCGGACATCACGACATTTGAAAAAGCGGTGTTTAGCCAATCGATTGGCGCGAATGTGACAGGGCGCTTGATGTCCAGGAATAGAATGATGCGGTTTTGATCGGTCTGGTTTTCCGCATAGTGGATGTAAGTTTCGTCGAACATGACAACTTCGCCATCCCGCCAAGAATATTTTGTGCCATCCACATCGATGAAACAGGCGTCATCATTCGGGGTTTGCAAGCCCATATGATAGCGGAGCGAGCCTGCGAATGGATCGCGGTGTTTCACAAGCCGTGCACCGGGGGGCAACATCGCGAACATTGCGCCCTTAACTGATGGGATTGCTTCGACCATGGCCGTGGTCTTGGGGCAAAGATCTGACGCCGACGTCAGGCTTGAGCCATACCATTTCAAGTAAAACCGGGTCCAACCCGTCTTGAAAAATGAATTGAAGCCGATGTCGTCAAGATCGTCCGACGCTTTGATTGCCCCTTTGTCGTTCAATAACAGCGCTTCGTCGCGGATAAGTTCCCAGTTATCGTGCAAGACCTTCAGGTCTGGGAAGGCGTCGACGCTGACATAGGGCGTTGTTGGAACTTTTGAGAACGCGTAAAACAGCACATTGATCGGGCCAAGGACATTGCTGTGGTCGGTAAAGCGGCGCTTTATCATGGCGTGCTGAACTTCGCCGCGGGTCTGAATATAGACCGCCGAGCCGATAAAAATGAGAAGTACAAAAAGCCCCATAACGTCTTCGCCCCCCTGTTAACTTCATCAACGCTAGCAATGGTTGGCGCGGAAGGATAGAGGCGAAACCTCGATTTGCATCATGCGTTATACACAATACCGACGGTTTAAGATCTTACCGCAGAATTGGTCCAATCCGCCTTAGTCGAGCCATCCCAACAGGTTTTCCTTGATCGTTTCCGCAAGCGCGCCAATATGGGCATCGCTGTCGTTGAGACACGGAATATAAAGGAAGTCTTCGCCGCCAGCCTCTTCAAAGCTCTCTTTGATTTCTTCGTTAATTTCTTCCAGCGTTTCGATGCAATCAGACGAAAACGCAGGCGCAATAACTGCAATGTTTTTCTTGCCGCTTTCTGCGAGGCGCGCGACCTCTTCGACGGTGTAGGGTTGCAACCATTCTTCAACACCAAAACGCGATTGGAACGTTGTCTTAATTTCCGTGTCCGCCCAGCCAAGACGTTCTTTTAGCAGGCGCGTCGTTTTCTGACAGTGGCAATGATAGGGATCACCCTGCGTAAGATAGCGTTTGGGCACGCCGTGATACGAGCAAACGAGGATGTCGGGTTTCTTTTCGGCAGCTGCGTAAGCCTGTTCGACTGATTTTGCCAACGCGTCGATATAGCTTGGCCGATCAAAATAGGGCGGCACGGTGCGGGATGAGGGTTGCCATCTTTGGCCCTGAAGGGCTTTGAAAAAAGCGTCGTTTGCCGTTGCGCTCGTGGCTCCGGCGTATTGCGGATAAAGCGGGAAAAACAGGATTTTACGGCAGCCTTGATCGACCAACGATTGCACTTTCGATTTGGTTGATGGATTTCCATAGCGCATGCAGAAATCGACTACGACATTGTCACCATAACGTTCGGCCAACACCTTTTTCATCTTTTCGGTTTGGGCTTTGGTGATTGTCAAAAGCGGGCTTTCGCCCTCGTCTTCATTCCAGATGGTTTTATAGGCGGCACCTGACGTGAAGGGCCGTTTGGTCAGGATGATCAGTTGAAGCAGCGGTTGCCATTTCCAACGCGGATAGTCGATCACCCGTTGATCCGACAAGAATTCACTAAGATAGCGACGCATGGACCAATAGTCATAGCCGTCAGGTGTTCCGAGGTTGGCAAGCAATACGCCAACCTTTTCGGGTTTCACCTGTGGATGTTCGGGCGGGAGGTGTGACGGAGTTTCTGGCATGGTGTCAGCATCGAGCATTAGAGTGGGTCCCTTGTCCAGCGATTACCGGGACGTAGAAGAATTAACGGTGGCGTCAACAGGGCGGCAGTTAACGTTTTAGTGGTTTTTCAGGCACGCCAAGCGCTGTGGACAGTCGGGATCGGGCCGATCCGGGGCGCATAGGTTGTTGTTGTGTTTCGGAAGGGGCCCAACCTGTAAGAAAGACGACCTCAAAAGTGGCGACAAGATAGTCACCATCGCTAAAGTTCTGGCGATAGAACGACTCGGTTTCTTCGAAAAGCCTGCGGGACACGTGCGTGTAGTTTCGGGTGGCCAGCGCATTGGTTTCGCCCATGTCGCGTAAGTCATTGACCAGTTTTGCAAGACTTGGATAGCGGACCCGAAAGGTTTGGGTATCGGCGACAGGAAGAGCAAGGCCTGCACGCTGTAAAAGCCCACCCAGATCGCGAACGTCGCCCATTGGAAGAACGCGAGGCGAGAGGCCGCCCATTAATTTGACTTCGGCCTCGGCCAGCGAGGAACGTAGTTCGTTGAGCGTCGCACCGCCGAACATTATGCCAAGAAACAAACCGTCGGACATAAGGGCGAGCCGAGATTGTACCATTTGACCGATAGGATCATCTGCCCAGTGCAACCCAAAGCAATGAAGCGCGAGGTCATGATGGTTTTTGGTGGCTTCCAAGACTGGAGCATCGTCGATCTGGGTGGCACCCGGAAACAGGCGTTTCAACGGGGCGGTGGCATGGCCGATCAAAAGCGGGGATGTGAACGTTTTATTAACGTCAGCAAGCCTCTCTTCCACTTCATCGGCGACAGATTCGTGCAAGAACGATACGGGCGAACGGGCAGCGCGTGTGCGGTGCAGTTCAAGGGCTTTGCGGTCAGTAAGGTTTGGCGCGTTGGTCATGACGGCGGGAAAGTAGGGCTCTATGCAAGGATTGCAACGCGCATTGTCTCTGATCTATCCGGATCAATGCCAAATGTGCACAACGCAAGTTTCAGAACGCGGCGGTCTTTGCGGGCCCTGCTGGGCGGAAACACCGTTTTTACGTGGACTATTGTGTGACACCTGTGGTGCGTCACTTCCGGGTTCGGATCCGGGTGTGGTTATTTGTGACGATTGCATGATCATGCGACGACCTTGGGAGGCAGGCCGCGCAGCTTTGGCATATCGCGATATGGGACGGCGGATCGTTCTGGGGCTGAAACATGGAGATCGATTGGATTTGGCGGGCCCAGCGGCCAGTTGGATGCTTTCGGCCGGACGGGATATTTTGACAGAAAACACAATATTCGTGCCTGTTCCTGTGCACTGGACCCGGCTTCTGACACGGAGGTACAATCAATCGGCTGAGCTGACGCGCGCCTTGTCTCGTCAATCTGGGCTGAAACATTGCCCAGATGCTTTGCTGCGAACACGCCGAACACAGAAGCAAGACGGGATGACGGTCGAGGCGCGGATGCGCAACATTGAGGGCGCGATTGAGGCAAACCCCAAGCAAATAGAGCGATTACAGGGGTCCACGATATGTTTGGTGGATGATGTCATGACGTCTGGCGCAACGCTTTCAGAGGCCACCAATGCGTTACACGCAGGTGGCGTCGATCACGTCTTTGTTCTAATACTGGCGCGAGTTGAAAAATCTGCTTAGGTTTTGGCTTCTTCTGTAAGGAATGTTGCGATGAAACCAGTTGAAATCTACACCTCGCCAATGTGCGGATATTGTCATGCCGCCAAGCGGCTTTTGAAACAGAAGGGCGTTTCGTATTCCGAGATTAACGTCGCCATGAATGGGTCAAAGCGCCAAGAGATGATGAAGCGCGCCAATGGGCGGCACACGGTTCCGCAGATTTTCGTCGGGACGCATCATGTTGGTGGTTTCGATGATCTGGCCGCCTTGGAAAGTGCGGGCAAACTGGACTCGCTTCTGGCCGCCTGATGCGAGTTGGACTGGTTCAGTTCTGCGCGTCCGACAACCCACAATTAAATTTGCAGAGTGTTACGCAGTTCATCGCCGAGGCAGTCGAGGCCGGTGCCAACTTTGTATTGACACCCGAAGTTACAAATTGCGTGTCGGCCAGCCGAACCCATCAACGCAGCGTTCTGCAAAACGAAGATGACGATCAGACTTTGAAAGTGTTATGCCACCAAGCAGCAAATCACGGCATTTGGCTATTGATCGGTTCTTTGGCTTTGTTGGCGCGCAACGAAGATCGCTTTGTGAACCGATCGTTTTTGGTCGCACCCACAGGTGAGATCGCGGCCCGGTATGACAAGATCCATATGTTCGACGTGGCGATCAGCGAAGCTGAAACCTATCGCGAAAGTGACGGATATCGTCCCGGCACAAAGGCAGTTTTGGCTGATTTGGATGGCGTCGCTTTGGGGATGACGATCTGTTACGATATTCGGTTCCCTTATTTGTATCGTGGATTGGCCAAATCGGGCGCCAAGATCATGACGGTGCCATCGGCTTTTTCGCCAGAAACCGGCGCTGCCCATTGGGAAACCTTGTTGCGCGCCCGCGCTATTGAGACGGGAAGTTTTGTGCTGGCCCCGGCGCAATGTGGGACACATCCAGTGACCCGGGGCCGGCAACGAAGCACCTATGGGCATTCGCTTGTAGTCGATCCATGGGGCACGGTTGTTCTGGATGCCGGTGTTGCGCCCGGAGTACATGTGGTTGATTTGAATGTAGAAGACGTTGATGATGTGAGGCGACGTATCCCGTCACTCACTCACGAACGCGATTACACAAAAGCCTAATGACCGATACCAAACCACCAATTGACCAGCTGGCCATCGCCCTGTTCAGCGAGATGTTTATGGCTGACCAGCTGTCGCGTGCACAGCTGGCAAAGGCTCTGCCAACTGGGATGGAGTTGAGCCATTTTTCTGTTTTACAACATCTGGCGCGTAGTGGTGGCGAACGTTCGCCTGCACAGCTGGCTCGTGTATTTCATGTAACCCGTGGGGCTATGACCAATACAATCAGCAAGTTGGAATGGGCGGGTTACGTCCATGTTCGACCAGACTGGGAAGATGCGCGGCGCAAATTTGTGGCGATTAGCCCAAGTGGGCTGAAGGCGCGTGACGCAGCGTTGGCAGCGATTGAGCCAATTCTGGGTAACGCAGTTAAAGCCATCGGCGACGAAAAAGTTCGGAGCGCCTTGTCAGTGATGCGTGAACTTCGAACGCAATTTGAGGCGCAAATCAGCGACGAATTGAAGTCGTGACATAGTTAACCGACAGATCGCGATCAGACAGTGACCAGCTCCATCCCAAGGGGTTGAAGACGAAGCCGGTCCGATCAACTGGGTCCAGCCCGGCTTTTGCAAGGAATTCGCACAGCTCGTCTGGTGTGATGAATTTTGACCATTCATGCGTGCCTTTTGGCAACCATCGCATCACGTATTCCGCCCCGACAATCGCCATCGCAAAGCTTTTGGGATTGCGGTTGATGGTACTACACGTCATCAGCCCGCCCGGTTCTAACAGGTCGTGGCAGGCCTTTAGAAAGGCCATGGGATCGGCGACATGTTCGACCACTTCCATATTGAGGATCACATCGAAAGTTTCACCCGACGCGGCAATCGCTTCGGCGGTCGTGTGGCGGTAATCGATGTCAAGCCCTTGTTCTTCCGCGTGTATTTGCGCCACAGGAATGTTTCTTTCTGCGGCATCTGCACCAACAACATGCGCGCCCAAACGGGCCATCGGTTCGGCTAAAAGCCCGCCACCACAGCCGATATCCAGAATACGCAGACCTTCAAAAGGACTGGTCGCCGTCAAGTCGCGAGCAAACTCGGCGGCAATTTGTGATGTGACATAGTCAAGCCGACAGGGGTTCAGCATGTGGAGAGGTTTGAATTTTCCATTCGGATCCCACCATTCTGCGGCCATGGCCTGAAATTTGTCGATTTCGCCTTGGTCAATGGTTGATGCCTGAGCCATTTTGGTTAGACCCTTTAGTTGCTGAAAATTGCCGTGAATCGGCCGTCTCTTACGTATATAGGTCGATCATGGACAGACCGTCAGACCAAAAGACTGCGTCACAGTATCTCTATGCGCGGATCGATCCTTACGATCAGCGGATGCTGGACGTGGGCGATGGGCATCGGATCTACGTTGAACAATGCGGACATCCCGACGGATTTCCGGTTGTGGTTCTGCATGGCGGTCCGGGTGGCGGGTGTAGTCCTGCCATGCGCCGCTATTTTGATCCGAATTTTTATCGCATCATTCTGTTTGATCAGCGTGGATGCGGGCGGTCGCGCCCACATGCCAGCGTTGAGGACAACACAACATGGCATTTGGTTCGCGATATCGAGTTGATTCGCGAAAAGTTAGGCATCGGCCGCTGGAACGTGTTTGGTGGAAGCTGGGGTGCCACGTTGGCGTTGATCTATGGGATCACTCATCCTGAGCGTTGCGCCAATTTGATTTTGCGCTCGGTCTTTTTGATGACCCAAGGCGAGCTGGATTGGTTTTATGGCGGCGGGGCTGGCGCGTTTTGGCCTGATGTCTGGTCACGTTTTACGGCTTTGGTTCCAGAAGGCGAACAAGACGATCTGATAGAGGCTTATTCAAAGCGGCTTTTTTCGGGTGATGTTGGGCTTGAGACCAAATTTGCGCGGGCGTGGGCAAGTTGGGAAAACACGTTGGCTTCTATTCGCAACGATGGGCCAAGCGGCGACAGCCCCGGCGATTTTGCGCGCGCTTTCTCTCGGATTGAGAACCACTACTTTCGGAATGAAGGGTTTCTTGAGCATGATGGTTGGATTGAGGCCAATCTGAACCGCCTAGCCAATGTGCCGGGCTACATTGTTCAAGGCCGCTACGACATGATTTGCCCACCGATCGGTGCGGTTCGCTTGAATGAAGGGTGGGCTGGGTCTTCGTTGCGGATCATTCCGCGCGCAGGTCATGCGTTAAGTGAGCCGGGAATCAGTGCAGAACTGGTTCGCATCACCGATATTCTGCGGTCACGATGCTAGATCGCCAAACCCTGTCTGCCGCGCGGATTTATGCAGCTTTTCCGGCTTTCCCCCTTGGGCGTTTTGTTAACCATTGTTATCAATTTCCAAATGGCTGACGATCTGCTGCCTCTGTTTCGCCCCATTTTGACGTTTGGTTGTATGGGCCGGGGGCGGCAATGAGGGACACCTGGGGAAATGATGTTCAAGATTTCGGCGATCTGCCTTGGTGTTGCCCTGCTGCTGGGCGCGCCGACTGCTGCTGACGCATGCAGCCGGACCGTCTCAAAAAAAGCGGCGCAAACGATTGTTCCGACCGGTCGTATCAATCAGTCGCTTTTGAACAATGCGATTCGCGCCGAAGTGAACTTTCATCGCTGTCGATCTGGTCTTAATCCAGTCGGGGATGCTGGAAGCGGTCTGACCCAACAGGCAGCGAAACATTCTGTCTGGATGGCCCGCACACAACAGCTGACGCACAAAAGCACGGTTGCGGGATCGGCAACTTTGGTTCAGCGGGTCAAGAAAGCCGGTGTGAAGTTTCGGACCGGGTCGGAAAATATCGGCATGGTTCACAGATATCAGATCGACAATCGGCGTTTTAAAATTCTGAATTCTTCGTCGTGCCAGTTCGCGACGCAAGATGGTCAAGCGCTGCCAGCGCATTCCTATGCATCGCTGGCGCGCCATGCGGTTACCCTTTGGATGAATTCGCCGGGTCACCGAAAAAATATCCTCGACAAACGGGTAACACGGATGTCCACGGCCGTCGCGTTTGATCCAAAGGCTCAGTACTGTGGACGCTTCTGGTTGACGCAGAACTTTATTGGCTAAGCTCGTTTAAACAGCCACCTGATAAGCTCGGCCAATGGCCGGGCTTATTATGGGTAAAGTTAACTAAGTTCAGGCGGCAGCTTTCAAAGCCGCATTTTCTTGACGTTGTGCTTCCATCTCGGCGGGGCGATGCGAAACATCCCCTTGTAGTTTCCAAAAGTCGGGCGTATATCCCTTTCAACAGCGGCGCATCGGCCTCCAACCCCGAAGCTCCACCGGATCACACCACGGGCCCGCTGGCCCGTTTTTTTATGCCTGGATTCCAAGCGACGTCATGAACGATTTGATTGCCAAAGCAACGATTGATCAGCGGATGGCTGAGGTGATCACACCTGTGATCGAAGACCTTGGGTTCGAACTTGTGCGCGTGCGTTTGATGGCGGGATCGCAGTCGAAAACCTTGCAGATCATGGCTGAAAAGCCCGAAGGTGGGATCGAAGTTGATGATTGTGCGGCGATTTCCACAGCCGTCAGTGCCACTTTGGATGTCGAAGACCCGTTGGAAGACGCCTATACGCTTGAAGTGTCGAGCCCCGGAATTGATAGGCCTCTAACACGGTTGAAGGACTTCGAGACCTGGACTGGTTATGAGGCCAAGCTTGAAACCAGCGATCTGATCGACGGGCGCAAGCGTTTCAAAGGCCTGTTGCAGGGTATCGAAGGTGACGAGGTTCTGATTGAGATCGAAGAAGGCACGATTGGTTTGAAGTTTGATTGGCTGGCCGAGGCCAAGTTGATCTTGACCGATGAATTGATCCGCGACGTATTGCGGGCCCGTAAGGATGCGGGCGACGTGGACGAAGCACAGTTTGATGAAGTACAGACCATCATGGATGGCGACGAGGAGACCTGAAAATGGCGATCACATCCGCAAACCAACTTGAGCTGCTGCAAACCGCCGAGGCGGTTGCGCGTGAAAAGATGATCGACCCCGGTTTGGTGGTCGAGGCGATGGAGGAATCTTTGGCGCGGGCTGCAAAGTCGCGCTATGGAGCCGAGATGGACATTCGCGTGTCGATTGACCGGAAAACCGGTAAGGCGACGTTTACGCGGGTTCGTACGGTGATTGATCCCGAGGAAGAGGAGCTTGAGAACTATCAGGCGCAGATGACGCCCGAGCAAGCCAAGCAATATATGGACGATCCAAAACCGGGCGAGATGTTCATTGAAGAAGTACCGCCCGTCGAAATGGGACGGATCGCGGCGCAGTCTGCCAAACAGGTGATCTTGCAAAAGGTTCGTGAGGCTGAGCGTGATCGTCAGTTCGAAGAATTCCAAGACCGTGCGGGTACGATCATCAACGGTGTGGTCAAGCGCGAGGAATACGGCAACGTCATCGTTGACGTGGGCCGAGGCGAAGGTGTGTTGCGCCGGAATGAGAAAATCGGTCGGGAATCGTATCGTCCGGGTGATCGTATCCGCTGTTTCATCAAAGACGTCCGCCGCGAAGTACGCGGGCCGCAGATTTTTCTGAGCCGGACAGCGCCTGAGTTCATGGAAGAGCTGTTCAAGATGGAAGTTCCCGAGATTTACGACGGTATCATCGAGATCAAAGCCTGTGCCCGCGATCCCGGAAGCCGTGCAAAAATCGCTGTTATTTCCTATGAGAATAGCATTGATCCCGTTGGTGCCTGTGTGGGTATGCGTGGTTCGCGCGTGCAGGCTGTTGTGAATGAGCTTCAGGGTGAAAAGATCGACATCATCCCTTGGAACGAGGATGCGCCGACATTCCTGGTGAACGCATTGCAGCCCGCCGAAGTGGCCAAGGTCGTATTGGACGAGGAAGCGGAACGCATTGAAGTGGTTGTTCCCGAGGAACAGCTTTCCCTCGCGATCGGTCGTCGTGGCCAGAACGTGCGTTTGGCGTCTCAGCTGACCGGCCTTGATATTGATATCATGACCGAAGAAGAAGAAAGCGCGCGTCGTCAGGCCGAATTCGAAACGCGGACCAAGTTGTTCATGGACACATTGGACCTGGATGAATTCTTTGCTCAGTTGCTGGTGTCGGAAGGCTTTACCAACCTGGAAGAAGTCGCTTATGTCGAGTTGGACGAGCTGTTGGTGATCGACGGTGTCGACTCGGATACGGCCAGTGAATTGCAGGCCCGTGCCCGCGACTATCTGGATGCAAAAAACAAAGAAGCCGAAGCGCGCGCCCGTGAATTGGGTGCGGAAGACAGCCTGTTCGCCTTTGAAGGACTGACACCGCAGATGGTCGAAGTCTTGGCAGAAGATGGCGTGAAGACGCTGGAAGACTTTGCGACCTGTGCAGATTGGGAGTTGGCCGGTGGCTGGACGACCGTGGATGGTGAGCGAATCAAGGACGATGGGTTGCTTGAAAAGTTTGGAGTCGAATTGGAAGAAGCGCAGAACATGGTGATGACGGCGCGGATCCAACTGGGTTGGATTGATATTGCTGAAATCGAAGCCGAGGCTGCGGCGAAAGCGGCGGCCGAAGAAGCTGCCGCTGAAGCTGAGGAGGCCGGGGCCTAATGGCCCGGAACGCTCTTGCCCAGAGGCGGCAAACCCAAAAATCTCAGTGAGCCAGAACGCCGCTGTATCGCAACCGGAGAGGTTCAGCCCAAGCGTGGGCTGATCCGATTTGGCATTTCGCCCGATGGGCAAATTGTGCCGGACATCCTTGAAAAACTACCCGGACGAGGCATATGGGTGGCGTCTGAGCGTACTGCGCTGGAAGAAGCGATCCAAAAAGGCTTGTTCGCAAGAAGCGCCAAGCAAGCGGTTACTGTACCGGAATCTTTGGTCGATGACGTCGAATCTCTTTTGGCAAAACGGCTGATTGGCGGTATCTCGATGGCACGGAAAGCCGGTAGTGCGATTGCGGGTTTTGAGAAGGTCAAAGATTGGCTTGGCAAGGACGAAGCACGCATTTTGTTTCAGGCTTCTGATGGCTCGGAACGCGGGAAGTCAAAGCTTCATGCACCCGGTGGGCGCGGCAGTTTTTTCGAGGTGCTGAGCGCCTCAGAATTGGGTTTGTCCTTTGGGCGTGAACGTGTGATACATGCGGCGCTCGGTTTTGGCGGACTCACTGAACGGATCAGAGAGGACGCCATTCGGCTATCTGGCGTTCGTGAATTGAAAGGTGGCTCAGCCACCACAGAGGTAAAGTAAACTCTATGAGCGATAGTGACGGCAAAAAGACACTCGGCCTCGGTCGTGGACCCGGACAGGTAAAGCAAAGCTTTAGCCATGGCCGGACCAAGAACGTTGTGGTTGAGACGAAGCGCAAGCGCGTTGTCGTACCCAAGCCAGGTGGTGGGGGTGGCTCTGGCCCATCGGGCAAGTCGGGATCGGCTGCTGGTGGGGATCCGAAAAAGCGCCCAGCGGGCATATCGGATGTTGAGCACGACCGCAGAATGAAGGCTCTGGCCGCGCACAAAGCTGCGGAAGCGCAAGAAGCCGAAAAGCGGGAAGCAGACGAAAAAGCACGCGCAGAAGACCGCGAACGTCGTCGCGCGGAAATCGAGGCGAAGGAACGCGAAGAACAAGAGCGGGCCGACAAAGCCAAGGCCAAAGTTGAAGAAGAAGAACGTAAGAAGCGCGAAGAAATCGCAGCGAAAGCCAGTGCTGCCGCCGCTGCTGCGGCACCCGCGGCTGCGCCTGAAGGCGCTGCGGCACCTGCCGCTGCTCCGCGCGGTGGTAATAAGCCAGCGCCTGTAAAGCGCGACCGCGACAATGATCGCCGTGACAACAAAAGCGGCCGTGCCCGCGAAGACAACGCTCGCCGCTCGGGTAAGTTGACCCTAAACCAAGCTTTGACGGGTGGTGAAGGCGGTCGCCAGAAATCAATGGCCGCGATGAAGCGGAAACAGGAACGCGCCCGGCAAAAAGCAATGGGCGGAACGCAAGAGCGCGAAAAGGTTGTGCGCACCGTTCAGTTGCCAGAAGCGATTATGGTCAGTGAACTTGCAAACCGAATGTCCGAACGCGTTTCCGATATTGTCAAATCGCTGATGAACAGCGGAATAATGGCGACCCAAAACCAGACAATTGACGCGGATACGGCTGAGCTGATTATCGAAGAATTTGGCCACACCGTTCAGCGTGTATCTGATTCTGACGTCGAGGATGTGATCGCACCGATCGAAGACGACGCGGCTGATCTTAAGGATCGCCCGCCGGTCATTACCATTATGGGTCATGTCGACCATGGTAAGACTTCGCTTTTGGATGCGATCCGAAAAGCGAATGTCACGGGTGGCGAAGCTGGTGGGATCACTCAGCACATTGGTGCCTATCAGGTGACCACCGATACGGGCGCCGTTCTGTCATTCCTTGATACACCGGGTCACGCCGCGTTCACGTCTATGCGCGCCCGTGGTGCTCAGGTGACGGACATCGTTGTGCTTGTTGTTGCTGCTGATGATGCGGTGATGCCGCAGACCGTTGAAGCCATCAATCATGCCAAGGCCGCAAACGTTCCGATGATCGTTGCCATCAACAAGATCGATGTGCCAGCGGCGAACGTTGACAAAGTGCGGACCGATCTGTTGCAGCATGAGGTCGTCGTCGAGAAGATGTCAGGCGAAGTGCAGGATGTTGAAGTATCAGCTGTCAAAGGCACAGGTCTTGATGCCCTGCTTGAAGCTATCGCGCTACAGGCGGAAATACTTGAACTGAAAGCCAACCCAGATCGCGCAGCACAGGGTGCCGTTATCGAGGCGCAGCTTGATGTGGGGCGTGGTCCTGTTGCGACTGTCCTAATTCAGAACGGTACACTGCGCCAAGGCGACATCTTCGTGGTTGGCGAACAGTGGGGCAAAGTGCGCGCCATGGAAAATGACAAAGGTGACCGTGTTAAAGAAGCCGGTCCGTCAGTTCCTGTCGAAGTGCTTGGTCTAAACGGTACGCCGGAAGCGGGTGATGTGTTGAACGTGGTCGACACCGAAGCGCAAGCACGTGAAATCGCCGAATATCGCGAGAAGGCTGCGAAAGAGAAACGCGCAGCGGCTGGTGCTGCAACGACGCTGGAACAATTGATGCAGAAGGCCAAGGACGACGAAACTGTCGCCGAGATGCCAATTCTGGTGAAAGCCGATGTGCAGGGTTCAGCCGAAGCCATCGTTCAGGCGATGGAAAAAATCGGCAACGACGAAGTGCGCGTTCGGGTGTTGCATTCGGGCGTTGGTGCGATCACAGAATCGGATATTGGGTTGGCGGAAGCCTCCGGTTCTCCGGTCTTTGGTTTCAACGTGCGTGCAAATGCGTCGGCCCGAAACACGGCGAACCAAAAAGGCGTGGAAATTCGATACTATAGCGTCATTTACGATTTGGTTGATGATGTGAAAGCTGCCGCAAGCGGATTGTTGTCTGCCGAAGTGCGTGAGACCTTTATCGGGTATGCGTCCATAAAAGAAGTCTTCAAGGTTTCTGGAGTTGGTCGTGTGGCTGGTTGTCTTGTGACCGAAGGTGTTGCCCGTCGTTCGGCCGGCGTTCGCCTTTTGCGCGATGATGTCGTGATCCACGAAGGTACGCTGAAAACACTGAAACGCTTCAAAGATGAAGTCGCTGAAGTCCAGTCGGGTCAGGAATGCGGCATGGCGTTTGAGAACTACGAAGATATCCGTGAAGGCGATGTCATCGAAATCTTTGAGCGCGAAGAATTCGAACGTACGCTCTCCTAAAAGCCTAAACCTGAATGTAAAAAGGCGCCGCTGGAAACAGCGGCGCCTTTTCGTGTGGATAAGTGTGAGTGAGTTGGGGGGTGGTTACACCGGAAATCCACAGAAAACCTGTGTTCCGACACGAACCGATATGCGTCCGTCACCGAACGCTTGAACAAACTTACCTTGAACCGAAACGCAACTTCCCATGATGACTGTCTTGAGCATTTGGCGATCCTCTTCCCTATGTAACGAAATATTTCATCCTGCTGCAAAATCAACACTGAAGATGTGCACTGTTTCCTTAGTCGAAACAGTAATCGCTGAAATGGCGCATTGAATAGGCGTTCAGATCAGAGCGTTTTAGGGTAATTGCCTTAAAGCCAGTCTCTTAGAACGGGTATGAGCGGAACGTCAGCAGGGGGCATTGGATAGTCACGAAGTCGCGACGCACTAACCCATTTCAAAGATTGACCTTCGCGAGGCATCGGCACGCCGTCCCACTTTCGGCAGGCAAAGAGCGGCATAATCAGGTGAAAGTCGTCATATGAGTGGCTTGCGAAGGTGAGCGGCGCTAAACAGCTTTCCCATGTTTCGATCCCCAGTTCTTCGTAAAGTTCGCGAACCAAAGCGGTTTCGGGGGTCTCGTTGGGTTCAATCTTGCCGCCTGGGAATTCCCAGAGGCCTGCCATCGATTTGCCTTCGGGTCTTTGTGCCAGCAACACCCGTCCATCGGGATCAATCAGCGCGACGGCTGACACAAGAACAATCTTCATGAGCGATAATCTGCGTTTATGGAAATGTACTGGGCCGTCAAATCGCAGGTAAAGACCGTTGAATGGCCCGATCCAAGCCCAAGATCGACGCGAACAGTCACTTCGTCACCCTTCATGTGGGCTGCGGCGGCTGTTTCAGAGTAGTCCGGGTGGACTTGGCCTTTCTCCGCAACAAGTACATCGCCGAAGTGGATCGTAAGTGTATCCCGATCCGCTTCTGCGCCTGACTTCCCAACAGCCATGACGATGCGTCCCCAATTGGGATCCTCACCAGCAATGGCAGTTTTCACCAGAGGTGAGTTTGCGATCGACATTGCGACGCGCTTTGCGTCCACCACATCAACGGCGCCTATCACATCCACGGTCACAAACTTTGTCGCGCCTTCTCCGTCCCGGACAACAAGGTGAGACAATTCGGTCATAACGTCCAAAAGCGCATGTGTGAATTCGGGTTTACCCGTTACATCGACGCCCGACGCGCCCGTCGCAGCCAACATCAGGGTGTCCGACGTAGACGTGTCGCTATCGACGGTGATGCAATTGAATGTTTGATTGGTGAGGCCCGACAGGGTGCCTTGTAGAAAATCAGGCTCGGCCCCAGCGTCTGTAAAGATGTAAACCAGCATCGTCGCCATATCAGGGGCAATCATACCGGAACCCTTCGCAATCCCTGAAATAGTGACTGTTTTGCCATCAATTGTCACTTGGCGGGACGCACCTTTTGGAAAGGTATCGGTTGTCATGATCGCTTTTGCGGCGTCCGCGATCGCGCTTGGGGCCAGAGAGTCTTTCAAAGACGCAAGTGTCGCAGTGACCTTTTCATGCGGTAAAGGTTCGCCGATTACGCCGGTGGATGCGGTAAAGACGCGGGTTTCTGGGATATCCATCAGTGCGGCGACTTCGGATGTGATCGCTTTGACCGCAGTTACCCCGGCGACACCTGTAAACGCGTTCGCATTGCCTGAATTCACCAAAATCGCCGCGCCTGCGTCGGTTGGTCCGCCCAACTTCTCCTGACAATCCAAGACTGGAGCGGCGCGGGTCTTGGATTTTGTGAATGTGCCCGCGATCACGGTGCCCGGAGCGAGTTCTGCCAGCATGACATCAGCGCGACCCAGGTACTTTACACCCGCAGCAATAGTAGCGAAACGCACGCCACCCACATCGGGCAGGTCCGGGAACCCACCTTTTGGGGCAAGCGGCGAAACAGGGAGTTGATCGGCCAAGGGTTATTCGCCCAGCAATGAGAGATCGTTCAAAAGCTCAGGATCAATGTCTTGGGCAGTCTTGCGCGAAATTTCTGCATCAATCTCAAGGCTCGCGACATAAGTATCGATGGCTTCACGTTGAATGGTGTCTAGAAGCTCGGCACGCACATCTTCCAGCGCTGGGGCATCTTTCACGCGTGTTTCGTTCAGTTTGATCACATGCCAGCCGAATTGGGTCTGAACAGGGTCTGAAACCGCGCCGACTTCCATTTGAACCACTGCCGCTTCAAACGGTGGGACCATCGCGCCTTGGCCGAACCAACCTAGTTCACCACCACGCGGACCAGACGGGCCGGTGGATTTTTCTTTGGCAAGTTCTGCAAAGTCTGCGCCGTCGCCAAGCGCTGTAACCAGTTCTTTGGCTTCGTCTTCCGATTCCACAAGAATATGTGAAGCGTTGTACTCTTCTTCAGGATCAATCGAGCCGTAAGCGGATACATAGGCGGCTTCCAGCGCCTCATCGGTTGCAGAATCTGCCACCACACGCTGCAATTCTTCATTGGCACGAAGCGCGCGTTCTTCGTTTTCAAGCGTCAACTTTGTGCCGAGCGAAAGGTCGTCGACTTTTTCGCCCAACAGTGTTTGTTGCACCAATTGATCCAAAATACCTTCAAACAACACATCTGGGGCCAATTGCTGGTACTGTTGGGGCAAACGCTGACGCAGCACGATCATGTGGCCCAACGTGATATCCAGGCCGTTTACGTTGGCTACAACAGTGTTTGCGTCAACATGGCCGTCAGCCAAAATCCCAGTCGGAGACCCAAGTGCAACCACAGTTGCGAGTACAGACAGTTTTGTTCTGAAAGCCATAGTCTTTCCTTACTAGTGGTCGCACGGCCTGGCGACGTTGACAGTGGGTTACCCGCCCCTTACATCGCAGACGTTGGCGAGGTGTTCTTATCCTTGCTCTTCTATGGCGGGCCAAGGGCACGGGCAAGCGTATCCCCCACAAAACCTCGTCAGACTGCAAGCCAAGAGGCGATTGAATGCTCGGATTTGGAACGTTAGCGAAAAAGGTCTTCGGGACCGTGAACGATCGCCGCGTAAAAGCGGCCTTTCCCATGGCGGAAAAGATCAACGCGTTAGAGCCTGAATTCGAAGCTTTGTCGGACGAAGGATTGATCGCCAAGACCGAAGAATTCAAAAAGCGCGTAGCTGACGGTGAGAGCCTTGATGCTATACTGCCCGAGGCTTTTGCGAACTGTCGTGAAGGTGCGAAGCGGGCTTTGGGTTTGCGCGCCTTTGATGTGCAGTTGATAGGCGGCATGTTCCTTCACCAAGGCGAAATCGCCGAAATGAAGACTGGTGAAGGTAAGACCCTTGTGGCAACTTTCCCGGCCTATCTGAATGCGCTGACCGGCAAGAACGTGCATATCGTGACGGTGAACGACTATCTGGCTTCGCGGGATAGCGCGTGGATGGGCAAGGTTTACGCGCAACTGGGCATGACAACAGGTGTTGTCGTTCCGAACCAAGACCCGGCCGAGAAAAAAGCCGCCTACGAGGCCGACATCACCTATGCGACGAACAACGAGCTTGGGTTCGACTATCTTCGCGACAACATGAAGCAAGAGCTTTCTGATGTGGCGCAGCGCGATCATTATTTTGCGATTGTCGATGAAGTGGATTCGATCCTGATCGATGAAGCACGGACGCCTTTGATTATTTCGGGCCCTGCCGAAGACCGATCCGAACTTTACGTGACCATTGATCAGTTGATCCCAGAAGTCTTGGACGAGCATTTCACGCTGGACGAAAAAACCCGGAACGTCACTTACACCGACGAAGGCAACGAGTTTCTTGAACAAAAGCTTCACGCCTCGGGCCTGTTGCCTGAAGATCAGTCACTTTATGATCCTGAGTCGACGACGCTTGTCCACCATGTGAACCAGGGACTGCGTGCGCATAAACTTTTCCAGCGGGACAAAGACTACATTGTTCGCGATAACGAAGTCGTTTTGATCGACGAGTTCACGGGCCGCATGATGTCGGGCCGTCGGTTGTCGGATGGTTTGCATCAGGCGATTGAGGCTAAAGAAGGTGCCACGATCCAACCGGAGAATGTGACGCTTGCCAGTGTGACGTTCCAGAACTATTTCCGGCTTTATGATAAGCTGGCTGGAATGACCGGCACGGCATCGACCGAAGCCGAAGAATTTCAAGAAATCTATGGGTTGGGTGTTGTCGAAATTCCGACAAACGTGCCTGTGTCCCGCGTGGACGACGATGACCAGATTTTCCGCACCACCCGTGAAAAATTCGAAGGCGTTGTGGATGAGATCAAAGAAGCCAATGCCAAGGGCCAGCCTGTACTTGTGGGCACGACTTCGATCGAACGATCCGAATTTCTGGCTGACCTTCTGACCAAAGAAGGCATCGAACACAAAGTTCTAAACGCGCGTCACCACGAGCAAGAGGCACAGATCGTCGGTGATGCCGGTAAGCCGGGCGCCGTGACAATCGCCACCAACATGGCGGGTCGTGGTACTGACATTCAATTGGGCGGAAACGTGGAAATTCGCGTGATGGAGGCTTTGGCGGCCGATCCCGATGCGGATCCCGAAGCGATCCGTACAAAGATCGAAGCTGAGCACGCGGACGACAAAGCGAAGGTTCTGGCTTCGGGTGGTTTGTTTGTTCTGGGCACCGAACGACACGAAAGCCGTCGGATCGACAATCAACTGCGCGGACGGTCAGGTCGTCAAGGTGATCCCGGTCGGTCGTCTTTCTCATTGTCGCTGGAAGACGATTTGATGCGGATTTTCGGCTCCGAACGGTTGGACAAAGTTTTGTCGACGCTCGGTATGGCGGAAGGCGAAGCGATCCAGCACCCATGGGTCAATAAGTCTCTTGAACGTGCCCAGGCTAAAGTAGAAGGACGCAACTTCGACATTCGAAAGCAGCTTCTGAAGCTGGACGATGTGATGAATGACCAACGGAAAGTCATATTCGGCCAGCGGCGCGAGATCATGGAGGCCGCAGAGGTCGAAGAGATTATACAAGACATGCGCCAAGAAGTTATCGACGATTTGGTTGACGAATATATCCCGGAAAAATCGTATGCTGATCAATGGGATACAGAGGGCCTTCGGGCGGAAGTTGAGCGAAAGATCGGTATTACTGTTCCGTTGGTCGAATGGGGCAACGAAGAAGGCGTAGACGGCGAAGTGATCCGCGAAAGGCTGTTTGAACAGTCAGATGTCTTTATGGCGGCGAAAGCCGATCAATTCGGCGTTGAACAAATGCGCTCGATTGAAAAACAGCTTTTGCTTCAAACCATGGATGCGAAATGGCGCGAACACATCCTGACGCTGGAGCATTTGCGGTCAGTGGTCGGATTCCGTGCCTATGCACAACGCGACCCGGTGAACGAATATAAAACAGAAAGCTTCCAGCTGTTCGAAGGGTTGCTTGACAGTTTGCGGGGTGAAGTGACCGAGAAGCTGGCCCACATCCGCCCGCTAAGCGAAGAAGAACAGCAAGCGATGATGCAGCAGGTGTTGGCACAACAAGGCATTGCGCCCGAACCTGCTCCAGAGGTGTCGGACACACCGCCACAACCAACTGCTGAAGCGGTCGCTGCCGGGTTCGATGAGAACGACCCCGAAACATGGGGCCGGCCCGGACGCAACGAAACCTGCCCTTGCGGTTCCGGCAAGAAATTCAAACATTGTCACGGTTCTCTTTAAGGGTGCTGTGACGCATTCGACTCAATTTGGCTGAAAACTGTGGCGCGCATGTCTTTGATGTGCGTCATTTTGCAAGTTATCCGATACCATAATCCGTGACACCGGACTGCGCCATCAGAGCGCGGCCGGAGGAGGTAGGTATGAGTTTTTTCTCGACGTTGGACAAACGGCGCGCGGCTACGATTGTGGGTGTGCTTTTGATTGCGTTCTTAAGCGGGCATTTGATGCAGAACGTGTTGATTAATTCTACACCTGTCGCATCAATCACGGCTGCGCCCGACGCGGCGCCCGTTCTAAAGTCACTTGAAGAACGTAGACCGCTGCCAACGCCACCTGCGGCAACACTGATGCCAATCCTTGATCAGCCAGTGATACTTCCCAGACGGGTGGAAGAACCCAATGACGGCGAGCGTTACGCAAATGCCGGTTGTGCGCCAAAACTGTTCACTACAAAAGCACCGGCGGCCATGATTACGTTGTCGTTGCGCGCGCCCTGCCATCCGGTTCGTTTGGTGGGTATTGAGCAAGGGTCTTTCGCCGCGTCGGCTTACACCGACGAAAACGGGCGGATGACCGTTAAACTACCCGCGTTAGAGACGAATGTTGCGATCAAGATCACCGTCGATGAAGTGGAGCTGAACACTTCCATGACGGTTCCCGAAGCCGAGAACTTTCAGCATGTTGCGTTGATGTGGACTGGCCCACAGATGTTGCAATTGAATGCCTTTGAATTCGGAGCCGGGCGTAACGAGATCGGGCATGTCTGGTCTGGTGCACCAAAATCTCCGAAACGTGCGTCGCGTGGTTCGGGGGGATATATGACGTGGCTTGTGACAGACGATGGGCCATCGGCAGAGATCTATAGCCTTCCGAGCGGACAATCGCCTTTGCGCGGCGTTGTTCGTCTGGTCGTCGAAGCGCGGGTAACGGCTGCAAATTGTGGGCGAGTGGTTAGGGCAAAGGCATTGCAGCCAACCGCCTTTCGTCGCCTGAGTGAGACTGACGTAGAAGTCGCACTTCCGGACTGTGATCGTCAGGGCGATGTCGTCTTGTTGCAAAACCTTCTGCGGGACATGAGACTGGCCGCGCGCTAATAGGAGCCTGCTGCCCACCCCCATGTTCCGACGTTCGCTGATCCTTATGCTGACCTTTGCTTGGCCTTTACACCTGTTTGCGGGCCCTGTTGCGCTGACCAACGCTGACGGCAGTGTCACGGTCGAAGGCGAGCTGGTGTCCTTTGACGGTGAGTTTTTTCGAGTCGAGACGGCATTTGGGCCGCTTACATTGGATGCGGGTGGATTGCGCTGCGATGGTTCGGGCTGCCCTGATCCTGTTGATCTGATTGCCAGAACCCGCATTTCAGGGCCGTTCGGCTTGATCCATCGATTAATGCCGCCATTGATCGAAGTTTTTGCGGACCGTGAGGGCCTAGATTACCGCAGTCTTTATCTGAGCGACGCGCAAATTGTCTGGGAACTTCGAGAGCCTGAAACCGGGCAAATGGTTGCTGTGTTTGAAGCAACGGCAGTAAGAGACAAAGACGTGTTTGAAAAGCTTGCCAGCGGGGTGACAGATTTGGTGTTGAGCAACACCAAGCAGAATGCGCCTGTGCGACAAGACGTCATCGCGCTTGACGCGGTTGTGCCGTTGGTCGGCTTGGAAAACCTAAGAGCACAGGTCACACAGGCGCAGCTGTCGGGATTGCTGTCTGGGCAAATTGACCGCTGGTCGAAGATAGACGGACCGGATTTGCCGGTTATCGTCCATCTTTTGGCGAGCAAACCGGAACTTTTGAACCGATGGTATGCTGGTCAAACTGTGACAAGCGTTATCCAACATGACAGTGCGGATACCTTGGCCGACGCCGTTGCGGCCGACCCGGCTGCCATTGGGATAGGAATGTACTCTGCGATCGGAAATGCCGCGCCACTGGTCGTTGCGGGCACTTGTGGTCTTGCGATCCCAGCGACCCGCGATTCCATTCGTGCGGAAGACTACCCCCTAACAGAGCCACTGTTTCTTCAACGTCTTGGTGCAAACCAACCGAAGATAATTCGCGACTTCATCGCCTTCGCCCGTTCGGAAGAGGCGCAACACGTGATCGCAACGTCAGGGTTTGTTGACCAAGCCATCGGGCGTATCGCTTTCGCTCGCCAAGGTGACCGTATTGCGAATGCCGTTCTGGCAGCAGGCGACGATAGCGTGGCAACCAGCGCCGTTCGCGATATGGTTGGAGCGCTTTTGAACCGCGATAGGTTGACGCTGACCTTCCGGTTTCAGGACGGGTCGAGCGATTTGGACGCGCAATCAGCATCGAACGTTCAGCGTCTGGCAGATGCTCTCAATCGTGGTGATTTTGATGGGAAGACGCTTCATTTTATTGGTTTTACAGATGGTGTGGGGCTGCCTGACGGAAACCTGCGTCTTTCGCTACGTCGCGCGCAATCGGTACGTCGCGCCGTGGCCGCGCGTGTCGAAGGTGCACCGGTAGAAATGAAATCCGAAGGGTATGGCGAGGCGCTTCCCATGGCCTGTGACGACAAGGCCTGGGGGCGGCAGGTTAACCGCCGGGTGGAAGTCTGGATCGACCGATAGCTAAAGATAGCCGGCTGAACGGAACGAAAACTCATCCGCCGCACCAATAATCAGATGGTCATGCAAAGTAATCGACAATGCCCGCGCTGCGTCTTCGATCAACCGGGTGACTGTGATGTCCGCGTCTGATGGGGTTGGGTCGCCTGATGGGTGGTTATGCACAAGAATGATCGCCGAAGCGTTCAGTTCTAAGGCGCGTTTGACAACCTCGCGAGGATAAACGGGCACATGATCAACCGTGCCTCGCGCCTGTTCTTCGTCGGCAATAAGGACGTTCTTGCGATCAAGGAACAAAATCCGAAACTGCTCGGTCTCGCGATGTGCCATGGCAGTTCGACAGTAGCTGACCAACGCGTCCCAGCCGGAAAGAGCCTGTCGATGGATGATCTTATTGCGCGCCAACCGATGCGCGGCTGCTTCTACAATCTTCAGTTCGGTAATAACAGCATCGCCAACACCGTCGACCGTCGCAAGGCGTTCGCGCGGTGCTGAAATAACGCCGCTATAGCTGCCAAAGGAGTCCAGAAGACGTCGGACAAGGGGTTTAACGTCCCGACGCGGGATGGCGCGGAAAAGGGTCAGTTCCAACAATTCATAATCCGCCACGGCATCGGAACCACCATCCATGAAGCGGTCACGCAGACGTTTACGATGATCCCGAATATAGGATGGCAGTTTTGCAGGCTGTGTGGATGATGCGAATTGCGGCACCGATTCGTCAAAAGTGTACTGGTTATCCATCCAGGTAGATTTGGCGTCTCGTGGTTAAACGGTGGTTAATCGATCACGCCACGAAGCGAATTGTTACGCTGCGCGCTCCGGGAAAAAGATCATCGCAAACGTCTGTTGGCACTTCGTATGTACCGGCTGAAATGTCCTGTGCGCTTACGGGTACAATCTGCGGATGTGCGTGTCGTGTATCAACCAATTCGCCCGTCGGTACGACAACTTCGTTGGTGCCATTCGCAGGCGACGTCGGCACGAAATAGGTCAGCTTGCGGCCCAGTCGATGTAAAATGGTTGAAACATGCTCATAAGCTTCAGCGTTACCTGGAAGGCATGCTTTGCACTCGGCGATGATATCCTCGGAAAACTGAGTTTCCGTAGGCTGCATCTGGGGACGCGACGTTGCGGTTCGGCGTGTAGTAGTTGGCGCCTTTGGAATGCCCAGCAGCTCGAAATTTGTTCTTAGGAATTGGTAAGCGTTTGTAATTTCTGCAAATTCCGCATTCGATCCAGTTGCCTGATCTGGGTGCTTTTCAAGAGCTAAGGCTTTGTACGCCTTGCGAATTTCATCAGTGTTCGCATGGTTGGACAGGCCCAAAATGGCCAGTGCCTGGGATTTTTCGGAAATTCGTTGAATGGGGTTCATGGACGTCACTCACACTTTGACACCAACACGGCGCCGGAACTACTTACAACGCTATCAGTAAGCCAGATGTCGAATTAGTGCAAATAATGAAGCAGAAATGCGGCGAATTGGGCGTCAAATTTGGACAGTACGCAGGAATAAAATTAATTGTAGCCCCACTGCGTACAATGCCTAGGTTTTCATGCCATCCCAAAAGGTTTTCACCTTCTTGAAAAAGCCTGTGCTTTCAGGATTGTTTTCTTCGGACAGCTTTTCGAATTCGGCCAACAACTCCTTTTGTTTGGAAGTCAGATTAACCGGTGTTTCGACAGCCAATTCGATCATCATGTCGCCCTTTGCGCCTCCACGCAAAGACGGCATGCCCTTGCCGCGTAAACGCATTTGGCGACCAGATTGGCTGCCCGCAGGAATTTTCACGCGGCTACGGCCACCGTCAACTGTCGGCACTTCGATGTCACCACCCATTGCGGCTGACGTCATCGATACAGGTACTCGACAGTAAAGATTTTCACCGTCTCGTTGGAACAACGCGTGCTCGGCTACTTCGATAAAGATGTAGAGATCACCAGACGGGCCGCCGCGCATTCCGGCTTCGCCTTCACCAGCAAGACGGATGCGCGTTCCGGTTTCAACGCCCGCCGGGATGTTCACGGAAAGTGAGCGTTCTTTTTCCTGACGACCCGCACCTTTACATGTCTTGCAAGGGTTTTGGATGATCTGACCCGCACCAGAACAAGTCGGGCAGGTACGTTCGACGGTGAAAAATCCCTGGCTGGCACGCACCTTGCCCATGCCAGAACAGGTTGGACAAGTCTGAGGTTCGGCACCGCTTTCAGCGCCGGTGCCATCGCAAGTTTCGCAGGCAAGTGCTGTCGGCACCTGGATTGTCTTCTGCATGCCCTTGTGTGCATCTTCCAACGAAACACGCAAGTTATAGCGCAGGTCTGAGCCGCGCATCGCACGTTGGCCACCACCACCCCGACGTCCGCCCATAATGTCGCCAAACAGATCGTCAAAGACATCCGAAAACGCACTGGCGAAATCACCATTTCCGCCACCGCCACGTGGGCCCCCACCCATGCCGCCTTCGAACGCTGCATGACCGAAGCGGTCATAGGCGGCCTTTTTCTCGGCATCCTTCAAGATCTCGTAAGCTTCGTTCACTTCTTTGAATTCGGCTTCGGCGTTTGGGTTATCTGAATTGCGATCGGGGTGAAGTTCCTTCGCCTTGCCGCGATAAGCCTTCTTGATCTCGTCAGGGGATGCCCCTTTTGAGATTCCGAGTAGTTCGTAAAAGTCCCGCTTAGCCATGACAACGTCTCCTTAGAACGCAAAGACCGGCCCGAAGGCCGGCCGGGATTGCGTTCAGCGGGCTCAAGCCCGGTTGTTTTCGTCGTCGAGATCTTCGAAGTCGGCGTCGACGATGTCGTCGTCTACACCGCGCGGCTCGTCTTCGGTGGGGTCTGCATCTGCTTCACCAGCCGCTTCAGCTTGCGATTTATAGATGGCTTCGCCCAGTTTCATCGAAGCTTCTGTCACGTTCTGGATACCGGAGCGGATTTTTCCCGCATCCTCGGTTTCCATCTGTTCTTTAAGGTTGGCAATCGCCAGCTCGATGACTTCGATGGTCGTTGGGTCCACCTTGTCGCCGTGCTCTTCCATCGACTTTTCCGTCGCGTGAATCAGACTTTCGGCACCATTTTGTGCCTCAACCAAGTCTTTGCGTTCCTTATCAGCTTCGGCGTTTTCTTCGGCTTCTTCCACCATAGCTTGGATGTCTTCGTCCGACAGACCGCCCGACGCCTGAATTGTGATCCGGTGTTCTTTGCCGGTGCCTTTGTCTTTGGCCGAAACCGACACGATGCCGTTCGCGTCAATGTCAAACGTCACCTCAATCTGAGGCAGACCACGCGGAGCAGGCGGAATGTCTTCCAAATTAAACTGGCCAAGGATCTTGTTGTCCGCAGCCATTTCGCGTTCGCCCTGGAACACGCGGATTGTCACAGCGTTCTGATTGTCTTCAGCGGTCGAAAAGATCTGCGACTTTTTCGTTGGGATCGTAGTGTTACGGTCGATCAGACGCGTGAAGACACCTCCCAGCGTTTCAATGCCAAGCGACAATGGAGTGACGTCCAGAAGAACAACGTCTTTCACATCACCCTGCAGAACACCGGCTTGAATAGCGGCACCCATGGCGACCACTTCGTCGGGATTCACACCCTGATGAGGTTCTTTGCCGAAGAACTTGGTGACTTCTTCTTTAACGCGAGGCATCCGCGTCATACCGCCAACCAAAACGACCTCGTCGATGTCGTCGATCGAAAGACCAGCATCTTTCAACGCGGCTTGACAAGGTTTGATCGAGTTCTTGATCAGATCGCCCACAAGGCTTTCCAGCTTGGCGCGGGTCAATTTGATGACCATGTGCAAAGGCGTACCCGAAGATGGGTCCATCGAGATAAACGGCTGGTTGATTTCAGTCTGTGTCGAAGACGACAGTTCAATCTTGGCCTTTTCAGCGGCCTCTTTCAGGCGCTGCAACGCCATCTTGTCTTTCTTCAGGTCAACAGAATGCTCTTTCTTAAACGCATCGGCCAGATAGTTGACGATGCGCATGTCGAAATCTTCACCACCAAGGAATGTGTCACCATTGGTGGACTTTACTTCGAACAGGCCGTCATCAATTTCCAGGATTGTGACGTCGAACGTGCCGCCGCCAAGGTCATAAACCGCGATGGTCTTGGTTTCTTTCTTGTCCAGACCATAAGCCAACGCAGCCGCAGTCGGCTCGTTGATGATCCGCAGCACTTCCAAACCAGCGATTTTACCAGCGTCTTTCGTTGCCTGACGTTGGGCATCGTTGAAATAAGCAGGCACCGTAATTACCGCTTGGGTTACGTCTTCGCCAAGGTATTGCTCGGCGGTTTCTTTCATTTTTTGAAGAATGAACGCGCTGATCTGGCTGGGCGAGTATTTTTCGCCACCCGCTTGAACCCAAGCGTCGCCATTGCCGCCGTCAACGATTTTGTAAGCGACGATGTCCTGATCTTTTGTCACTTCTGCATCGTCAACGCGGCGCCCAATCAGACGTTTTACAGCAAAGACGGTATTCTCAGGGTTTGTAACAGCCTGACGTTTTGCTGGCTGGCCCACAAGGCGTTCGCTGTCGGTAAATCCGACAATCGATGGCGTGGTGCGGGCACCTTCGGCGTTTTCAATCACCCGGGGTTGCGATCCGTCCATGATGGCGACGCAGCTGTTTGTGGTACCCAGGTCGATACCGATCACTTTACCCATAACTATAGTCCTTCTCTTTCGGCGATGTCCGGGAGGTTGGCCCATTTCGGCGCCAAGCCCCCATCCCAGAGTGTGTGATGCCCAAAAGCTATCACGGCTTCGTGGGGTATATAGGGAGAGGTAATGGCGGCTGCAAGCGTGTCAAATCAGGGAATTTGATGTGATTTGGATATAGGGGCTTTCGTAAGCCGCATGATGGAAATTCGGCCATCTTCTCAGATTCCGTTGCAGTTTGCCTCAATTCGCCAAGGGTGTGCCGAAAAAGACGACAATTTAACTAAATGTCATCTCAAATTGAACATGTCGGTCGGTCATCTTGTTCCCAGTCCTAGTAAATAAAGAGTAAATGTCATGACCTTCAAAACTCCTCTGTTCATCGCAACCGCGGCAGTCTTTCTTTCTGGCTATTCGGTTGTTCCCGCCGCCGCCAATGGGTGTAGCTCGGTCGTTAAAGAAGCGCATTGCGAAGAATTTGGCCGCTTGGGGCCGCGTGTGTCCGAAACATCTGAGTTAAACGAATCTGAGCGTCGAGGAGCGAAAAGCTCAGTCAGTGCGTCCGACAACAAAGAAGCTTCAAAAGCCGAAAAAAAAGCAAACAAAGCCGCAGCCCGAGCTGAAAAAGCACGGAAACGAGCGGATAAGAAGGCAGCGAAAGCCGCCCAGGCTAAGCAAAAAGCAAAAAAAGCAGCTGCTGCGGCCAAAGACGCCAAGAAGGCTGCTAAAAAAGCCGCAAGAACTGCCAGGAAAGAGCCCAGCAAAGAGAATTCCCTAGCCGCCGCGACGGCCGCCGCAACAGCTGAAAAAGCTCAGGAAAAAGCAGACGCGAAAAAGTCCAAGGCTAAGGAAAAAGCTCAGCAAGCGAGAAAGGCCGATAAAAAGGCAGATAGAAAAGAGGCCAAGGCTGAAAAGCAGGCGGACAGTGTAAACGAAGGTGATCGCGAAGCTGCACCCGAAGCCGAGACACGGGACCGCGACGACACCTAAACGTTGGGCGACTTGCACAAATCATCTACGATCCAAGACTTGACAGGGCTGGCGCTGAGTGCGTCAGTCCTTTTTGGTGCGTATTACACTGGGCTGGGATCGACCTGATAGCTACCAACATTCGACTTGAAGGCATCTATACGCCTGTTGTGACGCCTTGATTTCAAGATGGACAGATTGACTACGCAGCCTTGGCAGAGGTGATCGAATTCTTGATTCCCGCCGGTGTCTACGGGCGGATCGACGGGCGAAAGCTATGCGCAGACAGTCGCCGAGCGGATCGAACTGGCGCAGTTCACGAAAGATCGGGTGGGAATCGCGTTCGGTTCATTTTGGGCACGGGTGCGATGCTTACAGCGGATGCGATAATTCTTGCCGAAACCGCTCGAGCGTTGGGTGCAGATGCGATCCTTCTGGCAGCCGGCCCTATGCCGTTCCAACGGATCGGGAAAACGTGCTGAACGCCTTGGCCATCGACACGGCGGCCAACTTGCCCGAGATGCTTTACAAATATCCGCATCGCATTGGCACGATGATGGGTGGCGAATTTCTGGATCGTATCGGGCGCAGCCGGAATTTCTGCGGAATCAAGGAAAGTTCCGGTGACATCAATCGGGCGCATCTATTGGCCCGCGATTATCCCCACATCGGCCTTGGTTGCGGTATGGATGATCAGGCTTTGGAATTTTTTGCCTGGGGTGTGCGGTTCTGGGTTTGCGGAGGGTCGAGTTTTTTGCCCGCAGAACATTTGGCGCTGTATCAAGCTTGCGCTCTTGAGGGCAACTTTGACAAAGGGCGTCGCATTATGTCGGCGATGATGCCATTGATGCGTGTTCTGGAACAAGGCGGCAAGTTTATTCAGACGATCAAATATGGCGTAACACTTGCCGGGATAGACACAGGCGCAATGCAGCCCCCACTTAAAAGGCTGAACAAAGACGATAAACGAGCGTTGGAACAAGTGGTGCCTGTCTTGAAGACAACCATCGCAGACATTCAGGCAGAGGGTTGAGCCATGAAATTGCTCACGAAAGCAGAATACGTTGCCATCGCCGAAGGACTTGATCCACCAACGTCGGCGTTCATTGATGATGGATTTCGCCCGTCAGATTCAGGCAAGGCTTTCGCGTCGACCAATCCCGCAACAGGGGCCACGATTGCCAATGTTGCCGATTGTGGTGCCGATGATGTGGATTTTGCCGTTTTGAAGGCGCGCGGGGCTTTCGACGATGGGCGATGGTCAAAGCGGCATCCTTCGGGTCGTAAGGATATATTGATCCGGCTTGCTAAACTGATCAATCGCAACGTACGTAAGCTGGCGGTTCTGGAAAGCATCGATTCCGGAAAAACAATCTATGACTGCGAGACGGTCGATCTGCCCGAGACGATCCATTGCTTGAAATGGCACGCCGAGGCCATTGACAAAATCTATGACCAGATCAGCCCAGCCAGCGACGATCATTTTGCAATGGTGGTTTGCGAGCCAGTGGGAGTTGTGGGGCTGGTGTTGCCGTGGAATTTTCCGCTTTTGATACTGGCTTGGAAGATTGGCCCGGCTTTGGGGGCGGGTTGTTCTGTGGTTGAAAAATCTGCCGAAGAAACATCCCTGTCAACGTTTCGGATCGCTGAACTTGCAATGGAAGCCGGGCTGCCACGCGGTGTGCTGAATGTCGTGACTGCCGGTGCGGACGACGCCGAGAACTTTGACCGCGTGGTGCAACTCATCGTCAATGAGGCTTTCTGGAGCATGAGTGAAAATTGTTCGGCCGCAGCACGATTGATCGTCTACCGTTCAGTGAAGCCTGACATTCTGGAACGGACCATCCACCACATGAATGAATGGAATACTGGCGATCCACTGGACCCGATAACGCGTCTTGGTGCATTGGTCAGCACCGAGCATTTTGACAAAGTGTCGTCCTATTCTGTCAAAGCCAGCGATGTGGTGGTCGGCGGCCTTGCGAAGGACACGGTTTACGGGCTTTGCGCGTCTGTTTTCACAGACAATGCCAAACGGGTAATTCGGGCTGCCCGAAACATTCGGGCCGGAACGGTCACTGTGAACAACCTTAGGGAAAGCGATATTTGGACCCCGTTTGGCGGCTATAAACAATCGGGTTTCGGGGGGTGTGACAACGGCGTCCATGCCCATGACCAATATATACAGCTGAAAACCATATGGATGGACCTAGCCGATGATGCCGACGAGGCGGTGGATTGAAGCAGTACTCCACGAGACGGCTGCCTGTTCAGCGTGGTCCTGCGGCTTGGGGCGTATTGCTTGGGCTACACCCGGAACCAAATATTCTTGACGATGATGTTACAGCGGATTTCGTAATCGTGGGTGCAGGTCTTGCGGGTCTTTCAGCGGCGCGACGGCTGACGCAAATTGTGCCCGACGCCAAGGTGGTCGTGCTTGAAGCCGGACGTCTGGCCGAAGGTGCGGCGGGGCGGAACTCGGGCTTCATGATCGACCTACCGCATAACTTGCCGGGTGCGAAAAGGACTGAAGCGCGCGGCGAACGGCAACAGATCGCCCTGAACCGTCAAGCTCAGAAGTTTGCTGGCGAAGCCGTCCAAGATTACCACATCAAACCCGACTATTTTGAACGTGCAGGCAAGATCTCTGGGGCTGCCGACATACGGACCGAAGCGATCATACATCGAGAGGCAGACCATCTAACCGAGATCGGTGAACCCTTCGAACTACTGGATGCCAAATCCATGTATGACATCACTGGCAGCCATTACTATTACAGCGGACTGTACACTCCGGGTACCGTGATGTTGCAGCCAGCAGGGTATATTCGCGGGTTGGCCTCCGGGTTGGTGCGTGACGGGGTTTCAATTTTCGAAAACGGAGCAGTTTCTAGTTTTAGGCGCGAGGGTTCCGGCTGGTCCGTCGCTACGACGAGGGGCAAAGTAAGTGCGGGCAAAGTAATTCTTGCCGTAAACGGGCATTTGGAAAGCTTCGGATTAGCGAAAAGCCGGTTAATGCAGATGTTCTTTTTCGGTGCGATGACATCTGAATTGAGGTCGGATAAAATCAAGATGCTTAGTGGTCACGACCGCTGGGGCATCACATCTGCCGACCCAATGGGCGCCACGGTTCGACGCATCGATACAGGGCAAGGCGGAAACCGGATTATCATTCGCGCCGTGGCAGCCTTGCGATCCGGAATGGAGTCGCGTGCTTAGGACCTTGTGAGAGCAAACGCAGTGATGCGCGCACGGTTTGATGCGCGCTTTCCCCAACTTTCTGGCTTGAAGTTGGAACACGTTTGGGCTGGCCATTTGTGCCTGAGCTCAAACGGCGTGGCCGTTATGCACGAGGTGGATCGGGGCGTTTTTTCGGCCTGCGTACAAAACGGGTTGGGCACAACACGCGGCACGTTGACGGGAATTGCGGCGGCCGAGATGGCCTGTGGTCAAACCAGTAGCGTCACCAAATGGTTCAATTCGGAACCCGCACCCAAGCGGCTTCCACCTCGCCCGTTTCGGGACGTTGGCGGTAATGTTGCCCTGCGTTGGAAAGAATGGCGGGCAAGGTGGATTTGAACCGTTTTTTGCAATTCGCGGAACTCGATTAACCAACTTGGGTTAATTGGGACGTAATTGAAGTAAGGCGCTCAATTCGTGTAGCAAAACTTGAGGGCCGATAAAACTTTGCAAATTTCTTCGCCAAAATTTTGCCACATTCTAGGTCTAATTATGTCTTAAGTGTGAAATTTGATTGTTTGTGAAGTGTTGTTACGAGTGTGGGTTAAATGAGTTTTAGGAAAACCAACTGGTTCGGCCACGTCCTATTTATTTCTGTGCTTGGTTTGACCGGAGCGGCGCATACCGGCGTGATTGATCTGACTGAAGAAGGTCTTTCGTCAAAGGTTGACAGTTTGTCGAATATGCTCGGCGATGACAGCAACATAGAAAGCCTTAAAGGTGCTGTCGGTGCAATCTTTACTCAACCATCTTCGAATCCTTGTACGGAGAGCGATTGCGTCGAAGTTGCCGCGGCCGTTGACTGGGTTGAACCTGTGATCGCGGCCTCCACGACGGTGGAATTGACGGAAACGTCGGTTGACGTCGCGCTGGTTTCAACTGAAGACGCGGTCGAAACTTGCAAGGATACCGATTGTCCGAACCTGATAGACACGGTCGCTTCGGTTTCGCAGGAACCTGAAAACACGATCATCCTTGAAGCGACCAAGCCGTTTGTTGCAATCCCAGACGATGCCGATACTTCAGACGTTTGGATTGCCACCGCTGATGACGGCATCACTTTGACGCCAAAAGTTGATACCACGGCTGATGGCTACGTAATGCTAACAGATGTCTTGTTTGATTTTGGAAAATCGACGCTTTTGCCCGATGGGGTTGCAAGACTACAATCGATTGCCGACAACCTTCAGCCTGTCAAACACTTGGAAATCGTCGGACATACTGACAGCGTCGGACCTGATGATGATAATTTCCAGTTAGGTCAAGAACGCGCCGACGCCGTTCTGAATTGGCTAAAGAGCAACGGCTATGTCGAAGAGACCCTTGTGTTTGCCATAAGCCTTGGTGAAACCAAGCCGACGGCCGCAAATGTTTTGGCAGACGGTTCGGATAACCCAAAGGGTCGTGCCATGAATCGGCGGGTCGAACTTCGCATTGTTGATCGTCGTGTGAACTGACGCGTCGTGTCTTAGTGCGATTGGTTTTACGCTGCGGCTTCAGGAATTTAGGGTTCCCGATGTGCGCCATGGCACGCATTGTACATTGCCATCTGATCGATCATGAAGTTCGCCAAAGAAGTCTCCCGGGTGCCCGCTATTGGAGCACCACCCAAAACGAACGGCGAATACAGAATTGGCAAGTTTGGCTTGGCAAACGCCCAACATGGCTTAATCCCAATCCATCACGACTTTGCCCGCTTCGCCTGAAAGCATGACGTCAAAGCCAGCTTCGAAATCCTCGATCCCGATGCGGTGAGTAATGAGATCGGTCAGATCCAGACCAGACTGCACCAAGGCGATCATCTTGTACCAAGTTTCGTACATTTCGCGACCATAGATGCCTTTGACTGTAAGCATCTTAAAGATGATCTTGTTCCAGTCGACGGCGAAGTCTGTGGGCGCTATCCCTAACAGGGCAATTTTTCCGCCATTGTTCATTTTGTCGATCATGTCGCGCATTGCAGGCACAGCACCGGACATTTCCAACCCGACGTCGAACCCTTCGGTCATGCCAAGATCAGTCATCACGTCGTTCAGGTCTTCAGTTGCCGCATTTACCACATGCTGAACGCCCATTTTGCCGGCCAATTCACGGCGATATGGAGAGATATCCGTTATGACGGTTTTGCGCGCGCCCACTTTCTGGGCGACCAGCGCGCCCATGATGCCGATAGGTCCAGCGCCGGTGACCAGAACGTCTTCGCCAACAAGATCAAAACTGAGCGCGGTGTGAACGGCGTTTCCGAAGGGATCAAAGATCGCGGCGATTTCATCGGGGATATCATCAGGAATCGGAATGACGTTGCTTTCCGAGATGCAAAGGTATTCGGCAAAGCTGCCCGGACGGTTAACGCCCACGCCCAGCGTGTTGCGGCAAAGCTGGCCACGACCGGCGCGGCAATTGCGGCAGGTGTTACAGACCACATGGCCTTCGCCGGCAGCGCGCTGACCGATTTTGTATTTGGTGGCGGCGCGGCCCATATCGACGATTTCACCACAGAATTCATGGCCAACCACCATTGGCACAGGTACGGTTTTGGCCGACCATTCGTCCCACTTCCAAATGTGAACGTCTGTACCGCAAATGGCCGATTTTTTGATTTTGATCAGAACTTCGTTGTCCTGTGGTTCCGGAACAGGAACAGTTTCCATCCACAGACCCGGTTCTGGTCTGGCTTTAACGAGGGCACGCATTTGGTTGGTCATGTCAAAAGCTCCATGTCGTGACCGACAGAAATAAAGGCATCAATCGCATCGTCGAGTTCTGTTCGGGAATGGGCGGCAGACATTTGGGTGCGTATGCGATCCTGGCCCTTTGGAACGACGGGAAAGCTGAAGGGGGCGACGTAGACGCCCTTGGCTTCCAGACGTTTGGCCATGTCCTGCGCGAGTTTTGGATTGCGCAGCATGACGGGAATAATCGGGTGTTTGCCGGGCAGAAGATCGAAGCCCGCGTCGTTCATCCGGTGACGGAAGTGTGCGGCGTTGCCCATCAACCGGTCGCGGCGATCAGTAGAAGCTTCGAGCATGTCGAGAACTTTGATCGACGTTGCCGCTATGACCGGTGCAAGGGTGTTTGAGAACAGATAGGGGCGTGAACGTTGCCGTAGCCAGTCAATTACTTCACGCTTGGCACATGTGTATCCACCCGAAGCACCGCCGAGCGCTTTTCCAAGGGTACCAGTCACGATGTCGACGCGGCCCATCACATCGCAATGTTCGATTGAACCGCGCCCTGTTGCACCCACGAAGCCCACGGCATGGCTGTCATCGACCATGACCATCGCGTGGTATTTTTCGGCAAGATCGCAAATCTCACCAAGTCTGGCGATGTAGCCGTCCATGGAAAACACACCATCTGTGGCAATCAAGCGGAAGCGGGCGTGTTGACTGGCCTGAAGATGTGTTTCCAGTTCAGCCATATCGGAGTTTGCGTAGCGAAAACGCTGAGCTTTGCAAAGTCGCACGCCATCAATGATCGAAGCGTGGTTAAGCGCATCGGAGATAATAGCGTCTTCTTCATTCAAAATAGTCTCGAACAGGCCGGTATTGGCGTCAAAGCAGCTGGAATAGAGGATGGTATCTTCAAAGCCGAGGAAGGCCGAAAGGCGAGATTCCAAGTCTTTGTGCACGCTTTGTGTACCGCAGATAAAACGAACCGACGACATGCCATACCCGAAGCGATCCAGTGTTGCTTGACCGGCCTTAATCAGATCTGCGTTGTCGGACAAACCAAGGTAATTGTTGGCGCAAAGGTTGATAACGTCTTGACCCGTCGACAACGCGACAGTGCCAGCTTGTTTACTGGTGATAATGCGTTCGGATTTATATAGGCCGGTGGCTTTCAATCCGTCGAGTTCGGATTGCAGGTGGCTGCTGAGGGATGTCACGTTGGGCTCCGCAAGTGCGTTTGTGCCAAATTCTCGCGCCTTGGGGTCAGTGTCCAATTCTTTCTCTCCAAACGTTCGTTGAACAGAAACACATAGTCAGTTATGAATGTGTTATGGAAACATCTTTCACACCACTTTTGTCACTTGGCGGAGGCTTGTTGATCGGGTTAGCCGCTGTACTGTCCATGGCGTTTCTGGGCCGGATCATGGGAGCGACTGGCATACTGGCCGGGTTTTTGGCGCCTTCGGACCTTTCCGATTGGTCATGGCGCGCTGCGATGATCGCCGGAATGGTTTCTGGTCCGTTGGTCGTTACGCTTTTCACGGGCACAGCCCCAGACATAGCGGTGCCAGTGACAACACCGATGCTGTTGATCGGCGGTTTCCTTGTTGGGATTGGCGTAACGTTTGGCGGCGGCTGCACCTCGGGACACGGTGTTTGTGGGATGGCGCGGGTCTCGCCGCGATCAATTGTGGCAACAGCGATCTTCATGATCGCATGTTTTGCGACCGTTTATGTCGTGCGCCACATGGTAGGGCTTTGAGCGATGTTAAAACTGATCATCAGCTATATTGTCGGTTTGGTTTTCGGCGTGGGAATCATGATTTCAGGCATGGCGAACCCGGCCAAAGTGCTGAACTTCTTTGATATCGCGGGTACTTGGGATCCGAGCCTTGCCTTTGTCATGGGGGGTGCTTTGGCGATCACCGTGTTTGGTTATAGGTTCGTTTTGAAACAACCCGCGCCTAGGCTGGCCGACACGTTTCATCTTCCAACCCGGCAAGATGTCGATCTGCCGTTGGTTGCAGGTTCGGCGGTGTTTGGGATTGGTTGGGGCATCGCCGGGTTCTGCCCGGGCGGCGCGATCCCAGCACTTGGCACCGGGCGCGTTGAAGTCTTTGTGTTCATCGCGGCGCTGCTTGCCGGTATCCTTACTGCGAAAGCTTTGCGTCGCCGAAACCGGGCTGCTGCTGCGGTATAGCGTTCGGTGTAGGCTAGATTGTCAGATCCGATTGTAACTGGTTGCCTAAGACGCGTTGTGCATTTGGAATGTCGTTAGACAGTGCGCGGTTTCGGGCTGCCTGAGTGCTTAGCCCCTGTGACAACCACCGTTGGACCAGGCGCTTTTCCAAAACGTCCTCGGGCACGTCTAAACCCACCGACAAATTCCAATGCTGATTTAGATCGCTCCAGCCCGGCTCGTCCAGAAGAAGGTAATTGCCTTCGACTACGATAAGGCTGTGGTGCGCCTCGACCAGAACGCTTGATCCTATCGACGTGTCCAGCGTGCGGTCGAAGGTGGGTACAGCGACTTCGTCTTCGGTACGCAGCCGCCACATAAGTGTGTTGAAACCGGCCAGATCGAACGTTTCAGGCGCACCTTTTCGCGCGCGCAAGTCACGGGCATCAAGAATTGCATTGGAATAATGGAACCCATCCATGGGCACCAAGGCCGCCGTCTTTCCCAAGTGGGTCACCAAAGCTGCGGCAATAGTCGACTTTCCCGAGGCAGGAGGCCCCGCCAAAGCGATCAACTTCCGGCCATCTTGCGGCAAATCACGGATGGCCTCAGCCAAACCCCAAGCAATGTTCTTTGCGGTATCCATCACACAGCATTCCTCTGCCTTCGACTTGGCGTCAAGCGTCGTGCCTTGCACAAACTTAATTACTCGCGACTTGAAGCGCGGCGGTTTGGGGTGCATCAAGCCAAGACGTCTGGATCAGGAGGCATCATGGCCAACCATCTTTATCAACGCGACCTGCCCGATGGGTTGGATCTTGGGGCTTCTGTTGCAATTGATTGCGAGACGATGGGTCTGAACCCGCACCGCGATCGATTGTGTCTTGTGCAGCTGTCTTCGGGCGATGGCGACGCGCATTTGGTGCAGATTGGAAAGGGCCAAACCTCTGCACCCAACCTGGAACGACTATTGACTGACCCGAGTATTTTGAAGCTCTTTCACTTTGGGCGCTTTGATATTGCCGCGATGTTTCATGCCTTCGGTGCGCTGACGGTGCCAGTATATTGCACCAAAATCGCATCGAAGATGGTGCGCACCTATACGGATCGCCATGGTTTGAAGAACCTTCTGGATGAACTTTTGAAGGTCGATATTTCTAAGCTGCAACAGATGAGCGACTGGGGCGCGGAAAGTTTGAGCGAGGCGCAGCTGGCCTATGCCGCATCCGACGTTTTGTACCTGCATCAGCTGAAAGAAAAGCTGGATGAACGGCTGGTCCGTGAAGGGCGCGCCGATCTTGCCGCAGCTGCGTTTGAGTTCTTGCCGACTCGTGCCCGGCTGGATCTTGCCGGTTGGCCTGAAATCGACATTTTCGCGCATTAGAATAAGCCAGCAAAAGCGCCTATATATCCAGTATGGCAATTGCTGATAGATATTCACGTCTTGTTTTGTGGTTAAAGGTTTCACTGCCAGTGGCGGCATTGGCAATCTTGTCGACATTGTTTTTCGCAGCAGAGACACTCGACCCCGAGGCAGCTATCCCATTCGCGGACGTGGATGTTGAACGGATTTTGACCGAACAAGGCATGAGCAGCCCTGAATTCGGGGGAGTTACGAAGAATGGTGTCGCGATCTCGATGACGGCTGACACGATTGCACCGGGTTCTGACCGGGGTCGGATGAACGCGAGCCGACTGGTGGCGACTTTTGATCTTCCAAACGGTGGGCATATTGATATCGCAAGCGATGCTGGTTTTGTGAACTCCGTGACGAAAGAAGCAACCTTGCAGGGCGACGCGCGATTGGAAAGTTCTTCTGGCTATGTTGTCACGTCGGACCGTTTCGTCGCATCATTCGAAGAGGCGCGTGTGACAGCCGACAGCGAGGTGCAAGTTGTTGGACCCGCAGGTGAAATCATGGCAGGCCAAATGGAGTTAACCCGCTCAAAAGATGGAGATACCTATCTTCTTGTTTTCAAAAGCGGTGTTCGCTTGGTATACAAACCCTGAAGGCGAACCTGTATGATCAAAAATATCACACGATTTATTCTGTCGGCCACATTGATGGTTATGGCATCGTTTGCTTTTGCTCAAAGCGCCGCGATCGACCTTGGGATGAAGGATTTCGACAAATCCCAGTCCGTTGAAGTGACTGCAAACACATTGTCGGTAAATCAGGCAGACGGCACCGCCATTTTCGAAGGCAATGTGCTGGTCGTCCAAGGCGAAGTTCGTATGTCGGCCGGTTCAGTTCGGGTTGAGTATGGTCAGGCGGAAGGTTCGGCATCGGGGATTTCTCGACTTGTCGCATCGGGTGGTGTGACGTTTGTAACCGCGACCGACGCCGTCGAAGCCCAAGAGGCGGTCTTTTCGGTCGATGCAGGCACGGTTCTTTTGTCGGGTGATGTCTTGTTGACCCAAGGTCCGAACGCGATTTCCGGGGATACGCTGACAGTAGATTTGCAGACTGGATCAGGCACAATGGAAGGCCGTGTGCGCACCGTTTTTAACACAGGCGGTGGAAACTGATGACGACGCTTTCTGTTGCCTCGGAAACCGAACAGGGTCTAGTGGTTCGCAATTTGCGCAAATCCTATCGCAAACGCCCCGTCATCCGAGACGTGAGCCTTAAGGTGACCCGTGGCGAGGTTGTTGCGCTTTTGGGCCCAAATGGATCGGGCAAGACCACTTGTTTCTACTCGATTGCCGGGTTGGTGATGTCGGACGCTGGGCAGGTTCTGTTGGACGGCCGTGATGTGACGTCATACCCGATGTACCGCCGTGCCAAGTTGGGAATCGGGTATTTGCCGCAAGAGCGTTCGATCTTTCAGGGATTGAATGTTGAAGACAATATCCTCGCTATCCTAGAGATTGTTGAAAAAGACCGAACAAAGCGGCGAGAGCGGCTAGAAGAACTTTTGAATGAATTTTCGATTTCGCACCTGCGGAAAACGCCGTCTGTCGCGCTTTCGGGTGGCGAGCGGCGACGGTGCGAAATTGCACGATCTTTGGCCGCGAATCCCAAGTATCTGCTGTTGGACGAACCTTTTCCGGGCGTAGATCCGATTGCCGTGGGGGATATCCGGGATCTTGTGATTGATCTGAAAGATCGTGGCATTGGCGTGTTGATCACGGATCACAACGTGCGCGAAACGCTCGAAATCGTCGATCGAGCGTATATTTTGCATGATGGTGGCGTCTTGATGAGCGGGACGGCTGAAGAAGTTGTGCGTGATGAAAAAGTGAGAAGTGTTTATCTGGGCCAAGGTTTCCGCATGTCGTAACGTCGATGTGTGGTTGACACGCAGGCCCTATTTATCGCCAAATAAGGCTAATGGATCGCACAAACGCTTTACATTCCAACTTTTGCCGGGGCCGTTCTTCTCAAGCCCCAAACCGCCTCACACATCTTAGAGATTTCTTAATGTCTGCCTCTGACACAAGAGACAGGCGGCACACTATTGGAGACGCTTATGCAGTATCAGATCACCGGAAAACACATCGACATCGGCGATTCGCTTCAATCCCATGTCAAAACCAGTGTGGACGAGGTGATTGAAAAATTTGCAGGGAGACCGACGGATGCCAATGTGGTGTTCTCCAAAAGCGGTAACGAATTCGTCTGCGAAACGGTGATTCACCTTTCGACAGGTATGACAACACAGGCCCGCGGGCATGCACACGAGATCTATGCCTCTTTCGAAAGTAGCTGCGAAAAGATCGAAAAACAGCTGCGGCGATATAAACGGCGTCTTAAGGATCATCATCGTGAACGGCCTGTTGAACTTTCAGAAGCCGCGTCCTATATCCTCGCTTCATCGGATGAACCGGACGCTGCTGAGCCTGAAAGCCTCCAACCCATGATCATTGCCGAGATGGAAGCGACAATACCGTCGTTGTCTGTTGGCGAAGCGGTCATGCAAATGGAATTGGCAGGCGCACCGGTTCTGGTTTTCCGAAATGAGAAGCAAAGTACCGGTGTGAACGTTGTGTATCGCCGGGATGATGGGAACATTGGCTGGATCGACCCAAAGTAAGGGCGCACCAGTAGCTATCGACGGGACTCGGTTGGCATGGATGTAGCTAAGATTCTTAAGCCGGAAGCGGTCAAATGTATTTCGACCGTAAGCAGCAAGAAGCGCCTGTTTCACGAGTTGGGCGACATCGGGGCCTTGGCCTATGGCTTGGGTGCCACAGACGTTGCGTCAGCTCTGCAGGAACGCGAGAGCTTGGGGCCGACTGGTGTTGGTCAGGGCGTTGCATTGCCTCATGCCCGATTGCCGGGACTGGAAAAAGTTTGTGGGCTTTTCATGATGATTGAACGCCCGATTGAATTTGAAGCCGTCGACAATCAACCTGTTGATCTGATCTTTGCGCTTTTAGCACCCGAAGATGCAGGTGTTGAGCATTTGAAAGCCCTTGCCGTTGTGTCCCGATCGATGCGGAATGCGAATTTGTGCACAAAATTGCGGGCCAATTCCGACGCTGTGACGCTGCACACGCTTTTGGCCGAACAACAGCGTGATCAAGCCGCCTGATCCGGGCTCCAGCTTCCGAGCCCGAACATCATATAGTCGCGGCGATAGGCGTCGGCGGCAGCATCTTGAATTGCTGGGGTCACAACGTCGCTAAGCGCAAAAGGCGTTTCGGTGGCAAACTCATTTTTGAACGCGGGAGCCTGTAACCCAACTTCAGATGACAATCTTGCAAGTTCATCGGCCATTTGTGTTTCACGAATAACCCGGTCGGGCACCGCAAATTGTGCAATTGCGTTCAGCAAAACGGTTTGCGTCGCCCAAGTGTTGTCTACACGAAGTGCAGTTTGACCGCCCAAATTGCCCGACAAAAATTTCAAGAACTCAAGGAAGGCGGTTTGGTGGTTTTCAAGGTTCCATCCTTCCAGGGGCCATGTGTCGGGTAACGGCAATTTATACTGCTCGACAAGGACACCACGGATGTCAGCGTAGTTTTCCACGTCTACAGGCATCACAAAGCGGCAGAACGCGTCATAGGCGCGTGCCAAGGGATGGCGCAGCACGGTGAACGACCGGTGCCCGTTATGCTGACGTTTCCAACGGCGTAGGTCTTTCTGGGTCAATCCGCTTTCAACAGCGCCATCGGGGTCGAGCTTGGATAGCCAGTTTGGAATGGGATCAATGCCAGCACCGCGGATAGGCATGTAAAAAACTGGTGCATTCTTGCAAACATGGAAAAATCGAAGCCCGGGGCCACGGTCGGGTTCATAGTCTTGGACACGGCCCAAATCAGGGGCAGTAAGCGTACGGAGCGCTTCTTCCGCCACTTTGGGGTTGTTAAGCCGCGCCAGGACCGGAGTCGGGTTCTGAACTTTTGCTTTGATCTTGGACTGATCTGGCGGCCCATCCGCACCAAGGTATCTTCCCAGCCCGGCAAGGACGTCGTTGTCAGATAGATCTTGATAGCTAATGTGAAACGCCGTTTGACCTGTGGTTTGTAAGCCATGACTGATTTTTGCTTGGAACGCGGAAAGCTCGTTCACGAAATCGGCGTATTCTTGGGCTTCGAAGGCTACTTTTGCAGCACGCGCCGAAGTCATGTCTCCAAGCCACCATTGCCCGGTTTTTCTGGCGATCTTAAGTGACACATAGCTATCCAAGGGGCGTCTTGTCAGGATGATCTTTGCGGCTTTCGGGTCTTTTAGCACCAGATCGATGACCCGTGGATCGTGGTCGTAGAAAAGGCGAAATCCCTGTAGGCCTTCCGCGTTGTTTCGCATGGCTGCGATTGCGCGGATCGGATCGCTGTTGCGGGCTTCCATGGAAAGACCCCAGAGCGTCTTTGTGTCGGGTTTGCCAAAGAAATGAGGGTTGAAAAGCTCGCCATTGGATTGGATGCCGGGCATCGCGGAAAGCTGCTCTTCCAGCAAGTTAGAACCAGTGCGCATGCCAGCCAAAACGACGAAATAGTCAAAAGATTGTGCCATTAAACGGATTGCCTCAAATGTGTTTCGTCTTCCTGAGACGCGTTTTGTCCATGACTTGTCTCACCAGTAAGGTAGGGGTTCATGCCCGCGTTTCTCAGTTCTTGCAGAAATTCCAATAACCCATCTACCGGCTTGGTCTTGGGCAGTTCGGTGAGATAGGTGCTTTCGGTCCCAGACAGACTATCGACGATTTCTTGAAGGGGGCCGGTTGGTTGTTCGATAAATTCGAGCAGCGACCAAATTAGAATTCTTGCACGCGCGCGGCGTTCGCGCAGGCGGGATAAAAAAGCCGCTTCAATCTTTTGGCAGAGCGCCGCGTCGGCGCGAACTTCGGCAACTGGCTTGCCAGAGCGCATAAGCGGTAAGGCCCAGGCGCCTGTAATCACCAAGATAGTGGCAAGGCGGTCTTTTGCCAGCAAATCACAAACGCCCTGATCGTCGCGCGGTGACATCATGAAACTCTGATGCTCACCTCTGGTGTTCCAGATCAAGTTACGAAGAAATGCTTCGGGATCATAATCACGGAGGGATGCATTGTCAGTAAGAGCGCCGGAATAGCCGGTTTGTCGGCCATGAAATTGCGCGCGATCCTTGTCGAACAGGTGTCCGTGAACCCGACCGCCTATCGTGCGTTCCACCCATGCTTCAAAATCTTGGAAGACGTCGCTAAATCCATGAAAAACGGCGTAGGGTGCGGCGGTAAGCCCGTTTTCGAAACCTTTGCCAGGAAACCGACTGGTCATCACCAGACCCGATCGGCCTTGGGTTCGACGATTGACGGCCTGTGCAAATGTCCGGTCGACTTGCGCAAATGATGCATAGTTGGCGCTGGTTTTGGGCCGCTCAAGTTCCAGAAAAGCGCGGTAAAGCCGGTTCGCGCCGGGCCATATTTTTCTGGCAAAGAAGGCCGGGCTTTGGCGAAGCAATTGTAAGTGATCGTCATAGAACACATGGGGTTTGCCCTGAAAGTCAAATTTCGAAAGCGTGAGCGAACGGCTTTCAACCGATCCATCGTAGTGCCGGACCATGGTCTGAAAGTAGCTTTCGTCCGGGATCCAAACACGTTTGAAATAGCGGTCGTAAATCAGTTTTTTCGGATCGTTTAGAATGCGCTCCAAGGTCTTGCGCGTCAGACACCACCACTGAGACCCCATGTGTGGCGCAAAGCCCTTTGGTGCCGGGCGGGTTCGACGTATGCGGCGTTGGAGATCGACCCATAGGTCAAACAGAAGTTTCTGTCTTTTCCACGCAAAAGGGAACGACAGCGTAAAGCGTTCCTCGCTTAGCCCGCCTTGGGTCCATGGAACATCGCCAATGGTGACGCTTTCGATGAAGTCGGTATCTGGATTTGCGGATAAGAAAGATTTCAACTCGGCAATTGGTTTGATTGGAATGCAACTGCCCGAGATCAGTACAACATGCGTGACGTCAGGGTGGTTTTCCAAAAGGTTCTGCGCTGAAATTCTGCTGGCTTCGACCAAAGACCACGTTCCCCAGTCACAGGCAATTCGTGGTGCAAGGGTGATATCTTTAAATTTAGTCAATGCGTCGGCAAACCGGCGGAATGCATCGTGCGAGGTGCGTTGATCGACATGAACAACCATGGGGCATCCGGCTTCGGACGCTATGCGCACAACTTGTTCGGCCCGGTGCAGTTCAGAGTGCGCGAGCATGACGAAGCCAATGGTCATGCCCAATTGCCGCGCGACATCAAGCCAAGTGCCTCAATCTGACGCCAATCAATGAAGCGTTCTGACCATTCGCACCAAAGCCCGTTCAGTGACTCGGCTTTTAAGTGATAGGCGTCGTACTCCCGCCCTCGGGCAAAATGCTGACGGCGTGCAACTTCCTCGGCGGCTTTCCCGGCAAAGCTGTCAAGAAACTTGGCGTGCATCAGGATGCCCGACAGTTTTTCGCCGCCAGCTTCGTCATAGACCTGATTTAAACCGCGGGGCAAAAGCATGTGGGTTGAGTTGGCATAGGTGTATTTTCGATCCCACTTCACCAGCGGGATTTTGTTCAGGGAAGGTGCCGCACCTGGGTTGTCATGAAAATAGACCCGTGCACGAGGTCCGCCCTGAATCCAGAGATTCCCATACTTTTCGTTACGTGAAATCATATAGTTACCAGCATCAAACCAACGCGCGATCTGGAATGGATCTTGTCCGGTTTGATAAGGTTCTGCGCCAATTGGGCCTTTGGGGTACATGTCCAACAGCATCGTTCCGAAAGACCGGACGTTGGATTGGTCTAGCCATGCACAAAGCGCCCCCAAGGGACGTGAATCGCTAAACGGGTAGATCAAAAACTCATCTGCATCGACGGTGAGCACCCAATGTCCGTGGCCGTATCGCAGTTTCAACCAGTTCAACCAATCCGTACCAAAGCGGCTATTTCGATAGCTGTCTTCGGTACGCCAAAGAGATACGTCGGGTTCGGCAGTAAGAAGCGCGTCGCCACCGTCGTTTGACCCGTTGTCAACGATCAAGAAGTGATCAACACCCAAATTGCGGTAGTAATTCAGAAGAAACGGAAGTCGGGGCTTTTCATTGCGAAGTGTGACAAAAGCCAAAACGTTGCCGGGCGCAATCAATGCCGTGCGATCCGTGACATTTACCAGTTCACGACGTTTGCGGACAGCACGGATCTGCCATCGTCGTCGTTCCATCCGAAGTTTGAGTGCCGAGAGTGCGCCCAATTTTACGTCTCCCCGGGCCAGGGCGACCCGCGATTAGATCAAATCGAAGACAAGGTCGAAATGCTTTTCCCAAGTTGGAAGTCGGTATGCCAATAAATCGGCACGTCGCCGGGAATGCTTGCCCAAATCCTCGCTGGCCAACTCTCTGATGGCCTGGAACCATTGATACATGTCGTCAGGATCGGCGTAAATGGCCATATCCCCTAAGTGTATTTCAGTCGGGCGCAATGGCGACGTGATCGTGGGGACGCCGTAACTGGCGGCTTCGAATGGCGGCAATCCAAAGCCCTCGGCAAGGCTGGGGAAAAGCAGCCCGGTTGCGCCTGCAAGTTGACGCTTCATTTCCTTGTCGGGGAGTGGCCCAAGTTCGAAAACAGTGCGTCCCATTATGGGCGATGTGTCGAGCCGTTTAATGACCTCGTCGTTTCGCCAACCTCGTGCACCAATGATACGAAGCTCTGGGATGCGGCTTTCATCCATCTTGCGGTTCATCCGTTCCCAGATGTCCAGAAGAAGAGCGTGGTTCTTCCTTGGTTCGATGGTGCCTATGACGACGAAATAGGGCTTGTCCGATGTTTCCCGATCGACCGGGACAGGCCCAAGATCAACGCCCAAGGGCGCAACCGTCACAGGAACGCGGTGGCCCGTGCCAACCATGCGTTTTTCGACATTTTCGCGCACGTCGTCCGAGGGCACTACAATGTGGTGCGCAAAGTTGATCACCGTCGTCAGCCGTTCGACAAATTTTGCGCGGGCAGCTTCGGTTTGAAAATCAGGATGGTCAATTGGGATGGTGTCGTGGATGAAAACGACTTTGGTGTGATCCGGCATTTCCATCATTGCGCGCATAGTCTTGGCGTTCAGATTAGTATGGCCAACGTTGATGTAAGCCAGACCGTTTGGCATCCGCCACATAATTTTCCGGATCGAAAGGGATGACATCCGCGAAGATGCAATTGCGCGAATAGTTGAGGCTTGGTCGGCACCATCCAAATCACCGCGGTCAAGATAATCGGGCAGGCGCGCGAGACGGTCAGGTTCGAACATCAAGAACCCACGGGGTGTTTTGATGATGCCCCAGCCTTCACGGCGAATGTTTTCTTGCAGATAGGCGCGCTCAACCCGATCTATCCCGGTCGCGATGCCGCGCCCGAGACGTGAAAACGTCCTGCTGAGATCGAGAACTGGAGTCGCCAAGTACTACGCCCGTTGTTGCCTTATGACGTGACTTAACCCTACTCGGCGGCTTGCGCCAGAGGAACAATGTCATTCAGGTAGTCATAAAATTCTTCCTGAAGGTCCGGGCGGGCCAAAGCAAAGCTAACAGTTGCCTGCAAGAACCCCGCCTTTGAACCACAATCAAACCGCTGACCTTCGAACTGGAATCCATGGACCGGACGGCCTTCGTCGATCTCGCGCGCGATTGCGTCGGTCAGTTGGATTTCACCACCAGCGCCTTCTTTTGCTTCATGCAGGTTGTTCAGAACATCAGGTGTTAGAATATATCGCCCGATGACAGCTAGGTTGGATGGCGCATTGCCGACGGATGGTTTCTCAACCATTCCACGAACCTTTGCCAAACCGCCAACCGTTTCGTTTTCTATGTCGAGAATGCCATAGCTTGATGTTTTTTCTTCAGGAACGCGCATGGCCGCGACCATCGAGCCGCCAATTTCTTGGTGAGCTTCGATCATCTGAGCAAGGCATGGTTTATCTGCCGCAATAACGTCGTCAGGTAACATAACGGCGAAAGGCTCGTTGCCGATCATCCGACGGGCGCACCAAACAGCGTGACCCAATCCCATGGGTTTATGCTGGCGGATGTAAGCAATTGCGCCAGAGTCCATATTTGTGTCTTCAAGGGTTTCGAGAAGCTGGGTCTTCCCTTTAGTCCTAAGTGCGTTTTCAAGCTCTGGCGCCGAGTCAAAATAATCCTCAAGCGCGCCCTTACCACGAGACGTTACAAAGATAAATTCAGTGATCCCGGCAGCGCGGGCCTCATCAATGGCATATTGGATCAAAGGCCTATCAACGAGCGTCATTATCTCTTTTGGAACGGATTTTGTGGCAGGCAGAAACCTCGTCCCCAAGCCGGCGACCGGGAATACGGCCTTCGTAACTTTACGCGTCATGCGCAGACCTCATTATTTAGCTGACATACATTGGCAGCATGTCGATTATCCGCCCCGTGAAACACTTTCTTAGATTCCCCGAATTTTTGCAATGCGCAGCCTTTCATCTTTCAACCGACTGGCAAATCGGCACCACAACAAACGCTTCTGATTCCGCGCTGTGCGCCCAAATTGTCCGCCAGTTTGGACCCAAACACCAGTATCAGTGTATCGAACATGATGACGAACCGGAGTTAGCGAGAAACTAAAAACACTGACACGCGGGCCGTTTTTCGTCAAAGTTGCGGCCCTTTGAAGAGTTTTGCTGCGCCATAACAGCCTTGAGGTTAGTACTTGGTGACCCTGAGGGCTTTGTTTCAAGGGAGAAAAATCCGACTGACACTGCAAATTCGGCGGAATTTCACTCAATTCGGCCGCTTGCCCTTGATGCCAGCCGTCTTCGAAGGTTTTTAGAACCATACCGACGTCTCTGGGCTCACAGGTTCCCAACACCATATGCCGGAGTAAGCGCAGTCTTTCGCGTTTCAGTATTCGGGCGTGCAAATCGGTGACGTTAGGCGTTTCGTGTCGACGAAAGAAAATGGCAGAACTGCGCGCCAAGTCGAACAGGCTGATGGGTGCTCGTAGTGTGGTGCGACGTTCGGATGCGGCAAACCCATGGTGCACTTCGGCAAGCGGCGCGGCGGCGGCACGGTGGCCTGATTCTGAAAGGCGAAGTGAGATGTCGGTGTCGTCGAGATAATAGGCGAATTCTTCATCAAACCCGTTCAATGTTATCAATGTCTGACGATGAAAGCTCATATTCGTTCCGACAAGCTTCAGTGCTCGTCCATGCTCCAGTTTTGGAACGAAGGGGCGCGCACTTTGGTCAGCCTCGCTGTGAGTTTCCGCCTCCGCATCTATGGACGATGTGCGTGATTGAAAACTGATCCCGTTCCGCCCGCGTACGTATCCCACAACGGCGTCGGCGCTCGTGGTGCGGAAAGCATGTACGATATGATGTAACCAAAGCGGTTCCGGCACAGCGTCATCATCAATGAAGGCGCATATTTCGCCGGACGCTTCACGAATACCAGCGTTTCGCGCTGCGGAAATATTCGCGCGTTCGAACCCAACCGACTTCAGCTCGGAACAGTCAACGGCGTCTAAGCTTGCTTGGTCGGCAACGACAACGACTTCGAAGTTGGGATAATCGAGCTGGCGTATCGCTTTCAGACAGCGCGCAAGCCACTTTGGTCGTCTGCGGCTGACAACGATAACGCTGACCGCCGCGCCCGGTGGCACGGCGTTACTCGGCGACGAGATCGACACCTGGTGCAAACGCTAGGAAGAACGGGTTGCGAAACGACGCTTTTCCGTACTTCAGAGTTTGATGAGTGGCTTTTTCAACCACATGGCCACCCGCAGCTGTAAGAACTGCGTGCCCTGCGGCCGTATCCCACTCCATGGTAGGACCAAGTCGTGGATAGAAATCGGCTTCTCCAGTGGCGACAAGGCAGAATTTTAGGGACGAGCCGGCACTAACGGATTCTGCGACGTTGTAACGGTCGATATAGTCGTCAGTTGCCTGATCTCGGTGAGACTTTGATGCGACGACTTTCAGGCCGCTCATATCAGGATGGGCCACCGCGATAGGCCGTGTTGTTCCTTGGATGTCCGGGTTTAGATCGCCGGTTTCCTCGGTGACGCCACCGTCACACTCCGTCAGGAAAAGTCGTTTTCTTGCAGGTGCATAGACAACGCCGAGCGTTGGAACGCCATTTTCAACCAGTGCGATGTTCACCGTAAAGTCGCCGCGGCGTTTCACAAATTCCTTGGTGCCATCCAATGGATCGACGATCAGGAAAGTGTCCGTGTTAAGTTCGTGAGTTTCGAATTGCTCTTCTGTCACAAGTAGAATGTCGGGGAACTCGGCACGAAGGCCTGCGGATATTAGGCGATCAGCCGCTTCATCAGCTTCGGTCACTGGGGAGGCATCCGCTTTTTTACGGACATCTAAAGTGTCACGCCGATAAATTTCCATAATGACCGCACCAGCTTGGATGGACAGGCGACGCATTGCCGAAACTAGAGCCTTGCGATCAACACTGTTCAATTTAATGCTCCGCATTCTACCATTTGTGATACTTTCAGCTTATGGTCCCCCTCGGCAGTAAAAAACAACCCCGGTCAAATCTCGATGTTTACCTCAACCCAGAATAAGTCGCTTTGGTTCGGCGTTTTTAGGTTATTTGAATTGATCTATCACAACACGGTTCGATCTGTGCGCCGGGGTCATCGTGATGCCATTTTCGCGATCCTTTCAAGCATTGGCCAGACGTTGGTGATGGTTGGTGCATTTTACCTTTTCATCGACTTCATGGGTATGCGGGCCCTGGCGATCCGAGGCGATTTTCTTCTTTATGTCATGTCTGGGATCTTTGTATTCATGGTGAATATTAAGGCAATGGGCGCTGTCGCCGGGTCCGAAGGGCCGACATCGCCGATGATGCAGCACTTGCCAATGAACACCACAATCTCAATTTGGTCGTCGGCGTTTTCATCTCTTTATACCCAGGTCATCGGATTGCTGGTGATCTTGGGTGGATACCATTTGCTTTGGAAACCACTTGAAATCGACGATCCCGTTGGCGTCAGTCTGATAATTTTACTGGCGTGGATCAATGGATGTTCAATTGGCGTCGTACTTCTTGCCTTGAAACCGTGGTTTCCGAAGGCGACGGGGACAATCCAGCAAATCTATAGCCGCTTCAATATGTTCGCGTCAGGAAAGATGTTTGTGGCCAATACGCTGCCACTGTATCTGGCGGCGTTTTTCTCGTGGAACCCCTTGTTTCATATCATTGATCAAGGCCGGGGATACATGTTCATCAACTACAATCCGCTAAAAACCGGCCTCACCTATCCTATTGTGATCTCTGTAATTTTTCTAGTCGTTGGTTTGATTGCAGAGAGCCAGACGCGCCGTCATGCATCCTTGAGCTGGTCTGCCGGGCGGTAGGACTTCCAGTCGCTCATGAAAGCCGAAATTGGCCTAAAAAAGTTTGATTTGTCGCCTAAAGGTTGAGCGGGATCCAAAAACACAATCGACGGTCTCTGTGATGTTAGGTCGCAACACATTGCTCCTTCGAGCAGCCTTGACGGCAAACCTCGGCGTTTCCCCCTTGTATAACACGGCCAAACGCGTGACTCAATTCACATAAAAGTTGAGCGGAGAGAAATTCCGCCGTGAGCAGGACGATAATATGTCCCTAGAAATTGGCGATGTCCGCGTGGGTTTAACGTACCGATGCGGAGGGAGTTTGTGATATGCGTAATGGGCGTGCCTTTTGTCTTCGTGTTGGCTTTGCTTCGATTTTTCAGGCAAAAATTCAGCGTATAAGAGAGGGATGCGCATCGCGAATCTTTCTGGTGCTGTTTAGCAGATGGCTATGTCTCCCGGTACTTAAACGTGGCTTTCTGGCAAGTTTGCTTGCAACTTCATTGCTGGTTCCATCCGTTTTGATGGCTCAAGTCACGACGCCGGGCAATATCAATATTGGTGCAACTACAAATTACCCGATCGGTACGGATAACCTTGCTGGCACAACCCAAAACACGAATAACACTGGCCTTCTTGATGACATCGGTCTGAATCAGGGAACGACGTTCGATTTTGGTGGGACTTTATCTGCGGCAGGCGAGTGGGTTGGTGGTTTCGAATTCCTTAGCGCAAACGAACTTCAGTTCCAAGCCCGGGATACAGGCCTGCCATCGGAATTTGCCACCTATTCACTAAATTTTTCAGATCCGGTCTATGGCCTTCAATTGACGATGGACGGTTTGGACAACGACGACATTACGACATTGTCGTTCTTTCTGCGCGGTATACAAGTTCCCGTGACCACAAGTATCATCTCGGCTCAGGGTACAAACGTCCAGATCGCAGTATCGGGCACGAACCCGAATGTTAACAATTCGCTGAACATCGCGGGAGCTATCGAAGCCTTTGGTCCGAACAACGACAATGATCAGGAATTCTTCTCTTTCGCCTTACCGCTGAACGTTGCAGTCGATGAAGTCCGATTTAATGGCACGGGTAAAGAAGACGGTCGATCCGCCAACGTGACACTACAACACCGCGACCATGCATGGGCCAGGCCTGACATCGCATTGGTAAAATCTTCTTCCCTTGATCTTGGCGTTGACGGTGTTGTTTCTGTGGGCGACTCCATCACCTATACCTATGTCGTCACCAACAATGGTAATGTCCCGCTCACGAATGTCGTGGTTACAGATTTGGCTGCCAGCTTTACTGGGGCCGACAGCGAGCCCGTGCCTGTGTTCCAATCTGGTACAAACGGAGCGATGGTATCCTCTTTTCCGCAAGGAGAAAGCCTGACGTTCACTGCCATCTACGATCTTGTTTCGGCGGATCTTAGTGCCTCTACCATCGAGAACCAGGCCAGCGTGTCGGCACTGCCGATTGGTGGCGTAATCGGTTTCGACGAAGTGACGGATTTGTCTGACAGTGGGAACACGGGTGACGGCGGGGCCATTGGTTCTTTTGACGAAGACGATATCACCATCACCAATATTCCTGAGCCGCCCACCGTTACTGAAATCACGGCCGTGAAGTCGGCGAGTTTGGGGGGGCTTCTGGGCGACGGCACTTTGGATGTGACCTATGCGATCACGGTGACGAACTCTGGCAATGTTGCGCTGACGGATTTGACGCTTGTGGATGATCTGACGGCGGCGAG
>CALKXV010000046.1 GCA_938005545.1 uncultured Paracoccaceae bacterium
AACATGACCTCCATCCGGCCAGTGTCCTCCATATGGTGCTCTATATGTACTACCAACGCAGTCTCCTTCCCAAATCTACACTGGGAAACCGACTCGCAGATCAAGCAGCGGTCAGGAAGGTGGGGGCGGCGCAACGCTTACGGTTAAGACAGTGTTGCGGGGAAAGAGGTGCGGCTGAATGGTGGGTTGGGAACCCACCCTACGCTTGCTTGCATTGCGACAGAACCTCATTTTTCAAGATGAGGAGGCGCAGCTTTTTCGTCTAACGTCTCTTCTCCGCCTCGGCACTGAGATTCTCGAAGGCCTCCCTCCATCTTAAGTCTTCTTCGACTCCCAAATCCAACTGTTCTTTTGCTTGAATCGAAAAAACTTCTTTTGCTCGAAGCTCTTCACCAAGTTCCAACAAAAGAAACGGGGCCGACGCATTCTCCGCAAGCTCGTCATGAGCCATTTCTCGAAGAAAGAGACGCACTGCCTTCAATGTTGCATTTAAACGGAAAAAAAGCTCTTCGGTATAGTCCTCATCCTGCGACCGTCCGCTCTTGAGATGAGAAGCAACTTCCGAGATGGATCGGATCACTAATTGATGTAGTGCACGAGACATCATTCAAGTTTAAACTGGTCATCTACGTCGCGCAAGCACTTCGCTAGGTCTTCTGCCGCCTCTTCTTGAGCCAGGGCTCGCTGACGACCGCAAGTCTTTTGAGCGCGCCGTCTCGCAGCTGGAGTTGGCTGATAATCTGCTAACGCAATGCAGGTTCCGTAAAGCCGATTTGCGGCGTCATATAGGGCTTCGTAGTCTGCAAGGCATTCGTCTTTCATTCGCTCCTTTTCGGCATCGGCATTTGATTGAGCAACAATCGTCGCAGTTTCGGCCATAATCATAAGGCTCAGTATTTGCCAGATGCGTTGCGTCAGCCCTACGCCAATTGTTCCGACTGCGCCCAGAGCACCTGCAACACGCGATCCCGTACCGACTGCATTTGGAATAGACTGTGTAAGACCAGTTGGATCGGTCCAATTGTGTGGATCGTTACTGACATACGCGTAGAGATTTGGTCCAGAGCCTGAGAACCCTGCAGGGTCGCTTTGCAGAAACGTTCCCGTTCGCGTGCAATACATCCTAGCTCGCAAATAGAGCAGCCCCGATTCAGGATCGAATTCGCGTCCGCTGTAGCCGTAGGGCTGCGTAGCGGCACCTGCCGCATCTGTTCGCATGCCGAAGGATGTGTAGCCGAAACTTTCAAGAACTTGTCCCGTAGCTGGCGCAACAACTTCCGTAACCGAACCGAGATGATCGGCAAATAAAACGTTTCTATCACCCGATCCTGCGACAGATGAGTCAGTATAGACCTCATAGGAGATAGGTTCATCTACCCTGTTCGAATGCAGCCAACGCTTTTGAAGGCTCCCCACGCTGTCGAACTCGAGCAAGATATCATCGTTTTCCAATCTTGTATCCGGATCGATATTGTATACATAAACGATAGACGCCCCATCCACCATCTTCGCCACGCGTCGATCCAGCGCGTCGTACACGTAGCTCGCGTTGGTCGTTGGTGAGCTGTAGCCGACCAACCGGTTCTGGGAGTCATAGGAATAGGTCTCCACCTCCCCCGTCGCTTTGTCCGTCCGCGACACCCGATTGCCTTTTGCATCATAGGCGTAGGTGTAGGTGTCATCCTCCAGCAACTGGTTGTGATCGTTGCTCGAATAAAGCGCGCTGAAGTGCGATGCCGTGCGGTTGCCCTCTTGGTCGTAGGCGTAGTCCTCGACCGGGATGGGGGTACCGCCTTGCGAGGCCGGGATACCCTCGGCGACTTGGACAAGGCGGTTCAACTGGTCATAGCTGATCGCTTTGGATTTGGTCGGACCCAGATTATCCACGATGGCGGTGAGCTGGCCGTCGACGTCGTGGGTGTAGTTCAGATCAGTGAGCGCCACGCCGGATTGCACGTGGCTCAGCGCGGTCAGCAGGCCGTTGGTATAACCGTAGGTCGAGTTCCGGCCCGAGGTTGAGGTGAGCGATGTCCGCCGTCCCTCGCCGTCGTAGCCGAAGCTGTAAACGGTGCCCCAGGGCGCGGTGAGGTCGGTCAGGCGATCCTCGGGGTCCCAGGCGTAAGTGGTTGTCCCGCCAAGCGAATCCGACATCGACGTGCGGCGGTCGAGCTCATCATAGGTGTAGGTGAGCGTGACCTCTGGCTGTGGGCCGACGGTGCCATCGGTGGTGGTGGTCTGAAGGCGGTTGCGGTTGTCGTAAGTGAAGGTGACGCGGCTGTCGTCGTCCGCCGCCTCGGTCAAGTTGCTACGCGGATCATAGGCGTAGGTGAGGGTGTTGTCGGGGGTGACCACCAGAGTGCGGCGTGAGAGGCCGTCGTAGGTGGCGGTCTCAGCCGCGCCGTCTTCCCGGGTGAGCGTCGTCAGGTTGTCGCGGCCGTCATAGGTGGGGTCTGATGCCGGAGGGGGCAGAATCCTACGTTTAGATGGTTTGGTCACTTTGTGGGCCACCTGTACTCGCCGGTCAGGAGTATGTGGGCCCAGCCGAGGGGCGATATATGTGCCAGCAGGTTGGGCGAGCAATCCGATCCTTCACGCCTGCGCTCAGCGACAACGTTTCCAAGGTGTTTGGTGTTCCAATAGATGACGATCGCGGCGAGCAAGTTCAGGCCAACCATTCGATAGTGCTGTCCTTCGGACGTCCTGTCGCGGATTTCACCCTGCCGTCCGATGCGCAGGGCGTTCTTCAGTGCGTGATGTGCTTCCCCTTTATTGATGCCGATTTGGGCGCGCCGCTGCATGTCGGCGTCGAGCAACCAGTCGATAATGAACAGTGTCCGTTCGACCCGTCCGATTTCCCGCAGCGCCACCGCAAGCTCGTGCTGTCGAGGATAAGCGGCAAATTTACGCAGCAATTGGCTTGGTGGCATCGCCCCGGCCACCATGGTAGCTGCGCTGCGCAGGATGTCCGGCCAATTCGCAATAATTAGCGGCTCGCGAATCTTGCCGCCAATAAGGCCTTTCAATTCCTTCGGACAGGATGTGGGATCAAAGAGGTAGAGACGCTTGGATGGAAGATCCCGGATGCGGGGAATGAACTGGAAGCCCAGCAGAGCGGTGGCCGCGAAGACATGGTCGGTGAAGCCACCTGTATCAGCGTACTGCTCCCTGACTTTCTGACCCGCATCGGTCATCAACAAACCATCCAAAATGTAGGGCGCCTCGTTCACGGTGGCCGGGATGGTTTGGGTGGCGAAGGGGCTGAACTGATCGGAGACATGAGTGTAGGCCTTCAGCCCAGGTTCGCGGCCGTATTTGGCATTGACGAGATTCATCGCCTCGCCTTGACGTGAAGTAGGGAAGAACTGGCCGTCGCTCGATGCGGCCTGCCCGGCGCCCCAGAACTGCGCCATCGGCAACGAAGATTGCCCCTCGATCACCACGGCCAGGGCGCGGGCCATTGCCTCGCTTTCAATGTGCCACCGCGACAAGCGGGAGAGCTGGAAATAGTCGTGGGTGTTCGTAGCACCTGCCATTTTGCTGAGGCCGAGGTTCAACCCTTCGGCAAGCAGCACATTCAATAGACCTATCCTGTCTTTGCAGGGTACGCCGGTGCGCAGATGAGTGAATGCCTCAGTAAAACCAACCTCGTCATCCACCTCGAGCATGAGGTCGGTGATCCTGGTTTCCGGAAGCCGTCTATAAAGGTCGAGCACCACGGCGCTGGCCTCTTCGGGAACAGAGGCAGTCAGCCGGTCTATTTTGAGGGCTCCGCCTTCGATGGAACCACCTGGAATAGCGCCCGCCCTGACGGCGCGCGCAAGTCGCTGCAAACCATTGACCAAACGGGCCTTCCGATCTGTCAGCCAGGCTTCTGGTTCAAACGGCATCGCCAGTCTCGGGGTGGTCCGGGCAACTTCCGCGGGGACCAGCGCTTCCTTGAGGTCGCCATAACGCCGGGAATGGGTAAGCCAGACGTCACCCGATCGAAAGCCCTCGCGCAGATGGCACATGACAGCCACCTCCCAAAGTCGATGTCCGTCGTCGCCCTTCAGGTGCCGATGCCATTTTGAGGTCCGGCGGAGAAAGCTTCGCGGCAGGGAGGTCGTTGTTTCGTCACCTGCGATGATTTCGGCAGCGGTCAGCAACGGTTCGGCAACTGGAGCAGCTTGGATGTCGAGCGCCCGCAACATGCGCGGGCCATAGCGCCGGAAACGATGATAACCGTGAACGACATGTGCCAGCGGATCGGCGGCCAATGTGTCGGTCAGTTGGGCAGCGGTCGCAACAAGTTCCCTGAGGGAGGACCAACCACCAGCATTTTGAATGGCCTCCTCCAGCGGCGCCTGGTCTTCGTGCGCTTCGAGCAACGCGGATCCGAGGGTCGAGAAGCCTTTCAGGGTTTCCTTCAGCGTCGACTTGGCTTCGGCCACGCAGGCGTCACTTCGTGACTTGGCCTCACGCCAGGTTTTGCCAACGATCCGATCATGGGTCTCGACCACTGCATCGGCAACGGAGCTGCACCATTCCAGAGCACATACTGCGAGAATAGCGAGGCGCCGATCACCCGAGATATCCCTCATGTCCCCGGCGAAGTAGCGTTCTCCCTGACGGCGAAGCCCAGCAACACGATGTGGCGGGATGTCGGTCAGCAGCGAACTATCGAGCGCAATTTCCTGCAATGCCTCAAGCC
>CALKXV010000047.1 GCA_938005545.1 uncultured Paracoccaceae bacterium
ATGAGAGCTTACGCGAGGAAGTCATCGCCAAGCTCAAGGACGGTTGGTCACCGGAACAAATCGCATGTCGTTTGAAGATCGAGCCGCGTGCACCGCATCGGATATGCCATGAGACGATCTATCAGTATGTGTATTCGAAAAACGGTGTTCGCAGGACAGAGCATTGATGGCGGTCAAAGTGAACGCCCCAAGCGGTGATTTTTGGATGATCGGCGCTCATCTTCAACACCCGTGGCCCGACATCCAATGGCCCCTTCTTGACGAATCTTTGCCCGTTCTTAAAAATCTTGATGCAAGCGCGATTGTTGCCGGCGACTTCAATACACTCTATTGGACAGCCGCGGCACAGAAAGTCGGACACCTGACTCATACGCGCCCGATCCGAACAAAACGCCCGACATTCTTCCTTTGGAATATTGGCCTGCATTTGGATCATATTTGGGCTTCATATGGGCGCGCCCATGTCCGACCACGGTTTGGGTCTGATCACCGAGGTATCGTCGCAGACGTTTGGCCTTAGTCCAGTGAACGCTCTGATTGGGCGTTTGGGTCCAGCTTGCATTCTTCATTGGTCCGGTCATTGTCACCCATCCCGGCTACAACCATTCTTCCCGCGCACAGTTACATCCAACTCTCGGTTGGGCTGCTTCACAGAACCTTGGTGATGGCAGTGCTGAGTTTTGCGGTGATTTCGTCAATGTGGTGGTCTTCCATGATGAATGGAGGCGCAAGCAGGATGTGATCGCCGGTTTTGCCGTCAACGGTGCCGCCCATCGGATAACAAGCCAGACCGGCGTCGAAGGTGGCTGCTTTCAGCGCCTTGTGGATCAAGCGTGATGGATCAAAGGGGCGCTTTGTGTCGCGATCCTCCACGATCTCGATCCCGCGAAACAGCCCCCGGCCACGGATGTCGCCGATGTTGGGGTGTTGGCCAAACGTCTGTTGCAGCGCGTCTTGCAGCTTTTCCCCCATTTCGGCGCATTTCTGAACAAGCCCGCCACCCGTCAGCTTGGTCAAAACCGCGAGCGAGGCCGCGCAGGCCACAGGGTGACCGATATAGGTGTGCCCATGTTGAAAAAAACCGGAGCCGGTTTCAACGGCCTCGTAAATCTCAGCCGAACACAGCATGGCGCCGATCGGTTGATATCCGGCCCCCAGCCCTTTGGCGACAGCGACGATATCAGGACGCACGCCGTCCTGCTCGCTGGCAAACAACGTACCGGTCCGCCCCATGCCGCACATGACTTCGTCCAGGATCAAAAGCACGCCGTATTGGTCGCAAATCTGGCGAACCCGGCTAAAATAACCTTCGACAGCGGGGACGGCTCCGGCTGTGGCCCCGACGACAGGTTCTGCGACGAAAGCCATGACTGCGTCTTCACCAAGGCGCAGGATTTCTGCTTCAAGCTCATTTGCGACCCTAAGCCCGTATTCTGGTGTCGTTTCATCTGCACGCTTGCCGCGGTATTCAAAACAAGGCGAAATATGCGTGGTTTCGACCAGTAAAGGGGCAAAAGGCGCGCGTCGCCATTCGTTTCCGCCCATGGCCAATGCCCCCAGCGTATTGCCGTGATAGCTTTGCCGGCGCGCAATGACGTGTCGCCTGTTGGATTGCCCGATCTCAACAAAGTACTGACGCGCAAGCTTTAACGCCGCTTCCATCGCTTCGGAGCCACCTGACACGAAGTACGCCCGGTCAATGCCCCGAGGTGCAAGATCAATCAGCGCATCGGCCAATCGTTCGGCGGGATCAGACGTGAAAAAGCTGGTGTGCGCATAGGCGATTTGATCAAGCTGACCCTTGATCGCATTGATCACATCCACGTCGCCATGCCCCAAACAGGAAACAGCCGCCCCGCTTGAGCCGTCGAAATATTGCTTACCGGCCTGATCATAAAGATAAACCCCTTCACCGCGTGACACCGTTGGAAGGGCGGATTTCGTATGCCTTGGAAACACGTGTGACACGGGCGAGATCGCTCTTTGGTGATTGGATACGCTTAATGAAACATATGACTCTTAAGTTGACAACCGGTGAAACGGATGAAACATTTCGGCATTCCGGTGGGGGGAGGCCACGCTTGCAGTTGTCGTTTGAGCAAAAACTTGCCGGTCAATACGCGCGGCTTAGCCCAAAGTTAAAAGAGGCGGCGGACTTTGTCGTTTCCAATCCGATCGACGTTGCCACCCGAAGCCTCAGAACGATCTCAAAAGATGCAAACCTGTCACCGGCAACGTTTTCACGAATGTCCACAGCCGTTGGTTATGACAGTTACGAAGACTTGCGCGATGTTCTCCGCTTGGCGATTGAGCACCGGGACAACACGTTTTCGCACAGGGTTGAGGCTTTGCAGGAACGTCACGGTGGTGGCGATCAGGGGTTCCTTGATCAACATATTTCTGATTGCAGTGCGAACCTTCAAAAGCTGGCGTCATCGACGGATCGGGCCACGTTGGAACTCTGCGCCGAAAAGCTTCACAACGCGCGGCGTGTGATGGTCTTGGGCGCACTTGGGTCCACAGGCGTTGCGGAATACCTGACCTATATGGCCAGCTTCATCGCTGATAATTGGGCCATGGCCAGCCGCATGGGCGCGTCTTTGTCCAGCGGCTTGGTGGGCATATCAGACAGCGACGTTTTGATCGTCATGACCAAGCCGCCCTATGCCAGCAACGCAATCAATGCAGCGCAAGAAGCGCACCGTGCCGGAGCCTTTGTGATCGTGATCACAGACACGCACAGATGTCCCGCACTTGCCTATTCTTCGGCGCAATTTATCACCGCATCAGAAAGCCAGCATTTCTTTTCGTCCTATGCCGCAACCCTTGTCTTGTGCGAAGTTTTGGTCGGCATGCTTGCTGGCCGTAGTGACACTGCCGCACGAGCGCGTATCGTAGAAGTAGAATCAAGCAATCGTCGCCTTGGTGAAATCTGGGGCGACTAACACGAACATCAACCCAGGGAGTTTATTGATGTCAAAGAACCTAAAGTTATCCTTTGCTGCCCTTGCCGTAAGCGCAATGATGGCGCCCGCAGCTTTTGCTGAGGACTTCATCACCATCGGCACCGGCGGTGTAACGGGTGTTTACTATCCAACTGGCGGCGCGATCTGCCGTTTGGTCAACAAGGGCCGCAAAGAACACGGCATTCGCTGCTCGGTCGAATCAACGGGCGGGTCGGTTTACAACATCAACACCATTCGCGAAGGCGAATTGGAATTTGGTGTTGCTCAGTCCGACTGGCAGTATCATGCCTTCAACGGCACTTCGAAATTCGAAGAAGCGGGCGCCTTCGAAGGCCTTCGTGCTGTGTTCTCGGTTCATCCGGAACCCTTCACCGTTGTGGCGCGCGCCGATGCAGGCATCGCCAGCTTTGACGATCTGAAGGGCAAGCGCGTCAATATCGGCAACCCCGGGTCCGGTCAGCGCGGCACAATGGAAGTTCTGTTGGACGCCAAAGGTTGGACAACGGGCGACTTTGCGCTGGCGACCGAGCTGAAGGCTGCTGAACAATCCGCCGCCCTATGCGACAACCAGATCGATGCGATGGTGTACACCGTTGGCCATCCGTCCGGGTCGATCCAAGAAGCAACGACGGCTTGCGACTCGGTGCTGGTCACCGTCAGCGGTGCGGAAGTTGACGGTTTGATCAACGACAATTCGTTCTACCGAACCGCCAATATTCCGGGCGGCATGTATCGGGGCAACGATGCCGACACCGCGACCTTCGGTGTGGGCGCGACGTTCGTAACCTCGGCTGATGTGTCCGAAGAAGCGGTTTATACAGTTGTAAAAGCCGTGATGGAGAACATTGAGGACTTCAAAAAGCTGCACCCGGCATTCGCAAACCTTGATCCGAAAGAAATGGCATCCGCCGGTCTTTCGGCTCCGCTGCATCCCGGTGCTGCGAAATACTACAAAGAAGCTGGTTTGATCGATTAAGCTCGGTCATGCTGATACGAAGGGGCGTCCTGCGCCCCTTCGCCAAGACCCGGAACTATAAAACAGCACAAGCTGTACCTCAGGGGGATACTGACAATGGCCAAAACTGCATCCGAGAACCGCGCGTTAAGCGAAGAGGAGCTTCAGGACCTTGTTGCCTCCTCTGACGCAGGTGCGCGCAATCCCGCCGGAGGCGTTGGCACATTTCTTGCCGTCGTGGCTGTCGTCTGGTCGTTGTTTCAGGTCCTGCTGGCCTCGCCTTTGGCCAATTACATATTGCCGGGCGACGTTATCAACAATTCGCGCCAAGTGCATCTGGCCTTCGCGGTCTTCCTTGCTTTCATGGCCTATCCCGCCTTCAAATCCAGCCCACGGCAATACATACCGCTGGCCGACTGGTTTCTGGGGCTCGCAGGCGCGTTCATCGCAATGTACGGCTTCATTTTCTATCAGAAAATCGTCGACGCAGGCGGTTTGGCCGATGATCTGGACAAGTGGTTCGCCCTTGCAGGCCTTTTGATCCTGTTCGAAGGTGCGCGCCGCGCGCTTGGGCCCGCTATGGCGATCATCGCCACGATTTTCCTGGCCTATGTGTTCTTCGGTTCGTCCGAGATCGTTCCAGACGTCATTCGCTGGAAAGGCGCATCGCTGAAAAAAGCCATGAGCCACATGTGGATTACATCCGAAGGCGTCTTTGGCATCGCCTTGGGGGTTTCTACCAAATTCGTATTTCTTTTCGTGTTGTTCGGCGCGCTTTTGGATAAAGCGGGCGCGGGCAATTACTTCATCAAAATGGCCTTTGGTGCGCTAGGTCACCTGAAGGGCGGCCCCGCAAAAGCCGCCGTTGTGGGTTCTGCCGCAACGGGCCTGATTTCCGGATCGTCCATCGCGAACGTTGTGACCACTGGCACCTTCACCATCCCTTTGATGAAACGCGTCGGGTTCTCGTCCGAAAAAGCGGGCGCGGTCGAAGTCGCATCTTCGGTCAACGGCCAGATCATGCCGCCGGTCATGGGGGCCGCGGCCTTCTTAATGGTGGAATACGTTGGCATTTCCTATGTCGAAGTCATTACCCACGCCTTCCTTCCTGCAACGATTTCCTACATTGCGCTGGTCTATATCGTCCACCTTGAGGCGGTCAAAAACAACATGCCAACGCTGGGCAACCGCGTCGTGTCCATGGGCAAAACCATCGGCGGAATGATGGCGTTCTTTGTGGGCTTCGCGCTGCTTTGCTATGGCGTTCAATATCCGGTCGGCTGGGTTGCCGCCGCCGCAGGCGATGCCGCCGCGACGGTCATGGCAATCCTGATCTTCGTAGCCTACGGCGTTCTTTTGTGGCTCGCCGCCAGCGTTCCTGACCTGCAACCCGATGACCCCAACGCAGAAGAAGTCGAACTTCCCGTTGTTGGCGAGATTTACAAATCGGGCCTCTATTTCTTGCTGCCCATCATTGTGCTGGTCTACTTCCTGATGATCGAACAGAAATCCCCCGGTCTGTCGGCCTTTTGGGCGACCACGTTGTTGTTCGTTATCTTGCTGACACAGCGCCCGCTCAAAACCATTTTCCGAGGCGAAAATCAAATTGCCGAAGCCTTCAAAACCGGTGTTGGCGATCTGATCCAGGGCCTGATCGATGGCGCTCGCAATATGATCGGTATCGGTCTTGCCACGGCAACGGCTGGTGTGATCGTGGGTACGGTGACCCTGACGGGTGTCGGTCAGGTTATGGCCGATCTGGTCGAATTCCTCTCGGGCGGCAATCTGATCCTGATGCTGGTAATGGTCGGGCTGTTGTCTTTGATCCTTGGGATGGGCCTTCCCACGACAGCCAATTACATCGTGGTGTCTTCTTTGATGGCCGGTGTTGTCGTCGAACTTGGTGCACAGTCAGGTCTTATCGTGCCGTTGATCGCGGTTCATTTGTTCGTGTTTTACTTCGGGATTATGGCCGATGTGACGCCGCCAGTGGGTCTTGCCAGTTTCGCAGCGGCTGCTGTGTCGGGCGGGGACGCGATCAAAACCGGGTTCGTTGCATTCTTTTACAGCTTGCGTACCGTGGCCTTGCCGTTCGTTTTCATCTTCAACACCGACTTGTTGTTGATCGATGTGACGTGGATGCAGGGCATCCTGGTGTTCATAACCGCCTCGATTGCGATCCTTGTGTTTACAGCCGGAACCATGGGCTGGTTTCTGACCAAAAGCCGCATCTATGAAAGCGTCGCCTTGGTTCTGATCGCATTTGCGTTGTTCCGCCCGGATTTTGTGATGGACCGTATCCAGCCCCCCTTCGCAAGTATCGAACCTGCGAATTTCACCACCGCGCTTGGCACGGCCTCAGAAGGCTCCGAGATACGCCTGATTGTCTCTGGCCCCGATTTCGACACTGGCGAAACCAAAGAAACAACTTTGGTTCTGCCTGTGACGGCTGGCTCTCCAGACGAACGCCTCACCGCCTCAGGCCTGCTGCTTCTGGAAGAAGACGGCCTTGTGAAAATGGATGAACCGTCCTTTGGTTCACCTTTTGCAGACACCTTGCAAAGCTTTGATTTCTACGGCGACGATCCAGTGCAAATTGCGGCTGTCAAAGCCCCATCCGATCAGATGCCAAAAGAACTGGTGTTCATTCCGGCTCTGATCTTGTTGCTGCTAGTTGCCTTCATCCAACGCGCCCGCATTCCTCGGGAAGGAGTTCCAGCATGACCGGTTCTGTCCTATGTGCCGTCGATGTCAGCAACGGCGACGAAGACATTCACGTCATCCAAAAGGCCGCACAACTCGCGGAACTTGAAGGGGCGCAACTGGATGTGATCGCCGTCGTTCCAGATTTCGGAATGAGCCAGGTCGGCGCATTCTTTGAAGCCGGCCACCACGACCAAATGATTGCCGAGGCAAAAGAGCACCTGAACACGTTGGTAATAAATGCGATCGGTGCGGACCAGAATGACAAAGTCCGCCACGTCATTTCCACCGGGCGCGCCTATGAAGAAGTCCTCAAGCTCGCTGAGAAAACCAATACGTCCCTCATCGTCGTCGGCGCCCATAAGGCTGATCTGACGGACTATCTGCTTGGCCCCAATGCGGCCCGCGTAGTGCGCCATGCCAAATGTTCGGTATACGTCGTGCGCTGACCTCCCAAAACTGAACTTAGTACCGTTTTCAGTGGCACCCCGTTCCATTCGGATAGTCGAATTCTTTTGGCCTGCTGTCCGCCTAATTCGCGGCCTTAGGTGTAAGAACGTGTTCGTTAATGTTGCATTAACCAACTCTAACTAGAGGTTAAGCATTGCATTGTAGGAAATTTCTATGCGTGTCCTTATTCTAGAAGACGATCTTGCGACCAGATTCCTCTATCGAACTTGTATTGAAGACGCAGGGCACGAGGTTGTTGAGTGCGAGAACGTTGATCAGGCCGTTTACGCAACTCGAACGCAGCAGTTCGATCTTTTGGTCGTGGACCTTTTTCTTGGCCGAACCAACAGTCTGGGATTTATTCAACTCGCAGGATATACAGTCCCACATGCCGAAGTGATATTGATCACAGGCTCGGACAAGTTTTCGCGTGGCGAAGTCTTGAGCGAATATCCGGGCGTCACTTGGATCTTACGAAAGCCGATTTCAATTAATGACCTTGATGCGTTTGTCGGGTTTGCTGAAAAGCGCTGCCGACAACGCGGAATAGAGCTCCTCGATCCAAACCTTAAAGCCGCGATATAGCCTTGCACTCCTTTGCGACACATCGCTCAGATGCACGCTGAGAGTCGCCGAAGCTCGATATGAGTAGACGGAGACTATGAACCCTACATAGAAACCGAAAGCAGCTTAGATTCTACCGATTGGCCCCACTAAAAATGGGGCAATTACCATGACATCCACTTGTGAAGCAAACGCGCGCTAACGCCCATTGAGCCTCCCCCATTGAAGTGGTCCACCCCTATGTTTAGGAAACGGAGGACCAGAAATGGCAAACAAACGACCCAAGCCCGAAGAGATTGTTACGAAGTTACGGCAAGTTGAGGTTCTGACAGGACAAGGCATGCCGCGC
>CALKXV010000048.1 GCA_938005545.1 uncultured Paracoccaceae bacterium
GCCGCGCCGAAGGCGCGGCCCCCCTCGCGACGCGCGTCAGCGCGGCGCAAAACTCATCCTGTTCAAGCCGCAACCCCGTACAGGGGCGCAAAATCCCCCATGGCCTCGGCCTGATCCAAAAGTGCGGGAATGTCCGTCTCCAACGATGCGGCAAGGGCTTCGAAACTTTCAATCACGAAATAAACTGGCTGTAGAATGTCGATGCGATACGGCGTGCGAAGCACCGTCAGCGGATCAAAGGCCACGCGTTCCACGTCTGCGTACGCGGCATTTTCGGCCTCTGACGGCGACGACATGATGCCCGCGCCAAACGCCTTCAATTGCCCGTCCTCGCGGATCAAACCAAATTCGACCGAAAACCAGAATAAGCGAAACAGCCGCTTAATATGGCGTTTGTCGACAGACAGGGCCAATGTGCCGAAACGTTCGAAAAAGTCACAGACATAAGGATCGGTGAGCATTGGGCAATGGCCGAAAACCTCGTGAAAAATGTCCGGTTCTTCAATGTAATCAATATGTTCACGGCAACGAATGAAGGTTGCAACGGGAAAGCGCCGTGCGCGCAATAGCTCCGAAAATTCAGCTTGAGGAATGATCGCCGCAACAGGCTCAACCCCGGCCCCGGTCAGTTTTTCAAGCCGTGCATCAATCTCACCCACCTGTGGAATGGCGTCCGGCGAAAACCCCAACTTGGCTTGCCCATCCAGATACGCCTGACAAGCAAATCCCGACAAAGTATCCATTTGGCGGTGAAACAGCTCGCCCCAGATGGCGGTTTCTTCGACATCATATTGGATGCGCCCATCTGGCCCCGGTGTCTTGGATGCGTAGTCGGTTGATTTGCCCATGACCGATCTCCTTTCTGACAAGATACGCCACCTCAACTGGTAAAACTTGCATCTGAAGCGGGAAAAGTGATATAATTTTAGAAAATAAACCAAAATATGTTGATATATGAAAATTTCTGATCAAGATCGCTCTATCCTCAGGGAAATCCAGCGTGACAGTGATCAATCGCTGGGCGTTCTTTCTGAACGCCTTGGTATGGCGCAATCGACGCTTTGGCGGCGGATGAACGATCTTGCAGCGTCCGGCGCCATTGCGCGGCGTGTGGCAGTTCTTAATCCGGCAAAAGTTGGTGCGGGGCTTTGTGTTCTGGCACAAATAACGTTGGAAAATCACGCCGAAGACACCGTCGATGGTTTTTCGCGCATGGTTGAACTACGTCCCGAAATTCTTGAGTGCCACAAAATTTCAGGCGGTGCGGATTATAACCTAAAGGTTCGGGTCGCCGATGTGGCCGCTTACGAAGATTTTCAAACCCGCCATTTGCTTCGCAGCCCATGGGTTCGTTCGGTGCAATCCAGTTTTGTACTGAAGGAGGTTAAGGCAACGACGGAATTGCCGTTGTAACCCACGCAGCACCAAGGCTTGGCATCGCCTGCCACCCGCGCTAAACGGCGGGTCTGAGTTCAAGGAAATTGCCCTATGTCCATTGACAATGACACCGCGCGCCGTGTGGCGAAACTGGCCCGGATCAAGGTTGAGGAAGCCGATCTTCCCGCCTTGGCTGGTGAATTCAATGCCATCTTGGGATTTGTCGAACAGTTGAACGAAGTCGATGTCGAAGGCGTTGAGCCGATGACGAGCGTGACCCCTATGCGATTGAAACGCCGGGAAGATGTGGTGACCGAGGGGGCTCAGGCCGGCAAGGTTCTTGCCAATGCTCCCGATGCGCGCGAAGGCTTTTTTGCCGTGCCGAAAGTGGTGGAATAAGCGATGACGGATCTCAATAAACTCACCATTTCTGACGCACGCGACAAGCTTCGCGCCGGTGAAATCACCAGCGTTGAATTGACCGAAGCCTGTTTGAAGGCGACCGAAGACGCCGCCGCACTAAACGCAATCGTGCATCCGACGCCGGATCTGGCGCTTGAACAGGCAAAGGCGGCGGATACGCGCATCGGTCAGGACGATGCCCCGGATCTGTGTGGCATACCTTTGGGAATAAAGGATCTTTTCTGCACGAAAGGTGTGGCAAGTCAGGCGGCCAGCGGTATTCTTGAAGGCTTTAAGCCGGAATATGAATCCACCGTGACTTCAAAACTGTTCGATGCTGGCGCGGTCATGACGGGTAAGTTGAACATGGACGAATTCGCCATGGGCAGCTCGAATGAAACCAGCGTTTACGGCAATGCGGTGAACCCCTGGAAACTGGATGGCACGGAATTAACACCGGGCGGCTCATCTGGCGGCTCGGCGAGCGCTGTGGCGGCCGATCTGTGTTTGGCGGCCACTGGAACAGACACCGGCGGTTCGATCCGCCAGCCTGCCGCGTTCACCGGGATTACGGGCATCAAGCCGACCTATGGTCGGGTCAGCCGATGGGGGATTATTGCGTTTGCGTCCTCGCTTGATCAGGCCGGGCCAATGACCAAATCAGTGCGCGATGCGGCGATCATGTTGGAAGCCATGTGTGGTCACGATCCAAAGGATTCGACCAGCGCCAACTTGGCCGTTCCCAATTTCGAAGCCATGCTGACCGGTGATATCAAAGGAAAAACCATCGGGATTCCAAAGGAATACCGGATGGACGGCATGCCAGATGCGATTGAAGCGTTGTGGGCCGAAGGGCGCGCGATGATGGAAGACGCCGGTGCGAAGCTGGTCGATATTTCTTTGCCCCATACCAAATATGCGTTGCCAACTTACTATGTTGTGGCCCCCGCCGAAGCCTCGTCGAACCTCGCGCGCTATGACGGCGTGCGCTATGGTCACCGCGCAAAGATGGCCGAAGGCGATGGCATCACCGAGATGTACGAAAAAACCCGCGCAGAAGGGTTCGGATCGGAAGTGAAACGCCGCGTGATGATCGGGACCTATGTTTTGTCCGCCGGGTTTTACGATGCCTACTACAACCGTGCCCGGCGGGTACGTGCCTTGATCAAAAAAGATTTTGAGGACGCTTTTGCCAGCGGCATCGACGCCATTTTGACCCCGGCAACGCCTTCGGCTGCTTTTCCATTGGGCAAAAAATTCAATGATCCTGTTCAGATGTACCTGAACGACGTCTTCACCGTTACTGTGAACTTGGCCGGATTGCCGGGGGTCGCGGTGCCCGCAGGGTTGGACAGCGATGGTTTGCCGCTTGGCCTTCAGTTGATCGGAAAGCCTTGGCAAGAGGGCGAGTTGCTGAATTTTGCCCAAGCCATCGAGAGCCGTGCAGGATTTGTGGCAAAACCCGAAAAATGGTGGTAACTTTGCCAAAAGGTTAAAAAACCAAAGGGCAGAGCAGTGATGATATCCCGATTTTTAGCAGCCATAACGCTTGGTGCGATGGCTGCGTGTTCTTCGAACATTCCCGATAGCAACCCCAACGTGGGTGGCGGCATTGGCTTTGGCGACCCCAGCCAGTTTGAAGCGCAACGCGCGGCGCGCGACCGTCAACTAGAGACACGGAATTTGCCTATTGCGGACAACCGCGCGATTGGAACTGAAACGCTGGAAGTTCTGGGCGTGACCCAGACAGACCCAATCACCAGCGTTGATTTGGATAATCCGGCAGCAGGAACCGAGCTTCTGGCGAACAACCCCGATATTTCGGACGAACAGAATTTTGATGCGGTGGCGTCGCGCGAAACCATCGAAAGTGACCGCGAGCGACTGCAACGCCAGCGCGACGCCTTCGAAGTTGCTCAGCCCGAAGCCCTTCCCGAACGCCCAAAAGGCACAGGGCCCAACATTGTTGCTTATGCTTTGTCGACCTCGAACGAGGTTGGGGTGCCCGTGCACAACCGCTCGGGGCGGTTTAACCAAGACAAATACCGTCTGGCCTGCGCTGAATTTGGGTCGTCCGATCAGGCGCAAGCAGCATTCCTGGACGCTGGCGGGCCAAATCGCGACCGCAAAGGGTTGGACCCGGATGGCGATGGTTTCGCCTGTCGCTGGGATCCGACACCGTTCCGCAACGCACGGAACCGGGGCTGATATGGATATCGCTGACTGTCCGTCGCCAAACTTTGGAGACAGACGGACCGGGCAGGCCGTGGAGTTGGTTGTTTTGCACTATACGGCCATGTCTGATGCGGGTGCAGCGATTGAACGGCTTTGCGATCCTGAATGCGAGGTTTCTGCGCATTACGTGATTGGCCAGGACGGAGCCGTAACCCGGTTGGTCGCTGAAGAGCATCGCGCTTGGCACGCAGGTGACGGCGAATGGGCGGGCCGCGGCGACATCAATTCGCGGTCCATCGGCATCGAATTGGACAACGACGGCGCGTCACCTTTTTCAGATGAGTTGATGGCGGCGTTGGAAACCTTATTGGCCGATATACTGGCCCGGCACGATTTGCCGCCAAAAGCGGTTATAGGCCATTCTGATATGGCCCCGTCGCGCAAACAGGACCCGGGACGGCGGTTTGATTGGCAGAGATTGGCGGCGGCGGGGCTATCGGTCTGGCCCGAACCAGCGATGACTGTCAGTGGTTTCCTGAAGGACGCTGCACATTTTGGCTATGGGTCCGAGGCGGGCGAGACGCAAATTCTGGAGGCGTTTCGCCAAAGGTTCAGACCAGATGCCACAGGACCGTTTTGTGTTGCGGACGAAGCCATGATGGCAGGCCTTGCGCGCCAGTTTCCCGCCAATGTGTCAACCCGCGCAACACGTCGCATTCCGTCCAGACTGTCGTGAGGTCCTTTACCTAAATTGAGCGCCTGCCGGCGCATTTTTTGATCTGACACCCGACATCAGCAACGCGACGTTTCAGCCCTACGGTGTGTCTGGCTTAGCGAAAACCTTTACGGACCGTGCGATCCAGCCTATGAGCGCTTTTGCGGACGGCTGGATGATCGCGTGGACTTCGGTTTGCGAGGAAAGTCCGGACTCCATGAAACGGTGGTGCCGGGTAACGCCCGGCTGGGGCAACCCAAGGGACAGCGCCACAGAGAACAGACCGCCATCCCAAGGGGTGGTAAGGGTGAAACGGTGCGGTAAGAGCGCACCGCGGGACGGGCAACCGGACCGGCATGGCAAGCCCCACCAGGAGCAATGCCGAATAGGGGTCTTATTATGGGTGCGTTTCAGCCCGAGACCCGGGTTGGCAGCTAGACCCTGCTGGTAACATCAGGGCCAGATGAATGGTCATCCCCCGGCAACGGGGACAAAATCCGGCTTACAAGCCGTCCGCAACATTCCATCCCTTGCCATTTCGTGTCACTCTGGCAGCGGGAAGGGATGCCCGTCCATTTTGCGCAAAGGAATATGAACATGAGTTTCATCAAGACACTGGCCACACTGGCGACTGGATTTGCGGCCGCTAAGGGGCATTCGAAATACCAGGAAATGGGTGGCATGGACGGTGTGAAAGACGCCATGCGCAGCAACCCTCAGGTTGCTCAGGTAAGCGATCAGGCGTTTGATATGATGGCGAAAATGGGCCTGCCGACGGATCAGCTGAAATCCATGCGGGATCAGTTTCTGGGTGGTGCTTCCGGGGCCGAGGCGACCGCAGGCGTTGGAGGTTTGATGGCTGCTTTGGGCGGCGGCTTAGCCGGTGGCGCAGAACAAACCAGCGGCATGATCGACGCCATGGCGGGCAATTCGGTTGCCACGGATGCTATGGAAGCCAATGCCAAGTTGATGATCCGCGCCATGATCCAGGCCGCACGTTCAGACGGTGAGATCGATGCGGAAGAACGCGCGAAAATCTTTGATCATCTGGGCGACATCGGTGCGGACGAGCGCGCGTTTATCGAAGCGGAAATGGACGCGCCTGTGAACCCCACATCCTTGGCGATTGACACCTCCGAACAGATGGCGGCTCAGGTCTATGCGTCAGCAGTCATGACGGTTCGGGTCGATACCCTGTCCGAGGCCAGTTATTTGAACACGCTCGCCGAAGCTTTGGGGCTTAGCCAGGAGGCGCGCGACCGGGTTCACACTGCAATGGGCGTGAGTTAACCCTTGACAGGCAGGGTGCAGCGTTTAGAAACCGGTCTTCAGGATTTTTGGGTCGTGGCCACGTATCGCGACCAAGTAGGAGACGACCCATGGCGAAACCAACGACGATCAAAATTCGTCTGAATTCGACAGCGGACACGGGCCATTTTTATGTGACCAAGAAGAATGCCCGCACAATGACCGAAAAGATGGTTGTGAACAAATACGACCCGGTTGCGCGCAAGCACGTCGAGTACAAGGAAGGCAAAATCAAGTAAGATTTTGCATTCTACCGTATCGAAGGGCCGCGTTTTCGAACGCGGCTTTTTTCGTTTTACAGATCGGTTCGGGCGAGTTTCTGCATTGAATTGAGGGGTCGCAATGGGGAAAGCACTGACAGTTCGCGTGGCGCGCCCATCTGATCTGGCTGAGATCGACGCATTGCTGAGCCGCGCCTATCCGGTGCTTTTGAAACCGCATTATCCACCCTCGGTGCTTGTGACGGCGATACCGCACATTTCGAAGGCACAGCCCAAACTATTGGCTTCGGGCACATATTTCGCGGTTCTGGACGTCACCGACCGGATTGTTGGAGCGGGGGGCTGGACAGCCACGCAACCAGGCATCGGGGCTCGGAGCGCGCGCGCAACGGGGCACATCCGTCATGTGGTTACAGATCCAACCGTCGTTCGACAGGGCATCGGGCGCGCTTTGATGGACCGGGTGATTGATGACGCAAGCGCTGCGGGGATGCGCCGGTTGAACTGTTTTTCGACTCTGATGGCGGTTCCGTTTTATGTATCCTGCGGGTTCAAAGAGATCGGTGCGACCACCATCAATCTGCGGCCCGGGATCGATTTTCCGGCCGTTTTGATGCGTCGCACACTCTAGCCATCAGATCTTGGCGCGCATGTCAGACAACCAGCGCTTTTCGCTGTCACTTTTGCTTTGGGAAATGGCTTTGTCATAGGCGGTTCGCGCTGTCGTCAGATCATTGTCTCGTCGTGCCAGCTCCGCCACAGCAGCGTGATAAGGTTGATACGCGGCGAGCGGACCGGCCAGATCACCCAAAGCGCGTCTGGCTTGGGACAGGTTACCAGTTTCTGCAAGCGCGACGGCGCGGTTCAAATACACCACCGGGGACGGCATCAGCGCCGCCAAGCGGTTGTATAACAAAAGGATTTGCGGCCAGTCGGTGTGTTCGGGTGTTTCGGCCTGAGTGTGAAGCGCACCGATCGCAGCTTGGATCTGAAACGGGCCCGGAAGCCTCCTTGCGACGGCACGGTCAAGTATGGACAGGCCTTCGATAATCATGCCTTGATCCCATGTTGTGCGGTCTTGTTTGTCCAACGGTACAAAGGCTCCGCTCGGGTCGAAGCGCGCTTTGTGGCGGGCGTGGGCCAGTAACATCATAGCCAAAAGGCCTTCGATTTCGGGATCGTCTGGTGCGAGTTTTGTCAAGAGCCGGGCAAGCCAAAGAGCTTCGACGCACAACCCGGTACGGATTGGGGCATCGCCGGGGCCGGCCGTCCAGCCTTCGTTGAAAATTAGGTAAATCACGCTCAGAACCGAGTTCAATCGTTCATCCCAATCGGCCCGTTCGGGGATTTTGAACGGGATGGCTGCGGCTTGGATTTTAGATTTGGCACGGCTTAGCCGTTGGCCCATCGTGGTGTCGGCGTCCAGAAAGGCACGCGCGATTTCCTGTGTCGTCAGCCCGCCGATAACGCGCAACGTCAACGCCACACGTGATTTTTCGTCCAAGGCCGGGTGGCAGCATGTGAAGATAAGGCGCAAGCGTTCATCTGGAATTTCGGGGGGATCGGCACTGCGGTCTTCCTGATCTTCTTCGATCAGGCGGATGATGTCACCCGTCTTGTCCCTGAACCGTTTTTTTCGGCGTATTTTGTCGATGGCCGAGCGCCGCGCGACCTGCAGCAACCACGCATCGGGTTGGTCTGGAAGGCCCGAGCGTGCCCAGTGGACCAAGGCACGTTCCATGGCGTCCTGAAGCGCGTCTTCGGCCAGATCGAAACTGCCAAGGGTGCGGATCAAGGCGGATAGCAACCGCCCCTGGTCGTCTCGCATGATTTGCGTGATGCGTTGGCGAAGACCCGGGGCGGTGCCTGTCATGTGTCGCCGGGGATGATCATAACAGGGCGAAGCTCAATCGTACCGTGTTGGGCGGTTGGGATCAGTTCGGCCATTTTGATGGCCTGATCAAGATCCGTGCAATCCAGCACGTAGTACCCGCCAAGCCGTTCTTTTGTTTCGGCAAATGGGCCATCCATGGTTTCGGTTTTGCCACCACGGATGCGCACGCATGTGGCCGTTGAGGTGTCTTGCAAAGCGTTGCCGCCGCGCATGATGCCTGCTTCTTCGTATGTCTTACTGGCCTTGAAATACCCGGCCATGTAATCGGCGAACTCGGGGTCTTCTGGCTGTGGTCCTACGCCGTCTTCCGAATAGATGAGAGCAAGATACTGCATTGTCTTTCCTTTCCTGAACTCGAAGTGTCGCGCCTGAGACCGGCTCAGGCAAGACTGTTGGTTTTTGTATGATCCTAGGACGCGCGACTTTGCCGGATTTCGACAAGGGGCGAGAAAAGAATTTGCGAAACGTCCGGGCCCATTGTGTTAACGCAGCGCACGCCAGTCTGGGGTGATTACAGTAAAAGTCATCCTAAGGTCCTGAAAGAGCGGAAAAATCAATATCGGTATTGCGTCGGTATCACGTCGGTATTGCGTCGGTGCGAAACGTCGGTTTTTTTGCAGGCTGCATTGCGGCTTTTCGCGTGGGTTGCTGCCGACTGGAACTGGTGTCGACTTCAGCGCATCAATTTTCGCCCAGACAGTCAAGACGGCGCAGCAGCCCGACAAGCCGCCGCCGGTGCCCGTGCCGTCGGTATCGTGGTGGGTTCGCAGTATATCCACACGGTGACCGAAATGATCGAAAAATCTGATCTGAAAGCTGCCAAGGATATTCTGGTCGCGTGTTTGAAAATAAAGTGATCCGGGCTGTCGTCGGGTTTGGGACAGTCGTCACCAAACCAGCGTGTGCCGATCACATGAGTCCGCTTTGCGGGACAAAGCTACATTTTTTGTATGGAAAATTATTCCACACCTTCGCCGTTTTTTGAGAATTCTCGTCGTTCACGAAACCAAATCACGATCCCGCATATTGCAACGAATGAAAGCACAGCATCAACAAAGTTGAGAATGCCAGAAATGCTCAATCCACCCGTCACGCTGAGCAGAATATTGAAGACGCATAGAATGGCGAACAGGATAGCTACCCATACATATCCTTGCCGCAAGCCCCTGAGAAATAGGTATAACGCTCCTAGCACTAACAAAATTGAGGCAATCGAGAACAGGTCATCTGGATTCCGTTCGGCAAAATATAGGAAAATGCCTAGCCCGATTGCCAGAAGCTGAAGCCACATCATATATTTTACTGCTTGTAGCGTCAGCGACATCATTCCGGCCCCAATAAATCTAACACAGCTTACTTCGATATCTCGGAAGAGATTGTCAATCATAACAACCACAAAGGGCTCAGACCGGTCATCTGACGGTTTAAGTCGGACAAATTCGCCCCGAGAATGGCGCGTAGGTCGGCTGCGCGGACTCTAATGCCGTTCAATGGTATGGCTTTTTTCGCTGGGCGCAATTGGCAGGTTCGGATGTCTATCAGGCAAGATATCATAGCGCGCGCTGGCTCCCTGAGGCATCGCGAGGGTTCAACGGCAGATGACGTTGTTCTTATGGACGCAGTTGAATCACATTTCCGCAGCCTGTCCGACTTCTCGTCTATAGATGGATTTGCCGACTTCTACGTTTTGCACGAGACTGAACAAGAGATCTGTTTCGTGGGAAGGACTTACTTTCTTGACCCCTACGGGTTGATGCCAATGGAGGTAACCTTTCAAGGGCGCGAAGACGGCAATATTTCATATAGGGTACTGCTGGGCTTGGAAAATCAAAAATGGAAAATTCTCACCGAGAAAAAGCGATGGTCGTCAGTATATCTGTACGCAACAGAAGGCTACGCTCCACCTTGGAAATGGGATCGGCCATTGACAGGCTTGCTCCCAAATTAAGCTTCAACAAAGGCTCGAAGCGGCAATCCGGCGGGTGTGGTACTTCGGGCGGACTCGTTGGATTCGTGCTAGAAACGCCGAAGGACGGTTCGGGAACCGAGCTTGAAGAAACCGGTTGATCTATGAGCCCGCTGAAGTTCGTTATCCCTCGCGTTCCGCCTTCTTGCGCGCAAGTTTACGGGCTCGGCGGATAGCTTCAGCTTTCTGGCGTGCTTTTTTCTCAGATGGCTTCTCGAAATGTTGCTTTAGCTTCATTTCACGAAAAACGCCTTCCTTCTGGAGTTTCTTCTTCAGAACCCGGAGGGCTTGATCGACATTGTTATCGCGAACACTAACTTGCATTTGGTTGACACCGTCTATTTGACTTGAAGCCGGACTGGCTTTGGGGATTTGGCCGAGTAGCAATCTTGGCTGCGGTTGTACAGCGAAACTGTGGAAAATTACGCTGAAGAGGCTCTTTAGGGGTAAGGGAATTGCTAAGCCGGTCGATTGGCGTGATGGATTTTGGCACATTCCAGCCAGCCCGTTGCAATCGCAGTTACGTTTGTTACCGGCTCAACCCGTCCATTTAATCGCGCAAAGAAAACGCCAACGCGAGGTGCGCATTGGCGTTTTTGATCTTTGGCTTTGGGCTTGCGTTGTTTACAGCAAGCCTTTCGCGGTTTCGGCGATGTTTTCAGCCGTGATGCCGAAGTGGGCATAGAGTTCGGGGGCGGGCGCTGAGGCGCCGAAGCTGTTCATGCCGACGAAGGCTGCTTTGCCGGATTTGCCGCGTTCGTCCAAGAGCCAGCGATCCCAGCCTTGGCGCACGCCTGCTTCGATGGCCACGCGAACGGCCCCTGCGGGCAGGATTTTGCGGCGGTATTTTTCGTCTTGTTGGGCGAAAAGCTCGGCGCAGGGCATGGACACCACGCGGGTGCCGATGCCTTCGGCCTCAAGTTGTGCGCGGGCCTCCATGGCGATGGCGATTTCGGAGCCTGTGGACATCAGGATCACCTGACGACGACCCACTTCGGCATCGGCCAGAACATAGGCACCAAAGGCCGAAAGGTTCTTGGTTTTGTGCTCGGTTCGTACCGTTGGCAGGCCTTGGCGGGACAGGGCCAGCACCGACGGCGTTTCTTCCGACGATAACGCCAGTTCCCAGACTTCAGCAGTTTCTACGGCGTCGGCAGGCCGGAACACGTTGATGTTCGGCGTGGCCCGCAGCATGGCAAGATGTTCCACAGGTTGGTGCGTTGGCCCGTCTTCGCCAAGACCGATGGAATCATGGGTCATGACATACGTGGCAGGCACGCCCATCAGCGCGGACAGGCGCATGGCCCCCCGTGCATAGTCGGTGAAGCACATGAATGTACCGCCATAGGGTTTTACGCCGCCGTGCAGGGCCATACCGTTCATAGCTGCCGCCATACCGTGTTCGCGGATGCCATAGTGGACATAGCGGCCCTTGCGGTTGTCGTAGTCGAAGATGCCGAGATCCGGCGTCACCGTATTGTTCGAGCCGGTCAAATCTGCGGACCCGCCAAGGGTTTCTGGCATCACAGGGTTGATCGCGGTCAGCGCCATTTCCGACGCTTTTCGCGTGGCGACTTTGGGCTGATCTTCGGACAGGGATTTCTTGAGCGCACGGATCGTTCCGGAGAGCTTTTTATGGGCTTCGCCGGACATGACGCGGGTGAATTCGCCCTGACGCGATGCGGACAGGTTTTCGAAGCGCGCGGTCCATTCGGCGCGTTCGGCTTGGCCGCGGCTTCCGATAGCGCGCCATTCGGCTTGAATGTCTGCGGGAATGTCGAAGGCCCCATGGGTCCAGCCGTAGGCCGCGCGGGTTTTTTCGATCTCCTCGGGCCCAAGTGGCGAGCCGTGGGCTTTCGCGGTGTCCTGTTTGCCCGAGCCGAACCCGATGTGAGTTTTACAGGCGATCATTGTTGGCTTCTTGGCAACGCGGGCCTGGATCAAGGCGCGGTCGATGTCTTCGGGGTCATGGCCGTCACATTCCAGCACTTTCCAACCCGATGCCTGGAAACGTTTCTTCTGATCGGTGATGTCGGACAACGAAATCTCACCGTCGATCGAGATATTGTTGTCATCCCAAAGGACGATCAGCCGCGAGAGTTTTTGCATGCCCGCAAGGCCGATGGCTTCTTGGCTGATGCCTTCCATCAAACAACCGTCGCCCGCGATCACATAGGTGAAGTGGTCGACAATCTTTTTGCCAAAGCGCGCACGAAGGGATTCTTCGGCCATGGCGAAACCGACGGCATTTCCAAGGCCCTGACCCAGTGGGCCGGTTGTGGTTTCAATACCGCCTGCGTGTCCGTATTCGGGGTGGCCTGCGGTGATCGAGCCCATCTGCCGGAAGTTCTTGATTTGCTCAAGGGTCATGTCTTCATAGCCCGTCAGATGCAAAAGCGCATAAAGCAGCATCGAACCGTGACCTGCCGATAGGATAAAGCGATCGCGGTCCGCCCAGTTCGGGTCGCTCGCGTCGAACTTCAGGTGTTTTTCAAAAAGCACCGTTGCAACGTCGGCCATGCCCATTGGCATGCCGGGATGTCCGGAATTGGCGGCCTGAACCGCGTCCATCGCAAGTGTGCGAATAGCATTTGCACGGTTGAAATGGCCCGAATGAAATTCTTTCAGCGTGGCGATGTCCAAAGTTCGTCTCCCTTGCCTGGCTGGCGAAGTCTTTGGCGTCTCTTAGCACCCAGAGGCCCGAGTGCAAGGCAGACAGACGCCGAACCATGCCGAAAGGGGGTGAAACGGGCCACGCATCCGGTATGATTGAGCCAAATCAGGGGGCTGAGTGGCGATTCGCCACTAAAGGGCACAACGGGGCAAAACATGACTGACATTTCGGAATTCGAACGCCGCATTACCGCGGCGCTGGATCGGGCCCAGCAGGCGTTAGAGCAACTGAATACCGATACGGGCGATGGCGTTGATACGTCTGGCCTGACGGCTGAACTGGAGGCCGAACGGGTTGCCAACCAACAATTGGAAGAACGTGTTCGTGCAATCAAGGAAAAGCAGGAGACCATGGTCGCCCAGCTGGAAGACGAAGTATCGCGCCTGAAAGATGCACTGAAATCCCGCGATGCCGAAGTTCAGGCCATGCGAGGCGTGAACGAAAATCTGCGCGCGTCGAACACAGCGTTGCGCGATGCGAACGCCCAAGGGTTGGCGGAACCTGGCTTGGTCAATGCGTCAATGGTGACCGAGCTGGACAGCCTGCGCGCCGCTCGCCAAGCCGACCGTGCCGAAATCGAAGAAATTCTTGCAACCCTAACCCCCGCTTTGAAGGAGGCCTGAGACATGCCCGAAGTTCCTATTCAAATCGGCGGACGGACGTTCAACGTGGCTTGCCAGGAAGGCGAAGAACACTTTCTGCACTCGGCGGCCAGCTTGTTGGACAACGAAGCCAAGGCCCTGATGGATCAGATCGGACGTCTGCCGGAATCGCGGATGCTTTTGATGGCAGGTCTGATGCTGTCGGACAAACATGCTGGCGCTGAAGATCAGATGAAGCAAATGGAAGACAAGGTTGCCCAGCAAGAGGCTTGGATCGAAGAGCTACAATCGCGCCCGGCGCCCGAACCCGAACGCCGCGAAGTCGCGGTGATCCCGGATCAGGTGACCGAAACCCTTGCCGAACTGGCCGCACGCGCCGAAGCGCTTGCCGAAGCGGCCGAGGAAAAGCTTCGCGCAGTCGGGTGAGTTTTGACTAGCCGTTGTGTTCGCGGATTTTGTTCGCGGCATCTTTGTCATAGACCACGCCATTGTCTTCGAACAATTGATCAAGCTCGCCCGAGAGCGTCATTTCGGTGATGATGTCGCATCCGCCGACAAATTCGCCTTTGACGTAAAGCTGCGGCACTGTCGGCCAATCTGAGTAGTCTTTGATGCCTTGACGGATTTCTTCGTCGGAAAGCACGTTCACGTCCTGGTAGTCGACATTCATGAAATTCAGAACCCCGGCAACGCGAGACGAAAACCCACATTGGGGCATCGCTTTGGTGCCTTTCATGAAAAGCACAACATCGTTTGTGGTGACGGTGTCTTTGATTTGTGTTTCGGCGGTCATGTTCTGATCCTTACTATTAATCCGGCGCACGTGTGGTGAGTGCGAGGGCGTGAAGTTCGCCGCTGGTTCCGTCCATTTTGCCTTTGAGCGCTGCATAGACCGCGCGTTGTTGTTGCACGCGATTTTGGCCGCGAAAGCTTTCGTCGATGACAAGGGCCGACATATGCACGCCGTCTTCGCCGCCCACCTGAATTTGGGCGTCTGGAAAGGTTTCGCGCAAAAGTGCTTCTATTTCATGGGCCTGCATCGGCATTGCTGATCTCTTTCGTCGTTTCTTAGAAACTAGGCTGCCAAGGCCCTGTCTTCAAGCGATGCTGGCCAATGCGGCTTCGGTTGCTTCGAAAAAATGTGCAACCTGAAGCCCATCGGCGAGCGCGTGGTGGATTTGCAAGGTCATCGCCATTTCATGGCCATCGCCCTTGGGAACTATTTTTCCCCATGAAATCCGTGGGATACAGTCTTGGGCATTGGGAAATGCGTTGTCGAGAGACGTATAATCCAGCCATGGCAGACAAGACAGATAGGCAACGTCTTGCATCGTGCCGTCGTTGGCATTTAAAGGGCCGCCCGCCCGTACTTCGGCAATGATCTTGGCGCATGTCGCGTCAAAAGCGGCGCGGTCGGGGTCAAACGGGAAGTAGCTGTAGCGGAAATCGCCGTTATCGAGCGGGATCGTCGAAGAAAGTTTCACACGGTCGTATTGGGTAACGGTATCGCCTTGAAAACGCATACAAAGTTCCGGCACAGCGTGAAGGCCAGTGCCGATGGCCCAAATGGCGTGGCGGAAGGGCGAGAGGCTAAGTTCCTTGCGGGCCTGCATCAGTTTACTGACGTCGAGCCGTACTGTGGTGGCGTAGTGGGGGCGTTCGAACGTGCGGAAGAACTGGAATTGCGACGTACGGGTCCATGTGGCGAGATCGACGGTTTTACCGGTCATGTTAGAGCCTTTGCGAATGCGTTTTGGAACAGAGATGACAGGTCGGTTTTTGCCGCACTGCTGGCCCCAAAGGTGATGGTGTCGCCCCCGAAGCGGCCGATGTGTGCAATGGGAACATCGGCTTGTACCGCGGCGGCTGTCAGCTTTTCGGCGTGTTCGGTAGTGCAGGCGACCAGATAGCGCGCTTGGTCTTCGGCGAACAACTGCGCGATGTCGGATTGTTCCAGCGTTATTCCGATATCTGCGGCCTCGGCCATTTCGAAAGCGGCCAGTGCAAGACCGCCATCGGCGAGGTCTGTGGCGGCGTTGATAAGGGGGGCGCTCGCGCGCAGAAAGTCACCGTTCCGGCGTTCTGCGGCAAGATCAACGGTTGGGGCATCGCCGGTTTCGCGGCCAAAAGCCTCGGCCAGAAGCGCCGATTGGCCAAGGTGGCCGTGGGTTTCGCCGATCAAGATCGCAACATCGCCCTCCTGCGCTATGCCCTTGATCATGTCGTCGGGATTTTCGATCAACCCGACCGCGCCGATCGTGGGCGTGGGAAGAATGCCGCTGCCGTCGGTTTCGTTGTAAAGCGACACGTTGCCCGACACGATGGGCATATCGAGCGCGATGCAGGCGGCCCCGATGCCTTTGATCGCGCCGACGAACTGGCCCATGATTTCGGGTTTTTCGGGGTTGCCGAAGTTCATATTGTCCGTGGTTGCCAAAGGTTTCGCGCCGGATGCAGAAAGATTGCGAAAGGCTTCGGCAACCGCTTGTTTGCCGCCTTCGAACGGGTTCGCGGCAACGTATCGTGGTGTGACATCCGAGGTGAACGCCAAAGTTTTTTGGGTTCCGTGAACCCGCACCAGCCCGGCGCCTGCACCCGGAGCCTGGACAGTATCGGCCATAACCTGAGCGTCGTATTGTTCCCAAACCCAGTGTTTGCGGGCGTGGTTGGGCGATCCGATCAGCGCTTTCAGGGCGTCAATTGGGTCGATCCCGATCACATCCGCCTCGTGCTGGTATTCGGGCGCTTTTGGGGTTTCGATCCATGGTCGGTCATATTCTGGCGCGGTGGACGAGAGTTTGGACAAGGGCAGATCGGCCATCACATCGCCGCCATGCATCACTAAGAACCGGTCGTCTTCCAGAGTTTCGCCGACGATGGCAAAATCTAGATCCCATTTGTCAAAAACAGCCTTGGCGACGGCTTCTTTCGAAGGGTCCAGCACCATCAACATGCGTTCCTGACTTTCGGACAGCATCATTTCATAGGCTGTCATGTTGGGTTCGCGCTGGGGCACGGCGTCTAGGTTCAGCTTGACGCCCAAGCCGCCTTTGTCACCCATTTCAACCGCCGAACAGGTGAGACCCGCGGCCCCCATATCTTGGATCGAGATGACGGCGCCGGTTTTCATCAATTCAAGGCAGGCTTCCATCAGCCGCTTTTCAGTGAAGGGGTCGCCGACCTGAACCGTGGGCCGTTTTTCTTCGATGGTGTCATCAAATTCAGCCGAAGCCATCGTCGCGCCACCAACGCCGTCGCGTCCGGTTTTTGCACCGAGATAAACAACTGGCATTCCGATGCCGGACGCCGCCGAATAGAATATCTTGTCAGCATCGGCGAGGCCTGCCGCAAAGGCGTTCACAAGGCAATTGCCGTTGTAAGCGGCATGAAATCTGACTTCGCCGCCAACAGTGGGCACCCCGAAGGCGTTGCCATAGCCGCCGATGCCTTCGACCACGCCGGACACAAGGCGCTTGGTCTTGGGGTGGGCCGTTTCACCAAACGACAGGGCGTTCATTGCCGCGATGGGACGTGCGCCCATGGTGAAGACGTCGCGCAGAATTCCACCGACGCCCGTCGCAGCCCCTTGGTAGGGTTCGATATAGGACGGGTGGTTGTGGCTTTCCATTTTGAAAACGACGCATTGGCCGTCACCGATGTCGACGATGCCCGCGTTTTCGCCGGGCCCGCAGATGACCTGAGTCCCTTCGGTCGGCAGGGTGCGAAGCCATTTCTTGGACGACTTATAAGAACAATGTTCGTTCCACATCGCCGAGAAGATGCCGAATTCAGTAAAGGTGGGGGTGCGGCCCAGAATGTTCAGAACTTCGGCATATTCGTCCGGCGTAAAGCCGTGCGCCGCAATCTGGTCCTTGGTGATGTCAGGATCGGCCATGTTTTCCCCGTTGCAACTTTGGCGTTGTCTTAAAAGAGCAAACGCGCAGGCGAAAGGGGTTTTGCACGATTGCAAACCGCGCAGGATTATTCGCTTTCGCGTTGCGCCCGTGTTTGCAGATTGCGCAAGAGGTCCATGGCGGTATTGGCATGTTTGGCAGGAACGAAGATGTGGTCATGTTGGGTGGCCGCAACGACGTTTGCGGGGATCTTGTGTTTGGCCAGTTCGGTCGACACGGCAGCGGTCAATCCAACACCGGAAATCGACGAAAAGACCATCAGTGTGATTTGCTTCATGTCGTTGTCATAGCCAAGACCCAATTTGTCGGCTTCGTCTTTCGGCAGGATCAGTGACATCCCTTCGTCTTCCGCAAAGCTGCACCGTGCGACTGTCATGGCTTTGTTGGCGTCATCATTATGCAGGACCGAGCAAAACACAAAGATGCCCGGTTGCAGGACCGGTGTCATATTGGCGATCATCTTTCGCGTGCCCTTGACCGGGCGGGTCCCACTTTTCATGCGTGTATAGCCTTGCGTTGTCGAAGGCACATCTTTTCGATGTTCGGGGTCAAATGGCAAGGGGCACAGGATTCAAAGGGTACGAAAAAAGCGGCCTGCAATTTGCAGGCCGCTACTAAAATACAAAACATGATGTGTCACTCACTCGTAACTTACCCACCAACCAACTCGTTAATCACCCTTCACTCGTCATTGACCTCTTTGTGCACTAAATGTGCAGATAGTGTCAAGAAGGTATCCAAATTGTGGCGGGATTCTGTCACGACGCTTTGATTTTAAGGGAAAATTAAGATGTGCGGATTGTGCAGGGTCGGGCGCGCTGGTGCAGATTCTGCACATTCTGCGGTGCAGAAAGATCGATTCTGCAAGATTTGATGGCGCAAAGGGTGATGGATTCGGGGGTGGATGAAGCGACGTGGTCTAGTGTGCTTCAGCCCAGTTCTTCCCTTGGCCTGCATCGACAATCAAAGGCACATCAATGCGAACAGCCGGAGCCGCCGCATTTTCCATGACATTGCGCGCGGCGGTGATCAAATCGTCGACAGCGTCTTTTTCGACCTCGAACAGCAGTTCATCGTGGACTTGCAGCAGCATGGTTGCCGGAATGTCTGCGATTGCGGCGGGCATCCGGATCATCGCGCGGCGAATCACATCCGCTGCGCTGCCTTGGATCGGCGCGTTGATTGCGGCCCGTTTTGCGAACCCCGCATGGGGGCCACGGTTGTTGATTTCGGGGGTGTTGATTTTGCGTCCGAACAACGTTTCGACGTGCCCGTGTTCTTTTGCGAAGGCAACGGTATCGTCCATATAAGTGCGGATGCCGGGGAAACGTTCGAAGTACCGGTCGATAAAGCCCTGAGCCTCTTTCCGGGGAATGCGCAGGTTTCGCGCAAGGCCGAAGCCGCTGATGCCATAGATGACGCCGAAGTTGATCGCCTTGGCTTGGCGGCGCACATCGGGTGTCATTTCATCCAGCGGAACGCCGAACATTTCGGATGCCGTTGTTGCATGGATATCCTGACCGTCGCGGAACGCGTCTTTCAAGGCGTCGATACCAGCCACGTGGGCAAGGATTCTGAGCTCAATCTGTGAATAGTCCAGACTGACCAGCACGTGACCATCGGTTGCCACAAAAGCCTCGCGAATTCGCCGGCCATCTTCGGACCGTACGGGGATGTTTTGCAGGTTGGGATCGGTTGAGGCGAGACGACCGGTGTTGGCACCGGCGATGGAATAGGATGTGTGGACGCGGCCGGTTTCGGCATTGATGTGGTCTTGCAGCGAATCCGTATACGTCGATTTCAGTTTCGACAATTGCCGCCAATCCAGAACACGGCGCGGCATGTCGTGGATCGTCGCCAGGTCTTCCAGTATGTCGGCGCCGGTGGAATAGGCGCCAGTCTTGCCCTTTTTCGGTTCTTTCCCGTCGGGCAAGGCCAGCGACATTTGATCGAACATGATCTCGCCCAATTGTTTGGGTGATCCGATGTTGAACTTGGTTCCGGCGAGTTCGTGGATTTCGTCTTCAAGCTGCGCCATCTTTTGCGCGAACGTGTTGGACATGCGCGCCAGCGTGTCGCGATCAACTTTGATGCCGGCCATTTCCATGTCGGCAAGTACCGGGATCAGCGGGCGTTCCAACGTTTCATAAACCGTTGCGACGCGCGCTTTGTGAAGTTTGGGCTTGAAGGTTTGCCACAGGCGCAGCGTGATGTCGGCATCTTCGGCGGCGTATTTAACGGCATCGTCAACGGGAACTTTGTCGAAGGTGATTTGGCTTTTGCCCGTTCCAAGAAGAGATTTAATTTCAATCGGTTGATGCGCCAGATAACGATCCGATAAAAGGTCCATCCCGTGATTGTGAAGCCCGGCATTCATCGCATAGGACATCAAAAGCGTGTCGTCGATTGGCGCAATCTGCACGCCGTAACGGGCGAAAATTTTCGCGTCGTACTTCATGTTCTGGCCGATTTTGACAACGCTTGGGTCTTCCAAAAGCGGCTTAAGCTGGGCGAGCGCGGCCTCAAGCGGCATCTGGTCGGGGGCCAGATCATCGCTGCCGAACAGGTCGTCTGTTGCGGCCGCTTTGTGGGCCAGCGGGATATAGGCGGCGGTGCCCGCTTCGCTGGACAATGAAATCCCGACAAGATCGGCAACCATTTCGTCAAGGCCGGTGGTTTCGGTATCGACGGCCACATACCCAAGCGCAAAGGCTTTGGCGATCCAGCGGTCAAGTTCGGCCGCATCGCTTACTTTGGTATAGCTATCGGGATCAAAGCCGTGGGTTTCGGGTTGGGCGTTGTCCTCGGACGCGGGTTTTTCTTCGATTGTCGGTGCTTCTGCGCCAAGGGCGTCGGCGACGCGGCGGGTGATGGTGCGAAATTCCATAGTGGCAAGGAACGCGAGCAGATCATCCGCGACGGGTTCTTTCGTTTCGAGCGTGTCCAGAGAATAGGGCAGCTCCATGTCCTGATCCAAGGTGACCAATTGGCGGGACAGTCGGATCTGGTCGGCGTTGTCGATCAGCGACTGGCGGCGTTTGGGCTGTTTGATTTCTTCGGCACGTTCCAAAAGCGTATCAAGGTCGCCGTATTCGTTGATCAAAAGTGCGGCGGTCTTGACGCCGATGCCGGGTGCACCCGGAATATTGTCGACGCTGTCGCCTGCCAAGGCCTGAACATCGATCACCTTTTCGGGCGGCACGCCGAACTTTGCTTCGACACCTTCCACGCCGATCCGGGTGTTTTTCATGGCGTCGAACATTTCGACGCCACCGCCAACAAGCTGCATCAAATCCTTGTCGGATGATACAATTGTGACGCGGCCACCGGCTTCGCGGGCTTGGCGTGCAAGTGTGGCGATGATGTCGTCGGCCTCGAACCCTTCGGTTTCAAGGCAGGCAATGTTGAAAGCACGGGTTGCCTCGCGGGTCAGCGGCATTTGCGGGCGCAAATCTTCGGGCATCGCGTCGCGGTTGGCTTTGTATTGATCGTAAAGATCGTTGCGGAACGTGTGGCTGCCTTTGTCGAAAACCACAGCAATATGGGTCGGAGAATCCGAGCCTTTGTTGTCTTCGATCATTTTCCAAAGCATGTTCACAAAGCCGGAAACGGCACCAACCGGGGCGCCGTCAGATTTGCGGGTCAGCGGTGGCAACGCGTGATAGGCGCGAAAGATAAAGGCCGAGCCGTCAATCAGGCTAAGGTGATGCCCCTTACCAAATGCCATATCCAAATCCCCCGAGTGTCGCCTTTGATCCGTGATGCCATGCATGGTCGCAGCCGTCGAGAGGGCTTTGCCCCCGCTGTGAAGAAACGCCTGTATCGCGCCTTAGCGACCTTTGAACAGCCCACCCAAAATGCCGCGCACAAGGCGACGACCGGTTGTACCTGTCAGTTCTTTGACAACCATCTTGGTGAACTTTTCGCCCATACCAGCCGACCGTGAAGATCGCCGCGAGGTCGAGCGTCCGACTTGCTTGCCGTCGTAACGCCGCGCCTTTTTATACGCGCGTTCTTCTTCTTCGGCCTCTTCTTCCTGCCGTTCGGCTTCTTCGGCGTCGCGCGCGGCTTTGTCGGCGCGTTCGCTGAGCATTTCATACGCACTTTGGCGGTCTTTCAACTCGTCGTATTTACCGGCCATGGGTGAGGCGTTCATGACGTCTTTGCGTTCGCCTTTTTCAAGCGGGCCAAGTTGTGATGAAGGGGGCCGGATCAATGTACGTTCGACAACACCGGGTGCACCTTTTCTTTCCAGCATCGACGTCACCGCTTCGCCGACGCCGACTTCCTTAATTGCGTCCTCGGTCGAAAAACGCGGGTTGGAGCGATAGGTTTCCGACGCCGCCTTTAGCCCTTTTTGATCTTTTGGCGTGAAGGCCCGAAGCGCGTGCTGAACCCGGTTGCCCAACTGGCCCAGGATGTCTTCGGGGACATCGGCTGGGTTCTGAGTAACAAAGTAGACGCCAACACCTTTCGAGCGGATCAGGCGCGCGACTTGTTCGACTTTTTGCACCAGCGCCTTGGGGGCATCTTCGAACAGCAGATGCGCTTCGTCAAAGAAGAACACCAACCGCGGTTTGTCCGGGTCGCCGATTTCGGGCAATTCTTCGAACAATTCTGACAAAAGCCATAACAGCGATGTCGCATAAAGCCTTGGCGCGTTCATCAGTTTGTCGGCGGCCAATATGTTGATCCGACCACGACCGTCCGCATCCGTGCGCATGATGTCTGACAATTCCAGCGCTGGTTCGCCAAAGAACTGCGTTGCGCCTTGGTTTTCCAGCACCAGCAATTGGCGCTGAATGGCGCCGACGCTGGCCGTGGAAATATTGCCGTAGCGCAATGAGATTGTGTCGCGGTTTTCGCCGACCCAGATCAGCATGGATTGCAGGTCTTTCAGATCGAGCAGTGGCAGGCCTTCTTCGTCAGCGACGCGAAAGGCTATGTTCAAAACGCCTTCCTGTGCTTCGCTCAATTCAAGAAGACGCGCCAAGAGAAGGGGCCCCATTTCCGAGACGGTTGTTCTGATGGGGTGGCCCTGTTCGCCGTAAAGATCCCAGAAGGTGACCGGGAAAGCGTTGTAGGTGTAATCCTCAAACCCGATCGTTCCTGCGCGCTTTGTGAAGGCGTCGTGCAGTTTGAAATCTTCGCGCCCGGCTTTGGCCAGCCCGGACAAATCGCCTTTGACGTCGGCCATGAACACGGGAACGCCGATTGCCGAAAACCCCTCGGCGAGGATCTGGAGCGTTACGGTTTTGCCGGTGCCGGTCGCCCCGGCGATCAACCCGTGCCGGTTGGCATATTTCAGCAATAGCCCCTGTTTGGTGCCGTAGTCCGGCCCGCCACCGCCGATAAAGATGGTATCTGCCACTGTTTAAACCCCCAAGGTGTCGTCTTCTAAGAATGTAGAATACCTTGTTAACCATTCTGTGCCAGCTTCAAGTTGTCCGACGAATCTTGTCTTTGGTGCGTTGGGCATTTCCTCCCTGTTGACTGGCCGCGCCTTTGGGCGCGGCATTTTTTCTTTGCCGCTGGTAAGAACAATACGTTTACGGACAGATTCTGACCGAAACACTGTTGACGCATCAATCTTCACGCCGTAGCTTCCTTTCAAAATAAGTCGGCCAGTCCGATGGGGAGTGAAGAAGAGGAGAGCTAAATTGGCTCTTCTCTTTTTTTATGAGGCCAGTGAGCAGGCTGTCGCTGTTGTGATGGCATAGGCCTGACAAGCGCATCAAGTCGTGCTAGATGCCCTTTTAAATCAATAGTTTTGAGGTTGAGATGAACTTAACAGTGAAAGCCTTCGGTTGCGTCCTTGCCATCGTGGCACTTCCGTTTGTTGCCGTTGCGCAAACCGCCGAGACCGAATCTGACACCATTACCCAAACGCCAGCCGAGCCGGATGCCCCTGTACCGGGCGGCGATCTGGCCATTGGGGCGCCTGCGAACCCCGATGGCATAGGGCGAACCTATACCAAAGACACGTTTGGTGATTGGGATCTGCGCTGTATTCGAACCGAAGATGGCAACGATCCCTGTCAGCTTTATCAGCTGCTTTTGGACAGCAACGACACTTCGGTCGCCGAAATCAACATTTTCACGGTCACGGGCAACCCGAACATCGTGGGGGGCGCAACGATTGTGACACCGCTTGAGACGCTTTTGACCGCTGATCTGCGGATGGCCGTCGATGCGGGCGAGGTTCGGGTCTATCCCTTTGCCTTTTGCCGTCAGATCGGGTGTTTTTCGCGTCTGGGTCTGACTGCGGAAGATATTGCGGGTTTTCGGGCCGGGAATGTGGCGAATGTGATCATCGTCCCGGCAGCAGCGCCGGATCAAACCGTTGATCTTCGCGCATCGCTTTCGGGGTTCACGGCGGCATGGAATGCAATTGTTGCACTAAGCGAAGCGCAAGCCGGCGATCAGTGATCTGACAGTGTTTCTGGGGCTGATTTAGGCGGGGCCGGATCTATCTTGGGTCCGGCCTTGTCGCCGATCAGCCGCCAGGTTTTTTCGGGCTGCATCCGGGCGCGAAGGCGTGCCAACGCCCAGCTTTCGTCGCGGCCCGTGTGATGGCTGGGGTTCAGGCTCCACCTTGTTTCCACGCCGGGGGCACCGCCTGTTCCGGGTGTCAAAAGCAAGCCAAGGGGGACGCATTTGCCTTCTGTCCCGCCGGTTTCCGCCGCCAGATGCAACCGCCGCACCGCCGTTAGCCCCGGTGGATCGGGCAGGTCGGCGACAACAAGGGGCACAAGGCCTGCGCGCAGCACCTCTTCCATGGTCCAAAGCAAATCTTCGGGCCGTTTCGGGGTAACGAAGATAAAGCGGGCAGGGTCGGCCATGCGCTGCATCCCTTCGGGGTTCAGCCGCACGGGCGCCCAGGCGGGGTTTATCCAGAACACAGGGCCTTTGAGTGCGCCAGCCACCATCATGGCCAACCGTCGCCGCGCTGTGCCGCAAGCTTCGTGAACGCGGCCCTTGTCCAAAGCAAGATCGCCCAGAAACCGCACACCCGCACCCCCGCGACGACGATGGCTTTTCCGATCAAGCAAATGGGCGACATTGGGCATAAGGGCGATTATAGAATGTTCATTGTATGTTCTCAAGTGTTGGATTGTCGGAATAGGGTCACAACGCCCAGGATATTGACCGAGAATCTCGGTCTTGGGCGACACAAGGCTTGCCGCACTGCAAGCCGCAACCTAGAGTTCGTTCCAAGGGGAGACCGGGGAGACAGGATGTTTGCGATACGTCGCATACTTACGGCTGCGTTCATGGTGATTGTATTGGTGTCTTGTGAAGAAGACAGCACGGATGTGACCGTGTCCGAAAGCATATTCCCAGACGTTCTGAAACAAGCCCGCGAAGCCTGTGAAGCCGAAGACGGAAGGTGGGGCACTGCGCTCAACCGAGACCTATTCGTCTGTTATCAAAACCAACCCGATGCCAACCAAAGCTGTCGCGCCGAAAGCGACTGTGCGGGCTTTTGTCTGGCCCGGTCGCGGACCTGTTCGCCGGTCAAACCCTTCTTTGGGTGTCACCAAGTGTTGTCCCGAGGCGGATTGCCGCAAACAGTGTGTGTCGAATGATGCGCGTTCTGGCGATCAGTTTTGTGTTGATGTTAGCTGGGTGTGGCGGCGGATTTCGCGATGACAGCGTTGGAATATCGTCGATCGCGGTCTTTGATGCGCAGAAATATGCGGGTCTTTGGTACGAAGTCGCGTCTTATCCAACGTTTTTCCAATCCGGCTGCACCAATACCACGGCTGAATATCAGGTGACTGGTACCGGGTCTTTGTCTGTCCGGAACAGCTGTTTGAAAGATGGCGAGGCAACCGTGATTGACGGAAGCGCAACGGTCTCAGGTCCCGGCCGTTTGACGGTGCGGTTAGATGGCGTGCCTGTGGCGGCACCTTATTGGGTATTGTGGGTCGACGAAGGATATCGAACGGCCGTGGTCGGTGTGCCATCGGGCCGTGCGGGATGGATATTGAACAGAACGCCTGACATTCCGGCCGACCGATTGGCCGCAGCCCGCGCAGTTCTAGAATTCAATGGCTATGATCTCAGCGCTTTGCAATTGACACCACAGGTGCCGAGATGACCGAACGGGTGGCGATACTTGGCCTTGGCGAACGGGGCATGCGCTGGGCTGAAACATGTCTGGCTGCCGGGTGGGATGTGTCTGGATTTGACCCTGATGACCGGGCCGGTTTGGTCGTCAACGGTGGCGCGGCCTTGCGGCGGGAGACGACGATTACCGGGGCTGTTCAGGGCGCAACCTGGGTAATCTGTTGTTTACCAGAGCGATTGGAGCTGATGCGCACCGTTGTGCAACGCGCGCAAGCTTCGGCAACCAAGGACGCAGTTATTGCGGTCGCCAGTGACGAACACGGTATCGAAGCTTTGCAGGGGTGTTCCATCCGTCCAAGCCACGTGTTCCGTCTTAGCGATGGCGCGGATGGTGATTTGGCGCTTGATGTCAGCAACCGTAACAGCGCCGAGTTGCGTCAGCGGGCAACGGAATCTTTGGCGATCTTGAGTGCGGCCCAAAGTGTTGCGCCGGTTCGGGATGCGGATGACCGCGCGATGCCGAAAAGCCGCAACGCGTAGGTCAGTTTTCTGTGGGGCCAGCGATTGTTTTCAAATGGTCTGGCCAGCTGCGTGCTGACACGCTGGCTTCTCGTACCAATCCATCGAAATGTTCGATCAGATTGCGCACGCGTTCACGGTCGCGAAAGGCAAAATACTGCTGCCCCAGATAGAGCACGCCCACAAGTGGACCAAAGATTGTCAGGGCCGAAGACCAAAGGCGACGTGCATCGAACAGAAACACACGGAGCGACGGATAAAGCTGATCATGAAGTGCGAGCATATGATCCACTTGTTCGTCGCGGATAGATTTTGGCAGACCGCGATAATATCCCGTCGAACTGGCCAGCGATTCAATGGAGAAGAGCGGCATAGCGATTTCATAGTCGCTGAGCGATTGACGCGTCCAATCCAACTGGTCGTTTGATGCACCAATAGCCTGATCTGTGGTGCGGTCGCGGTGTGGCGAGTACTCCCAGCGAAGAAGGTCTTCGGTTTTCAGGATGTCGGGCACCGTGGCGGGCACATGGCGGATTTTGTATCCTGCGGCCTCGCGGTGCCAATCGAAGATTTGCGCATCAAACGGTGTGCGCGCGGCCTTGGACACTTGCATGGAATTCGCCAGAACATCCGAGGTCCGCTCTGGTAAATCCGACAAGCCCAGCAACCAATCCCCCGCGACCCCTAACGTAGATGCGCATTCGGCAACGACTTGCGCATTGGGGAGACGGGCATTGTCACCTGCCAACAGCTGCGAAATCGTCGAACGATCCACGCCAACGCGACGCGCCAATCCAGACCGTGTTTCGCCCGCGATCTGCATTGCTTGGGTCAGGCGGGTGCGAAAGAGAAGCGCGCGATCTCGTTTGTCCATAATAATCCCGATTGATGAATATATTAACATATGTAGTGAAAATGGTGCGCACATACCAGATGTTCTGAAACGGCTAGGAATGTCAAAGACAGAATAGTTTTTCGCGAACGAGCTTAGGGACATATGAATGACGCGAATTGAATGGCCGACCCTGGGATTTTTGGCCTTGGCGTATTGTGTTTGGGCGGCAGCACTTTGGTTTGCTACAATTTCAATCGGCTTGGCTGTGGTCGTGGCTGCTTTGGCGATCACTCTGCACGCGTCCTTGCAACACGAGGTGATCCACGGGCACCCGTTTCGGAATGCTGCGCTGAACACAGCGCTGGTTTGGCCGCCTTTGACGGTTTTTGTCCCATACCTCAGGTTCCGTGACACCCATTTGGCGCACCACAGCGATTGCGATCTGACCGATCCCTACGATGATCCCGAAACAAATTACTTGGATCCAAAGGCTTGGGCGAAAAAATCGCCCTTTGTCAAAGCTATCTGTCTGGTGAACAACACGCTTTTGGGACGCATTTTGATTGGCCCCATTCTTGGGACAGCGTCTTTTTTCCGGTCCGACTGGGGCAGTCGCGGTCTGCCCGAGGTGCGGTTGGGTTGGCTGTGGCATATCCCGGCAGTTCTGGCCGTGCTGGCTTTTGTGTTCTGGTCGCCGATGCCGATTTGGGCCTATCTGGTGGCATGCTATATTGCCCTGTCGCTGCTGCGCATCCGCACTTTCCTTGAACACCGTGCCCATACGCTGAACCGGGCCCGCAGCGTGATTGTCGAAGACCGAGGACCACTGGCGGTTTTGTTTCTGAACAACAATCTACACGCTGTTCATCACATGTACCCAAGCGTTGCCTGGTACAGGTTGCCGAAGCTTCTTCGTGACAATCGCGACCGTTTCCTGAGCGCGAATGATGGATATCATTACACATCTTATTTTGACGTGTTTCGACGCCACCTGCTGAAACGCAAAGACCCCGTCGCGCATCCTTTGTGGCAGGGGCCCAAGGACTAAACCCTTGCCTTCGCTGTGCGGGGCGGGCAAGGCCTGAGCCTATGGAACTATGGGTGGCCTTTTCGATCCTTGCGGCTGGTGCGCAGACATTGCGTTTTGCGGTGCAAAAGGTGCTGGCGGGCGGCAGGCTTAGCCCCGCAGCAGCGACATGGGCGCGGTTTTTATGGTCATGGCCTTTGGCGGCGGTGCTGGCCTTTACTTATGGGGCGGTGAGCGGTGCGGTTTGGCCGGACTTCACCTTGGGCTTTTTCGTCTATGGATTTTTGGGCGGCACATTCCAGATCCTTGCCACGATCTGCACGGTCACGTTGTTCTCAATGCGGGCCTTTGCAGTGGGCATTACGTTCAAAAAATCCGAAGTGATTTTGACGGCCCTCGTGGGGTATTTGCTGTTGGGTGACGTGGTCTCGGGCTTGGGAATGACCGCGATTGCAATTGGGTTGATCGGCGTTTTGTTACTGTTAGATCCGCCCGAGGGGGGCAGCATTTTCAACCGTGCCGCCGGATTGGGCATCTTGTCGGGTGTGCTCTTCGCGATTTCGGCTGTCACCTATCGCGGTGCAACCTTGGCTCTGAACACAGGCGATCCCGTGTTGACGGGCGGCGTGACGCTGGCGGTCGTGGCCCTGTGGCAGACGGCGACGCTTGGCATCTGGTTGTGGTGGAAAGAGCCGGGGCAGATCATGGAGACCCTTGGCGCGTGGCGGCAGACATCCATTGTCAGCGTCTTTTCCCTGATCGGCAGTTGGAGCTGGTTTGCGGCATTTTCCCTGATGAACGCCGCTTTTGTCTTTGCGGTTGGCCAGATCGAGCTGATCTTTTCGCTGCTGATGGGGGCTTTGTGGTTTCGCGAAAGCCTGAAACCGCGTGAATTGCTGGGGATGGGTGTTTTGACCACCTCAATTCTGGCGGTTGCGTTTTTGGTCGGGCGCTAGCGGGTTAAAGCCAGATCACTTTGCTTTCCATACGATCGTTTTTGACAAACGGCACGCGATCCGGTGCATCCGTGCGGGGCAGGTGGCTTTCCAGCTCGGCCAGAACCAACTGTGTGATAAATGGAAGGTTCAGTTTGCGCACATCCGACATGGCCACCCAATGAAGGTGGCTTAGCTCGTCTTCGGCGCGGTTAAAATCATCGGGATCCGTTTGAAGACCTGCGGCGTCGGCCAAAAAGAACCGCGCGTCGAACCGGCGTGGACGACCGGGCGGCGTGAGGGCACGGAAGAAAAAGCTTAGGCCTTGCGCGTCGGGTTGAAACCCAAGGTTTGCGAACTCGCGCCAGCTTTCAGGGGCATTCCACGTTGCGCGTCGCCCCAATGCCTGGCCGGTTTCTTCCCAAAGCTCGCGGATCGCGGCCACCACGAACCGGTTGGGATCGTCAGTTTCAGCATTGTTTCTGAGGCGCGCATCGCAGGTTGGTGCAAGACCTGTAACCGTGATGTCGGCATCCGTCGCATCAACCGCGCCGCCTGGAAAGACGTATTTGTCTGGCAAAAAGGCGGCCGTCTTGCCGCGCTGGCCCATCAAAACTTTTGGTGTGGTTTCGGCGTCGCGAACAAGGATGATGGTCGCGGCATCTCGAATTGGAACGTCTGTCTCAGGGATCGCCAAAACCATTCATCCGTTTGGCCCATTGATAGGCGATCATTGCCCCTTTCACGCGCGGCAGCAAGTACAGCGACAAGGCAACACAGCCGATGGTGAAGCTGGTCGCCAGAACCATGGGTTCGGGGCGAAACGTCGTAAAGACCCAATGCAGCGCCGGTGCCATCAAATGACCGACAATGAGGATCGTCAGATAGGCTGGCCCGTCATCCGCCCTGTGATGGTGCAATTCTTCGCTGCAAACCGGACAGCTATCGCGCACCTTGAGGTAAGATTTCAGGATCGGCCCTTTGCCGCAATTTGGACAACGTCGCCGCCAACCGCGGAAAAAAGCGGGGCGAAGCGGACGTTCTTCAGGTCCGTCGCTCGCGGTCGGTTGATCACTTTTCGCGTTTGGGGACTGGTCAATTGCAAAGTCTCGGTCGGTCATTGGTGCAAGATAGGCACGGCACCTTCCAGCGAACAGACGGCGGAATGTCCTTGCGTCGCGATGCCGCAGTTTGCCCGAATTTAGCGGTTGATGAGCCTGTGATGCATCGACGTGATCATCTTACCTGCCGTCTTTTCAAAGGCAAATGGCAAGACGGCGTGAACCAAGGCGGCCAAAGCGGCCCCGAACAGTCGAAAACTGAAACCAAGCGCAAATACCATGTGCTGAAGATAGGTTTCGCCAACGGATGCGGGATGGATCGTGAACCGGGATGTCAGATGTTTCATGGGAAGTCCTTTCTTTCAGAACTATTGCACATGATCGGGGCGTATACGTCCCAAATAGCATTGCTTTTGAAGCTTATTATGGGATATCGTCCCATGTATGAGAGAATTATTAGATGAAATAGATCGCAGAATTTTGCGAATACTGCAAAAAGATGCCAGCCGGTCCGTGGATGCATTGGCCGAAGCGGTGCATTTGTCACGCAATGCGTGTTGGCGGCGGGTCAAGCGGATGGAAGAGGCGGGCGTGATCAGAGGCCGTGTCGCGCTTTTGGATGCCAAATCGCTTGGTGTCGGACTGTCGGTGTTCGTTATGGTGCGTGCGACCGAACACACCAAGGACTGGCTTGAAAGTTTTCGACGTGCCGTGTCAGACTTGCCGGAAATCGTCGCCGCCTTTCGGATGAGCGGCGATCTTGATTATCTTTTGCGCGTCGAAGTCGGCGGCGTCGAAGATTATGACCGGTTTTACCAGCGTCTGGTCGACAAGATCCAAGCCACCGATATTTCGGCCAGCTTTGTGATGGAACGCCTGAAAGACACGACCGAACTGCCGCTTTAGGATCAATCCCGCGTGCCGGAAAACTTGGTTTCCCAGGTCTCGCGATCTTCGTCGCTGATTTTTGCGAACAAAACATCGGGTACCGAAAATGCATGGGCGTCAGGCAATGCGGTCAAGGCTGCCTTCATGTCGTTCGGCCATTCGGTGTCGAGCGTGTTCATCGCACTTAACATTTTCGCGGCAGCGTCCGGGATGAAGGGGGCCGAAATCACCGCATAAACCCGGATCAGGTTCAGCGCGAGCCGGATTTGAGCGCCCGCTTTTTCAGGGTCTTCTTTGAAGACGGACCAGGGGGCCGCGTTTTGCAAGTATTCGTTTCCTGCAACCCAAAGTGCGCGCAATTCGTTGGACGCTTTTCGAATTTCGATGGCTTCCATATCGCGCTGATAGGCTTTTAAACCGGTGTCCAATTTGGCAATCAAGGCGTCTTCGTCCGCGCCCCATGAACCCCCGGTGGGCACCTCTTCTCCAAACTTCGACCGGCAGAATTTTGTCACGCGGCTCACGAAATTCCCCAAGACATCGGCAAGGTCTTTGTTCACGCTTGTCTGGAAATTATCCCAGGTGAATTCGCTGTCCGAATTTTCGGGGGCATGGGACAAAAGCCACCACCGCCAGTAATCGGCAGGCAGAATATCGAGCGCCTGATCCATAAAGACGCCGCGCCCTTGACTGGTTGAAAACTGCCCGCCATCGTAATTCAGGTAGTTAAAGGATTTGATGTAATCGACCAGCTTCCACGGCTCGCCCGAGCCGATGATCGTGGCCGGGAACGACAAGGTATGGAAGGGCACATTGTCCTTGCCCATGAACTGAACGTACTTCACGTCGTCGGCACCTTTGTCGGTGCGCCACCAGCGTTCCCATTCGGCATCATCACCACCGCGCGCATCGGACCATTCCTTGGCGCTTGCGATGTATTCAATCGGCGCGTCGAACCAGACATAGAAGACTTTGCCTTCCATGCCGGGCCAGTCCTCTGGGCCTTTTTTAACCGGAATGCCCCAGTCCAGATCGCGGGTGATGCCACGATCCTGCAATCCATCGCCGTCGTTCAGCCACTTCTTGGCGATCGACGTGGTCAGGATGGGCCAGTCTTTTTTGCTTTCGATCCAATCTGCAAGCTGGTCCCGCAGGGACCGCTGTCTAAGGTACAGATGCCGGGTTTCGCGCACCTCAAGATCGGTCGAGCCTGAGATCGCCGAGCGGGGCTCGATCAGATCGGTCGGATCAAGCTGTTTGGTGCAGTTTTCGCATTGGTCACCGCGCGCTTTGTCATAGGCGCAATTGGGGCACGTACCTTCGATATAACGGTCGGGCAGGAAACGGCCATCGGCATTGGAATAGACCTGACTTTCAATGACTTCCTCGATCAATCCGGCCTCGGCCAAGCGGCCCGCAAAGTGCTGGGTCAAAGCATGGTTCTGGGGGCTGGAGGACCGCCCGTACATATCAAAAGAAAGACGGAACCCATCAGCAAGATCCTTTTGAACTTGCCACATCCGCGCACAGTAATCGGCAACGGCCTCACCGGCTTTTGCGGCGGCAAGTTCGGCAGGGGTGCCATGTTCGTCCGTTGCACAAAGAAACAAAACTTCGTCACCCATGGCACGGCAGTAGCGGGCATAGAGATCGGCGGGCAATTGGCTGCCGACCAGGTTGCCGAGGTGTTTGATCCCATTGATATAGGGGATCGCGCTGGTAATCAGGATGCGGGCCATTGGCGAATTCCTTTAGGTTTCGCAGTTCCTACCTGAGCTTGCTTTGCCCGTCACCCCTTGTTTCGCCGCCTTCGTCGTCGACCCATGCGAGGGGCTTTGCCCCTCGCGCTCCCCAAAGTACAAAGACAGAAGAAGGACTTTTTTAATCAAATTGTCTGAGAAAGTCAGCGCGGAACAGGGGAAGCCCGATGGCCGCGACAGGAGAAGCCCCCGGTCTTGGTGGACACCGAACCGGGGGTGGACCTTCTTCTGTCCAGAAAACTTTGGGGGAATTGGCTCTTGAGCCAAGGGGGCAACGCCCCAATTCCCGAGGAGAATGCCGAAGGCAGCCGACGAGACGTATCGCGCGCGCCAGCGCGCTCCGACGGCCTAGAGGTTTTCGTTCTGCATCATGCCCAATACATGGTAGCCGCCGTCGACGCGGATGATTTCACCCGTAGTGGAAGCGCCCGCATCCGAACAAAGATAGACGGCCGTTCCGCCGACTGCGTCAAGACTGGCATTGCTGCGCAAGGGTGCGTTCTGTTCCGTGGTTTTGAAGGTCTTTCGCGAACCACCAATGGCGGCACCTGCAAGGGTTTTCATTGGCCCCGGGCTGATCGCATTTACGCGAATGCCTTTGGGGCCCAGATCGTTGGCCATATAGCGCATCGCCGATTCCAAAGCCGCCTTTGCCACGCCCATCACGTTGTAATTTGGCTGAACCCGGTTCGATCCCATATACGTCAGCGTCAACAAGCTTCCGCCGTCTGTCATCAATGGTTCCGCATAGCGGGCGAGTTCGACAAACGAGAAGCACGAGATATTAAGAGAATTCAAGAAGTTATCCCGGCTTGTGTCCACGAACCGGCCTGCTAGTTCGGTGCGGTCTGAAAACGCGATGGCATGGATCAGAAAATCAAGCTGGCCCCAACACTGCCCCAGCGTTTCAAAACAGGCTTCGACCGAAGCGGTGTCGGTCACATCGACGTCCAGAACAATGTCCGAACCAAGCTGCTCGGCCAAAGGTTTCACCCGTTTGCCGAAGGCATCGCCCTGATAGGTGAATGCAAGCTCTGCACCCGCGTTGAACAATGCTTTCGCAATTCCCCAGGCGATGGAATGGTCGTTCGCGACCCCCATCACCAGACCGCGTTTGCCTTCCATGGGTCGGTTCATTTTTGTCACCCGTGATACTTGCTAATCGCTATGGTGGCGTTGGTACCACCGAAGCCGAAACTGTTTGAGATGACGGTGTCTAAGGCGGCATCTGTGGTTTTTGTCACGATTTCTTCGGGTCGCAGGGCGGGGTCAAGCGCGTTGACGTTGATGGACGGTGCCATAAAGCCGCCTTTCATCATCAAGAGTGAATAGATCGTTTCGTGGACGCCCGCCGCGCCAAGCGAATGACCGGTCATGGATTTGGTGGATGAGATCGGTGCGTGGTCGTCGCCAAACACCCGGCGGACGGCTTCGACTTCGGTCACATCACCAACGGGCGTTGAGGTACCATGGGCGTTGATGTAATCGACTTTCCGGTCGCCCAAAGTGGAGGCTGCCAACCGCATGGAACGTTCGCCGCCTTCACCGGAGGGTGCCACCATGTCGTGGCCATCGGATGTCGCGCCATACCCAGTAAGTTCGGCATAGATTTTGGCACCGCGCGCTTTGGCGTGTTCCAACTCTTCCAAAACAACCATGCCGCCACCGCCACCGATCACAAAGCCGTCGCGGGTCTCGTCAAAAGCGCGCGCCGCGGTTTCCGGCGCGTCGTTGTACTTCGAAGACATGGCTCCCATGGCGTCGAACAAACAGGACAGGGTCCAGTCGACCTCTTCGCCGCCGCCGGCGAAGACGATGTCTTGTTTGCCCATTTGGATTTGCTCCATGCCGTTGCCGATGCAATGGAGTGTTGTCGAACAGGCCGAGGTGATAGAATAGTTCAAGCCTTTGATCTTGAAAGGCGTTGCCAGACACGCCGAAACGGTCGAGGACATGCAGCGCGTCACCATAAAGGGGCCCATGCGTTTGGGCGCACCTTTTTCGATGACCGCGTTGTGGGCCGTAAAGAAGTTTGACGTTGAAGGGCCACCAGAGCCAGCGACCAGCCCCGTTCGTTCGTTCGAAACGTCGCTGTCTTCCAACCCGCTGTCGGCAATGGCTTGTTCCATCGACAGATAGGCATAGGCCGCCGTCGGCCCCATAAACCGCAATTGCCGTTTGTCAATAACGTCGGCCAGAACGATGTCAGGAATACCTGCGATTTGGCTGCGAAAGCCTTTGTCGGCGTAATCTTGTTGGAAGGTGATACCAGACCGACCCGCCCGCAGGCTGGCTTCTACTTCGGTAACATTGTTGCCAATCGGGCAGACGATGCCCAATCCGGTGATGACGACACGACGCATGTCTGGCTCCTTTGCGGGGTGTTGAGGATATCTATGATACGGGAGTGCAGGGGGCAAGGTGTTAGCGGGCCGATAAGGGTTAGCCAACGTGAAGGGCGAAGTCTGCTGGATGTCCGGTTTGAGCCGATGTTGTTCTCTAATTCGTCAACGCCTGTTTTCCAAAATCCGTGTTTGTTGATGTCTGAGGTTGCCTTTGTTCTCTTCGAACTCAGAGGTTCATAATGGGGTTGGCTGGGTGTGGGTCGGCAATGTGGAAACCGC
>CALKXV010000049.1 GCA_938005545.1 uncultured Paracoccaceae bacterium
AACAACCGCCGCCTGCTGGGACCCATCGGGAACATCCCGCCAGCAGAAGCCGAGACAAACTTCTATGCGGCTCTGGAAAGATCAGACATGGCCGCATAACTAAGATCAATCAGCCTCCGGCAAACACGGGGCGGTTCAAACCGCCGAAATGATCAAGTTCATTCTTGATTTGGAGACTCGGGACGTTAGCGAGTGTCGCTACAGGGGTCGAATGCGGCTAGTTGCTAAATCCCCCTTTAAGCTATTTTTTGGCAAAACCGCCTTTCGTGCATAGCGCAGCGGATTCAACGAAAGAGCCCATAGTCTCCGTGAGCAGGACGTGCGATATTGGCTTGATAGAGCGATGTGAGGCACAAGATGGCTGATGAAATCACTGCGACCTGCCTTTGTGGCGAAGCGCATCTGAAGTGTGGTCGACCACTTGGAACAGGAAGCTATTGCCATTGTATGGATTGCCGAAAATCCACAGGCGGTGCGTTTAGTGTAGCAATCCCCTTTGAGGCCGACAGCTTCCACGTCCTAACAGGTAGAATTGGTTCTTTTACAAAGACATCTGACGATGGAAACGAGTTGACCCGTAACTTCTGTCTCGGATGCGGTGCCCCATTATTCGGGACATCCCAACTGCATCCGAAAACGGTATATGTGAAGGCTGGAGTGATTGACGATCAATCCCTTATTCACCCCACGCATGAGAGTTGGTGTCAGTCCAAAGTCAAATGGTCGGTGATAGAACCTGAATTGGCTTCGTATCCAAAAGGAAAGGCCTAGAGGTCGTCGCTTTGTCCGCACAGCAGACATCCAGCCAGAAACCAACCATCCCGCCCACCCCCTTAAGCCTGACGTCTTTGCGACATTGTCGCGCCAGTCTTGTGAAACCAATGGTCACTCGCTACTTCTGTCTGGCTAGACCAAGGACAAGACCCATGCCGATCAAACTGCCATCAAACCTGCCTGCCTTTGACGTGCTGACGCGCGAAGGTGTGATGGTGATGTCGGAAGAACAGGCCGGGCAACAAGATATCCGTCCCTTGAAGATAGGCCTTCTCAATCTGATGCCGAAGAAAATCCAGACGGAAAACCAATTTGCCCGTCTGATCGGCGCGACGCCCTTGCAGATCGATCTTCATTTGATCCGCATGTCGGAACACGAAACCAAAACCACTGCCGCCGAGCATATGGCCGAATTCTATCGCCCGTTTCAGGATGTCCGGAACGACAAGTTCGACGGGCTGATCATCACTGGCGCGCCGATCGAACATCTGCCTTTCGAAGACGTCTTATATTGGGACGAGCTGAAAGAGGTCATGGACTGGACCCAGACCCACGTGCATTCCACCTTCGGCGTCTGCTGGGGTGGCATGGCGATGATCAACCATTTCCACGGCGTGCCAAAACACATGCTTGATGCGAAGTCTTTCGGCTGTTTCCGCCAAAAGAACATGGCCCCCGCCTCGCCTTACCTGCGCGGATTTTCCGACGATTGTTATATTCCCGTCAGCCGCTGGACGGAAATGCGCGAAGACGAAATCCGAGCCGCCGGGTTGACGACACTGCTGGGCAGCGAAGACACAGGGCCCTGTCTGGTTGAAGATGCGGCACACCGCGCGCTCTATATTTTCAACCATTTCGAATATGATAGCGGCACGCTAAAAGAAGAATACGACCGCGACGCGGCCAAGGGCGCGCCCATCGACGTGCCAGTGAACTACTACCCCGGCGACGACCCGGCGGCCCATCCGCAGAACCGTTGGCGCAGTCACGCGCATTTGCTTTACGCGAACTGGATTTCCGAGATCTATCTGACCACGCCGTTCGACATGCAAAAGATCGGCTCTGACCAAACCGATCTTAGAAAGTAGCATCGCACAATGTGGGGGGTAATATGATTGTGACCGCCGCTCCGCTTGGCCCATTGCTTCTTTGGCCTATGTCCTTTTCAACGGGTGACGAGGCCTCACGATGCGAAAAAAAGTGCTGACAGCGTTTCTCTTTTTGACGGCAGGCGCAATTGCGTTTGCGATGTTCACCGACCGGCGTGCCGATCTGCGCGAAGCCGCCGCCGAAACGCGGTTTCCACCATCGGGTGAATTCGTCGATGTCGGGGGCGCGAAAATCCACGTGACGGTCAAAGGCACTGGCCCCGATCTGGTGCTGATCCACGGGGCATCCGGCAACATCCGCGACATGGAATTGGCACTGGGCGATCATCTGACCGACCGCTACCGCGTCTTTTTCGTGGATCGCCCGGGTCACGGCTGGTCTGACCGCCTGAATGCGTCTTACGAGCGCCCCTTTACCACCCGCGCCGAAAGCCTTGCCGAACAAGCCGCCGCATTGTCGCAGGCCGTCACCAAACTGGGCGCAAAAGACCCAATCGTTTTGGGTCATTCCTATGGTGGTGCGGTTGCAATGGCCTGGGGCCTTGATCACCCGGCCTCGGCACTTGTGATCGTTTCGGGCGTGATCCTGCCCTGGCCCGGCGATATCGATTTCACCTATCGTTTGATCGGCTCCCCCCTCGGTGGCGGTCTGATCGCGCCCTTGGCCTCGGCCTACATCCCGGACGCTTACGTCGCTAGGGCTGCAAACGGCGCATTCCGCCCCCAATCTGCACCGCCCGATTATGTCACCCAAACCGCCGTTCCCTTGGCGACCCGTATCACCACTCTGCGAGCCAACAATCGCATGGTGAAATCCCTGCGACCTGAAATCGTCGAACAGTCCAAACGCTATGACGAGCTGCAAATGCCCATCGAACTCCTTCACGGCACCGCTGACAAAACGGTCTATCTGACGGTTCACGCAGGCCCCCTGTCCGAACGGATGGAAAACGCGCACCTGACCCCCCTTGAAGGCATCGGACATATGCCGCACCACATCGTCCCCGAACAGATCAGCGCCGCCGTCGACCGCGCGGCCAAACGTTCGAGCGAACTGCCTTCGGGCTGATTTTCCGCCAATTTGGCAAAAATACCGATGTGATACCGACGCAATACCGACGTGATACCGACGTGGCATTCATTGTCTGATCGGGCCTGCCGCATTAAGTAGTGTTAAAAGTAAAGGCCTATAACATGACCCTCCCATTCGACGGTGCGATCTCGCGCTTTCACGATGAAGACGCCCCGGATGCCTTACGAAAAGCCATCGCCGGAGCCAAAAAACGTGACGTCTTATCAGATAGTTACCCTTTCTCCAAAGAAATGGACAAGGACGATTACGAAGCCGAAATCGCAGAATTGCAGCTGGAACTGGTCAAATTCCAAAACGATGTCAAAGAAACCGGCAAGCGCGTTGTTATCGTCTTTGAAGGTCGGGATGCAGCTGGAAAAGGCGGTACTATCAAACGCTTCCGCGAAAATCTTAATCCACGCGTTGCCCGGATTGTGGCGCTCTCCAAACCGTCTGACGTCGAAATCGGCCAGTGGTATTTCCAACGCTATGTAAATCTGATGCCAACCGCAGGCGAAATCGTTTTGTTCGATCGATCCTGGTACAATCGCGGCGTTGTCGAACATGTGTTCGGGTTCTGCAAACCCGAGGAGCGTCAGCACTTTTTCAATCAGGTTCCTGCATTCGAAGACATGCTGACCAGTGATGGCATTGTCCTGAAAAAGCTCTGGCTGAATGTGGGCCGCGCCGAACAACTCCGCCGGTTCCTGAGACGTGAGAAAGACCCGCTAAAGCAATGGAAACTCTCATGGATTGACGTTGAAGGTTTACAGAAATGGGATGCCTATTCCGACGCAATCCGCGAGAATTTTGACCGCACCCACACCGATCATGCGCCCTGGACAATCGTCAAAACCGACGACAAAAAGCGCGCCCGTTTGGCCGCCATCCGCTCGGTTCTGCACAGCATGGATTACGCCGGAAAAGGCAAAGTCGACGCCCCCGACAACAGGCTTTGTGGCGGCCCGGACATCTGGAATGCCTAAACGCGGATACCATCACGGCAACCTGCGCCAAGCCCTTGTCGACGCATCGTTAACGCTGACCGAAACCAAGGGCCCGACTGGATTCACCCTGTCAGAAGCCGCCAAACAAGCAGGAGTTACCCCTGCCGCCGTTTACCGACACTTTGAAGGCCGCGAAGACCTGATCGCCGAAGCCGCGCGCCAAGGTTACGAAATCTTTGCCGACCTGATGGAATATGCCTATGAAACCGGCCAACCATCGTCCTTGGCGTCGTTTGAAGCAACGGGCCGCGCCTATCTTGCCTTTGCCCGAAGGTATCCCGGCCACTACGTAGCGATGTTCGAAAGCGGCATATCGATCAACCGCACCCCGGAATTGGCGCAAGTGGCGAACCGGGCTTCAAGCGTTCTGGAAAAGGCCGCAGCCAAACTGTCGGAGCACATCGCACCCGACAAACGCCCGCCGCCACAGATGTTTTCGGCCCACATCTGGGCGATGAGCCACGGCGTTGTTGAATTGTTCGCACGCGGCGGACCGGGCACTAAGTCCCCGTTTTCGCCGGAAGATTTGCTGGAATCCGGTATCGGAATTTACCTTCGCGGCCTTGGGCTTATCGACAGGGATGGTTAACAAATACTGAACAATTTCAGAGGCTTGCCACATTCAAACCACAATTTTTTCGTATCAGTTTTGTGTGTAATATTAGTAAAGGTTTCAACAATGTACGAGTTCTTAGCTCCATGGGGTGTTCTGGTCCCCGCCGTCTCAGCCGTTGTCATTCACGCGATCATCAGCCGAGCACGCCGCAAAAAACAAATGACAATGATCTATGCTCCCACGGACGCACCCGACAGCGTGTCCCGGTGCGCGTTGTCGCAAGGTCTGGCGTAATGCGCGTCTGACACCTATTTATCGACAATGGACAGCAACGATCTCCCCCGACTGATCTACCTTGGCATTCTCCTGATCGCGGTTGGCGGATGGGTCTTTGCCGAAACCCGGCAATCCTTGGGAAAATCCCTTCGGATGCTGATGGCTTGGGGGCTGATTTTCCTTGGACTAATAGCGGGTTACGGGCTTTGGGAAGACGTACGTCACGACATCGCGCCGCGTCAAACCGTGCTGCAAGACGGGTCTGTGATCGAGGTGCCTCGGGGGCGTGGCGGGCATTATCATATGACGATAAACGTCCAGGGAACGCCGGTGGATTTCATCGTTGATACGGGTGCGACAGACGTTGTTTTGTCGCTGGAAGATGCCCGAGCCATTGGTTTGGACCCAGATAACCTGCCGTTTCTAGGCAGCGCTCAAACCGCAAATGGCCCAGTAAAAACAGCGTTCACCACGGTGGAGTTCATGTCGATTGGTCCTGTGCGCTATGATCGGGTTCAGGTTGCCGTGAACGGCGGGGATCTAAATGACTCGCTTTTGGGCATGAGCTTTTTATCGCGCTTTGACATCGGAATTTCCGACGGTGTGCTAACGTTGAAGCCCTAAGCGTTAACGCTTCCAGAACAGCAAGGGAACACAGATCGCCTACCCGCCGCCGCTTTCGGCCTTCTTCGTCCAGCGCCCAGCTTCTTCGGCCCAGTATTGTGCTGAGACACCCGCTTCGGTGAGGTTGCGCCATTGGTTGCGGGCGTGTTCCAACGCCGCTTCGTCGGCGCCATCGAACAACACGCAGGCGCGGTCGCTGGATTGAACTTCGGCAGCGGCGATGTCGGCCCCCCCGACGCTCATCAGACAGGTGGCGTTGTTGGCGGCGTCGCCTGTGGTTAGCAAAACGGGTTGGTCAGCGTCATGCGGGCCGCCTGAACGACCATGGGGTAGAAAACCGTCGCCTTGCCAGAGGTGCTTGTCGAGGCGTTCTAACAGCGCATCATCCCGGCCCCGGACAGTCACGCGCCATCCGGCTTCCAGCGCCTTGCCGATCAGAACCGGCAAGGTTGCCTCCAAGGGCCGTTCGGTCAGGTGATAGAAATACGCGGCACCCATCTTAGCCTTCGTCGCTTTCATAGCCTTCGTAGCCGTCGCTGATCCAACGATCCAAGGCCAGGACACCCCAACCTGTTGCGCCTTTCGGGCCAAGGGTTGATGCGCTCTTCAGGCTGGCGGTGCCCGCGATATCAAGATGTATCCAAGGGGTTTCGTCTTTCACGAAGCGTGCCAGAAATTGAGCGGCCGTGATCGAACCGGCGGGACGACCACCGATGTTTTTCATGTCGGCCACGCGGCTTTTCAACTGTTTGTCATAGCCAGCACCCAAGGGCAGCCGCCATGCGCCTTCGCCTTCGGCGGCAGCAGCATTGAGGAAAGCTTTGGCCAGATCATCGTTGTTGGAAAAGACGCCGGTGTTTTCATGGCCTAATGCAATGATCACAGCACCGGTCAGGGTGGCCAGATCGATCATGGCCGTTGGTTTGAACCGTTCCTGAGCGTACCACATTACATCACAGAGCACCAGACGGCCTTCGGCATCGGTGTTGATGACTTCGACGGTGTCGCCCTTCATGGATGTCACCACATCGCCGGGGCGTTGTGCACGGCCATCGGGCATGTTTTCGACGAGGCCCACGAGGCCCACCACATTGGCTTTGGCACCACGCAGTGCGATGGCTTTCATAACCCCGGCCACGGTGCCAGCACCGCCCATATCCATGGTCATGTCTTCCATGCCGCCTGCGGGTTTCAGGGATATACCGCCGGTGTCAAAAACCACGCCTTTGCCAACCAGCGCGACGGGCGCTTCGCCCTCTGCGCCGCCGTTCCATTCCATCACGACGACTTTGGACGGCGTTTCACTGCCTTCGCCAACGGCCAAAAGCGTGCGCATACCAAGGGTTTCAAGTTCGGCTTCGTCGAGCACTTGTATCTTTAAACCAAGGCTTTTCAGCGCCACCAAGCGGTCGGCGAATTCGACAGTGGTCAGGATGTTGGCCGGTTCATTGACTAGATCGCGGGTGAACCAGACGCCTTCCGCCAAGGCTTCCAACCTGTCGCCTTGGGCTTTGGCGTCGTCCGCCCCCATGATCGTTATGGCGCCAAGCGCCTCGGTGTCTTTGCTCATGTGGCGCTCAAAGCTGTAACATTTCAACAGCGCGCCCAACACGACATCCTTTGCGCCCTTGAACGCACCACAGAGCACCAAGGCCCCATCTTTGCCCAAGGCCTGGCCCACTTTAGCGCCGGCGGCACGCGCTGCTTCGCCGCGAGAGCGACGTTCCAGGCGGATCACCAGCACTGTGTCGGCGGCCATGCCAGCCGGGAAAGACAATGTGACCGCCTCGCCTTCGTTCATCTTTTGAAAGCGGGGGCTTTCGGCCAGACGTTGAAGCGCGCCCTTGGTCAACCGGTTCACCCGGCGCGCGGCCTGGTCCATCTTACCTTCGCCCGACATGAAGACGGCGACAGTCCCTTTGGATTCGGCAATCTGGTCAAGATCGGTCTCGACGAAGTCAAGCTTGGGCAGTTCAGACATGGGCGCGGGCCTTTCGTTTGTGCCCTTTCTTCCTAGCGAGCGCGATTGCGCCTGACCAGTACCGATCCGCACAGGCGTCATTCTGCCAAGGCAAGCGCATATGCCGGTTTTCCCTTGGCGAGCGATAGTTTAGGGTTTGAGGCAACTCGGCAGACGGACACAATGATCGGACGATTCGACAGATACATCCTGGCGCAGCTCGTGACGCTTTTCGGCTTTTTCGCGTTGGTGCTGGTGTTGGTTTACTGGGTGAACCGGGCGGTGGTTCTGTTTGATCAGCTGATCGCCAACGGCCAATCGGCGGCAGTTTTTCTTGAGTTTACAGCGCTTTCCCTGCCGAACGTGATCCGGATTGTTTTGCCAGTTGCCGCATTTGCAGGCACGATTTATGTGACCAACCGCCTGATGTCGGAAAGCGAATTGGTCGTTGTACAATCGACCGGGTTTTCGCCTTGGCGTCTGATGCGCCCCGTATTGTTGTTCGGCGGGATCGTTTTTCTGATGTCGTCCGTTCTGGCGCATGTTCTGGTGCCGGTCTCGCAGGCGCGCTTTGCGGATCGCAGTGCCGAGATCGCCGAGAATATGACCGCGCGCCTATTAAGCGATGGTCGGTTCCTGCATCCCGCGAAAGGTGTCACCTTTTACATCCGCGAGATTTCGCCCCTTGGGGCTTTGCAAAACGTATTTCTGTCGGATGCCCGTGAAGAAGGCCGGGTCGTCACCTATACCGCGCGCGAAGCCTTGTTGCTGCGTGGCGCTGACAACCCCAGTCTGGTTATGATCGACGGTATGGCGCAAAACTTTGACGAAAACAGCAACCGTCTCTCGGTCACGCGCTTTCAGGATTTTGCGTTTGATCTGAATGGTTTGGTCAATGATGTCAGCCGCGGAATACGCCGCCCCGGTGAATTATCAACGCCAGTTTTGCTTGCAGCCGGCCCGGAGGCGCAGGCTTTGACCGGGGCCAGTCGTGCTGTTTTGATCGCCGAAGCCCACGAGAGGTTCAGCGATGCTTTGAACGGGTTGATCGCGCCCTTGATCGGGTTTGCCGCCCTGTTGGTCGGTGGCTTTTCGCGGTTTGGGGTCTGGCGACAAATCCTTGGTGCGATTGGCGCGTTGATCCTCGTGCAGATGGTGACGCAGGCCGGGCAAGGTGCTGTACGCAACGACGCGGCCCTTTGGCCTTTGTCCTATAGCGGGCCTGTGTTCGGGTTGTTGATCGGGCTTGGGCTTTTGTCGATTTCGGCGCATCCGACTTTGTTTCGACGCAGACCGAAGGTGGTGCCATGACGTTGCACCTGTATTTTGGCCGCAAGTTCCTGCGTTCGTTCTTTTCGGTTCTGTTCGTGTTCTTCGCGGTTCTGGCCCTGACGGCTTTAATCGACCAAATCCGAAAATTTGGCGGCAATGAGGATGCGAGCTTCGCCTTGCTGGTCGGGCTCGCGATCCTGAGCGTGCCGGAAGATCTGTACCGTATTTTGCCATTGATCATGATCCTTGCAACCTTGTCGTTGTTTTTGGGATTGGCGCGGTCTTCGGAATTGGTGGTCACGCGGGCTTCGGGCCGTTCGGCACTTAGAAGTCTGATCGCGCCGGTGATCCTGGCTGTTTTCATCGGCATCATCGGGGTGGCGGCGATGAACCCCATCGTGGCGGCCACGCAAAAGCAATATGAGAACCAGGCCGGTCGCCTGTCCGGGGCCTCGGCCACCTTGTCGGTCAGCGCGGAAGGTCTTTGGCTGCGACAAGGTACTCCGAACGGCCAAACCGTTATTCGGGCTGCGCGTTCCAATCTGGACGGCACAGAATTGTTTGGCGTTACGTTTCTTGGCTATGACAGCGCTGGCTTGCCGACTTATCGCATTGAAGCTGAAAGTGCGCGACTGGTGGTTGGGGCGTGGTCGATCGCCAATGCCAAGGAATGGCGCTTTGACACCGAAGCCCTGATCCCCGAAGTCGACAGTTTCGAGACGGCTCAGATGAGTTTGGCATCGAACCTGACGCGCAACCAAATTCTGGATAGTTTCGGCACCCCCAGCGCCATTCCGATCTGGGAATTGCCGCGCTTTATCAAAGGCCTGGAAGCAGCGGGTTTTTCGGCCCGCAGCCACCGGACGTTTTTGCATATGGAATTGGCAACACCCTTGTTGCTGGCGGCCATGGTGTTGGTGGGCGCTGGTTTTACCATGCGTCACACCCGCGTAGGACGCACTGGTCTGATGGTGATGACGGCCCTTGGATTGGGATTTTTCTTGTACTTCATTCGCAATTTCGCAGCCATCCTGGGTGAAAACGGTCAGATCCCGATATTGATGGCCGCATGGTTCCCACCGCTCGCGGCATTGCTGTTGCCGCTTGGGCTATTGCTTCATTTGGAAGACGGCTGATGCGGCAGGCTCTTGCATTGATCACGATGGTGATTGTTTTGGCGTTCGCACCAACGGTACGGGCGCAGGAACTGGCGTCGCTTATCGCCGACACAATCAGCGTTGATCCATCCGGGCGCGTCACGGCAACCGGAAACGTTGAGGTGTTTTACCGCGGCACCCGGCTGAACGCCGAAGGTGTGAGTTACACGCGTGATGGCGACACATTGACCATCTCGGGGCCTATTCGCGTGACCGATGCAAGCGGCACGATCTTTCTGGCCGATCAGGCCGAATTGGATCGCGATCTTCGAAACGGCGTGTTGACGTCGGCACGTCTGGTTCTGGACCAACAGCTTCAGATCGCCGCCAATGAAATCGCGCGCGTTGACGGGCGTTATTCCCGACTTGACCGGGTTGTTGCGTCATCCTGTGAAGTTTGTGCCGCTAATCCTGTTCCATTTTGGGAAATTCGCGCCGCCCGGGTGGTGCATGACACCGAACAGCGCCAACTTTATTTCACCAATGCTCAATTGCGCATTATTGGGGTTCCGGTCCTTTATTTGCCACGTCTCAGGTTGCCCGACCCGACACTTGAGCGGGCTAACGGATTTCTAATCCCGGATTTTCAGCGAAACTCCGATCTTGGCACCGGGTTCAAGGCCCCCTATTTCCTGACGTTCGGAGACCATGCTGATCTGACGCTGACGCCTTATCTGTCGAGCGTCACGACAACGCTGGAATATCGATACCGGCAGGAACTTCGCGGCGGACGTATCACGGCTGAAGGCGCATTTTCGCAAGACGATCTTGTCGGACAGCGCGCCTATCTGTTTGCGGATGTCAAACAGCGGTTACCGCGTGGATTTCTGTTTGAAGCCCAGCTCGAATTTGCGTCTGACCCCGGATTTCTTTTCACTTATGACTTTTCCGATCAGGACCGTTTGACCAACAAACTCACGCTGTCACGGGTGCGCGACAAGGATTTGTTCCGGGCCGAAGTCACAGAATTCCGAACTTTGCGCGAAACCGAAATCCCGATCCGGGATACGCTGCCCGACCAATATTTGGAACTTTACTACGAACGCGAGATCCCGGCGCTTTCGTTTGGCGGGCGCACGGTGGCCAGCTTGTCGACCGGCACACTGATCCGACCGTCGTCTTTGGACATATTGGGGCGCGATGTGAACCGCGTGGGGGCCGCAATCGACTGGTCGCGAGGTTGGGTTTCGGACATTGGCGTTGTGTCAAAGGCCGAGCTTGGATTTCGCGTTGATGCCTATTCTATCGGGCAGGACAGCACGTTCAATTCGTCGCTGACCCGCGCCGTTCCGCGTGGTGCGCTTGAATTCCGGTATCCCCTTAGCCGCACCCGAGCCAACGGCGCGCGCGAAGTCTTCGAGCCCGTCATGCGCATCGATGTTGCAGAAACCGGTGGCGACGATGTGCCGTTGGAGGATAGTTTGGTCGTTGAATTTGACGAAGCCAATCTATTTGCGCCGACCCGGTTTTCCGGCGTCGATGGTATTGAAAACGGCACCCGTTTGGCCGTTGGTGCGTCGTGGAGCCACTATAACCCGGACGGTTGGAATGTGGATTTGGCCGTGGGTCGTATTGCAAGCCTGACGGATGAATTGGGGTTCTCAGAAGGCTCCGGGCTTGATGGCGATCAGTCTGATTGGCTTGTTTCCGGGCGCCTTGTGGTTGGTGAGAACCTTGCCTTGTTTTCGCGGTCATTGTTTGGAAGTGATCTGGGCGTGACTTTGTCGGAAACACGCGTCGACTGGCAAACTGACCGGTTTGATTTGACGTCGACTTATATTTTCGCCCAAGCCGAACCCGCCGAAGACCGGGATTTCAGCCTGTCGGAATGGGCCTTTCAGGGGAACCTTGATCTGACCAACAATTGGACCGCAAGTGCCGACTGGCGCTATGATTTCAACGCGGATCGAGCAGCACGCGCAGGGTTGGGGCTTGGATACCGGACGGAGTGCGCCGACGTGACACTTTCGCTCTCGCGTCGTTTCGCAACCTCGACTAGTGTAGACCCCACAAATGAGATTGGATTCCAGGTGTCATTGATTGGTTCTGGCAACCGGGGTCGCGGCAAACAAGGTGCGCCCAGTCGCATCTGTAGAGGATAAGACGGTGATGGTTCGATTTTTATTGATTGTCTGTGGGTTGCTGACAACTGCGATGCCTGACAGCGCGCCGGCTCAAGCCAGATTTGCACCTGAAATTCAGGTCGGTGATCGCGTGATCACAGGGTATCAGATCGATCAGCGCACGCGGTTTTTGACCCTTTTGGGCGCTCCGGGCGATGTGCGTACACTTGCTCGCGAACAACTCACCAACGAAGCCGTTCAGCTAAATGCAACCGACGCCGCAGGTCTGGTAGTTCCGCCCGAGCAGGTTGAGGCGGGCATGGCCGAGTTTGCGCAGCGCGGTAACCTGGAAGTCGAACAGGTGTTGGAAATCCTCGGCAGTGCCGACGTCGAGGTTGAAACCTTCCGTGATTTTATTCTGGTCGGTGTGGCGTGGCGCGAACTTGTTCAGGGGCGGTTTTCGGAACCGTCGCGGGCGTCCATTCCCGATGAAATGCGCAGCCGCACTTTGGCGCGCACCGGCACCCAAGGCGGAACACGGGTCTTGGTGTCAGAGATTTTGCTTCCCGCATCGACACCCGAAACATCATTGGCGTCGCGCGCACGTGCCGCCGAAATTTCAGCGCTGCGTGGCGAGGAAGCCTTTGCAGCGGCAGCACGACGATTTTCGGTGTCGCCCTCGTCTTCACAGGGCGGTGCTTTGAACTGGACTGCGCTTGATGGTCTGCCGCCCAATGTCCAGTCGGTTATCGCGGGTTTGAACCCCGGCGAAATATCGCGCCCTGTTGAGTTGGAAAACGCGGTTGCGGTGTTTCTTTTGCGGGAACGCGAGCAGGTGCAGTCGGGATCAGGCGAGACGATCTTTGTTGATTACGCGCTTTTCACCGTCGGTGGTGACCGATCAAGTGCGGCCCGTGTGGCGGCTTCGGTTGACGTCTGCGATGATCTTTATGGTCAGGCCGTGGGGCTGCCTGAAAACCGTCTGATCCGCGAATCTATGCCAATAAACGAACTGCCCACTGATCTGCGCACTGAATTGGCCAAACTGGACGAAAACGAAACCTCAACAGCCGTGACACGGGGCGGAAATGCCACCGTTCTAATGCTGTGCGAGCGACGCCCCGGACAAGAAAACACCGTTGATCTCAACATTGTCGGGACCCAACTTTTGAACACACGTATTAGCACCTCTGCACAACATTTTTTAACCGAACTTCGCGCTTCGACAATTGTGATTGATCTGACGAATTAACTCATGGAAACACCTGAATTGCCCCCCGTTGTCGTCACCTGTGGCGACCCTGCCGGTATTGGCCCCGAAATCATCGCAAGCGCATGGGAAGCGCTTAAGGACGAGCTTCCGTTTTTTGTAATTGGCGATCCGGGCCATGTGCCAGACGGCGCGCAAATTGCGCTGATCAGCCGACCGGGTCACGCCATACATGCGATGGCCGACGGCATTCCGATCTTGCCGCATTCCTTCAAACTACCCGCAACACCCGGCACCCCCAGCCCGGCCAATGCGGCTGGTGTGATTGAGGTGATTGAACGCGCCGTCAAACTGGTGCGCAAAGGTGAAGCGGCCGCGCTTTGCACCGCACCAATCGCCAAAAAAGAGCTGAAAAACCACGCTGGTTTCGAGTTTCCCGGCCATACCGAGTTTCTGGCCCATTTGTCAGGCACTGATATGTCGGTGATGATGCTGGCCGCACCCGGTTTAAAAGTTGTGCCCGTCACGGTGCATATTCCCTTGGCCGAGGTTCCGCATGTTTTGACCGCCGCAGGTCTTATGCAGACGATCCGATTGACCGAAGCCAGTTTGCGCCATGAATTTGGGATCAAGACACCCCGGATTGCAGTGGCCGGGCTGAACCCCCATGCAGGCGAAGGCGGCATGCTTGGGTCCGAGGACGACGCCTTGATTGCGCCTGTTTGCGCCAAGTTGAAAGCCGAAGGCATGGCGATCACGGGGCCGCATTCGGCGGATACGATGTTCCATGCTGCTGCGCGTGCGCGTTACGATGTTGCGATCTGTATGTACCACGATCAGGCGTTGATCCCGATCAAAACACTGGCCTTCGACGAAGGCGTCAATATCACGCTTGGCCTGCCTTTTCCGCGCACGTCACCCGATCACGGCACCGCCTTTGACATCGCAGGCACCGGGACCGCGAACCCCAAGTCAATGATTGCCGCCCTTAGGCAGGCACGGGAGATGTCGCGCGCACGCCCGGATGCAGCGTCGCTTTGAGCACCATCGACACATTGCCGCCGTTGCGCGAAGTGATCGCGACCCATGAGCTGAGTGCGCGGAAATCGCTTGGGCAGAATTTCATTCTGGATTTGAACCTGACGGCCAAAATTGCGCGGGCGGCGGGTGATCTTTCGGGTGCTGATGTGCTGGAAGTAGGCCCCGGCCCCGGCGGGCTGACCCGTGGGCTTTTGGCAGAAGGCGCCCGCCGCGTGTTGGCCATTGAGAAAGACATCAGGTGTTTGCCCGCTTTGGCAGAGATCGCGTCGGTCTATCCAGATCGCTTGGAGGTGATCAACGCCGACGCGTTGGAGTTCGATCCATCTGGCCATCTGAGCGCCCCGATCAAGATCGCGGCCAACCTGCCTTACAACGTCGGAACCGAGCTTTTGACCCGCTGGCTCGAGCCGCCGACATGGCCCCCCTTCTGGTCAAGCATGACCTTGATGTTCCAACGCGAAGTCGCTGAACGCATTGTGGCGACGCCCGGCAGCAAGGCCTATGGGCGGTTGTCGGTTCTGGCCGGGTGGCGCAGCACACCGCGCATTGTCATGGATTTGCCGCCTCAGGCCTTTACGCCCGCGCCGAAAGTGCGGTCTGCGGTGGTTCACATCGATGCATTGGCAAGCCCGCGCTTTCCTGCCGAAGCAAAGGGGCTAAGCAAACTGGTGGCAAAGGCTTTCAATCAGCGGCGCAAAATGATGCGGTCCAGCCTGAAGGGGCTTGCGCCCGACATGGAAGATCGATTGATCGCTGCCGGAATTGCACCCACTGACCGCGCGGAAACCGTCGACATCGAACGGTTTTGCGCACTTTCAGAAATTCTGCGCAAAACCTGACGTCTTTATTCGGCGGCGTCGGCGGGTGGTGTCGGCTGCTCTTCCGCTGGTGCCGTTTCTGGTGCGGGTACCGGTTTGGGTTTCCGGCGGCGCGGTTTTGGCACTTTGTTTTCTGGCGCCTTGCTTTCCGGCGTTTCCACCAAAGCGCTTTCGCCGGTTTCAACTTCGATCACATCGGGTGTTGGAACAGCTGCTGGAACGTCGGGCTGTACCTGAACAGGCTGCGGCTGGCCTTCTGCCATCGGAGGCGGCGGCGTGCGGCGATCATCCTGAGACGGCTGATCGTCACGGGTTTGATTCTGATTTTGCGGCGCATTGTTCGGTTGATTGTTATTATGATTGTGGTTGGGGTTGTTATTGGGGCGCTGTTGGTTTTGCTGACTTTGTTGTTGGGCCTGCCGTTCGGCCTGTTCTTTCATAGCCTCTGCCAACATCCGTGTGTAATGCTCGGCGTGCTGTTGGAAGTTTTCCGTCGCAACCCGATCATTGGACAATTGCGCATCGCGCGCCAACTGGCTGTACTTTTCGATAATCTGTTGCGGCGTACCGCGCACTTTACCCTCGGGACCAGAACTGTCGAACACACGGTTCACAACATTGCCCATGGAACGGTTGCGGTTCGATTTCGACCGCGATCGTGACTTTGAAGATCTCATCTGATTACTTAACCCAGCCTTTGGTCTGGTGATGCACAGAAGCTTAAAATCGTTGCCCGTCCTTCGAGCGTCCGTCCGTGCATGGAGTTGGCAGTTCATCCAAAGGAACCAGCAGTTGTTCCTTCAGCCCGCAGGCAATTGTTTATCCAGAGAAAACAGCATTGCCAAGTAATTTTTACATATATTCCGGCGGAAAGTGGCGAATACTGGCGCAAATGCCCTTTTTTTCACTGAACTGCCCTGGCAGAGACAACTCTGTCCTTGCCATTTAGATCGGGGTGGGTGGTGACGTCTTCAAGCCCTGCGGCTTTAAAAAACTGGGTAACAGCTTTGGCTTGGGTCATTCCGATCTCGACCAAAAGACGCCCGCCGGGGGTCAGAACGCGCGGCGCACCTTCGGCGATGATGCGAAATGCAGTTAATCCGTCCTTTTCGTCTGTCAAAGCCAGATGCGGTTCAAAACCGCGCACTTCGGGCTGTAGTTCGGCCATTTCAGCGGCAGAGATGTAGGGAGGATTCGACACAATCAGATCGAAGGTGCCGGTGACATTGGCGAACCAATCCGATTGCGTGAACGTCAGTTGCATGTCGACTTCGGCGTTTGTGGCATTTCGGGCCGCGATATTCAGGGCTTTGTCAGAAATGTCCGTGCCAACACCCGTGGCGTTGCGCCGTTCGGCCAAAAGAGAAACCGCGATGCAACCCGATCCTGTGCCAAGGTCCAAAACCCGCTCAAAGGGTTCGGATAAGGCCAGTTCGACCAGCGTTTCGGTGTCGGGACGCGGGTCCAGCACGTCGGGTGTTACTTGAAATCGGTGGTTCCAGAAAAACCGACCGCCGGAAATGTGCGACAAGGGTTCGCGTTTCTCACGACGGGCAACGTAGTCCAAAAATCGTTTGACCGTGGTGCCGTCCTGGGTTTCTGAATGATCCACATAGCGCCTTGGAAAAGCCGCGCGCCATAACCTTTGCGCCTCGTCCTGTGGTGCATCAATCCCCGCGGCGGCCAGCCTTTCGGTGGCTTCGGCCATCGCCTCTTCCCAGGTCATAGCCCGTGTTCGGCCAGTTTTTCGGCCTGATCTGCGGCGATCAACGCGTCGATCACCTCGTCCAGATCGCCACCAATGACTTCGGCCAGTTTGTAAAGCGTCAGACCGATCCGGTGGTCCGTCATGCGCCCCTGGGGGAAGTTATAGGTGCGAATGCGTTCGGAGCGATCACCCGAGCCCACTTGCGACTTGCGATCAGCAGACCGTTCGTCGTTCACCCGCTGGCGTTCCATATCATAAAGCCTTGCGCGCAGGTGCGTCATGGCGATTTCGCGGTTCCGGTGCTGGGACTTTTCGGAGGATGTCACCATGACACCGGTTGGCAAATGGGTGATCCGCACAGCCGAATCTGTGGTGTTCACGTGCTGGCCGCCTGCCCCGCTGGCGCGCATCGTGTCGATGCGAATGTCGGTGGCCGGGATTTCAATGTCGACGTCTTCGGCTTCGGGCAAGACCGCAACGGTTGCCGCCGAGGTATGCACGCGCCCACCCGATTCCGTTTCGGGCACCCGCTGGACCCGGTGCACGCCGCTTTCGAATTTTAAACGCGCAAACACACCTTCGCCCGAAACGTTCAGCGTCACTTCTTTTACGCCGCCCAATTCGGTTTCCGCCAAGTCGATGACCGACACTTTCCAACCCTTGGTTTCCGAATACCGCTGATACATCCGCAGCAGATCGCCTGCGAATAAGGCGGCTTCTTCACCCCCCGTTCCGGGGCGGATTTCGATGATGGCCGGGCGCGCATCGGCGGCGTCTTTGGGCAACAGTGCAAGCCGAAGTCGTTGTTCCAGCTCGGGAATGGCGTCTTTTACGCGGTTCAGCTCGTCTTCGGCCAGTTCGCGCATTTCCGGATCATCCAGCATGGCGCGGGCTTCGGATTCTGCGTCCAGCAATGCGCGATAATCTTCGATTTCGGCCACCACGGGTTTCAGTTCGGCATATTCGCGTGCCAGTTCGGCGATTTCACGCGCTTCGGCCCCACCCGCCATTTTGGCTTCAAGGAACTGAAAACGGTCGCGGATCTGGTGTAATGTATCGAGAGGAACCATGGGTGCTGATGTCTCTTATCGGCGCGGGCGCGTCAAGTTTGCTGGTGTCCTGCGATCGGTCGGATAAGCGTTCACAGAGAGTTTTGGGCCAAATTTCTGTTCAGGCCTTGGGTTTTCTGCTAGTTTCGCTCCATGAAACGGCTTTTATTCCTTGCCTGTCTTGCGACAACACCTGCCTTTGCAGACGTCACAGGCCCCGGTGGGCGCGTGGTTGAGTGTTTTTGCACCGATACCCAAGGCCTGCGGGTTGAGCTTGGGGAAACGATTTGCCTGACGGTCGGGGGCCGCGCTTTCATGGCGCAATGCGATATGTCGCTGAACATGCCCACGTGGCGGGAAACCGGTCAGGGCTGTTTGTCATCGTCGTATCAAGCCGAACCTTCACCGGTCGAGCGTTTGCTGCGCCTCAAGTAGCCAAGTGTCCAAAAGGGCGGCGTTGGTGCCCCAATCATACACATTCATGCCAGGGCGCGCGTAAACCGCAAGTTTGGACATGTCGCCTTCGGTGACGGCTTTGAAGGTGACGTAGTCGCGAAAGCCCATGGTGCGGGATCGGACGACAAATGTGATCATGCCTTCGTCAAGGCTTCCGTCGATTTTCCGCGTTCGCGGCGATTTCTGCACAATATCAGCAACAACGCCCAATACGGTTGCAGCATCGCCAGGAAAACGAGGCGCATTAGGACCGATCAACCGCACACCGGAACGACGCGGATCAGTGGTGTCAGCTGGGTCCACATGCCATCGGTCTTTATCTTCGGGCCAAAACCGAAGGAAAAGATAAAGAACCACGACCAGAAATATGATTACGACTGCGGTTTGCATGATGATCTTGTTTACCACAGGTCGTTAAATAATCCTCAATTCGCGCGCGGCCACCCCCAAAGTGCAATCAAATCATACGCGATATGCGCACCGGCCAAAGCCGTGACTCCGGCGTGGTCAAAGGGCGGTGCGACTTCGACCACATCCGCGCCAACCAATTGGATGCCTGCCAACCCGCGAAGGATCACCCCGGTTTGCGCTGTACTAAGCCCGCCGCAGACGGGTGTGCCTGTGCCGGGCGCAAAGGCCGGGTCCAGACCGTCGATGTCAAAGCTGAGATAAACGGCGGCATCCCCGAGAACAGATTTGGCCTGTTTGGCAACAGCGTCAGCACCGTCACGATGTAGCGAACGGGCATCGACCCGTGTAAGGCCGACATCAACTTCGCCTTCGACTTCGACCCGGGTTCCGATCTGAATTGAGCGTTTGGGGTCGATCAGGCCTTCTTTCACGGCCTTATAGATGATCGTGCCGTGGTCCACGCGGTCGGGGGTATCATCGCTCCAAGTGTCTGGGTGAGCGTCGATCTGGCACAAAGCGAGAGGGCCGTGTTTCGCGGCATGGGCGCGCAGGCTTGCCAAGGTGACCGAGTGGTCGCCGCCGAGCAGGATCGTGCCTTTCGCGGCTTCGATCAGGCCCGTCACATGGGTTTCAATACGGGCGGGAACTTCGGCTGTTCGGGCATAGTCAAACGCCATGTCGCCTGCATCGACCACATGCAACACGTCCAAAGGGCTGTACCCCCAACCGTAAGGCACATCGCCCGCCATCAAGGTCGAGGCTTCGCGGATCGCGCGTGGACCGAAACGCGCGCCGGGTCTGTTGGTTACGCCTTGATCGAAAGGAATGCCACTGACGGCCAGATCCGCGCCGCTGACGTCTTTGGTGAGGGGACGACGCAGGAAAGACACCACACCGCCAAAGGGGTTTTCATAGGCCAAGCCTTTGGCCACGCCGCTGATTGCGCGATCGACTTCGCCGCCTGCATCTTCAAGTGCCATTGAACCTCCCCCACTTTCCGAGGAACCTAGACGTCAGAGCTTCGTCGAGCAAAGGGAAAAACATGGACACCAGCGACGCCATCTTTGACGTGCCCGAAGGTTTTGAACGGCTGATCGAGGTGATGCGCCGTCTGCGCGCGCCGGATGGCGGTTGCCCGTGGGACATTGAACAGGATTTCGGAACCATCGCGCCTTACACCATTGAAGAGGCTTATGAAGTCGCTGATGCCATTCAACGTGAGGCTTGGGGCGAGCTGGAAGGCGAATTGGGCGATCTGCTGTTGCAGGTGATTTATCACGGGCAAATGGGCGCCGAAGCCGGGCATTTCGACGTCCACAGTATTGCGCGGCGGATCACCGAGAAAATGATCGCGCGGCATCCGCATGTTTTTGGAGCTGAACGCGGTCAAAAATCCACCGAACAACAAACCCGCGATTGGGAGATCGCCAAAGCTTCGGAACGTGCCAAAGGGGGTGAAACGCGTACGCTGGACGGGGTGGCCTTGGGGCTTCCGGCCTTGTTACGTGCTTTGAAATTGCAGAAACGTTTGGCGCGGGTTGGCTTTGATTGGGGCGAAACGGGCCCTGTACTGGACAAATTGGTTGAGGAAATTAGCGAGCTGCAAGAGGCGCGAGGGGTTTCACAGGATGAAACCGAGGCCGAGTTTGGTGATATTTTGTTCGTGTTGGTCAACCTTGCCCGCCATTGGGGCATTGATCCCGAAGCGGCACTGCGGCGGACCAATGCCAAGGTCGAATGCCGCTTTGCCGCGATTGAGGACCGTCTGGCCGATAAGGGCCAAACCCCGGAAGGCGCGACGCTGGACGAGATGGATGCGCTTTGGAATGCGGTGAAGGCGGCCGAAAAAGGCTAACCGAACAAAGCGGCGCGGATTGTTGTGATGTCGCCCGATTGAAGTGCCGTCCAAAGCGGTTCTGCTTTGGGGGTAAGCGCCGCGGCTTTGGATTTCAGCCGGGTTTCGCGTTCGCTCAGTGGGATGGGGGCGGATAGATCGTGGGTAATGATCTTGCCGTCGGCATCAATGCGGGCCTGTGTTTCGCTTAAGCTGTCGTCAGGTGTGACACTGATGCGCGTCATGATGTCTTGCAGGTCAGCGCGCGCGCCCAGATCATCGGTGAAGCTGGAAATCGCGCTGGTGTTGATACCGGAAAGCGCCATGGCAGCGGTCATCTTATAGCTGAACTTGGTTTCAAGCCCGGTTTTTGGCGCATCTATGTTGCAGACTGTCATCCAGCGGGGATGCGTTGCGATCACCAACCGTTCTGGCATGTTTTCCACGTCACGAAGGGCCTCAAGCATCGCGTGTAACCCATGGCAGCAGGCGTGAAACTTGTGGCTGACGTCTTCGAACAGCCAAGTTGTGCCCATGCCACCGAAAGCCGACAGATCGTCAGCACCATGATGGGTTGGCCCGAAGCCGTTGACCCCATCCAGTGCGTTCGGTGTCGAGCACAGGCCCGCCAGCGCCCAATCCACCGCCATAACTCCGCATTCCGCTGCCAGGCCTGCGTTCAGGGGCTTGCCCATTGTACCGAACTGGGATTTCAGGCCCGCCGCTTTGGTCGTTGCCAGCCCGAAGGCGTGTTCCGTGGTGGTATGATCCAAACCGTTTAGTCGTGCGATCGCCGCCGCTGCGCCGAAAGCGCCAGCGGTTGCGGTTTGATGGAACCCGATCTGGTAATGCCCACGGCCCAGCCAAAGGCCAACCCGGATCGAAGTTTCCGCGCCGATCAAGGCGGCATCCAATATATCGTCCAAACTGGCACCATTGCGTTCCGCGACGGCCAGCACAGCCGGGAAGATCGCGACCGACGGATGGCCGATGTGGGCGAAGTGCGTGTCGTCGTAATCCAGCGCGTGGCTGGTGGCTCCGTTCACAAGTGCGGCTGCGCGGGCGGGCGCTTTGCCGCCACCGATCAGGCTGGCATCGGGGCGACCGCCTTCCGCGCGGGCGATGTCGCGTAGATGTCGTGCCACAGGTTCGTCTTGGCCAGCCAAGGCACAAGCCGCCCAATCGAAGGCCGATAGCCGAATCATTTGGGCGACGGCAGGTGTTGCAGCAACTGGCGAGCGGGCGAATCCTGCGAGTTTTTGAATGAGCGACACGGGCAAGCACCTTTAAATGGCTAGAAAGACAGGACCCTGAGATGGTCGGCAGGTCAACTTCACTTTTTAACCTGATTAAAGAAGTCAGGTATTGACCTGAGTAAAAGACTCGGATTTAAAAACCACAACGAAACTGGAGTATCCCGATGAGACTTACCGCCCTTGCCATTGCCACAACACTGGTTGCGATCCCTGCTGTTGCGGCCGAGGTCAATGTTTATTCGTACCGTCAACCCGAGCTGATCCAGCCCTTGTTTGATGCCTTCACCGAAAAAACCGGGATCGCCGTCAATGTGGCGTTTCTTGAAAAAGGCATGACCGAACGATTGAAGGCCGAAGGCGCACGTTCGCCTGCTGATCTGGCTTTTACGACCGATATCGGCCGTCTTGATGCGCTGAAAGCCGCAGATGTTCTGGCCCCTTTGGAGAGCGATGCGTTGTCGGCAAATGTGCCCGCCCAATATCGCGACCCGGACAACGAATGGTTCGCTTTGACGACACGGGCGCGAGTTGTCTATGCCTCAAAAGATCGTGTGGCGGCAGGCGAAGTCACAACATACGAAGATTTAGCCGACTCCAAGTGGAAGGGCCGAATTTGTACGCGGTCCGGCACCCATGTCTATATGTTGGCGCTGACAGCGGGCATGATCGAACAGCACGGCGAAGCCTATGCCAAGACGTGGCTGGAAGGCGTGAAAGCGAACCTTGCACGGGCACCGCAAGGCAATGATCGCGCGCAGGTAAAAGCGATCTGGGCGGGCGAATGCGACATTTCGCTGGGCAACACCTATTACATGGCATTGATGCTAAACAACGACGAACAGAAAGCCTGGGCCGATAGCGTCAACATCGTGTTTCCGACGTTCGAAGGCGGCGGCACCCATGTGAATATTTCGGGCGTTGGCCTGACCAAGGCATCGCCAAACCGCGCAGAAGCGGTTCAGTTAATCGAATATCTGGCGTCCGACGATGGCCAGCGGTTGTACGCCGAGATTAACAATGAATACCCGGTGAACCCGAACGTATCCGCACTTGCAGTGGTTGAAGCCTTTGGCGAGTTCACTGCGGATGATGCCAATTTACAGAACATCGCCGATTTCCGCGATGAAGCTTTGCGGCTCACGGAAGAGGTCGACTACGACGGTTAATTTTCTGACCGGGTCGACCTTAAAGCGCCGCATGTTCCCCCATGCGGCGCTTTTGCGTTTTTGGGTCGCTGGACAAGCTTTGGAAGTATCGCCATGGTCACGCCTCGTTTACAGGAGATCGCAATGCCGCCGCGCAAGATCATCATCGACACTGACCCCGGCCAAGACGATGCGGTTGCGATCCTTTTGGCGCTAGGGTCGCCCGATGAGCTTGAGGTTCTGGGGATCACGGCTGTGGCCGGAAATGTACCCTTGGCGCTGACGCAAAAGAACGCGCGGATTGTTTGTGAATTGGCGGATCGTACTGACATTCCTGTGTTTGCCGGTTGTGACGCGCCCTTGGCGCATTCCCTTGTCACGGCGGAACATGTTCATGGGAAAACCGGGCTTGACGGGCCGCAAATGGATGACCCCACGATGCCGTTGCAAGAGACGCATGGGGTTGATTTCATTATTGAAACCCTGCGTCGCGAAGCCGCTGACAATGTCACGCTTGTGCCTATGGGGCCCCTGACGAACATCGCAACGGCCTTTCAAAAAGCGCCCGACATCGTTGAAAAGGTGCGAGAGATTGTGCTGATGGGCGGCGCTTACTTTGAGGTGGGCAACATCACACCGGCGGCGGAATTCAACATCTATGTCGACCCGGAAGCCGCCGAGATCGTTTTCAAATCCGGCGTTCCCTTGGTAGTGATGCCTTTGGATGTGACGCACAAAGCGCTGGTAACGGCCCCGAGGGTGGATGCGTTTCGCAAGATGGGAACGCGCGTCGGCGAGATGGTTGCGGCATGGACGGATTTCTTTGAACGGTTTGACAAGGCCAAGTACGGTTCAAAGGGCGCGCCGCTCCATGATCCTTGTACGGTGGCCTATCTGTTGCAGCCTGAGTTGTTTTCGGGCCGGACAATCAACGTCGAGATCGAAGTAAAATCGCCTTTGACACGCGGTATGACAGTTGCAGATTGGTGGTACGTGACGGACCGCGACGCCAATGCATTGTTTATGGGCGATGTGGATGCGGATGGATTTTTTAACCTCCTGACAGAACGGATCGCACGGTTATGACGCAGTTGCTTCACTTGGCGGACGCGTCGGACCTTGATCGTCTGATGACAATGGTTGAGGCATTCCACACTGAAACCGGGATTGCCACGACCCCGGAGCACCTTGAAGGGGCCTTGCGCCCGGTGCTGGAGGGTTCGCCTTTGGGAGCCATCTGGTTAATCGGCCCCAAAATGTCGCCTGTCGGTTATGTTTGCGTGAGTTTTGGATGGTCGATCGAGCTTGGCGGACTGGATGCGATGATCGACGAGCTGTGGATTCGCGAGAAAGTTCGCCGTCGCGGTATGGGTGCGGAAGCTTTGGCGGCTTTGCAAGCGGCCCTGAGCGAAGCTGGTGTCCGCGCCTTGCACCTTGAGGTGATCGAGGGGGCGACGCGGCTTTATAAGCGTGCGGGATTTCGTGCGCGCCCCTACCCCCTTATGACGTGGATGGCCTGATCTTCATGACCCTGATGCTGCCTTTTGATAATTCCTATGCGCGGTTGCCGGATCGGTTTTTCACCAGGATGTCGCCCACGCCTGTGGCCGCACCGTCGCTGTTGGCTTTGAATGAAAGCTTGGCGGACCGGTTGGGTTTGGATGCCGAGGCACTTCGATCTGATGACGGGATTTCGGCCCTTGCGGGCAATGTTGTTCCGGACGGTGCCGAGCCTTTGGCGCAAGTCTATGCCGGGCATCAGTTTGGCGGATGGTCACCACAGCTTGGGGATGGGCGCGCGATCCTGTTGGGCGAGATCGTTGCCCCGGACGGTGAGCGATTTGATCTGCAACTAAAGGGATCGGGGCCAACGCCCTATTCGCGGATGGGGGATGGGCGCGCTTGGGTCGGACCTGTTTTGCGCGAGTATATCGTTTCGGAAGCGATGGCCGCATTGGGCGTGCCAACGACACGGGCTTTGGCAGCCGTCGAAACCGGCGAACGCGTGCAGCGGGAAACTGGCCTGCCGGGCGCTGTGCTGACGCGGGTGGCGTCCAGTCATATCCGGGTGGGCACGTTTCAGTATTTTGCCAGCCAAGAAGATCAAGATGGGTTGGAGGCTTTGACGGCCCATGCGTTGGCGCGACATGATCAGGGCGCTGAGGGTGCGTTGGGTCTGTTGGAAGGCGTTGTTGCCCGGCAAGCCAAGCTGGTGGCGCAATGGTTGGGGATTGGGTTCATCCACGGCGTGATGAATACCGACAACATGACGATTTCGGGCGAAACGATCGACTATGGGCCTTGCGCGTTTATGGATGGATACCATGCGATGCGGGTGTTTTCGTCGATTGACCAGCACGGGCGCTATGCCTTCGCGCGCCAACCTGATGTGGCGATGTGGAATCTTGCGCAATTGGCCTCGGCCTTGATGCCCTTGATTGGCGACGTTGAAGCGGCGCAGGGCGCGATTGATCGGTTTCCAGCGCTGTTTCAGAAAGCCTGGTTGGAGGTTTATCGCGCGAAGCTTGGGCTTCTTCAGGCGGAAGACGGTGATAGCGATTTGGTTCAGGACCTGTTGAAGGTCATGGGCGAACACCAAGCGGATTTCACGAATGTCTTCAGGGCATTAGGGACGGATGCGGCGCGCGACGAATTTACGGATCGGGCGGGTTTTGATGCATGGGAAAAAGACTGGCGGGCGCGTTTGGCCCACGAGGGTGCAACGCCCGAAGACAGACGCGAAGGAATGGCGGCGGTGAACCCGGCGATCATCCCGCGAACGCACCGGATCGAACAGGCCATTCAGGCCGCTGTCGACGGCGATTTGGCGCCCTTTCAGCGCCTGAATGCGGCCCTTGCGGCGCCTTTTGCGGATCCCGGCGATTTTGAAGATCTAACGCGCCCGCCGACCCAAAGCGAGGCGGTGCCTCAGACCTTTTGCGGAACCTGAGGGCGGTTGATCAGGATCAGCCCGGCGCAGACCAGCAAAAGGGCCAGAAGGATCGGTATGCCGATGGGTTCATCCAGCAACCACCACCCCAGGATCACGCCGAAAACCGGTGCCAGAAAACTGAAGGCCGCCACGCTTGCGGGTGGATAGATCGACAATAGCCAGAACCAGAACGTAAACCCGGCCGAGACCATGATCACGATCTGGAAGGCAAGGCCCCAAAGGTGGATTGGCTCGAGATCCCGAATGAATGGACCAAAGAACAACGACGCAAACAGTAAAATCGGGGCCGAGACCAGAACCTGCCAGAAAAGTTGACGGTCGGGCGACAGGTCTTGCAGGCCCGTGCGCGCGATCAGCGCAACGCCGGCCCAGCCAATAGCGGCACCGACAGCCAAAAGATCGCCCAGAAGCGATACATCACCGCCCTCGCCCCGCCACGAAATCGCAACGACCATGCCGAGGAATGCCAAGATCAATCCGACCGCTTTTGTCGGTGTGATGTGGCCGCCGGGCAAAAGGAAGTGTGACATCAACGCGAGCCAAAGCGGCATTGTGTAAAACAGGATCGATGTGCGCGACACGGTGGTCAGATCAAGCGCAATAAAGAGGAAGATGAATTCCATCGCAAAAAGCCCACCGGTGATGAGGCCGAAAAAGACGTGCTTTCGCATCAGTCCGATGGAGCGGCCCCGGATGGCAAACCAGACCCACATGCAAAAGATTGCGCCAACGGAACGGACGCCTGCGAAGAACACAGGCTGAAGCCCGTCATTCACCACGCGGATCACCACTTGGTTGAAGGCCAAAAGCAGTGAAAACGCGATGAGAGCGCTGGCTCCGAAAGTATCGATGCGATCTTTCTTTTCCATGCCTCGGCCTATCGGGCGGCGCGATGCGAGGCAATGGGGGGCGTTCGTAATTGATATTTGGCGGCCATAAGCCGTTTTGATTCTAAAACGCGCAAACGGTGCCACAGAGATTTGGGCTTTTGTCTTGGGTGACCTGTGCTAGGAAATGACCATGGATTTATTACAGCTCACTTCGCTTTTGATCGTATTGGCCGCGCTTTTCGGGGCCGTCAATTATCTGTTTTTAAAACTGCCTTCGGCGATTGGCATTTTGGTGGTGTCGCTCTTGGCGTCGCTTGTGATCCTGGGGCTGGACCTGTTGGTGCAGGGCTTTACGGTCGATGATCAGGTGCGAACCTTGGTCGGCGGCATCGCATTTTCAGACGCCTTGTTGGAAGGCATGCTGGGGCTATTGCTGTTTGCAGGCGCGCTTCACGTAAAGCTGTCGGACTTGCGCGAGCAATGGCGGCTGGTCGCATTGATGGCAACGATTGGCATTGCGTTGTCGACGGTGATTGTGGGCGTCGGGTTTTCGTGGCTGACCGGCATGCCGATCCTGATCGCGCTGGTCTTTGGATCGTTGATTTCACCCACGGACCCGGTTGCGGTTTTGGGTGTTTTGCGCGAAGCCAGCCTGCCCAAGACGTTGGAAACCAAGATCGCGGGCGAAAGTCTGTTCAACGACGGTGTCGGCTATGTGGTGTTTCTGGTGTTGGTAGGCCTGGCCTTTCCCCACGGCGATGACCACGGCGGCGGGTTATCCGGGGCGGTCACGCTGTTCTTCCAAGAGGCGGTTGGCGGCGCAGTCCTGGGCATCGCGCTTGGTTGGTTGACATTCCGGTTGATGCGGCGGATCGACGATTATTCGCTTGAGGTTCTTTTAACGCTGGCTTTGGCCTTTGGGGGGTATCAACTGGCGGTTTGGCTGCATTTTTCGGCCCCGATCATGGCGGTCTGTGCAGGCCTTTTGATCGGTGACGTGGGTGCCGCAAAGGGTATGAGCGACGAAACGCGCAAATACGTCGATGCCTTCTGGAAGTTGATCGACGAAATTCTGAACGCTGTTTTGTTCCTTTTGATCGGGATCGAGGTTTTCGCAATCACATTCAACATGGATGCGTTCCAGACCGGGCTGGCGGCCATCGCCTTGGCCTTGGTTGCACGCTTGGCGGCGGTTGCAGTGCCCGTACTGGTGCTTCGCCCGTTCCGCAGTTTCTCGCCCGGTGTGATTCCGATCATGACATGGGGTGGGCTAAAAGGCGGTATTTCGGTTGCACTTGCGCTAAGCCTGCCTGACGGGGAATGGACGCCGCTTATTCTGACGGCGACCTATATGGTGGTGATCTTTTCGATCATCGTTCAAGGCCTAACCGTAGCTGGGTTGGCCAATCGTTTGGGCCGGGAGCCTGATCTGGTATGACGGATTATCTGGTCTATGACGTCTTCACCGACCGTGCTTTTGGCGGCAATCCACTGGCAATCATCCCAAGTGCGCAGGGTCTGGCGGACGCCGATCTGCAACGCATTGCGCGGGAATTCAACTTTTCCGAAACCACCTTTGTCTTTCCGCCCGTGGCCGGTGGTGATGCAAAGGTGCGCATCTTTACGCCGAGCGCAGAAATCCCATTTGCGGGTCATCCAACCATCGGAACGGCGCTTGCGCTGCACAATCTTGGCCGCGTTGGAACCGACATGGTGCTGGAACTGGGGGTTGGGCCAATCCCTGTCACCATCACCGGGATCCGTGCACGCTTTGTCACCAAGGTGCCGCTTCAAACCTGGCCCGGACCGTCGGTGGAGGTTGTTGCGGCCAGCGTCGGGCTTGGCCTCGATAAGATCCGCGCAGACCGGCATCGACCGATCATTGCAAGTGTGGGTCTACCCTTTGTTTTGGCCGAAATCAGCACTGAGGATGCTTTGAGCGCAATCCAAACCAATACGGACGCTTTTCGCGCCTTTGACAGCCAATGGCCCACGGCCAACCATTATGATCTGTTTGCCTATACGCGGGATGGCCAAACGATCAACGCGCGCATGTTTGCGCCCCTTGATGGCATCCCCGAAGACCCGGCCACCGGCAGTGCTTCGGCGGCCCTTGCGGCCTATCTGGGGCAGCTTGAAGGTGTGTCTGCGACCTTCCAGATCAACCAAGGCGTCGACATGGGTCGCCCCAGCAAGATCGAAGCCGAAGTTACAGTTGACGGCGGCACCCCCGTCGCCATCGCGATTTCCGGCGAAGCGGTGCCTGTAATGGAAGGGCGTCTTGTCGTCTGAGGGTTTTCCTTGGCCGCGTCTTGGCTTAGAACAGTTCCGCAGGCAGACAGAGACATTCGAATGACCGACACTATTATCGAGCGCTGCGAGGCAAATGGCCTGCGTCTGACAGATCAGCGGCGCACGATTGCCCATGTTCTGGAAGACGCCGATGACCATCCGGATGTGGAAGAGCTTTATGCCCGCGCCAGTGCGGTCGACGCTGGAATTTCCCTTGCAACGGTGTATCGGACGGTAAAGCTGTTCGAGGAAGCCGGTATTCTGGAAAAGCTGGACTTTCGCGATGGACGTGCCCGCTATGAAGATGCGGAACGCGATCACCACGATCACCTGATCGACATGAATTCGGGACACGTGATCGAATTCGTCGACGAAGACATCGAAGCTTTGCAAGAACGTATCGCAGCCAAGCTGGGCTATGAGTTAAAGGGGCACCGCATGGAGCTCTATGGCGTGAAGCGAAGAACCTGACAATCATCGCTTAACCAAGCCGATTAATCAAAACGAGCGCCTTTCAGGCGCACTCGATTCTATGTCGGTGTCCGGCACGAAACCCTGTTTATTCTTAGAAAAATGCGCGGAGGCCCGATGTCCCCCGCGCAATTGTTTTTGGTGCGCACCAAAGGCGCACTATCGGGATTATTTTTCGCTGGCGATGCCCAGACCAACAGTGAATTTTTCGCACCAGACCCAAACCTCGTTGTAGTCGTTTGGATCAATTCCCGCAGGCAGGTCGTACGACGAAGCGCCGGAATCCGCTTTCAGCAATACTGTCAGAGTTTCAGGGGCGTATTTGCCATCCTTACCAAGCGCAATGCGTGGATCAGGAGCACCGTCAAAGCGGAAATCATCAAGTAGATTAACTGTATTTCCCACGATTTCAGCTGTTCCCGAAACGGTGTGATTATTGATGCCCTTAAACTTGAAAAGGCGACCATGGCCTCCGGCAAAGGCAGCAGGGGCAGCTGTGACGGCAGCGCAGGCTGCCAAAAATGTACGACGGTCCATTAGGGAAACTCCAAGTTATTGTTCCATGTGCAGAACCTACATTCCCGACGTCCCTATGCCTACAGCGCTTACGGGTTTGTGATCGTGATATGAGTTTTAGGCAGAAGGGTTTTAATCTATGTCTACATCTGCAAGTATTGGAAGGACTGGAAATGGGCCTATCGGTCGTTCTAAGCCTCGGTTTGGCTTTCGGAATTTGGGCGTTTCTGCGTCACAAGCCCATGTCTGTTCGCCTGATGATTGTCCTGGTCCCCTTGGCGATGGTTGTGGTTTTGATCGGGGCCGCAAACATCATTATTTCAATAAAAGCTGGTTATATAGGTGACAGTTTCTGGACTTTGGGAACCGGCGGTCGAGTTGGTGTCATTCTGATCAGCACCTTCGGGTTAACCGCTTTGTTCTTGGCCATAGGGTGGAAATCAAAACTTTTCAAACGCCTGCCTATATGGGTTGGTTTGCCAATGGATGCGCTTGTTGGAATTGTTACATTTGCGGTCTTCTATTCGATATCCCCGCAGATTTATTACACTCTGTACCAGTTTATTTTCCCATATCTGCCGAACCAGGTTGTCGTGAAACAGCTTCTGGATGTCGAAAAGGTCCTTCAGATTGCGCGCCTTGTGGTGGGCGGATCTTTGTCAGATCACCTGTCTGGCATCGCTTTGTGGGCCATACTGCCGTTCACGCTTTGGATGCACGCGCACCGGGTGCCGGACGATCCAAGCTAGGCCAAAGTGTTGAGGCGCGCCTGTGTCAGGCTTTCTTTAGGGCCAGAACCGCGTTCAATCCGCCGAAGGCAAAGGCATTCGATAGGACATAGGCCACCGAAGCTTCGCGCGCTTCGTTCGGAACCACGTCCAAGGCGCATTCGGGGTCAGGTTCCTGGTAACCAATCGTGGGCGCGATGACGCCGTCTTTTAGAGCCATAAGGCAAGCCAGCAATTCAACCGCACCCGTGCCGCCGATCAAGTGGCCGTGCATGGATTTGGTCGAGGAAATCAGCACTTCGTTGGCATGATGACCAAAGACGTTAGAGACGGCAGCGCATTCGGTCTTGTCATTCGCCGCCGTGCCAGTGCCGTGCGCGTTGATATAGCCGACCTGTTCTGCGTTGATGCCAGCATCTTTGAGCGCCCCGGAAATGGCGCGCGCCGCACCGTCTTGCGATGGCATAACTATGTCGGCGGCGTCTGAGGTCATCGAGAACCCGACGACCTCGGCTAAGATATTCGCGCTCCGCGCTTTGGCGTGGTCATAGTCTTCGAAGACGAAAACACCGGCACCTTCGCCTTGCACCATGCCATTGCGGTTAGCGGAAAACGGTCGACACGCGTCCTTGGACATAACACGCAATCCTTCCCAGGCTTTCACGCCGCCAAAGCACAACATGCTTTCCGAGCCACCCGTCACTATTACCTTGGCCGCACCGCCCCGGATCAACCAAAACGCCTGACCCATAGCGTGATTTGACGACGCACAGGCCGTGGCCACAGTGAAAGATGGCCCCTTCAGGTTAAAACGCATCGACACATGGCTGGCGGCAGCGTTGTTCATCAGTTTCGGGACAATGAACGGATGAACCCGGTTTTTGCCTTCTTCATAGACCGCGCGGTAGTTTTCATCCTGAGTGTTAAGACCGCCACCTGAAGTGCCCAACACCACACCGGATTCTGCGGCAAGGCCGCCGTCGAAATCCAACCCGGATTGAGCAATTGCTTCTTCAGCGGCGACAAGTGTGAACTGGGTGAACCGATCAAACAGCGCCAACTGCTGGCGGTTGAAGCGGCTGTCGGGATCATAGCCTTTGACCTGTCCACCAAGGCGGATCGACAGGCGTTCGACATCGCGGATGTCAAGTTCGCCAATCCCGCAAACTCCGTCGCGCATGGCCTGTTGGGTGGCCTGAACCGAGTGGCCCAGGGGGTTAATCGTCCCGGCCCCGGTGATGGCGACACGGCGCATGTTCAGGCGGACTTCTCGGCGACGAATTGTTCAACGGCTGCGACGACGGATGCGACTGACGAGATGTCGAAATCGCTCTTTTCGGGTTCGTTGGCGTTGAATGGCACTGTAATGTCAAAACTTTCTTCGATTGCGAAGATGGCTTCGACCAACCCCATGGAATCTACGCCCAAATCCGAAAGGGATTGATCCATAGATACATCGGCCGGTTCAAGCACAGCTTGTTCGGCAATAATTTGAATAACCCGGTCTTTGACGTTTTCGCTCATCACTGACCCGCCTCTTTTCCCTTAGGCGGATATTTAGTCATCCTCGCCGTCCAATGGAACAGCTTTCTTCAATGCGCGTACATCCGCAAACAATCGTGGCAAACGGCGCCAGTTCTGGGAGGCTGTGATGTATTGGTCCATTTTCATGGCCGGAAAGCCCAGAACAATTCGTCCTGCGGGGATTTTACTCAGGATTTTTGTGCCACCGCCGGCCACCACGTCGTCACCAACGGTGGTATTGTCGGTGACCCCCACCTGGCCGCCCAACACCACACGATTGCCGATTTTGGTTGATCCGGCGATGCCGACCAGCCCGCACAACAACGTATCCTCGCCCACTTCAACGTTATGGCCGATCATCACCAGACTATCGACCTTTGAACGGTTGCCGATGCGGGTCGCACGAATGGTCCCCCGGTCGATAGCTGCATTTGCGCCGACTTCGACGTCATCGCCAATTTCGACAGTGCCCAGCGAATGAATGCGGGTCCAGGATGCGTTTTTGGCCGCCACATCGCTACCGATTGCGGCGCGCGCCTCTTCGACGCGGCTTTTGTCGGGGGTGACATAGCTGAAACCATCGCCGCCAATGACTGCACCCGGCTGACAGATGAAACGATCCCCGATCATCACCCGCGCGCCGATGCGGGCACCTGCGTGGATCAGCGCATCGTCCCCGATGCACGCATCCTCTGCGATGCTTGCATGGTTTGCGATGCGAACGCGTGCCCCGATTTCGACCCGAGCCCCGATCACAACCAATGGCCCAATCGCCGCGCCCTCGCCGATCTTTGCGGTCGGGTCAATAATCGCAGCGGGGTGAATGCCTGGCGCAATCTCGGGTCCGGGATCCAGCAGTTTGGTCAGCCCTGACATGGCATAGCGTGGCCTTGGAACCACAATCGCGGCCTCAAGCCCGAGGCTTTGCCAATCAGCCTCCGCCCAGACAATCGCCGCCCGCGCCTGCCCCTTGGCCAAGCCATCGGCATATTCAGGCTTCATGGCGATTGCCAGATCGTCGGCGCTTGCGTCAGCGGGTTCAGCGGCCCCGGTGACTAAAAGATCAACGGCGCCAAATGCTTCTGCATTCAGCGCCGCTGCGATATCTTTGATTTTGTAACTCATGCCCGGGCCCTCTTGGCCCTGAGGCTTAGCTTCTTACTGCGCGAAGGGAAACCCCGGCGTTTTTCAACGCCTTCCAGATCTTGGCGTCGCGACCATAGACGTCACGGCGGAACTGGATCTTGCCTTTGGCCTGGGTCATCGCGGTCCGGTATACCAGATGCACGGGCACCTCTTTTTCAAGGGGAACCACGGTTTCGCGACCTGTCGTCAGACGGGCCTGAAAATAGCCTACGGGATCGCGTTCCTGAACCTTCAACAGGGCATAGGCAAAGTCGAACGGATCGTTCAGGCGGATACAACCGTGGCTGAATGCGCGGGCTTCGCGACCGAACAGCTGCTTTTGCGGCGTGTCGTGCAGATAGATGTTGTGACGGTTCGGGAACATGAATTTCACCAGACCAAGTGCATTGCGACGACTTGGCGGCTGTTTGATATCAAACGGGAAGGTCCGTTCGTCAAACTGCGTAAAGTCCATGTTTTCGCGGCTAATGGTCTGGCCACGCGAATTGATCAGGCGCAAATGGCCGACTGCATTCGGGTTCTTTTGCAGCATTGGAAGATATTCTTTAACCGCAATCGAACGTGGCACATTCCAAGTGGGGTTGATGACCATATGTTCCATCACGTCCGAAAACTCAGGCGTCCTGCGATCGGAATCATTGGCACCCACGACCGATTTGGTCTGGAACGTGACCTTGCCGTTGTCGATGATCCGCGCCTGATAGTCGGTAATGTTCACCCAGACGTGGCGCTTACCAAGCGGCATGTTGATCCAGCGTTCGCGTTCCATCGCAACCATGATCTGGCTGAGACGCGTGGCCGGTTCGATGTTGATTTCGCGCATCGTCCCCTGGCCTGCGACGCCATCTGTGACCAATCCGTGGTCCCGCTGGAAGGTCGCGACGGCCTGCTTTAGCTTGTCGTCATAGGTCGAACCTGCTGTACGACGCATATAGCCCATGGCGATCAAACGGTTGCGCATCTGCACGACGGCACCGCCCGATTGTCCGGGTTTCAGCGATTTGGCTTGAACTTTCGCGCCCCATCCGCCCTTGCCAACGACCTTTTCGAACTTCAGCTTCTCTTTCGTCAGGCGCGTGTATTCCGGCGTTGATGGAGGCAGCTTCTTGATGAAGGCTTTGGGTGAGGATTTGGAGAATGTGCTGAGAAGAGACGTGCGGCTGCGATACGGCACTTCGCGGACCAAACCGGCGTCGACCCGGCTAGGAACAAGAACACCTGTTTGGATGTCGCGGGCATAGCGCAGGAACAGACGGCTCATTTCGACTTCGAGGCGCCCGAGTTCACGTTCTGACGTAACGCGGCGCGGGTTGATGCTGAGCGTATCCATGCTGTAGCGGTCGGCTGGCAATCCGTGGACCGAGGCATTTTGCACCGCTTTGATCAAAGCCTCGCGGCGTTTTTTGGCTTTGTTGCCCTTGGCCGTCCAAATCGCTTTGTAACCGTTTGCCTTATAAAACTCAGCAATATCACGGTCTTTGGCGGCAGCTTCGGCAACGGATTGCACAAAAGCAGTGACCTGAGCCTGTGCAGGCACGGCCCAAGTTGTCGCCGCGATGACGAGCGCAAAGATAGTCAAAAATGTAAGTCGTTTGATGGAAGATGTGGCAGTCATCTTACGTCCAATACTGTTAGTGCTCCCCAGTCTCACTCTTGTCATGGATAACGTTAACAGTGTCTATTCAAATTCCAGCCAGCCACGCCGTCTGTCACTCAGTTGCAACAACACATTGACCAAGATGCAACACTGCCACTCGATTGAATAAATTGGCAATTTTCCGCCGATTACGGACACCAAAACACACAAATTGATCAATTATGTTTCAAGCGTTAACCATTTGGGGCATATAGCCTTTGTACTTGGGGGAGTGAGGTACCTCTGACCGCGTAGAAAAAACGCGGCAGAGTTGATAACGGGACACGTGATATAATGACGACTTCATATTCGAAGGGCGTAACGCGTCGAGGTTTGCTTGGTGCCTTCGCCGCGACAGCTCTGGTGGCAGCACCTACTTATTCCAATGCTTTCGGGCTGTTACGCGGCGCTGGCGACGTTCGAAAACTCAACATGTATTCGGGCCGAACCGGCGAACAAATCGACATGATCTATTGGATTGATGGCGATTACATCCCGGAAGCCTTGCAAGAAGTGAACCGGTTCATGCGCGATTGGCGCACCGATGGCACAATATCCATGGACACACGAACAGTTGATATTCTGGCCGCATCCCACCGGATGCTGGAAACTGACACGCCTTATGTTCTGTTGTCCGGGTATCGTTCGCCAAAGACAAATTCGATGCTTCGCTCTAAATCCCGGTCAGTTGCGCGCAATTCGCTGCACATGAAGGGTCAGGCGGCAGATATTCGTATCCAAGGACGCAGCGTGGCACAAATTTCCCGCGCGGCCATTTCCTGTTCGGCTGGCGGTGTTGGCAAATACTCGCGGTCGAACTTTGTGCATATGGACTGTGGTCCGATCCGTATCTGGGGCCGGTAAGCCACGTTCAGCAAGCCGTTTAAAGTAGAAAAAGACGCGCCTTTTCAGGCGCGTTTTTTCGTGGGCCCCATCAGATCGCCTGCCCCGACGCGTCAAAGAAATGCAGACGTTCGGTCGGTGCGATCAATCCGATGCGGTCGCCTTCTTTAACGTTGGTATCGCCATCGACCCGAACCGTCATCTGCCCCGAAGCCCCGCCATCAACGATCAGATAGGTGTCAGCACCGAGGTATTCCAGAACATCAACCGTTACGTCCAGCATTCCCGATCCGGGCGCGCCCACTTCGATGTGTTCGGGCCGAATGCCCACATTGACCGCAGGCCGGTCGCCGGAAAACGGCCCGCCCCGGCCTTCCGGCAACTGGAACGCACCATTTGCAGTCGAACAATCCACAACGTTCATCTTCGGCGAACCGATGAATTGAGCCACGAAAAGATTGGCTGGTTTTTCATAAAGCGCCCGTGGGGAGCCAACCTGCGCAATGGTTCCGAATTCCAGAACAACGATCCGATCTGCCAATGTCATGGCTTCCACCTGATCGTGGGTCACATAAATCATCGTGCGACCAAGCGATTTGTGAAGCTTGGCGATTTCATAGCGCATTTCGACGCGCAATGCCGCATCAAGGTTCGATAGAGGTTCGTCAAACAGGAACGCGGTTGGATCGCGTACAATAGAACGACCAATGGCCACCCTTTGACGTTGCCCGCCGGACAAAGCTTTGGGGCGGCGATCCAGATAATCGCCCAGCTTCAGTACATCTGCGGCATGTCCGACTTTTTCATCGATCTCGGACTTGGGTGCGCCAGCAGTCTTCAACGAAAATCCCATGTTGTCGCGCACCGACATATGCGGATAAAGCGCATAGGACTGGAACACCATTGACAGCCCGCGCTTTGAGGGCGGATCAGAGCTTTTGTCGACACCGTCGATCAACAAAGACCCACGACTGATATCTTCCAGCCCGCCAATCATGCGCAAAAGCGTCGACTTTCCACAGCCCGAGGGGCCGACAAACACGACAAACTCACCGTCTTGAATATCAAGATCAACACCCTTGATGACCTGCACATCGTCGAACCACTTTTCAACTGTCTGAAGCTTAATTTCACCCATTGTATTTACCCGCTGATGGAGAGGCCCAAGCCAGCCAAACTGCCGCCGTCCAGGTGAATGTTCCGCCACCTGCGGCTTCACCCGTCAGGGGATCAAAATATTCGGCAAACCCATGGCTCGCGATCAAGTCCCCGGTTGCCTGCTTCAATTGACGCGCGTGGTCTGTGTGCCCCATATCTTCCAGTCCGCGCCCGATCAGCGCGTTCATGATCGCCCATGTCGGGCCACGCCAATAGCGTTTGGGGTCAAAATCCTGCGCCGCGATTGCATGGCTTGGCACCGGATAGGGGCATTCGGAAAAGGTCTGTTCCAGGATTTTTCCCATCGGTGCATCATCGATACCGGCGTACCAACACAGATAGGACGCATTCGACAAGGCACCGGTGTGTTCCTTCGTAAGCGTGTTCACCCCGTTGAAAAACCCGGTGTCCGGGTTGCGCAACACTTCTGCGGATTGTTCAAGGATTTTGATCCATCCGCGAAGTTCGCAGCAGTCGTGACCAAACGCTTCGCACATGGCGAGAAGATCGCGATTAGCGCGCAAAAAGATAAACGACATGGTCGGATCGCCAACGCGGAAAGGCATGTTTTCGGCCATCGCCTCGTCGTCCCAGCCCAACCGGCGTCCACGCTGAACAAGCCAGATGTAGCGGTCATAATCCGCCTTTGTCGGACGCATGTCCGGATCAACATGAGACGTATCGCGCCGCGTGTATTCCCCCACACCTTCGGGCACGATGGCGGCCATCGCTGAATCCCAGTCGGGGCAATTGTCGCGCCCTGCTTCCCATGGATGCGTGACGAAAACCGTGCCGTGGGCACAGCACCGCCACTCCATAAACCATCGGTGCCACGCAATTATCTTGGGGAGAAGTGCGTCAAGCCGGTCTGCGCCGGCGGTGCGGTCTTTTTCCCAGATGTCACGAATAAATGTTGCAGCCACAGGGGGTTGCGTGATCCCGGATGATGGGATCGGCCCCAAATTTGCGCCCCAGACATCGGGTCCGGGAAAGTAACCGGGGTCAGGTTGATGGAACAAGATATGCGGCACCATGCCGTTCGGCCATTGCCCCGAAAACAGCGTATCCATTTCATCCCACGCCCGTCCGATATCGAACTGCGCGAACCCCCATGCCGCGAACGCGCTGTCCCAGTTCCATTGGTACGGATAAAGGCCCGCAGTCGGCACGGTATAACCGCCGCGATCGTTGCCCCTTAAGATTGCGCGCGCCTGGTCATCCAAGGCGATATGGTCGTGTCCCGTCATCCCTTTACCGATCCCGCCGTCAGGCCTTTGGTCATAAATCGTTCCAATCCAAGAAACAGTGCCATGATCGGCACTGTTGCAATCACTGCACCAGCCATCAAATGTTGGCGTGGAATTTCCGAGGAATCGAGCGATGCGATGCCCCGTGTTAAGGTGAATTTTGAAGGGTCATCCAACAGCATGAACGCCAGAAGGAATTCGTTCCAGGCGATCATAAAGACATACAGACTGACCGACGCCAAAGCCGGAAGCGCCAAGGGCAGCGTGATTTTCCAGATGACCTGAAGGCGATTTAAACCGTCCATTAAACCGGCCTCTTCCACCTCGGCTGGCAAGCCTCGGAAGTACCCTTGCAACATGTAAAGCGCCACAGGGATTGTGGTGACCGGATAGATCAAGACGATCCCGAAGATTGTGTTCCGAAGGCCTGTCATTGAAAAAACAATGTAAATAGGCAAGGCCAGCACGATCATCGGAACCATGTAAATCAACAGGATCGACCGCGAAAACGCTTGTCGTCCTTTGAACCGCAATAGCGCCACCGCATAGGCACCGGGAATTGAGAATAACAGCGTCAATACGACTGTAATGACCGAGATATAAAAGCTGGTCAGAAGGTAGCTGCCAAAGTTGAAATCCAGGAACAGTTCTGAATAGCTTCGGAACAATCCCCAGCCTTTTGACAGATCAATTGAGAAATCCAATGGGTTTTGCAAAAGCTCGGATTGGTTTTTCAGGCTGGTCATGACCATGACGTAAAACGGGATCGCAACGATGGCCGTGAAAAAGACATAGCCGAAACTGGTCAGAAATCGGATTACGGCATCTTCGAATTCATGTCGCGTTGCGCGCCCAAACGGCAGCGGTCGCAGCATCACTTCCAATGGCCAAGCGGATGCAACCGCGAAAAATATCCACGCGATCACTTGTGTCGTGATTGATGTCTCGGGTGCGCCTTCAATTGCCAGGCCAAGAAAAATGAACGTCAGAACGGGAAAGACAGCCACAGCAACCGACCAGCCAATGCGCTGAGCGCGGGGCCGCCCACCGTCGGGCAACCAAATGAAACCCAACCAGGCGCCCATGACCAGCGAAGGCAGCATCAAGGGCCGCAAGCCTTCGCCAGATGCAAAGCTGAAGACGACGCAGGCCAGGATCGCCATCACAAAGGTCCATAAAGCCCCGATTACCGGCCCGGCAACATAGCCAATCCGAAGCGCGCCCATTAGATTAAACCCTTATTTTTGGTCAATAAAACTTGATGGTGTATAAAGTGGCACTGCCCCTTCGACCGCCTGAGGGTTATGTCGTTGCGATGTTTCACAGCCCTTCCTCCTGGCTCATAAAGCGGAAGAAGAAGATCGCGAACACCAGCAGACAGCAGAAAATGACCACGGCGACAGCCGCTCCGGCACCGATGTTCGACACCGCGAACGCTTGTTCATAGACATTCACGGTTAGGGTGCGTGTTCCCGCATTTCCGCCTGTCAGCAAAAAGATGTCGTCGAATTTGTTAAACGTCCAAATGAAGCGCAGCAGGAACAAGACAGACAAGATACCCAAGAGCTGCGGCACGCTTAGATACCAGAATTTCTGGAACGGCGATGCACCGTCCATGTCGGCGGCTTCGTACATATCGGTGTCAATCGATTGCATGCGCGCCAAAATGAACAGGAATGACAAGGGAAAGTATCGCCAAATCTCGAAGACTGTCACCATGATCAATGCCAAGGGTTTTTCGCCAAAGAAGTTGATCGTGTTTTCCGTGACGCCCATTTGCACAAGAAGCGCATTCGCGGATCCCGAAAACGGATCAAACAGAATGACCCAAGCAAATGCGACTGCAATCACTGGTGCGACGTAGGGGAATAAATAAAGCCCCCGAAGTACCCCCTGCCCGCGGAATTCTTTGTTCAGCAACAGTGCGGCAAAAAGGCCGAAGACCAATGCTCCGACAGTGCCCACAATTGTGTAAAACAGCGTTACGCCCAGGACACCCATGAACTCTTCGCCGTTAAAAACACGGGCGAAGTTTGCCAATGTGAATTCGGAATTGGTCAGGATGTTGCGGCCCGAACCTTCCATCCGTGGTTCGCTGTTTTCAATCGCTTCTTCGGCGGCATCCCTGTCGCCTGCAATCGTCACAAAGATCGACAGGCGTTCGCGCTTGCCACCTTCCAATTCGCCCAAAGCGCATTCAAGCGAACTTTGGGAAATCACACAACGTTCATCGGTTTCGCGCACGTCAACGCCGGCGGGCAAAATATCCGACAACACTACATTGCGAATGACCTCGCTTTGCGACGAATTCCGTATGCGGTATTCGATCCGCAAATCGTCGCCATCGCCGCGCAACGCTTCGCGGGCGACAGGTGCCGGCGGGCGCAGATCGGCCAGGCCAATCGGTTTGAATGAAATCCAGAAGATCGCCAGAAGCGGCAGAATGACAACCATCGAGACAATCGCGATGGTCGGGAACAACAGCCCCCACGCCAGCCGTGCCTCGCGTTTTTCCAGCGGCCCCGTGCTTTTCGGCGGCTCTGAGGATTGGATGTCAGTCATGGCGTTGCCTCAAAAATCGGGCGGCCCCTTCACTAAAGGGCCGCCCGAAGCCAGTTATTCGATACCGGCCAATTCGTCGTTCAGAGCCTTCACAGCTGCCGCTGCGTCGACTTCGCCGTCGAAATACTGACGGAAGACGCGGTTGATGGCTTGGCTGTTGATAATCTTCGACGCCAAAGCGAGCTGGCCTTCGGCCACACCCCAACGCTTACCAACGTCCAGACCGCCAACGATTTCGTCGATCATTTCCTGTGGGTACAATTCGCCCAAAGGCGCACGGCGATCAACGCCAACATCCAGCTTTGACCAGGCATCAACGAATTCGTTCGAACCCGCAGAGGCCCCCCGACGGATCGGGAACTTGCCTTCAGGTGCGATGGCCAGCGTTGCCGTATAGCCTTCGTTCATCGAGAATTCGATGAAAGCCTGTGCTTCGTCAATGTCGGCATCAGCTGTGATCCCGAAGTAACGCGCGTCAGCCCAAGCCGCACCATCAGCGTTCGATGGGCCCGAGAAGTTGGTCACGATGCCAGCGGCAGCAGCCAAGTCACGGGTTTGCGGATCGTCGTTGATCGTTGGCGGAGCACTGTCACGCAGGCCAGCCATTTCGTCGAGAATGAACGGCGACCAGATGATCATTGCAGTTTGGCCTGCAAAGAACAGCGTCCGCGCCTGATCCCAGAACAATTCGCCGGGGGGCGAGGCTTCTGCGATGGCTTTGTAGAATTCAAGCGCTTCGATTGTCTTGGCTTCGTCGAAGCCGCTGAAGCCGCTTGCGTCAACTGGTGACGCGCCATTGGCCAACAGGATGTGTTCAAGCACCTGCCCCATGTAGCCTTCGTCGACCTTCGTTGGTGCGACAAAACCGAACATTTCTGGTGGGTTATGGAGTTTTTCCAGTGCAGCCAATACCGCGGCATAAGATGTGGGTGCCGCCAGGCCTTGGGCGTCGAACAAGTCTTTGCGATAGACGACCATCTGTGTCCAGCCATCGACCGGCACGGCTGCTACGCCATTGGCTGTCATCGCCATCGACAAGGGACCAGGTGCAAATGTGCCTTTGCCCAGCTTGTTGACCACTTCGTCGGCGGCTTCTGGATCCAGAATGCCAGCTTCGGTCCATGGCAAAGCATATTGCAACGGGTGATAGATGACATCGGGCAGATCGCCAGCCGCGAAAGCCGCCGTGGCACGTGTGCCCAGATCGGATTCTTCGACGGGGATCACTTCAACGGTGATGCCTGACTTGGCTTTAAAATCAGCTGCCATTTTTGTCTGACGCTCAAGCCGTTCTGGCTGAGTTTCGGTCGTCCAGAACCGGATATCGGCCTGTGCTGCAACAGCGCCCAACACAAGGCTGAGTGCGGCTGTCGCCATTAGGCGCACACCGGCGCGTTGGAAGTTGTAAGACATGGTTTCCTCCCTTTGGTGTCTTAGATGTTTGTCGCCATGCCGGATGCACCAACGCATTCGGCGATCTTGAGTGGTGTAAGTGCGGGCGGCCCGTCCGAGCCGCCGACTTGTAGTTCTGCAAGTGCGGTTTCGCGTAATTCTTCCGGCGCATCGCCCCGGACGCGGCGGATCAAAAGCCCGGCCAAACGTTGGCCCGCAGTCAGGCTATCGACCCGGAAGCTGGTCAAAACCGGATCGGCCCAGGTGCCTTCCGGGATACCGTCATAGGAAATTATCGACAGATCGCGCCCTATGCTTAACCCTGCATTTTTTGCGGCGTCATATGCGCCAAGGGCGGCCAGATCGACAGCAAACACGATGGCTGTTGGCGGATTTCCGGACGTTAACATGGCTTCGGTCGCGTGCTGGCCTTCGTGGCGCAACATTGCGCCGCCTGTGATCAGGCTTTCGTCACAGACCAAACCCGCCTTGGCCATGCCGTCGCGAAAACCCGCTTCGCGCAGGTGCGAAAAGTTGTATTCACTAGCCCCGCCAATAAACCCAATTCGCTTGTGTCCATGATTGTGAAGCCGCATCACGGCATCGCACATCGCGTTTTCGCCCAGAATATCGAACCATGCGCAGCCCTGTGGGTCTTGCACCCGCCCAAACAGAACGAAGGGCACGTCGAGGCGGCGCAATAGCTTCATGCGGGCATCATCGGCGAACGTCCGTGGGATAATAAAGCCGTCTGATTTCCGCTCGTGCACCAAACGTTCCATGGTCGACAACATGGCATCACCACCGGGCGAGGTCGCGACGGTCAGTGTCCAGTTCTCGGCGCTTGCGACACGCGAAATACCAGCCAGAAAATCCGACAAGAATGGGCGTTGTGCACCGGGCCTGTCGGTTTGAAGGACCAGACCAATGGTGCGGGTACGCCCTGTGCGCATTCCTTGGGCCTGTGCAAGCGGGCGATACCCCATCGCTTCGGCTTTCCGTCGAACGCGCAACTGAGTGGCCTTTGCAATATCGGGATATCCGTTCAATGCGCGACTAACGGTGCCCTTGGTCATACCAAGCGCCTGCGCCACATCGGATATCTTCACCCGTGCTGGCGGAGTATCTGCCCCGCGTTTTGTGGCTGTCTGACCCAAGTCGCCGTCTCCCCGAATCTGACTATTCGGTCCGAAACCGGTTTCGGCAAGGGATATAACCCAACTTTTCCGCTAAATGCGCAATTTTGTTTCGGGAAGGTCGGTGGGTGCAGACCTATCGCAGCCGTGCGTCGTCCTTGTCGAACAGATACAGACGCGATGCATCGAACGTCAGACCAACGCGGTCACCAAGACTGCTGCGCGTATCGCCACGTTCTTCGATGATCATCTTTTCGCCGGTGTCGCAGGTGAGATAGGCGTATGATACCCCACCCAAAGCCTCGGTGAGTTCGACGGTGTGCGTGTCACCCGAAAGGTCGATCTCGATGTGTTCGGGGCGCAATCCGGCTGTGACGCTTTCACCCACAGCGGGCAGTGAGATTTCAGTCGAAACGGTGGTTTTTAGCCCCGGAACTTCGACCCCGTCCGCCGCGATTTTACCCGAAAGGAAATTCATCGAAGGCGATCCGATGAAGCCTGCAACAAACTTGTTGTTCGGGTTGCGATACAATTCAAGCGGTGCGCCGACTTGTTCGATGATGCCAGCGCGCAGCACCACGATTTTGTCGGCCATGGTCATGGCTTCGACTTGGTCGTGGGTGACGTAGATCATCGTTGCGCCGATTTCCTTGTGCAGGCGCGCGATTTCCACGCGCATTTCGACGCGCAGTTCGGCATCCAGGTTTGAAAGCGGTTCGTCGAACAAAAAGACTTCGGGACCACGAACAATCGCACGTCCGATGGCGACACGCTGACGCTGACCACCCGACAAGGCCGCAGGTTTGCGCTTCAAATAATCGTCCAACTTCAAGATGGCCGAGGCGCGATCAACTTTTTCTTTGATTTCAGCCGTGGGATGGCCGTTCATCTTTAGGCCGAACCCCATGTTCTGTTCGACCGTCATATGCGGGTAAAGCGCGTAGGTCTGAAAGACCATTGCGACACCGCGTTCCGATGGGTCCATGCGCGTAACGTCGCGCGTTCCGATATTGATTGCGCCGTCTGTGGTTTCTTCCAGCCCGGCAACCATGCGCAAAAGTGTTGACTTCCCGCATCCAGAGGGCCCAACAAACACGCAAAACTCGCCATCTTCAATTTCCAAGTCCACCCCGTGGATGACCTGAACTTCACCATACCGTTTAATCACTTTGGATAGAGAGACGCCGGACATGTGATGTGCCTTCTAGTTAGGAAAGTGCCAAGGTTCGATTTCGGTTGCGATCCGCGCAGCGGTTTCGCGTAAATTCGGGCTAAGGCCGCGCAGATCTTCGATTGTGCGGCGTGAGGAATAGGTTGCGATGGATATCGCGCCGACGGGTTCACATTCGGCCTTCAGGATGGGCGCGGCCACGGATACGATACCGTCAAAATGTTCTTCAACTTCCAGCGCAATGCCGGACTGACGGATTTCGTCCAGTTCAGCCTTTAAGCTTTCAGCAGATAGATGGGTTTTTTCCGTATAAGGCACGAAGGCCTGCTGATCGAGCACTTCGCCTTGCCGGTCTTCTGGCAAGAACGCCAGAATTACCTTGCCAACACCAGTGCAGAAACTTGGGGCCACAAGGCCGGTTTGGGGCAGGACGTCCATGGCGCTGACTTGCTGGCGTCGATCGACGAAAACAACATGACCATGGTCGATCTGCGCCACATCAACGGCTTCGCACACGCTTTCAGCCAGCCGATCCACGTGAGGCCGTGCGATTTGGGCCAGCGATGATTGTTGCCAGGCAGCATGTGCCAAACGCACCAATCGCAGGCCCGGCCCATAAGTGTGACGATCGGGGTCGAAGTTGAGCATGCCCTGCTCCGTCAGTGATTGGACGAGACGATAGAGGGTTGCTTTTGGGAAGCGTGATTCGGTTTGTAGTTCGGCAAAGCGAACAGGACGGCCGAAAGCCGCAACCTGATCCAAGACCTCAAGAGCCTTGCCAACTGTACCTCCGTTAACGGTCACCCGTTTGTCTCCTCCCATTGGCGATGCTAGCTTTTGCACCACCGATGTTGACAAGCCTAGCGCAAGTGGTGTTAGAATTTCAATATCCAAAACAAAGTTTCACTATGTGGAACTAATATGCAGGAACTATTCTGGGAGGAAATCATGCGTTCCATGTTGAAAGCGTCCATTGCGGCGCTCGGACTTGCTGCCGTTACGGCAGGATCGGCGTCTGCCGATGGCCACGCCCTGAGCGGCGATCTGAAAATTTTCCTCGATACGTCGAACCCGGCTCCTCGGGCAACGATGGAGGCCATGATTGCCCGCTTCGGTGAGGCAAACCCTGGTGTGAATATCGAGACAACGGTCATCGACCGTGAAGCCTATAAGACACAAATCCGCAATTTCCTGACCGCCGACGCACCTGACGTTGCCACATGGTATGCGGCCAACCGGATGCGTCCATTTGTGGATGCAGGCCTGTTCGAAGACGTGTCTGACCTGTGGGAAGATGCTGATATCAAAGAGAACCTGGCATCGACCAAGGGTGCGATGACCATAGATGGTAAGCAGTGGGGTGTGCCTTACACATACTATCAGTGGGGCATCTACTATCGCAAAGACCTTTATGAAGAGCTTGGCATCAACGAGCCCGCAAACTGGGATGAGATGAAGTCGAACTGTGAAAAAGTTGTTGCTTCGGGCCGCGCTTGTTACACCATCGGCACCAAATTCCTTTGGACTGCTGGTGGTTGGTTCGACTATCTGAACATGCGGACCCATGGCTTTGACTTCCACATGGATCTGGCCAACGGGAACGTTGCTTGGACAGACGACCGTGTAAAACAGACGTTCGCCAACTGGCGCGAACTGATCGACATGGGCGGTTTTGTTGAGAACCACCAGAACTACAGCTGGCAGGAAAGCCTTCCGTTCATTGTGAACGGCGAAGCGGCTGCGATTCTGAAGGGCAACTTTGCCGTGGCTCCGCTGCGCGAAGCTGGTCTGGATGACAGCAAGCTGGACTTCCACCAGTTTCCACCGATCACCGAAGGCATTGCTTTGGCTGAAGACGCGCCAACGGATACGTTCCACATTCCGTCAGGTGCATCGAACAAAGACAACGCACGTGCGTTCCTGAAGTTCGTGGCATCCGCCAATGAGCAGTCCGAAATCAACAACGGCAAAAACCTGGGCCAACTTCCAGTGAACGCATCGTCGTCTATTGATGACGACAAGTTCCTGAACGAAGGCTTTGAAATGCTGTCGTCGAATTCGCCCGGCGGTGTTGCACAGTTCTTCGACCGTGACTTCCCAGCTGAAATGGCTTCGGAAGCGATGCAGGGTCTGCAAGAATTCATGGTGTTCCCGGACAATCTGGACGACATTCTTGTGCGCCTCGAGAAAGTCCGCGAGCGGGTCTACAAGTAGTCTGATTGGAGGGCGGGCCCAGGCCCGCCCTACGACTTCGACTTATCCGCAAGCCGACAGGTTTTCGCATAAGCCGGAAAGGGAGATCTTACCCATGGCCGAGACAACTGAAATCAACAGCGGTCGCCAACGCAGCTGGTATAAGCGCAACGAAATCGCGGTGACCCCGTGGTTGTTCCTTGCGCCCGCCATTCTGTTCTTCGCGGTCTATGTGATCATTCCGATATTCCAGTCGATCAATATCAGTTTCTATGACTGGGACGGGTTGGGTGAAGCGACATGGGTTGGCCTGGACAATTATGTTGAACTGGCTGACGACCGGGCGTTTGAGATTTCGTTCTGGAACAACTTCAAGTGGTTGATCTTCTATCTTCTGGCTATTCCGGCGGGTTTGTTCATTGCTTTGTTCCTGAACCAGACGGTCACGGGCATCCGCATATATAAATCGCTGTTCTTTTTCCCATTCGTCCTGAGCCAAGTGGTCGTTGGATTGGTGTTCTCGTGGTTTTACCTGCCGAACGAAGGGCTTTTGTCGAACTTTCTGGCCTGGTTCGGCGTCGATGGCGTCAATATTCTTGGCGATCCCACTTTGGCGACTTACGGCATCATCGCCGCGGGCCTTTGGCCGCAGACGGCTTATTGCATGATCTTGTATCTTACGGGACTGAACGCAGTTGATCCCGAACAGGTGGAAGCCGCGCGACTGGACGGAGCCAAGGGTTGGAAGATGTTGTGGTATGTGATCATTCCACAGCTGAAGCCAGCCACGTTCATTGCCTTCGTCGTCACCATCATCGGCGCGCTCAGGTCGTTTGATCTGATCTCGATCATGACCAACGGTGGGCCCTTCGGGCAAACCCGGGTCCTGTCATTCTATATGTTCGAAAAAGCACTATCGGAATTCGGGTTCCGAATGGGATACGGGGCAGCCATCGCGGTTGTGTTGTTCCTGATCATGCTTGTCTTCATCGCCTACTTCCTGTGGTCGATGTGGAAAGAAGAGAAGGGGCACTGATATGTTTCCACGTCCAATCCAATCGGCTTCGCCTGCGGCCCAGACCGCCTATAAGACGTTCTTGCCGATCGCCCTTATTTTGTGGCTTTTGCCGCTGATCGCGGTCGCTATCTTTTCGGTCAAACCGGCCGAGGATTTTACGTCCGGTAATTATTGGGGCGCGCCGTCTTCGTTCGAAATGTTCGCGAACTATGGCCAGGTCTTCTTCAATTCCGATATGCCCCGGTACATGCTGAATTCGGTGCTGATCACGGTGCCCACGGTCTTTGGTGCGGTCGCGCTTTCGGCCATGGCGGGCTTTGCGCTTGGGGTCTATCGGTTCAAATCCAACCTGTTGATCTTTTTCATGTTCGTGGCCGGAAACTTTGTGCCATTCCAGATCCTTATGGTGCCCGTGCGCGACCTGACGCTGGATATGGGGCTGTACAATAGTAAAACGGGACTGGTGTTGTTCCACATCGCTTTTCAAACCGGGTTCTGTACGCTTTTCATGCGAAACTTTATCCGACAATTGCCCTTCCCCCTGATCGAAGCTGCCCGCGTCGAAGGCGTCGCGGAATGGCGTATCTTTTGGTACGTTGTGCTTCCGCTCATGAAACCCGCGCTGGCCGCCTTGGCGGTGCTGATCTTCACATTCATCTGGAACGATTATTTCTGGGCCGTTGTTCTGACCCAAGGGCCGGAAAGCCAGCCTGTGACGGCAGGTATCACCAGCTTTAACGCACAGTTCCGCGCCGCCTATCATTTGATGAGTGCCGGTTCGATCGTTGCGGCCCTGCCCCCTGTGCTAATGTTCTTCCTGATGCAAAAGCACTTTATTGCAGGCCTGACTTTAGGTGCCGTGAAGTAATGAAAAGCTGGAGACTGGATGACGCGCGCCAGACGCTTGTTCTGGCGGCAAAACGCGAGCGCTTGGCTGAGGTGGTCTATTGGGGGCCACCATTGCCTGCGTCGGACGATCCCGATGCGCTTGCGGCGGCAGATATGCTGGATGTCACTGGCGGCATGCTGGACGAAAATCCCGATCTGTCGATTTGCCCCGAAGCCGTACGCACCTTTCCCGGTCAACCCGGTCTGATCATTCGTGGGCCGGGCGGAACCTCGATCTTGCCCAAGTTCTGCTATGCGTTCGAAACGGTTGAGAAAAACGCTTTGACCCTGACGTACCGGGACGAAGACAATAAGCTGACTTATACCGCTTATTTCTCGCTTGACCCCGACACCCATGTTTTGACCGCGCGTTCGGTCATCGACACCGACAGCCCGGTGCATCTGCATTGGTTGTCCGCGCCGGTGATGCCCGGTGCCCAGCATTCCGACGAGATGATCGACGTTTCAGGGCGGTGGTGCGGTGAATTCCAGTTGAACCATATTCCATGGACGCCCGGCGCGCGGTTCCGCGAAAATCGCACCGGGCGCACCGGCCACGAGCATTTCCCCGGATTGATCGTAACCTCACGCGGAACCACCAATACTCAAGGCGAAGCTTGGGCTTTTCACTATGGATGGTCTGGCGGACACCGGATGGTTGCCGAAGAATTGCCCGACGGCCGCCGTCAGGTGCAGTTCGGGCACGCCACGGGCTTGACCAGCGAACCCGCCACCAAATTCGAAACCGCGCCACTTTACATGACGTATTCCAGCACCGGATTAAACGGATGCGCCGTTGCCTTCCAACGCCACACCCGCGACCGTATTGTCGACTGGTCCGGTGCGAAGAACCCACGGCCTGTGCATTATAACTGTTGGGAAGCCGTCTATTTCGATCATCAACCCGAAGTATTGAAAGATATCGCCAGCCAAGCAGCCGCCTTGGGCGCCGAGCGTTTTGTGCTGGATGATGGCTGGTTTGGGACCCGAGACGACGACACACGCGCCCTGTCTGACTGGGAAGTCGACCCGCGCAAGTTTCCCGATGGGCTAACGCCGCTGATCGACCATATTCACGGGCTTGGAATGTCATTCGGTATCTGGTTCGAACCCGAAATGATCAACCCCGACAGTGACCTTTACAGGCTTCACCCGGATTGGGCCATGGGCGGCGAGGATCAGGTGTTGGGGCGCTATCAGATGGCGCTGGACATGTCGAAACCGCAGGTGCGCGATCACATTTTTGAATGCATGGCGGCGATTTTGGCCGCCCATGACATTGATTACATAAAATGGGATCACAACCGCGTTTTGCCCTATCCTGACCAGTCGCAAACCCACGGATCTTACGCGCTGATTGACCGGCTTCGCGACGCTTTTCCGAAAGTTGAAATTGAAAGTTGCGCATCGGGCGGAGGGCGGATCGACTTTGGTATTTTAAGCCGCACGCACCGGGTCTGGTTGTCGGATTCAAACGATGCGCTCGAACGTCTGCCGATGCAGCACAACGCGGCGTTGTTCCTGCCTGCCGCCGTCACTGGAAGCCATGTGGGCCCCCGGATCAGCCACACCAGCGGCCGGCATCTGGATATCCGTGTGCGGGCCTGGGTCGCCGCACAACGGCACATGGGTTTTGAGATGGATCCCCGCGAACTTGACGAAGAAGAAACCGAAGTTCTTACGCGGGTTACACGCTGGTGGAAAGACAACCGCGACTGGATGTTGGCCGCCGATATTTTGCGACTTGAGAGCTCTGATGCGAGCGTGGTTGCTGAACAGCACCAATCCCGCGATGGCGCACGATTTGTGGCCTTCGTCGGCAAGCGCGATACCTCGGATCAGATTGCACCCCGTCCCTTGCGGATGACCGGTCTGGACCCCGATGCGCTCTACAGCATTGATCTGGCGAACCGCGACGATGTCGTGCGGTTGTCACGGGGTCAGGTTGCGCTCAAAGATGGCCCGATCAAGCTTTCGGGACGCTATCTTATGGCAAAAGGGCTGGCTTTGCCGTGGAGCTATCCCGGTACTATCTGGGTCGTCGAAGGTCAGCGGCTTTGATCTTCCACTCATCACGGCAGTCTCACATTCCGCTCTCAGTTTCGCGATTTTCGCGTCACCTCTGATCACGGAGATTTCGGTCGCCTATCAAGTTGAGTGAGGTACATTCTACGCAACAGACAGGAAGCGGCGATATGACTAGCAACCCAAAATCAAAAAAGCTAAGCAGGCGCGCTGTTCTGGCGTCGGGAGCTCTTTTTCCAACGACCATGGCATTGGGTTCTCCGGCTTTCGCATCGTCCAATAAATTTTCGAGCGGCACCTTCCCCTACGAAGTAACTTATACCGAAGAAGAATGGAGATCTCGGCTGTCCGAGCTTGAGTACTTCGTCATGCGCGAAGGCGGAACCGAACCAAGACAATCCAGCCTCCTCGCTTTCGAAAAACGCGAAGGCACCTACAGCTGCAAAGGATGCGAGCTTCCGGCTTTTTCGGCAGAGTGGAAGGTACAACACTTTGACATTGGCTGGGTCTTCTTCAAACAAGCCATACCAGATGCTGTGCTTACGGGTGTCGATACGAGCTTTAACCCACGTGGCATGAACGAAAACGAAATCGGCGCAACCATTGAGTGCCATTGTCGCCGTTGTGGCAGCCACATCGGGCACATTTTGGAGGTTCGAGGAGAAGTTCTTCATTGTCTGAACGGCACGTCGCTGGTCTTTTCCCCCTTATGAAGCACTGATCCTCACCGAAAGGCCCACGCGTCCGCGTGGGCCTTTCAATACCCCCGGAAACATCGGCAAATCCTAGTTTTTCGGCGAAAAAGACTGTAACACTTCACACGAAAGACCCGATTTCAGGCCATTATTCGGTGTGAAAAACGCGATGTTACAACGTCTCAAAATGAAGTGGGGCACTTGATTATTGCCCGCCTAGCACCGCAGATGTGGCGAATATCACACGATGAACTGACATCAGCCAAATCTACCTTTTAATTTTCTTAAATGTTTTCTGATACTTACGGACTTATCGCCTATTGGGCACACATTGATGTAATCAACCTGCCACGAAAATAAATTTTTTCTCGCAATCTTCTGACGAAACCGTTAATTCAAAAACATAATCTGATCTCGCAAAAAGATCATGTGCCCAAGGCGGGTGCGAACTTGAAGAAGGAAAGACCAAATGACTAAAATCACCACACTCGCAGCAGCTGCAGCTATCTCGCTTTCTGCTATGGCACCCTCCGCTTTCGCAATGGGTTCCGAGCTCAATGCTTTGACTGGCGCTGTTTATAACGGCCTGAACTCCATGCAGATGGACCTGGCTTCGATCAACTCGCTGTCCTTGCAGGACATCCAGCGCATCGACCAGATCATGACTTCGGGCGACAACGAGTCGGACAAGCGTCAGAAGATCAACCTGATCCTGCGCAACGCAAGCGACCGGTAGAAACCGTTAATACGGTTTAAGAATTGCCGCGTTCCTATCCGGGAACGCGGCTTTTTTGTTTTTAGGCTGAATGTGCGCCTGCGGCCAGGCCCCGAACAAACGCCAAAACATCGCTTGGCGATTGTCCTTTCCCGATCAGATCAACAATGGCCGAACCAACAACGGCGCCGTCGGCAACGCTTGCAATATCGCGGCTGGCCTCTGGTGTTCTGATGCCGAACCCGACAATGACAGGAATATCTGTCGCCGCCTGAATACGTGCCACTTCGGGGCCAACATCGGTTGCCACGGCGCTGGCCGCACCAGTGATACCTGTGATCGAGACGTAGTACACAAATCCAGAGGTGTTCTGTAGTACCTTTGGCAGGCGCTTGTTGTCTGTCGTGGGCGTGGCCAACCGGATGAAGTTCAGTCCAGCCGCCTGAGCAGGTATGCAAAGCTCGCTGTCCTCCTCTGGCGGCAAATCCACCACGATCAATCCATCGATCCCGGCCGCTTTGGCATTGACCAGAAACCGGTCAACGCCGTGGCTATAGATCGGGTTGTAATAGCCCATCAGCACAATGGGGGTGACATCGTCGTCTTCGCGAAATGCCCGGGCAAGATCCAACGTTTTGTTCAGCGTCATCCCGGCTTCAAGCGCACGTTGCCCGGCCAATTGGATCGTTGGGCCATCGGCCATCGGATCGGTGAACGGCAGGCCCAATTCGATGATATCGACACCCGCGTCCGGCATGCCTTTGACGATCTCAAGCGAGGTTTCATAGTCGGGATCGCCCGCCATCACATAGGCCACGAAAGCCTTCTTCCCTTCTGCCTTCAGGGCGGCAAATTTGGCGTCGATCCGGGTCATGATGTCATTCCTTTATGGCTGTCACGATCTGCCTGAATTGTGCCCGAAGATCAATCGTCTCTGTTGATTGGTACCAAAACCTTGCACCTCGCCCCCCTGCCCGCTAAGTCCCCGGCAACAGGTCACAAGGAATACGCCCATGGGCTTTCGAACCGGTATCGTCGGGTTACCGAATGTGGGGAAATCCACGCTTTTCAATGCGCTGACCAGAACGGCCGCCGCTCAGGCCGCAAACTTCCCATTTTGCACCATTGAACCCAACGTTGGCGAAGTGGCCGTTCCCGACGCCCGGCTGGCAAAATTGGCCGACATTGCAAACAGTCAGAACGTTATCCCTGCCCGCATGACTTTCGTTGACATCGCGGGGCTTGTGAAAGGTGCATCCAAAGGCGAAGGCCTTGGCAATCAATTTTTGGCCAATATCCGTGAATGCGATGCGATTGCCCATGTGTTGCGGTGTTTTGAAGACGGCGACATCACGCACGTCGAAGGCCGTGTGAACCCCGTCGAAGACGCCGATACCATCGAAACCGAACTGATGCTTGCCGATCTGGAAAGCATCGAAAAACGCCTGCAAAACATTGTGCGCAAGGTCCGCGGTGGTGACAAAGACGCGGTCTTGCAGGAACGCTTGCTGAAAGAAGCGCAGGCAACCTTGGAAAACGGCCAACCGGCTCGCAAGGTCGAGGTTTCCGAAGAGGATGCCAAGGCTTGGTCGATGCTGCAACTTCTGACTGCCAAGCCCGTGCTGTTCGTCTGCAACGTCGCCGAAGATGAAGCGTCAGACGGCAATGCCCATTCCGCAGCCGTTGCGGCCATGGCCGCCGAACAAGGTGCGGGCGCGGTCGTGATTTCGGCAAAGATTGAGGAAGAGATCAGCCAGCTTGACGCCGAAGAGGCCGAGATGTTTCTGACCGAAATGGGTCTTGAAGAAGCAGGCCTGGACCGGCTTATTCGCGCGGGCTATCAGCTTTTGGACCTACAGACCTATTTCACCGTTGGGCCGAAAGAAGCGCGCGCCTGGACCATCGCAAAAGGCACCCTTGCGCCAGCCGCCGCCGGTGTCATCCATGGCGACTTTGAAAAAGGCTTTATTCGTGCGGAAACCGTTGCCTATGACGACTATGTGTCTTTGGGCGGCGAAGCACCGGCGCGGGATGCAGGCAAGTTACGCGCAGAAGGCAAAAGCTATGAAGTGAAAGACGGCGACGTTCTGCACTTCCTCCACTCCGGATAATTCGAGAATGGCGTTTTGTGTCTGGTTCTGCCTTCTTTAGCGGTCATGCCGACCATCCTGCGCCACAGATGTAAATTGTAGCGCTTCGCACTTGAACTGTTCGTACGACGCACCCTAACCTTCTGGCATGACAACTGGTTTCTTTTGGGATGAGCGGTGCTTTTGGCACTCGGGCGGAAATTACTCCTTTATGTTGCCTGCGGGCGGATTGGTGCAGCCGGGTGGCGGATTGCCGGAAAGCCCCGAAACCAAACGCCGGCTCAAGAACCTGATGGATGTGACGGGTCTGCTGGCCGAGCTGGACACGCCAAAGTCAGATCCGGTCACCCGCGCAGATTTGTTACGCGTTCATCCCGCTGATTTTCTGGACGAATTCGAAAAGACCGCAAAAGCAGGCGGCGGCGAAACCGGCATGCGGGCCCCCTATGGTCCGGATGGTTTTGACATTGCGACCCTGTCGGCCGGATTGGCCAAGAACGCGCTGTTTCATGTGTTGGACGGCGCCCACCAGAACGCCTATGCCCTGTCGCGACCACCGGGGCACCATTGTTTGCCGGATTGGCAGAACGGATTTTGTCTGCTTGCCAACATCGCCATTGCCGTCGAGGTCGCGATTGCCCAGCAAAAGGCAAGCAAGATCGCTGTACTGGATTGGGATGTGCACCATGGAAACGGGACCGAAGCGATTTTTTACGACCGCGCCGATGTGCTGACCGTCTCGGTTCATCAAGACCGGAACTATCCGATGGACACAGGCGCATTCGCGGATCGTGGCGAGGGTGCGGGCGCGGGGTTCAACCTGAATGTGCCCCTGCCTGCGGGCACCGGCCACAAGGGGTATATGTCAGCGCTGAACCGCCTGATCATCCCGAAAATCCGCGCGTTTCAGCCCGACGTTCTGATCATCGCCTGCGGGTTTGACGCCGCCGCCTTTGATCCTTTGGGTCGTATGTTGGCCAGCGTCGAGACGTTTCGTGAGATGACGCGCGCTGTGATGGAGTTGGCCAGCGAGGTTTGCAACGGGCGTTTGGTGATGGTTCACGAAGGCGGGTATTCCGAAGCCTATGTTCCCTTTTGCGGCCACGCTGTTGTCGCCGAAATGGCAGGTAGCGACATCGACGCGCCCGATGCTTTCAAAGAGACATTGATCAAACGGCAACCAGATGCCCGGTTTGATGCCTATCTTGACGGGATTATTGCTGAAATGGTGGCCACGCTTTAGGCCTGCACTGGTAATTCGCGCGCACCGCCCTTACGTCACCAGAAACCCGAAAAGGAGGCATCATGCCCGATCCGAACCCCGGCGCCCTTGGTTTTTTGGAAACGCGCCGATCGCGACCTGCAAAGACGCTAAGCGGTCCGACCCCGGATCGCGAAGCCTTGCGCCAATTGCTGAAAGTTGCGGCACGCGCACCGGATCATGGCAAACTGGAACCCTGGCGGTTTCTGGTTCTGGCCAAGCCCGCCCTGGACCGTTTGGCGGCCAGCATTCCAGAATGCGGTGCGACCCTTGGCATAGAACTGGGCAAGATCGAAAAGGCCGAAGCCGAATATGCCTTGGCCGAGCTTGCAGTTGTCGTTGTCGCCAGCCCGAAACCTTCGGACAAAGTGCCCGAGATTGAACAAACACTGTCCGCCGGTGCCGTTTGCATGCAGCTTTTGAACGCTTGTCTTGCCGCTGGTTGGGGGGCGAATTGGTTGTCGGGCTGGGCGAGCCACGATCGCGATTGGCGCGAGCGAAACCTTGGGTTAATGCCCCACGAATGGATTGCTGGCATCATCCATATTGGCACCGAATCCAGCGCACCGCCTGAACGGCCCCGGCCCGATCTGGATGCCATCACAGAATGGATCGACAGATGATCCCCGCGTCATTTTTTGCCGCGTTAGGTCAAATCGGTGATCCAAAGTTTCGCTGGGTTCTGATCAAGGGCGTTGGGCTGACAGTTTTATTGTTGGCCGGTCTTTATGCATTTGTGTTCTTTGGGGTGCGCTTTTTGTTGCCCGATACATTCTCTTTGCCATGGATTGGCGAAGTGACCGTGGTGCAAACCCTGCTGTCTTGGGGATCGCTGATCCTGATGGTTATCCTCTCGGTGTTCCTGATGGTCCCGGTCGCATCGGCCTTCACAGGTATCTTTCTGGACGAGGTCGCGGACGCCGTGGAGGCGCGCCATTATCCACATCTTGGTCCGGCACCGCATGTGGCGCTGGCCGATACCATTCGGGAATCACTTATTTTCCTTGGCATCATCGTCGTTGCGAACCTAGGTGCACTGCTGTTCTATTTTACGCCACTGGCTCCGTTCGTCTTCTTTGGCGTCAACGGTTTCCTTCTGGGGCGTGAGTACTTTCGCATGATTGCAGTCCGCCGTATGGGACGACACGAAGCCGGTCAGTTGTTTCGACGGAATTTTCTGACGATCTGGGCCGCGGGTGCCTTGATGGTGATGCCGCTGACCATTCCGGTCCTGAACCTTGTGATCCCGATCTTAGGGGCGGCGACGTTCACTCATCTATACCACCGGATCGTTAAGACGGCTTAGGCCACACGCAGGGCTTCCACACCGATTGCCAAATCTTCGGCCAGATCGCGCACCATATCGGCGCTGTCGCTGCGTTGTGCAAATGTGCGCAGACCAATGACATCTGATTGGAACTTGATCCCCAGACGTTCGGGATTGGCATCGGGTGCAATTTCGCCCTTGGCTTGCGCCGCACGAAAGCCCGCGATGAAGCGCGCACCTGCCTCTTCGATCAAACGTTCGGCCAGTTGGCGCGCTGGTGCATCTTTGTCGGGATGTTCAAGGATGGTTTTGACCAACATACAGGCCTGCGACGGGCGCTCTGCATCGCAAAGCGTGCCCAAGCTGCGGGCATGGGCCACAAGGCTGTTCAGCGGCGAATCTGTTGCTTGCAGCGCTGCCTCCAAATCTCCCCCAGACGTTTTGGCGTAGTCCATCAGCGCTTCTGCAAACAGCGCTTCTTTTGAGTGAAACGCGGCATAAATGCTGCCCGGTTTCAGTTCCAGCGCCGCCTCCAGATCTTTCAAAGAAGTCGCGTGGAACCCTTTGCGCCAAAACAAATCCCGCGCGCGGGTGATGATTTCGTCTCGGTCAAAAGTCGGTTTTCGGGCCATGGTTTTTGCTCACAGTTGAGTGATCGCTCAAAATATAGCTTGAATGATCGCTCAAGTAAAGTTAGTTCGATGGCAGCACTTGAGCAATCACTCAAATTTGACCCCAAAGGAAACCAAAATGACTGACTTCCCACTCCACACCGTTGAAAGCGCTCCCGAAGCTTCAAAACCATTGTTGGAAAAATCTTTGGCTGCGTTTGGTCGCGTTCCCGGTTTGCACGGCACGATGGCAGAAGCGCCGGCATTGCTGGAGGGCTATCAGATCCTGCACAAACTATTCGCCGAAAACACCAGCTTTGACGCAGACGAGTTGACTGTCGTTTGGCAGGCCATCAACGTCGAACACGCCTGTCACTATTGTGTTCCCGCCCACACTGGCATCGCCAAGATGATGGGTGTCGACGACGGGATCTCTGACGCTTTGCGCAATGAAACCGCCCTGCCGACGCCGCGCTTAGAAGCTTTGCGCACCTTTACGCTTCAAATGGTCCGCTCGCGCGGCAACGCGACAGACGGCGAAGTGCAGGCCTTCCTTGATGCGGGCTTTACCAAGCAGCAGGTCTTGGAAGTCGTCCTGGGCATCGCGCAAAAAGTCATGTCGAACTACACAAACCACCTTGCAGAAACGCCCGTCGACGAGGTGATGCAGAAGTTTAACTGGAACAAAGCAGCCTAAGGCTTCAAAACTTCGGGCCCTTGGAAACGAGGGCCCGGCGTCACTCGGCGGCAGGCGATTCCATGCGATTGAACATGTCCAGATCGCGGACCGAGATGCCGCCCCACAGAATGATCACCACCAAAAGCCCCCAAATTGGCACCGACACAAACGTCGTCATCCGGGCCTTTCGACGCATCGAAAAGCTTGACGCAGGCGATCCGGCATGGGTTCCCTCGACTTTTTCACCGGCATCGCCTTGGGTTTCCAACCGGATCGGCAGCACGACAAAAAGCACCATGAACCAGACGACAGCGAACAGGACGAGTGCGGAAACGATGCTCATCAGACTTCCTCCAGTTCAACTAAAGTGCCGTTGAAATCCTTTGGATGCAGGAACAAAACCGGCTTCCCATGTGCGCCGATTTTCGGCTCACCATCGCCCAGAACCCGTGCGCCCGAGGCGCTGAGTGTTGCCGCAGCGGCCCGGATATCTTCGACTTCGTAACAAATGTGATGAATGCCGCCAGCCGGGTTTTTCTTTAGAAATCCGGCAATTGGCGATGCATCACCCAAGGGGTAAAGCAGTTCGATCTTGGTGTTGGGCAGCGTGATAAAGACAACTGTGACCCCGTGATCGGGCTCGTCTTGCGGCGCACCAACGTCGGCCCCCAGAACACCGGCGTATTGCGCCGCCGCGGCCTTTAGATCGGGCACGGCAATGGCCACGTGGTTCAATCGTCCAATCATCCAAGAACACTCCTTCAACAGGTCTTAAGAGTTATGGTGCCGCACCTCGTGGGGAACAAGAGACATGCCGCCGCACGTGTCGATTAACGGTGCATTAGCCATTCCCGGTAAAATTGGAAGGTGAACTCGCTCGAAAGGCAACGGAATGCCCGAATCGCTCGAAGACCTCATCATGCTTCAACCGCCCACGGCGGAACGCCCGCTTTTGGGCACCATCGTCCTTGTGGTCGAAGACAGCCGACGCGCCTGCGAAGTCTTGCGACTGATCTGCCAACGTTCCGGTGCGCGGATCAGACGGGCCGAAAGCCTCGCTTCGGCCGAACGGCACTTGCGCACTTATCGGCCGCGGATTGCGGTGATCGATCTTGGCCTGCCCGACGGTTCGGGTCTGGATTTGATCGAAAAGCTGGCGCGTCCTGAATCCGGGATCGACGGGATCATTGCGATGTCAGGCGACGACACCTTGCAAGAAGCGGCGATCCAGGCGGGCGCGCATGTCTTTTTGGCCAAACCGCTGGTGTCGGTGTCGCATTTTCAAACGATCGCCTTGAACCTGTTGCCAGAAAAACTGCGCCCGGCGCGGGTATCGCGCCCCTCGACAGACACCATCACACCCGATCCTGTGGCGCTTCGCGATGATCTTGCCTTGGCCGCTGACCTTCTGCGCACCAATCCCGACACCGCCACACTCGATTATCTTGGCGGCTTTCTTGCCAGCCTTGGCAAAGACGCTGGTGACAAGGCATTGGTACGACTTGGTGACATGGTGCGCGGCATCAATGCGCCTGGATCAAACAGCGCAAAGCCAAGCGATCTGGCGCGCGCCGTCGAAGACCGGATGAGCGACGTACAGGCTGTGTAAAACCAACAGCCAAGGACTTGCCTTAGGGAATATGTTCTCATAATGTTCCACTGGCCTTTCGGCACAGGACAGATCATCATGTTGGATATGGGGCAGGACGCAGCACAAGATTTGGCCAAGTTTTTGGGGAAAGACCGGTTCAGCACCGTTCTTGCCGACCCGCCTTGGCGTTTTGTGAACCGGACGGGAAAAGTTGCCCCCGAACACAAGCGTCTCGCCCGTTATCCAACGATGGAACTGGACGATATCTGTGCCCTTCCCGTCGCGAACCAATTGGAAGACCGCGCGCATTGCTACCTTTGGGTGCCGAATGCACTTTTGCCGGACGGTCTTCAGGTGCTGTCGGCTTGGGGATTTGAATACAAATCCAACATTGTCTGGCACAAAATTCGCAAAGATGGTGGATCAGATGGGCGCGGCGTTGGGTTTTATTTCCGAAACGTCACCGAAGTTCTTCTGTTCGGCACCCGTGGCAAAAACGTCCGCACCGAGGCACCGGGCCGTCGGCAGGTCAATATGATCCAAAGCCGTAAGCGCGAACATTCGCGCAAACCCGACGAGCAATATCGCATCATCGAGGATTGTTCCTGGGGTCCATACCTGGAGCTTTTTGGTCGCGGCATTCGCGACGGTTGGACGGTTTGGGGCAATCAGGCCGATGCCGACTACAAGCCCGACTGGAAAACTTACGCCCATAATTCCGGTGTGGCCGCCGAATAGACGTCAATCAGGCGCATCATCCAGCAAAATTCTATCCGGCAAACCCACCAGCAAAAGTGGGCAAGGATTGCCCACACCGCGCGACACCCGGTCGGCAAGTTTGCTCCAATGGGTTGTCGCTTGGCCAAACTTGTCGGCCACGAACTTGCGCGCAAAGGCATCGGCAAAGGGTGTGCCCCGCGCCACCTGATCGGCCACGACTTTGCGCTGTGCAACAGTTCGCGCGCCGATCCCCAGCCTGTCCAAATCGTCTTCGGAATTTAATCCCGCTGACTTCATCCACCCCGTGATCCGGTCCAGAAACGCATCTTGCATCGAAGCCCCGCGGGTTACCACAATCCCGACGCTGATTGCGCTAAGGCTATGCAAGCGTTGAAAGTTCTCAAGGTCACGATCAAAAAATGGGTCTTTGTTGTTCCATTCGATTTCAAGCGCCAAGGCCCCGGCTTCGGCAAATTTTACATGGTCAACTTCGTGGCTGACCCCGGATCGCGCGCGTCCATCAACGACGGTTTCAACGCTGAAATTATGTTTGCGCCAATTCAGATCCGACAACTCGTGGCGCAGTCTTTGGGTCAAACCCGCTTCGCCGCCGCCACCGGCCACGATCTCGGCCAGCGAAATGCGGAATTCGACCAAAACGCGCGCCAACAAGTCCAGTTCGCCGGGAAAATCATGGGCCAGAATGGCCTCGGCATGGTTCTGCGTCAGAACCTCGAACCCGGCCTTATGCAACACATCAAGGCTCATAACACCGGATCCCGTGCCGCAAGGATCGGGGCCGTGAGTTCGCCAAGCCGTACCTTCTGTTGTCCGGTCTCATCGAAATTTCCACGCGCCAACCAAGTCTCGAACGCTGTGCGCAGCCTTGGCCATTCGGCATCAATCGCCGCGAACCAAGCCGTATCCCGGTTGCGCCCTTTCACAATGCCGGCTTGGCGAAAGACGCCTTCGTAGGAAAATCCAAACCGCTCAGCGGCCCGGCGTGACGGGATATTGGCCGCGTCGCATTTCCATTCAAACCTTCTGTACCCCGCTTCAAAGGCCCATTTCATAAGCAGAAACACGGCCTCGGTTGCCTCGCGGGTTTTCTGAAGGCGTGGTGCGAAGGTCAGCCAACCGGCTTCGATTGACCCCGAGGCAGGCGCAATCCGCATCAGGCTTAGGGTACCGCCCAGCCGGCCATCTGCCATACGAACCGCAAAATGCATCGGATCAGTGCTGGCGCGTGCGGCATCCACCCATGCCGTATACCGGGCCAGATCAAAAGGCCCGACAGGCAAAAACTGCCACATCGCGCCCGTTGCATCTTCTGAAAAAGCGTCCATCAACCCGGGGATATGGGCGCGTTCCAGGGGCTCAAGACTGACGTGATCCCCCACAAGCGACACCCGAGACGGCAAGGATGGCGGCACCCAGTCTTGCAAACCCATGGCCCTTCATCCTTTCACACGTTCGAAGCGTCCGGCGGTTCAATCCTCGGGCGGCAAAACCCGAAGGCGCAATTCGCGCAGCTGTTCGTTCGTCGGATCGCTTGGGGCATCCATCATCAAGTCTTCGGCGCGCTGGTTCATCGGGAAAAGGATGACTTCGCGGATGTTCTGTTCGTCCGCCAAAAGCATTACGATGCGATCAATACCTGCCGCGCAACCGCCGTGCGGGGGGGCACCGAAACGGAACGCGTTGACCATTCCGCCGAAACGTTTGCGCACTTCGTCTTCGCCATAGCCCGCCAATTCGAAGGCTTTGAACATGATCTCGGGCTGGTGGTTTCGGATCGCGCCCGAAATCAACTCATAACCGTTGCACGCCAGATCGTATTGATAGCCCAGCACATTCAGCGGATCGCCGGTCAACGCGTCCATGCCACCCTGTGGCATTGAAAAGGGGTTGTGCGAAAAGTCGATCTTGCCGCTTTCTTCGTCGGCTTCATACATCGGGAAATCGACGATCCACGCGAATGCGAAGCGATCCTTGTCGGTCAGGCCAAGCTCGTCACCGATAGCGACACGGGCCTTGCCTGCGACGCCTTCGAAAGTTTTGGCTTTGCCGCCTAAGAAAAACGCGGCATCGCCGACGCCAAGGCCCAGCTGTTCGCGGATCGCTTCGGTGCGTTCGGGGCCGATGTTCTTGGCTAAAGGTCCTGCCGCTTCCATACCCTCGCCCTGATCGCGCCAGAAGATGTACCCCATCCCCGGCAAGCCTTCTTTCTGAGCAAAGGCGTTCATACGATCACAGAACTTGCGGCTGCCGCCGGTCGGTGCCGGGATGGCGCGGATTTCGGTGCCGTCTTGTTCCAGAATTTTAGCGAAGATCGCAAAACCAGAACCGCGGAAATGCTCGGACACATCCTGCATCTTGATCGGGTTGCGCAGGTCTGGTTTGTCGGTGCCGTACCATTTCGCCGCATCGCGATAGGAAATCTGCGGCCACTCCTGATCGACGGTCCGGCCCTTGCCGAATTCTTCGAAAATGCCCGACAGAACCGGCTGGATCGTATCAAAGACATCCTGTTGCGTGACGAAGCTCATCTCAAGGTCAAGCTGATAGAAATCCGTGGGCGAACGATCCGCGCGCGGGTCTTCATCGCGGAAACAGGGTGCGATCTGGAAATACTTGTCGAAGCCAGAAACCATCAAAAGTTGTTTGAACTGCTGTGGTGCCTGCGGCAGGGCATAGAATTTTCCGGGATGCAGGCGCGATGGCACAAGAAAATCGCGGGCCCCTTCGGGCGAAGAGGCCGTGATGATCGGCGTCTGATGTTCGCGAAAATCCTGATCCCACATCCGGCGGCGGATCGACGACACAACGTCCGAACGCAGCTTCATGTTGTCCTGCATCGCCTCGCGGCGCAGATCAAGGAACCGGTATTTCAGGCGGGTTTCTTCGGGGTATTCCTGATCACCAAAGACAATCAACGGCAATTCTTCGGCTGCGCCCAAAACTTCCATGTCGCGGATAAAGACTTCGACTTCGCCGGTCGGGAGCTTGTCATTCACCAAGTCGGCGTCACGGGCTTTGACGTTGCCATCAATGCGAATGCACCATTCCGAACGCACCTTTTCGACCTCGTTAAAAACCGGGCTATCTGGATCGCACAGAACCTGCGTGATGCCGTAGTGATCGCGCAGATCGATAAACAAGACGCCTCCGTGGTCGCGGATACGGTGCACCCATCCAGAAAGGCGGATGGCTTCACCCACATGTGAGGCATTCAATTCAGCGCAAGTATGACTGCGAAATTCGTGCATGGCGGTTCCGTTCAGACCCTGACAACTAGAGCCGCCCATTCACCGCGATGCAGTCAAGAAGTCAAGGCGCGATACGCCAAAGTGGAACAGGTCACTTGCGGATCTAGGCGTTGGCCAAGGCGGCGCCCGCCGGGTCAGAATTCGCCCGCGTCACATCTCGACGCCTGAGCCAAACATGGGCAACATAGATGGCCACAATCGAAAAATAGCCATCGATTGCATAATGAAAACCGACCCAAACCGACGAGAACATCACCCCGATCACCATAAAGATCCCAAACGCACGTAAGAACATGTGTTTTTCAGCCAGATAGAGCGCGGCAACCATGATCATCCCCACATGCAGGCTTGGGAAAGCAGAAATGCCGGAGCCAATGGCCTGATCGCCAGAAACGTAGTTGTCCCATAGCCCCGGTTGCACGATGCTGAACCAGGAATTGGCCATCGAACTTGACGCGTCGAGCGTTGCCGTAAGGTCGCCAAAGCGTGCAGTTTCGAAAATACGATCATAGAAGATCGGGCCACCAGATTGACCAATGAGTGCAAATACATTGCCCAACACAACCCAAGAAAAAGCGTAGAGAATGACATAGTGTTTGATAGTACGTTCATCATCCCCGACGAACGCCATAATGACGGGTAGATAGAACGCAAGGACGAGCCACACCGGACCATAGATCAACGATGCGTGGACTGCGAAATTGTCCCATCCGGTGATTTCAGTAAGGTCATGCGACAAGACCCAAGGATCGACGCCAAAGTGCAGGATCTGGTCAAGCTTCGCGAAAAACGGATCAGCAAAGAATACCTCGAAACCTAAAAGCTGGGCCATATAGGGCAGGCTGGATTTTACGGACGTGAATGCCGCCAGAAACAAACAGCACAAAATGAGCATAACTACCGCGCGCCCTAAGCGTTTCACAAATTCTTTGGGGGACTCACATTTCATCCAGACCCAGACTACAAAGAAGACGAAGCCGATGGCAAAGAATGACATCATCCCAAACGCGCGTGTTCCCACCGAAAGGACCTTGTCTCCTACAAAAAGGAGATCGCCGCGAAAGAAATAATTCCAGGCAGTTGCGGCCGCAAAATAGATGGCTGTAAATCGGAAAAATAGAATCATGTCTTGCTCGCGTTGGTCTTAAAGATGTTAGGCCAGTGAGGGACCGTCCGTGGACGTAATTGCGTGTAATCCACTTCCAATCACAGCGTTGTTTCACTACTTTGACGAAATCTGGGTCAAACTTAGACATTGATGTTCATGTCGCACCCCTTCGATCTTGCGCCCGGTTCATCAATCCCTATAACGCAGGACAATTTGCGCCATAGGGGAACTGCCGATGCCCAAAAGAACCGACATCAAGTCGATCATGATCATCGGAGCGGGCCCTATCGTCATCGGACAGGCCTGCGAATTCGACTATTCAGGTGCGCAGGCGTGTAAGGCGCTGCGCGAAGAAGGCTACCGGGTCATTTTGGTCAATTCGAACCCGGCCACCATTATGACCGATCCCGGCATGGCGGATGCGACCTATATAGAACCGATCACGACCGACGTTGTGGCCAAGATCATCGAAAAGGAACGCCCCGACGCCTTGCTGCCGACCATGGGCGGACAGACCGGGTTGAACACATCCCTTGCCCTGGAAGAAATGGGCGTCTTGGACAAATTCAACGTCGAGATGATCGGCGCCAAGCGCGATGCGATTGAGATGGCCGAAGACCGGGCGCTTTTTCGCGAGGCGATGGATCGGATCGGGTTGGAAAACCCCAAAGCCACGATTGTCGACGCGCCAAAGAACGCGGCTGGCAAATATGATATCGCCAAGGGTCTGGAAACTGCGCTTGCGGCTTTGGAAGTCGTCGGTCTGCCAGCGATCATTCGACCGGCGTTCACATTGGGCGGAACCGGCGGCGGTGTGGCCTATAACCGCGACGAATATTCCGAGATTTGTCGTCGCGGTTTGGAAGCCAGCCCGGTTGCGCAAATCCTGATTGATGAAAGTCTGCTCGGTTGGAAAGAATTCGAAATGGAAGTCGTGCGTGACAAGGCCGACAACGCCATCATCGTCTGCGCCATTGAGAACGTCGATCCTATGGGCGTCCACACCGGGGATTCAATCACCGTTGCCCCTGCCCTGACCCTGACGGACAAAGAATACCAGATGATGCGCACAGCCTCGATCGCGGTTTTGCGCGAAATCGGCGTGGAAACGGGTGGTTCGAACGTGCAATGGGCCGTGAACCCCGCCGATGGCCGTATGGTTGTGATCGAAATGAACCCGCGCGTGTCGCGGTCTTCGGCGCTTGCGTCAAAAGCGACCGGTTTCCCGATTGCCAAGATCGCCGCCAAACTTGCCGTTGGTTTCACGCTGGATGAGCTCGACAACGACATCACCAAAGTAACGCCCGCATCCTTCGAGCCGACGATAGACTATGTCGTCACAAAAATCCCACGCTTTGCCTTTGAGAAATTTCCGGGAAGCGAGCCCAACCTCACCACCGCCATGAAATCCGTTGGAGAAGTCATGGCAATTGGGCGCACGTTCCACGAATCCATGCAAAAAGCGCTGGCGTCGATGGAAACCGGCCTGACGGGCTTTGACGAAATCGACATTCCCGGTGCGGAGGAAGACCCTTCTGCGATCACGGCGGCGCTTGCCAAGCAAACCCCGGACCGGTTGCGGGTTATCGCTCAAGCCATGCGGTACGGGATTTCGGACGACGACATTCAAGCGATCACGGCGTTTGACCCTTGGTTCTTGGCGCGCATTCGCGAAATTATCGACGTCGAAGCAGACGTCAGAGCAAACGGTTTGCCAGTCACCGAAGACGGGTTGCGCCATTTGAAAATGATGGGCTTCACCGACGCCCGTCTTGCAACACTTACGGGCCGCGAAGAAACAAACGTGCGCCGCGCACGTAAAAACCTTGGTGTGTCAGCGGTTTTCAAACGCATCGATACTTGTGCTGCCGAATTCGAAGCGCAGACGCCTTACATGTATTCCACCTATGAAAGCCCCGTAATGGGCGAGGTTGAGTGCGAAGCGCGGCCTTCGGATCGCAAGAAAGTGGTTATCTTGGGCGGTGGTCCGAACCGGATCGGCCAGGGTATTGAATTCGACTATTGCTGTTGCCATGCATGTTACGCGCTGTCTGATGTTGGCTACGAAACCATCATGATCAATTGCAACCCCGAGACGGTGTCGACGGATTATGACACCTCGGACCGCTTGTATTTCGAACCCCTGACGTTCGAACATGTCATGGAAATTCTGACCAAAGAACTGGACAACGGCACGCTTCATGGCGTCATCGTTCAGTTTGGCGGCCAAACGCCTTTGAAGCTGGCCAATGCGCTGGAAGCCGAAGGCATTCCCATTTTGGGCACCACGCCTGATGCAATTGATCTGGCCGAAGATCGTGAGCGTTTCCAGGACCTTGTGAACCGCTTGGGCCTAAAACAACCCCACAACGCCATCGCGCACACGGACGCGGAAGCCATGGAAGCAGCCATCGAGATTGGCTATCCGCTGGTTATCCGCCCGTCTTATGTGCTGGGTGGTCGCGCCATGGAAATTGTCCGCGATACCGCGCAATTAGAACGCTATATCCGCGAAGCAGTGGTGGTCTCGGGCGACAGCCCTGTATTGCTCGACCGCTATTTGGATGGCGCAACCGAGGTCGACGTTGATGCGCTTTGTGACGGCACCGATGTCCATGTCGCGGGTATCATGGAACACATCGAAGAAGCCGGCGTTCACTCGGGCGACAGCGCTTGTTCGCTACCGCCCCACACGCTTTCGAAAGACATCATCGATGAATTGACCCGCCAGACCGAAGCCTTGGCGTGCGAATTGCACGTGGTTGGCTTGATGAATATTCAGTTCGCAATCAAAGGTGAGGACGTTTACCTGATCGAGGTGAACCCACGTGCATCCCGAACCGTTCCCTTCGTTGCGAAAGCCGTCGACAGTGCGATTGCGTCCATTGCCGCGCGGCTGATGGCCGGTGAAAAGCTAACCGCTTTCCCCAAAGTCGCCATCGAAGATGCCAAAACCACAGAAGCCATGGCGCTGAAGGACTTTCGCACGCCTTGGTATTCGGTCAAAGAGGCCGTTCTTCCCTTCGCACGTTTTCCCGGTGTCGACACCTTGCTTGGCCCCGAAATGCGATCAACCGGCGAGGTGATGGGTTGGGACAAAAGCTTTGCGCGCGCATTCCTTAAGGCGCAGCTTGGTGCGGGTACGATGTTGCCGGAAAGTGGCGCGGTCTTTTTCTCGATCCGCGACGCCGACAAAACTGATCTGGTGGTGGAAACCGCCAAAATCCTGCACGAGCTTGGCCTGACGATTTTGGCGACGCGTGGAACAGCCAAGTTCCTGACTGAAAACGGCATTCCGTCAGAAATGGTCAACAAAGCCTATGAAGGCGGGCGCACAATCATCGACCTGATGAAAGACGGTGAAGTGGCTTTGGTGATCAATACCACGGAAGGCGCGCGTGCCATCGAAGATTCTCGTTCGATGCGCAACGTCTCTCTCATGGATAAAATCCCCTATTTCACGACCGCTGCCGCTGCCAATGCAGCGGCTTTGGCGATGGTGTCACGCACAGAGGGCGCGCTTGGTGTGCGGTCACTTCAGGAATAGGGGGCGGTCTGGTCCTGCGGTTACTGCCACCACTTTGGGCCTGATCGTCGCCTCATCCAGCCGCCGATGCTGAAATGGTCGCGCTTGATCAATAGGATCAAAGCAATAAACGCCCCAAGAACCGCCAAATCGATCACTTGATTTCGGTTCACCGGAAAGCCGCGCTCGCTTAGGGCAAAGGGGTCAAAGAATCCGTCCCAACGGCGGGTCACTGTGAAAAAATGCATCACCATCAGGCCGCCGTAACTGATCAGTCTGAGAAACCCCAATGCCGTCAATGCGCAAAGCAAAATCTGCACGCCCGCCACCGAGTATATTTGAAAGAACGAGACTTCCATTCCCTCAAAATGCTTCACGAGGCTCTGGTATTGTTTGGGTGTGATCACCTTGTGAGCGGCCCAGAGAAAAATGAACCACGCCAGCCCAAGGCGCAAAATGAGCAGCGCAATCGCGTCCTGCTTGTCGTCTCTGGTCATATCGCGCCTCCCACAGTCTCTTTCCAGCACTCATAACCCAACGAGGCCGGCGAGCGAAACCAGGCAATTGACCACCCGACATCCCGATCCATAAACCCGGCTTCTTACTTGCAGACAGCACAGGCCTTGGGCCATGTTGTAACATGGATTTTTCAGACGTCCCTCTTAGTGCGCAATTCGCAGAACTTTGGGCCATGGCCGTTTTGCAGGGGCGGCTTATGCTGCTTCCAACCAGACTTTATCAAGTCGGCGTTCTGGTGGCCTGCATCATCTTGGCATGGCTTCTGAAAAACTGGCTGGAACCCAAGTTCAACAATTGGATACGGTCGCTTGAAGGCAGGCCCAAGTGGCAATTGCGGGTTTTCGTGACGATCCGTCAGCGGTTCGGCTTGATCATGTTTTCTATTTTGGTCTGGGTGGCCGCGCGGATCGCTGAAACGATCTGGCAATTCCCGTCACGGCGCATTCTTTTGGAATTCGCAAGCGCGGTCAGCGTTGCCATTATCGCCGTCGCCTTCGCAACGCGTTTGATACGCAATCGATCACTGCGGCTGGTTGTGACCTGGGGCCTTTGGATATTTGTCGTCTTTTATTACACAGGCCTGATCGATGAAGCCTCACGTGTGCTTGATAGTCTGGCTATCGATATCGGCGAGTTCCATCTGTCTTTGCTGACGGTCTTGCAGGGCTTGATCGTGATCGGCGCACTTTTCGCAGTCGCGCGCGTTCTAAGCCAGACGGCATCGAACAGCATCCGGTCGAATAAAGATATTTCGCCATCGATGCAGGTTTTGGCGGTTAAATTCCTGCAAGTTCTTCTATTCGGAGCTGCCTTCTTTATCGGTTTGAAGATGGTCGGTGTCGATCTGACGGGGCTTGCGGTTTTGTCGGGTGCCATTGGTGTTGGCCTTGGCTTTGGTCTGCAAAAGGTTGTGTCGAACCTTGTCTCGGGCATCATTATTCTACTGGATAAATCCATCAAACCCGGCGACGTGATCTCGGTCGGCGGAACCTTTGGTTGGATCAATGCGCTTGGCGCGCGCTATGTTTCGATCACCACAAGGGACGGCAAGGAATACCTGATCCCGAACGAGGATCTGATCACGGGTCAGGTGGTCAACTGGTCCCACTCCAACGATTTTGTGCGGTTGGACATACATTTTGGAACGGCCTACTGTGATGATCCGCACGAAGTCCGGCGCTTGGCCATTGATGCGGCGAAAAGCGTCGACCGCGTTTTGGCATCCCGCGCACCCGTCTGTCATATCACCGGTTTCGGCGACAGCTCGGTCGATTACATCTTACGGTTCTGGATCAGTGACCCCACAGGCGGGCTGACCAACATCCGTGGCAATGTGTTTCTAGCGCTTTGGGATGCGTTCCAAGAGGCCGGTATTTCGATCCCATTCCCACAACGCGAAGTTCGCGTGCTGGAAGACGAGAACCCGGCCATCCCATCCGGTGTGGACGTCTAAGCCTGATCAGGCCTGCGCCACGTCAGGCCAAATTAAGCGCCCGGCATTCGGGCTGCCATAACAGTGGGTCACATATTCAAGAACATGCCTGCCCGTCCAGTTTTCACCGCGATCCGCCGCGACAAAACGGTGTTCAAAGCTGTAATCGCCTTCTGGCAGGTCGGTGAATTCCCACAAAACGCCATGCTTTGCCCAACCGACAATCGACAGCATTTTGCGCCCACGGACCATACCCGGCGTAACCGACACACGCGAAAAACGTTCGCTGCGATACCACCGCGCAAGCTCCAGATCGTCTTCGGGGGTATTGGTGTTGTAGTGCCCGATCTGCATGGCAGGCGGCGGGCCCATTCCATAAGGCGACGCGCGTTGTTCGGGCGAATTCACAACCTGCTCTTCCAGAAACACAGCACTGCGATAGTTTTCCAGGGCAGGCAACTTTTCAGAATTCACCTTGGCAAGCTTGTCGAGGCTGTTGTTCTGACCCAGAAAAACCTCTGCCGAAAGTCCCGCGGTCAGGATGACGTATTGCCATCCGGTGGCAACGTTCGGATCAGTGGTTTCGATCTTTTCCGGGGCACCTTCGATGTAGCGACGTGTCGGAGATTTCACGATGGCATAATGGCCGACCCACCCGACCCCCGAGGTCGCCTGAACCGATGGCAGGTAAGAGTGATGCAACCATTGCAGCGTGTCCGCGCGACGGTTTTCATCCAGATCGAACCATTCCGCTTTTATGACTTCGCTCATTTCACTGCCCCCTCAAAAAAGCCTAGCCAAAGAACCCGTCTGCGATGGTTTTCTGAACGGACGGGCGCGTTTCCATCTTGGCTTTGAACGCTGCCAGTCTTGGGAAATCCGCGATATCGACGCCGTCCTTCTTTAACCATGTGGTCATCGAGTAAAGATAGGGGTCGGCCAGCGTCAGATCATCGCCAAACAAATACGGACCTTCCAACAATCCGTCGATGTAAGCCGCAGACGTGGCCATGTTTTCGGGCACTTTAGCAGCCATGTCAGCGAATGAAGCCTCGGTTGTCGCCCATCGATAGCCACGTCGCAAATGGGCGTGGTTCACGTGCATCGTATTGCCAAGAAAATACAGAATTTCCCGCATCCGGGCCCGTTGCAGGGGATCTATCGGCACCAATGCAGGCAGAACCGTTTCGCCCAAGTATTCCAGAATGGCCCCGGTTTCGGTCAATGGCCCTTCGGGCGTTATCAGCACAGGCACCCGCCCTTTCGGATTGAGAGCAAGATAGTCCGAGCGTGTCTGTTCACCGCCTTTCACATCCACAAGGATCGGTTCCCAATGAACACCTTCGTTCAAAGTAATCACCACAGTCGACGATACGGTATGAGGGGCGCAGTAAAGTTTTAGCATGACGTCTTATACATGGGTTCGGGACGAAACGTGAAGCGGCCCTTCAAGATGGGGGATGGCGTTATAGCCAGCCAGCACGGTTTCGCCCGATCGCACATGCAACCGGTGCATCGAACTGTTCCAGATCGGCAGCATCACTTTGCTGAGTTTCATCAGGTCCAGCTCAAGGATCTGTTGGATCACCATGCCGATCACCCCGCCCGAGGTCACGCACAACACGCGGCGCCCGGGAACAGCGGCTTCGGCCAAAAGCGTGCGAATACGGTCTTCGAAGGCCTCGAAAGGTTCGTTGCCTTCAATCTCGGCCTCTTTCCAGGCGGCAAAAACCTTGGGCATGTGATCCACGTAGGTATCGCTTGTTGGCAGAGGTTCGCCTTTGCGCTCTAAAAGGCTGTCGCTTAGCTTGTAATAGTCGATCTCGTTCAGGCGCGCGTCCCTTTCGGCGTCAAACCCCATGCTTTCAGCCGTTTCGCGGTGGCGGCGCAATGTGCCCGACACCACATGGTCAAACGTATAGTCATGGGCCCGCATCCAGTCGCCCAACAGACGCGTCTGATCCCATCCAAGGGGGCTCAGCCGGTCATAGTCTTCTTCGGTCGTGGCGGCACTGTTGGCCTGTCCGTGGCGGACCAGAATGATTTCACCCATGGTGGCGCTCCTTTGGATAGTCGCCTACCGCATGGGCGGGCGCTTGCCAATCCGGGGCTTGACGAGGCTGCCGCCTTATCCGACACCCCAAGGCATGGGAGCCGCTTGCCTGACAATCGATCTAGACGCCGTTCGCGCCAATTGGAGCGCGCTTGACGCCATGAGCGATGCCAGCGTCGAAACAGCCGCTGTCATCAAAGCCGACGCCTATGGATTAGGGGCCATGCAGGTCGGCAAGGTGTTGTTTGATGCGGGTGTAAAAGGCTTTTTTGTCGCCCTCGCCGAAGAAGGCCGTGCTTTGCGCCGCGTGTTGGGCGACGCACCGACAATCTATGTCTTTTCGGGCCATATGGACGGCGACACCGACGTTCTGTTGGACGCGCGACTGACCCCGTTCCTGAATTCACCCGAACATGTCACCCGACATTTCGCCAAAACTCCGGGCCATCCTTTTGGCATTCAGCTTGATACAGGCATGAACCGATTGGGTATGGAACCTGCCGATTGGGATGCGCTGAAGTCCGACCTTTTGGATGCAGGCCCCACACTGGTGGTCAGCCATCTGGCCTGCGCCGACGAACCCGACCATCCGATGAATACGCAACAGTTACGTAGTTTTCAGGATATGACGGATGGCATTCCTGTGCGCCGGTCCTTGGCGGCAACGGGTGGCGCTCTCCTTGGTCCTGCTTACCACTTCGATCTGGTGCGTCCCGGCATCGGTCTTTATGGCGGACTGCCCTTTGTCGATGCCGCGCATACCTTGCGCGTCGACGTTCCGGTCATTCAGACCCGAACCGTTCGGCCCTTTGAAACCGTTGGTTATGGCAACAGTTGGACCGCAAAGGTGGAAACCACGGTTGCGACCGTTGCGGCGGGTTATGCAGACGGGCTGATCCGCGCCATGGGCCCGAATGCGGTGTTGTTTGCCGGTGAAACGCCTTGCCCGGTGATTGGCCGCGTTTCGATGGACTTGATAACGGTCGATGTTTCTGGTCTGGACGATGTGCCCGAAACGCTCGAAATCATCGGACCCCACCGGCAGGTCGATGACGTAGCCGAGGCTGCGGGAACCATTGGTTATGAGATTCTAACATCCCTTGGCGCACGTTACGACCGACGCTATCTTGGTGCGGTATGAGGTTTCTGGCCAACATAGGGCGCGCCGTTCTGGGCATGTTGGCCGCCATCGGGCGTGTGGCCCTGTTCGCGCTGGAAACCATCAGCCATTTGGCACGTCCGCCGTTTTATCCCCGCGAATTCGCCAGCGCCTTGATCCAGATCGGATTTTTCTCGCTGCCCGTCGTTGGGTTGACCACAATTTTCACTGGCGGTGCATTGGCTTTGCAAATCTATGCAGGTGGCGCACGTTTTTCGGCCGAGGCCGTGGTGCCCCAGATCGTGGCCATCGGCATGGTGCGCGAATTGGGCCCCGTTCTAGTTGGCTTGATGATCGCGGCCCGCGTGACGTCGTCTATTGCCGCCGAAATTGCGACGATGAAAGTGACCGAGCAGATCGACGCGCTGACGACGTTGTCGACCAACCCGATGAAGTACCTCACCCTGCCCCGTGTTTTAGCGGCCACCTTGGTGATGCCGCTGTTGGTTGGTGTCGGTGATCTTATCGGGATCATGGGCGGCTATCTGGTGGGCGTTGAACGGCTTGGCTTCAATGCGGGCACTTATATTCGCAACACCGTCGATTTCCTTGAACCGCTCGACATCATCTCGTCCCTGTCAAAAGGTGCAGTATTCGGGTTCCTGGCGGCACTTATGGGCTGTTATTTCGGCATGCGATCCGGGCGTGGGGCGCAAGGCGTGGGCCGGGCCACGAAAAGTGCTGTGGTTGCGGCCAGCGTATTGATCTTAGCGGCCAACTTCATTCTGACAGAACTGTTTTTCACCGCATGATCGAGCTTGGTAACGTTCATAAATCCTTTGGACCGAAAGACGTCCTGTGTGGCGTTGATCTGACGCTGGCCAAGGGCAAAAGCATGGTCATCATCGGCGGGTCCGGCACCGGGAAATCGGTCTTGCTAAAGTGCATTCTTGGGCTCATTGCACCCGACAGTGGCGCAATCACGGTGGACGGAACGGATGTGACACGGCTCCGTCAGGGTTCGGCCGAGCGGGACGCCTTTCTGGCGCGTTTTGGGATGTTGTTTCAGGGCGGTGCCTTGTTCGATTCGATCCCCGTTTGGCAAAATGTTGCATTTCGACTGTTGCGAGGTTCGTTAAAACGCCCCAAAGCCGAGGCGCGTGAGATCGCGATTGAGAAACTGCGCCGCGTCGGGCTGACGCCAGATGTGGCTGATCTTTTCCCGGCCGAATTGTCAGGTGGCATGCAAAAGCGCGTTGGCTTGGCCCGCGCCATTGCAGCGGAACCCGAAGTGATTTTTTTCGACGAACCCACAACAGGGCTCGATCCGATTATGTCAGGGGTTATCAACGATTTGATCCGGGAAATCGTGGTCGAAATGGGCGCAACCGCAATGACAATCACGCACGACATGTCCAGTGTGCGGGCCATCGCTGACGACGTCGCGATGTTGCACGGTGGCGTCATTCAATGGACTGGCCCCGTCGGTGACATGGACTCCAGCGGCGATGCCCATGTCACCCAATTCATCTCGGGAAGCGCCGAAGGCCCAATCGAGACTGTTCGGTAAGATCAAGCTTTACGGGCTTTCTGGTTGAGAATGTGCAATCCAGCAACACTGTGGTTCGCCTTTGGAAACAGTCTAAAGACTCGTAACGCTTTTTTAACCACACTAGGGCTATCTGCCGCCTGGGGGTGGCTTGCGGAGTCGTAGAATGGACATCCTGAGCCTGCTATTGCAGCTTATTTTCCGCGCGATTGTTGTCGTGCTTCCACTTACCGTCGGTTGGCTGGCGTTTCGACGCCTTATGCTTTCGCAATCTACGAACGCCTGGATCTATGCGACAGTCTGCCTGTTCGCTGCTGTCACATCCGCCGGATTGATACCCTGGACATTGGGATTGGGGTCAGGGAATTGGCTCTTTTTCCTCTTTTCGGCCATCAGCCCTGCGGTTTGGATGAGCGTCATTATGGTTTGTGATCCACAACAGAACCGTTCGCGGTATGACATTGACCCTGACGATCAAGCCGACGTTCCTTTTGTTGCCGCTTTCAGGCCGCCTGTCGTGCCCGAAACGCGCGATTTAAAAGTGCCGACAAAGCCATTGATCCTGGAAGAACCTGAATGGCCCGACTCCCCTGTGCCGATGTTTCGGCACGCTACGGTCCCTGTGAAAACGGTTGCGGCGGAAAGCCAAAGGAAAGACGAAAAACTCAGTTCATTGCTGTCGATTGCGCGGGAAATGCGTGGGAATGTAAGCTCGGATCCACGGCGCCCCCGTATGTTGCCTTCGCCAATCCGCTCCGATGCCAATCTGCCGTTTTTGAACCGCGGCTAACTTCGTCATATCGAGGCTTGTCTCGGCCAAGGCACGCGGGCATGTAGGCCGCATGGCAAAAACCGTCTCTTTTACATGTGCGGATTGCGGTGCGGTTCATGCAAAGTGGTCCGGGCGCTGCGATGATTGTGGTGCTTGGAATTCGATTTCCGAAGACAAGCCGCTGTCAGCGGGGCCAAAATCCAAAGGTTTGGGCGCAACACGCGGCAAGGTTGTCGCTTTAAGCAATCTGTCCAGCGAAGATGAGCCACTGACCCGTGATTTGTCCGGGTTGGGCGAACTCGACCGGGTTTTGGGCGGCGGACTTGTGCCCGCCAGCGCCATACTTGTCGGCGGCGACCCCGGCATTGGGAAATCCACGCTTTTGTTACAAGCTGCGGCGGCCTTTGCGCGCCAAGGCGTAAAATCCATGTATATATCGGGCGAAGAAGCCGCCAGCCAAATCCGCATGCGGGCCCGTCGACTTGGGTTGCAAGATGCGCCCGTTCAACTGGCTGCTGAAACCAATCTGCGCAACATTCTGACCACGCTGGAGAAAGAAAAACCAGCGCTCGCCGTTATCGATTCTATTCAAACCATGTGGCTGGATACGGTTGACAGTGCACCGGGGTCGGTCAGCCAAGTGCGCGCGGCGGCTCACGAACTGACTGTATTTGCCAAACGGTACGGGATCAGTGTTGTTTTGGTCGGCCATGTCACCAAGGAAGGTCAGATCGCCGGCCCTCGCGTGGTGGAACATATGGTTGATACGGTGCTCTACTTCGAAGGCGAGCGTGGCCACCAGTTTCGAATTTTGCGCGCCGTGAAGAACAGATTTGGCCCCGCTGATGAAATCGGCGTGTTTGAAATGACCGGTGATGGCCTAAGTGAAGTCGCCAACCCGTCGGCCCTATTCCTGTCTGATCGCGAAGCGGAAAGTCCGGGATCGGCCGTGTTTGCGGGGATCGAAGGCACAAGACCAGTCCTGTGCGAGATCCAGGCGCTTGTGTCGCCCGCTCCGGCCGGGCAAGCACGCCGGTCAGTTGTTGGCTGGGACGGAAGCCGATTATCAATGATCTTGGCCGTGCTCGAAGCCCGTTGTGGCATTCCCTTTGCGGGCCTTGATGTCTATCTGAACGTCGCCGGGGGCTTGCGAATAACCGAGCCCGCCGCCGATCTGGCTGTGGCAGCCGCGCTACTTTCTGCGCGCGAAGACACCAGCTTACCGCGCCAGACTGTCGTTTTTGGCGAAATAAGCCTATCAGGGACGCTGAGACCGGTGGGTCAAACGGAAGCGCGGCTGAAAGAGGCCGCAAAACTTGGCTTTGATGCGGCCATTCTGCCTGACCGCAGTAAGACCGGTTCGACCGATGAGATGCGGGTGCAAAAGATGCCAGATCTCGCGGCCTTGGTCGGTGATGTGTTTGGTGCGGGATAACCCGCCTATAGGAAATAATACGAGGCAATAGGTATGGAATTCACAATCGTAGACGGCATCGTGGCCGTAATTATCATACTTTCGGCAGTGTTGGCCTATTCGCGCGGTTTCGTCCGCGAGGTTTTGTCCATCGGTGGCTGGATTTTGGCAGCTGTAGCAGCATACATCTTGGCCCCGAAGGTTGAACCCTTGGTTAAAGAAGTCCCTGTTTTAAAAGACTTCCTTGGGCCCTCATGCGAATTGGCGATGATTGCTGCCTTCGCGGCTGTCTTTGCGGTCTCGCTTATTATCTTTTCCGTTTTCACGCCGCTCTTTGCGGGTGCGGTTCAACGATCTGCCCTCGGAGGCATTGATCAGGGCCTTGGATTTCTATTCGGAGTGGCGCGTGGCGCGGTTTTGGTGGCCATCGCCTTTATCGTCTACGAGCGCGTGATCGTATCGGAGCCAATTCCAATGGTGGACGATAGCCGGACGGCTGTTGTGTTCGCTCAGGTCTCAGAAGCGATCGACGATCAAATCCCGGCTGATGCGCCGGGTTGGGTTGCTACACAGTACGACAACCTGATCGGCAAGTGTTCATCGGCAAATTCTGACGCGTGATTCTAAAAAAGTTTTAGAATCAACGATTTCCAGACAAAAAGCGGGCCCCACAAGGCCCGCTTTTTTATTTGGATCGATTTCTTTGGGGTGAACAGATTGTTTTTCGAACGGAAACTATCGAAATAAGGCAAAACGGCCATCAATTGATGATCCCTTCAAACCACCCTGAATGTGCCGGTTTTAGAAACGATGGCCCTTAGTTTATTGACGTAATCCGAACCCAACTTCATTTTCTTAGATGATTGTTTCGTCGAAAATTGACGCTGGGTCAGTCCGCGTTCATCATTTGGGACAAAATTCCACAAACTCGCCCACAACCCGAGCATTTGTGCCCAACTCGTGCCGCGGCTGGCCTGCATACATGGTCTTGTAAGCGGAATGGCGGTGGTTCCAAAGTTCCGCGTAGTGAGTGAGTGAGTTGGGCGTCGGGGCGGCAGAAATGCTCCCGACGCCGCCCCGTAGGGGATTTTATGTGTTAATTGGTTTGAGATTATTTGAAATGGGGTCGCGAGTGACACCAGTTTGGTGCAATAAGAATTGAGAAGGTCCGCGTTTGTTTTGACGCGGACCTTTTTCTTTTGCACGCCCCAAAAGACCCAAATGCCCGCGTGACACCCCGGCGCTGAAGGGTTAAGAGGTACGCGCTGTGCTGCCCAAAACCGAGACAGGCATGTCCGAAAAAACCCTTTCGCGCCCCATCAGTACCCATCCGTTCGATGACGACAAACTTCGTGAAGAATGTGGAATATTCGGTGCTACCGGTGTTTCAGAAGCCTCAAGTTTTGTCGCCCTTGGCCTGCACGCCTTGCAACATCGCGGCCAGGAAGCCGGAGGTATCGTATCTTACGAGCCAAGCGAAGGGTTCAGTTCGGTCCGACGCTTTGGATTGGTGCGCGACAATTTCACCCGAGAGGACGTTATGGCGGCCGTGCCTGGCGATCTGGCCATTGGTCACGTGCGGTATTCGACCGCTGGTTCCAAGGGTCAGACCCAAATCCGCGACGTTCAGCCGTTTTTCGGCGAGTTTTCCATGGGTGGCGCGGCAATCGCGCACAACGGTAACATCACGAATGCCGATGCCCTGAGACGTGAATTGATCGATCTGGGTTCAATTTTTCAATCTGGTTCAGACAGCGAGTGCATCATCCATTTGATGGCGCGGTCTTTGCAGAAAACCATACCCGAGCGCATGAAAGACGCGTTGCGACGCGTTGAAGGCGCATTTTCCGTTGTTGCGATGACGCGCACCAAATTGATCGGTGTCCGTGATCCTTTGGGAGTTCGCCCCTTGGTGTTGGGCCGGATCGGCAACGAAGGTTGGGCCTTGGCGTCGGAAACCTGTGCGTTGGACATTATCGGTGCCGATTTCGAACGGGAAATTGACCCCGGCGAAATGGTCGTGATCGAAAACGACAAAGTCACCAGCCATCGCCCGTTTGAAACCCGGAAATCCCGGTTTTGCATCTTTGAACACGTGTATTTTTCCCGCCCCGACAGTCAGTTGAACGGTCGTTCCGTCTATGAAACACGTTCGGCCATTGGTGCGGAACTTGCGAAAGAAGCGCCGGTTGACGCCGATCTGGTTTGTCCTGTGCCAGATAGCGGCACGCCCGCCGCGATCGGGTTCAGTCAGGAAAGCGGCATCCCTTATGCCATGGGCATTATCCGCAACCAATATATGGGCCGGACGTTTATCGAGCCGACCGAGCAAATCCGTAACATGGGCGTGCGCCTGAAACTAAACGTCAACCGCGCGCTGATCAAAGGCAAACGGGTTATTCTGGTGGATGACAGCGTTGTGCGGGGCACGACATCGCGCAAGATCAAGGAAATGATTTTGGATGCCGGTGCCGCCGAAGTACATTTTCGCATCGCCTCACCGCCTACGGCCTGGCCTTGTTTTTATGGAGTTGATACGCCTCAGCGCGAAAAACTTCTTGCCGCAACGATGAGCGAAGAAGAAATGCGGCACCACCTTGGAGTGACGTCGCTGAAGTTCATCTCGCTTGACGGACTGTACCGCGCTGTTGGCGAAAAATCGGGGCGGAATGCCAAAGAGCCTCAGTATTGCGATGCGTGTTTTTCGGGCGAATACCCTGTGACACCAAGCGATCAGATCGAAAAGGGCTTCATGCTTAAAGCCGCTGAGTGATCCAAACCTTGACCCCGCTGCCCTGCCCCGGCATTGAAACAAAAACACCGGAGCAGTCATGGCAACGCCCAAGCCCTTTTCCCGTTTCGAATTCCTGATCGCCTGGCGGTATTTACGCGCCAAACGCGCCGAAGGTGGCGTGAGCGTGATGACCTGGATTTCGCTGGTTGGCATCACACTGGCCGTGGCCGCATTGATCATCACGCTGGCGGTACGGTCGGGGTTTCGGGACGAATTCGTATCCACGATCTTGGGCGCGAATGCCCATGTCACGGTTTATTCCGCGGCATACCGTACGGAAACCGACGGCGTGTCGCGCGTGATCCCGGACTATTCACTTTGGGCCGAGAGACTGGGCACTGTGGACGGCGTTACACGGGTTGCCCCCTTGGTCAAAGGCCAAGTCATGGCAGTTTATCGCGATGAGAACACCGGGCTGGAAGTCTTTGGAATTACTAAAGAAAATCTGTCTTCCATCCCCCGAATTGCTGATCCCAAGACCGCGCAAGGCAGCCTTGAAAATTTTGATCGTGGCGTCGCATTGGGCCGAGAAGCTGCACGTTCCTTGGGCGTTACGATTGGCGATGTCGTGCGTTTGATCAACCCAAATGGCATCAGAAGCCCGCTCGGTGTCAGCCCTCGGATCAATGAATACGAGGTCACCTTTATCTTCAATTCCGGGCGTTACGACATCGACAAAACCCGCGCCTACTTGCCGTTCGCGGAGGCGCAATCTTTCTTCAATCGCGAAGGAGTGGCCGACGAGCTTGAGATCAATGTCATCGATCCAGAAGGCATTGACGCGCTGGTTCCTGCGCTGACCGCGGCAGGTGGCGAACGCGCGCTGGTTTGGACATGGAAAGACTCGGCGGGTGCATTTTTGCGCGCATTGGAAGTTGAAGACACTGTTATGTTCGTTTTGATGAGCGTCCTGGTGTTGATCGCATCGATGAACATTATCTCGGGGCTGGTCATGTTGGTGAAAAACAAAGGCCGCGACATTGGTATTTTGCGTACTATGGGCCTGACCGAAGGGTCGGTGCTGCGGATATTTTTCATCTGTGGCGCGTTCACAGGTATCATCGGCACCGCGATGGGCGTCATTCTAGGATGCCTCTTTGCGCTTTATGTGGATCAGATTTTTGGCTTTGTGAATTACCTCAGCGGCGGCACCGCATGGGATGCGTCGATCAGGGGCATCTATTTCCTGCCTGCGAAACTGCAACTCAATGATGTGCTTTCCGCCGTGGGGTTGTCTTTGGGCCTGTCGTTTATTGTCACGATTTTCCCGGCGCGGCGTGCGGCCCGGATGCACCCGGTTGAGGCGTTGCGCTATGAGTGATCCGGTGCTGAACCTCACGGGCATTACCAAAGCCTACAACAAAGGTGCCCCAAACGAAGTGACGGTATTGCGCGGTATCGACTTAAGCGTTGCCAAAGGCGAAGTTGTGGCGCTGGTTGCACCATCTGGGGCGGGTAAATCAACGCTTCTGCATATTGCAGGGCTGCTTGATACGCCGGATGCGGGCAGGGTTGCGATTGGCGGTGATGACATGACCGGGCAATCAGATCGTAAACGTACGCGGGTGCGGCGTGCGGATGTTGGGTTTATCTATCAATTTCATCACCTTTGACACGCCCCGTTTTCAATTGCTGGCAATAGCTTT
>CALKXV010000050.1 GCA_938005545.1 uncultured Paracoccaceae bacterium
GCTTTCATGCTGCCCCACGCCATCCAATACCATCCGCACAGCGCGTTCGCGCACTTCTGGTGAATACTTGTTCGTTGTCTTTGTCATGATGCTCCATCCTACTCATGAGTTGGAGCCTCCGGCAAACACGGGGCGGTTCAATTTTGGAAAACGGGCGTTGACGGATTAGAGAACAACATCGGGACGAAGTGACCGATGCTGCGCTGTGCGCGAACGTCAGCTGCCGGGTTCTTTTAGCATTTTCGAATTCACCAGCGGTTGAACGTTCGAAAAACCATCCGGGGCATCTTTCTCCCAAGGGAGCACATCTGAGGTGGTTGGCCAAACACACTGATACGCTTCAAACGCACGCAGATTTCTGTCGCTATAAAAATCAAGGGCCGCACCAAACAAAAACTCGTACCATGTGAAATCAACTTTGAACATTTTGCATCGAAATTCAGGCAAGATATCGGTGCGCAAGTGGTCATTTTCCGGTTTGTCCTTCGTTTCCCAAATTTTAGCCAACATGCCATGTGCGACTTCAAGCCTCTGTCCAACAATAATCACCTCGGGCCAATCTCGCGTGATCCCCCAACCAATCGAATAGGTAAATGCCGGCCAGATTTCGTCACCACCAACGAATTGGGCATGCCAACCATGTTCCTCAACATTGTCTAAAACGGTCTTCTGTAGATTTGTCACATGGAGCTCCGACTATTGCCACTCTAGACCATATTGCCTTTCGGTCCGAGGACAAGCTGCAGTTCATGCACTTCGGTTAAAAGGCAGCTAGGTTCGCACAACCAACTCCAAATAAATAAATCGCACTCAAGACCGTCCCGACACCACGGGTTGCCAAAAGTTTAGGCGTGCGCGCCCGCTGTGCTTGGCTTCGTATAGGGCTTGATCCGCACGCGCAAAAAGTTCGGCCTGGTCCGAGGCCATGGCGGAATAGGCGGCACCGATGGACATCGTGACCTTGATCGGTGCCGGAACCGTGTCGTTGTAAAGCGTGAAGCCTGCACAAACCCGCGCGCCAATCCGGTCAATTTCGGAACTGTCCGCACCTATCAGGTAGACGGCGAATTCTTCGCCACCAACGCGGGCAATGATATCGTCGGTGCGCAGGTTGGTTTGCAGGTGGCTCGCAATAGCACCCAGCACGGCATCGCCAGCCGCATGGCCGTATCTGTCGTTCACCATTTTGAAGTGATCCACGTCGATCATCATGATCGCGCCTTCTTCGGCCTGGTCCAGCGCATCAAGGAACGCGCGCCGGTTCATCAGGCCGGTGAGCATGTCGGTATTTGCATACCGGTGAAGATCATTTTTCACACCGACAATGTGATGCACCGATAGCATGAACAACGAGATAAATGGAGCCACGCCCACGACAATGATCAATCGCCTTGTCCAGCTGAAAGGCGAGGTGCCCGCCAAAAGCGCGTCGATGCCAGCATCCGTCGCAACCACAAGCGCACAGATCGCGGCCAGACGCCAAGCGAAGTCAGCCCGCGATCGCGGGTTCAATACCGAAAGGCAATATGAGATCAGACGATCCAGCATTTCGGCTAGACCCTAGGGGATTGACGCTAATCCTGCGTTAATCGGCACCTTGTTTTTAGGCGTCCAGCTCGATCCAGACAGGTGTGTGGTCCGATGGTTTTTCGCGGCTCCGCACATCGGCTTCGATCCAGCAATCGATCAGCAAGTCGGCGGCCTGAGGGGTTAACAGATGGTGATCAATTCGAATGCCGTCATTTCTGTCATAGGCGCCGCGCTGATAGTCCCAGAATGAATACTGTTCAGGGCCTTTGTGCTGGGCGCGAAACGCTTCGGTAAAGCCCAAATTCAGGATTTCGCGGTAAGCCGCGCGGCTTTCGGGGCGGGCCAGGGCGTCTTCTTGCCAGGCTTCCGGGCGTGCGGCGTCTTCATCTTGCGGGATGATGTTGTAATCTCCGGCCATCACGGCGGGTTCTTCCGTTGCCAGCAACGCTTCTGCGCGTGTTTTCAAACGGTTCATCCAACTCAGTTTGTAATCGTACTTGGGCCCCGGAACCGGGTTGCCGTTCGGCAAATACAGCCCGCATACGCGCACAGGTCTTTTCCCCATGACGGTTGCTTCGATCCAGCGGGCCTGTTCGTCGCCCTCATCGCCGGGCAGGCCTCGTGTGACGTCCTCAAGGGGCAGTTTTGACAGGATTGCAACGCCGTTGAAGCTTTTTTGTCCGTGGGTTTCAACAATATAGCCCATGTCTTCGAAGTGCTCGCGCGGGAAAGCTTCGTCAACAGACTTGATCTCTTGCAATAGCGCCACATCGGGGGCCGACCCCTGAAGCCAGTCTGTCAGAGCTTCGAAACGCGCTTTGATTCCGTTGATGTTGAATGTCGCGATTTTCATGTCTGCCCCTTTTGATGTCCCCTCATAGCTGGACGGTAAAGATTTTTGAAGCGCGGTTCTTGAATGTGAAAGGTATTTACATATCTATTACGTAACGCAACACAAAGGGAGTTCGAAACCATGAAAAAACGCATCACAATCGCTGCATATTTGGCAGGCGCTACGACCTTGGCTGTGACACTGCCCGCAATGGCCGACGTCCAGGAAACCAGCATTTCGAAATCTGTGGTCCAAGCGACGGACAAGGCGTCCGAAACATCAAAGCCGTCTTAAACGACGGCCAAATGGGGCACGACGTCAATTTTTTAAAGACAGCGGGCCCTTTTTACATTGAGAGTTCAGATTGAAAAACTGGTCCCGCAGCCGCAACTTGACGTCGCATTGGGGTTTTCGATCACGAACCGCGCACCGATAAGCTCATCCGAAAAATCGATGACGGCGTTTGCCAGAAACGGCAGTGATACCTCGTCCACGACCACCTTTTGACCGTCGGCTTCAAGCACCAGATCACCATCGGCGGGTTCGCCCAGATCGATGTTGTACTGAAATCCCGAACATCCACCGCCATCGACGGCCACGCGAAGCGCTTTCGGGGTTTCGACGCCGTCATTGATCTCGGCCAGACGCTGAAATGCGCGCGGCGTGACTTGGGGAGGCAGGGTTAGGTCCACGTTTCAATCCAGCGTTTCAATTCAGCTACATGACGAATATATGGGGCGCGGGACATTCGAACAAGGGACGGTTCATGCGAGCGTCATATGCGTCCGCACCGGGCGACAGCCGGGGCAGGCTTTATCCAGAGGATGAAAGTGCGTTTCGCTCGTGTTTTCAACGGGATCGGGACCGGATTATTCACGCCAGCGCGTTTCGGCGGCTGAAACACAAGACACAGGTGTTTATTGAGCACGAGGGCGATTATTTCCGCACGCGGCTGACCCATTCAATCGAGGTGGCCCAGGTGGCGCGCACGATCTCGGGCGCATTGGGATTGAATGCGGAACTGACCGAAGCCGTGGCTTTGGCCCATGATTTGGGACACACACCCTTTGGCCACACGGGCGAAGACGCGCTAAGTGAACTTATGGAGCCCTATGGTGGCTTTGATCACAACGCACAGGCTTTGCGGATCGTAACGGATCTGGAACGCCATTATGCTGAGTTTGATGGGTTGAACTTAACCTGGGAAACCCTTGAAGGCATTGCAAAACATAACGGTCCAGTGGTCGGGGATTTGCCTTGGGCGCTTGAGGTCTATCAGGCCCATCACGATTTGGAACTGGGCACTTACGCCAGCGCCGAAGCCCAAGTGGCGGCGATTTCGGACGACGTGGCGTACAACCATCATGATTTGCACGATGGCCTCCGGGCAGAGTTGTTCTCTACGGACGAATTGGCCGAATTGCCTATTTTAAAGGGCTGTTTTGATCGCGTGGACGAGCTTTATCCGGGGCTGAACTATTATCGGCGGCGGCATGAAGCGCTCCGGCGGTTCTTTGGCGTGTTGGTCGAAGATGTGATTGGCGTCGCGCAAGCTAGCCTATTGCGTGCGGCCCCTGAAACCGCCGATGACATTCGCCATGCGGGCTTTCAGATCATTCAATTCTCAGATCCGGTTTTCGCTGACTTGAAGGTCATCCGCGATTTTCTGTTCAACCGCATGTACCGCGCGCCGTCCGTCGTCGAAATGCGCAAAAAAGTGACCCAAGTGGTCGAAGAACTTTTCCCGTTTTTTATGGCCAACCCGGAAAACCTGCCCAAACAATGGCGCAAGGACGTGGAAGAGGCTGACAGCAAAACCGCCTTGGCGCGGATTGTCTCAGATTACATCGCTGGCATGACCGACCGGTTTGCGATCCAGTGTCATGAGCGGTTTTTGGGCGACGGCGCGGCATCTAACTGAACATCCGCGACCCGCGCCCAAAGTCCCGGAATAGGGGGCGCAAGCCTTGGGCGAGGCGTCTTCGCCGCGTTGACCTGCGATAAAAGAGTGTTACACCCCGCGTCATGAACATTTTTACTGATATTCGGTCCGTTGTGATCGCCGCGCTGGACGCCATGGTTGCCGATGGTGCTTTGCCGCCCGGCTTGTCTTTTGCCAATGTCACGGCGGAACCGCCACGCGATGCAGCTCATGGCGATATGGCGACAAATGCGGCGATGGTTCTCGCGAAAGCCGCCGGGAAAGCGCCCCGCGACATCGCTGACACTTTGGTGGCGCGGCTTGTGACAAACGCGCAAATTGAAACGGCCGAGGTTGCAGGACCGGGGTTTATCAACTTGCGTTTGGTCGAGAGCGTTTGGACCGGAGTTGTTGGCGAAGTTGTGTCGGCAGGCGAAGGCTATGGGCGTTCGGACCTTGGAACAGGCACTAAGGTCAACGTTGAATATGTTTCGGCAAATCCGACGGGGCCTTTGCATGTGGGTCATACCCGTGGCGCGGTCTTTGGCGATGCCTTGGCGTCATTGTTGGATTTCGCAGGCTATGAGGTCACGCGCGAATATTACATTAACGACGGTGGGGCGCAGGTCGATGTTTTGGCGCGCTCGGTCTACTTGCGGTATCTTGAGGCGCACGGCCAAGAGGTGGCGTTCGAGGATGGCACCTATCCCGGCGATTATCTGAAACCTGTCGGCGAAGCTTTGAAAGAAAAAGTGGGCGATGCTTATTTGGACAAGGGCGAAGACGTTTGGCTGGAAGATGTGCGGGGCTTTGCGACCGAAGCCATGATGGTTCTGATCCGCGAAGATTTGGCGGCCATCGGCGTGAAGATGGACCGGTTCTATTCCGAAAAATCGCTTTATGGCACCGGGCGGATCGAAGACGCGATTGAAGAATTGAAAAAGCGTGACTTGATCTATCGCGGCACGTTGGAGGCCCCAAAAGGCAAGGTGCCCGAAGACTGGGAACCGCGCGAGCAGACGTTGTTCCGCTCGACCGCGCACGGTGATGACGTGGATCGCCCGATTATGAAATCGGATGGCGACTGGACCTATTTCGCGCCCGACATTGCCTATCATTGGGATAAGATTTCCCGTGGGTATGACGCGTTGATCGATGTTTTTGGTGCAGATCACGGCGGTTATGTGAAGCGGATGAAAGCCGCGGTTTCGGCGTTGTCGGACGGCAAAGTGACGCTGGATATCAAGCTGACGCAGCTTGTGAAGCTATATAAAGACGGCGAACCCTTCAAAATGTCGAAACGGGCGGGCACGTTTGTGACGCTCCGCGATGTGGTCGATCAGGTCGGTTCGGATGTTGCACGTTTTGTAATGCTGACCCGCAAGAACGACGCGCCGTTGGATTTTGATTTCGCCAAGGCGGTTGAAGGGTCGAAAGACAATCCGGTCTTCTACGTTCAATACGCACATGCACGGACCTGTTCGATGATGCGAAGTGCGGAAGGGCTGGGCGCAAAGCCTGCGGACACCGTAAATCTGGAGTATGCGGGCGAACTTGCGATCGTTCGCAAAATTGCCGAATGGCCGCGTCTGGTTGAAATCGCCGCCCGCACGAATGAACCGCACCGGATCGCGTTTTATCTTTATGAATTGGCGTCTGAATTTAACTCCTTCTATTCCAGCGGCAAGGAATTTCCCGAACGTAAGTTCGTAAAAGAAGATGACATTCCGGGAACCGCTTCCAAATTGCCGTTGGTGTCGGCCGTGCGAACTGTGATCGCCAATGGCCTGAATGTTCTTGGTGTGACGCCCGCCGAGGAAATGTAAGCCCGTTTGCAACGGCTGACTTGTTATTTCCTGTGGATAAGTTATTCTGGCACTGGCCTTGACCAAGGTATGCGCAATCAAAAAGCGCCCTGATCAAAGCCACAGACGAGCAGGACGACCGCCGGATCAACCGGTGGCGACAGTGAGGCAAGTAAAATGGCGGCAATACATTTCCATGATTATGGGGACTCCACCCGTGGTAGTACCCTTGCAGCAGCCCTGAATTGGGCTGGGGCATTTCTTTCGATTTTGCTGATCGCAGGTTTGGCGACCTGGGGTTGGAAGCTTTGGGTGCGCGATGTGACCGGGGTGCCGGTGGTGCGTGCATTGGAGGGCCCGATGCGGGTTGCACCCGACGAACCCGGCGGATTGGCCAGCAATTACCAGGGTTTGACGGTGAACCGGATCGCTGAAGAACGCATTGTGGCACCATCGGATCAGGTGGTTCTGGCGCCGCAGCCGACAACTTTGGATGAAGACGAAGATCTCGCCATGGCGGCACTTCCCCCGATGGATGACGACGTTCCAACGAATACCAGCTCGACCATCTTTGATGAAACATCCGCAGTTCCCGAAATTGGTGAAGCGTTAACGCTTTCGGCCGATGCTATGGCGCAAATCGAAGATGACGCGACCGAAGTCTTGGCGTCGGTGTTGCCGGATACCGTGTCCTCGGATGTGATCTTGCCGGAAGAAGGCGAACTTTCCGCGACCGATTTGGCGGTTCAACTTGCGCTTGGCAATGGCGATGCGCGGCCGGACCCGTCCGAAGCACGGCTTGTGAATGCGAGCGTTCCGCTTACGTCGCCGCGCCCCTTGGTGCGCCCGGCGAACTTGCAGCTTGTTTCGGCTCCGGCACTTGCGAACGGTGAAGTTGAGCCGGCGGCCATTCCGCCCGGAACCCGTTTGGTACAGCTTGGCGCCTATGCGGACCCGGCAGTTGCGCGGGTTGAATGGGACAACAGGTTGGCGCGTTTTGGCGATTACATGGTCGGCAAGGAACGTGTGGTGCAAGAAGCCGAAACCGGCGGGCAGCCGTTTTACCGTCTTCGCGCCATGGGCTTCACAGATTTGGCCGATGCACGCCGGTTCTGCGCGGTTCTGGTCGCAGATGGATCGAACTGCATTCCGGTCGTCCACGAATAAGTGGGGCAGGGCGCGTATATATTCGCGCCCGCCGGGCCTGAACTAAGCGCGCCCGAGGCTGCGTTTTTTCGCGAGGCCGCGCCTTGGGGCTTTATCCTGTTCCAACGAAACTGCGAAACGCCGGATCAGCTCCGGCGTTTGACATCTGATTTACGCGACAGCGTTGGCTGGAATGCGCCTGTCCTGATTGATCAGGAAGGCGGCCGTGTCCAACGGATGCGCGCACCTTACTGGGCCGAATGGATGCCGCCGCTGGATCAGGCGGAAGCGTTTTCTGACACGGATAATGGTGCGTCTGCGGCCCGTGCAATGTATCTGCGCGGCCTTCTGATTGGCACTGAACTTGTGGCGCATGGCATTGATGTAAATTGCGCGCCTTCGGCTGATCTGGCGTGGCCTGACACGCATCACTTCCTGCGTAACCGGTGCTATGGCACAATTCCCACACAAGTCGCATCGAATGCACGCGCCTGCGCTGATGGCCTTATGGCGGCTGGGTGTCTGCCGGTTCTGAAGCACGCACCAGGCCATGGACGCGCCACCTTGGACAGCCACAAGGCCTTGCCACGGATCGACGTCCCACTTGCCGAACTCGATACAACCGATTTCCAGCCCTTTCGCGATCTCGCAGACCTTCCGATGGTCATGACGGCCCATATTGTGTTGCCCGAGATCGACGCCGAAACCCCGGTCACCCTGTCCCCTAGTGGCATCGCGTACCTGAGGCAACATATTGGCCTCACAGGACTTCTTATGTCCGACGACATTTCAATGGGTGCCTTAAGCGGTGCCGTTGGTCTGCGCGCGAGCAAGGCGCTTTCGGCGGGTTGTGATCTTGTGCTTCATTGTAACGGTGATCTGCCCGAAATGGAGGCGATCGCCGCATCAACAGGCCAAATGACACCAGACGCCGCCAAAAGGGCAGATATAGCGGTTCAGCGCCGTCAGACCCCAACAGATATTGACATTCCGGCCCGTCAAGCAGAGTTTGAGGCTCTGATTGAGGGAGCTAAATAGCATGCCAGACGGCGACGCCGAGTTTGACGATGTCGAAGCCCGCCTTGAGGCCGAGGCACTGATTGTCGACGTTGATGGCTTTGAAGGCCCGCTTGACCTGTTGTTGATGCTATCGCGTACCCAAAAGGTGGATTTGCGCAAGATCAGCGTGCTGGCCCTGGCCGAGCAATACCTGAAATTTGTAGAACAGGCCAAATCGCTTCGGATCGAACTTGCCGCCGATTATCTGGTTATGGCGGCATGGTTGGCCTTCTTGAAATCTCGATTGCTGCTTCCACCCGACCCCAGTGACGAAGGCCCATCAGGCGAAGAACTGGCCGCGCATCTGGCCTTTCAACTGGAACGGTTGGCCGCCATGCGAGACGCCGCCGCCAAACTGATGGCGCGCGACCAAAAGGGCCGTGATTTCTTCGTGCGTGGAATTCCCGAAGACGTCACACGCGTGCGCCGTGTGCGTTATACCGCGACATTGCTGGACTTGATGCAGGGGTATTCGCGCCTGCGAACCAAGGACGATTTCCGCCCCTATGTGATGGACCGGGTCCATGTGATGACACTTGAACAGGCGCTGGAGCGGATGCGTGGATTGATTGGCTATGCAGGTGAGTGGACCGATCTTTTGTCATACTTACCCGAAGGTTGGGAAACCGATCCGCAACGTCGCCGCTCGGCCACGGCATCGCATTTTGCGGCCTCACTGGAACTGGTGAAAACCGGCAAGATCCATATCCGCCAAACCGATACTTTCTCTCCCATTCAAATCAAGGCCGTGCCCGGTGTCTGAGACTACAGAAGACCTCGAACCAGACGATGATAGCATCGAAAGCCTTTTTGAAGCCCCACCCATGGGCGAACAAGAACGCATGGTGGAAGCCATCCTGTTTGCATCGTCTGAACCTGTCACGGTCACCGAATTGAACGCGCGGATGCCCCATGGGTGCAATGCAAACGAAGCTTTGGCGCTTTTGACCAAACGCTACGAAGGTCGGGGCGTTTCAGTTAAAAAAGTTGGCGAAGGCTGGGCCCTGCGCACGGCGTCCGACCTTGGGTTCCTGATGCAAAAGGAAACCGTCGAAACCCGCAAGCTAAGCCGCGCTGCAATCGAAACGCTCGCTATTGTTGCATACCACCAACCGGTTACGCGGGCCGAGATTGAAGAAATCCGTGGCGTCAGTGTCAGTCGCGGCACGGTTGATCAGCTTTTGGAACTTGAGTGGATCAAGTTTGGCCGTCGCAAGATGACGCCGGGGCGGCCCGTAACCTATATGGTCACGCAGGAATTCCTGGATCATTTTGGGCTGGAAAGCGCGCGTGATCTGCCGGGGCTGAAAGAACTGCGCGCTGCGGGATTGCTGGAAAGCCGACCCCCGCCCGGCGAATCGCTTGAGGGTGACAGCGACGAAACCGAAAACCAAAGCGATATGTTCGAACCCGATGCGGCCAACAATGATGAGGTCATCGAAGCCCCCGAAGACGTGACTTTGGAAGCCGAAGACGCTGTCCTTGATGACGAAGAGGAGGAGAGCCATGAACGCTAACCGGTTGATTAACATGGCATTCCGAATGTTGATGCGCCATGGGATGAAGTATCTGAGCAAGGGCCAGAAACAGGTTCCAAACTCAAAGGCCGCGCAGAAAGCCGCAAGAGTTGTTCAGCGCGGCAACCGTCTGTGACATGACGCACCGCATCGTCGCGGCTGAAAACCCCGAAGAGGTTCAAGCCCTGCGTCCATTGTTGGACGCGTATTTTCGGGTGATTGAAGATATTCTGGCAACCTTCGGCGAGCATGTCGATTTTGCGCCCATGATGTCAGATTTAATGACCAACGCGGGCAAGGTCCTCCCGCCTCATGGTCGGACGTATTATGCCGTTTCCGGGGGCGGCGTTGTTGGCATGGGCTTCCTGAAACCGCTTGGTTCTGACTTCGAACTAAAGCGTCTATACGTCAGCCCAAGTGCACAAGGGTCGGGACTTGGACGTCAGCTTTTGAAGCACGCGATGGCAGATGCACGCGGGCTTGGGGCAGCGGCCATATATCTTGACAGCCTTCGCGCACTAACCGCGGCCGTTCAATTGTACGAGGCTGAAGGTTTCGGACACATCCCGGCCTATCCAACGAGCGAAATTGCGGGCCATGCGTCGGTTCTGCCCCATGCGGTGTTTATGCGCTGCGCCTTGTAAGGCGCTGTTTCAACCCATCCGAAAGTGTTTTGACAGCTTAAGACTTTGGCCCTGATAGTTTGATTTAATGTCCCGGCCATAGAGCGCGGCGGGCTCTTCGGCCATCCGTTCGTAAACCAACCGCCCAACAATCTGGCCGTGTTCCAAGACAAACGGCGCCTCGTGACAGCGGACTTCCAGCACGCCACGCGATCCGGCCCCACCGGCATCCGCCCACCCAAAGCCGGGATCAAAGAAACCGGCGTAATGCACGCGAAACTCACCGACCATGGCAAGATAGGGTGCCATTTCGGCGGCATGAGTGGGCGGGATCACAATCGCTTCGCGGCTGACCAGAATGTAGAATGCGCCGGGGTCCAGAATGATCCAGCCGCTGTCGGTGTGAACTTCTTCCCAATAATCCCGCGGGTCGTAGTGCGTCAGCTTCGCCAGATCAATCACGCCTGTGTGCGGTTTGGCGCGATAGCCAACCAAAGTGCCGGTCTGCGGTTTCAGATCGACGGAAAACCCCAATCCGCCGGAGATCACAGCGTCGCCCGAAACGACCGGTGTTTCGGCGTGAAGTGCGCGCAACTCGTCGTCGTTGATCACGGTTTGGCCCTGACGAAAGATAATCTGGGTCAACATTTGACCGGTTTTCGCGATGACAGAAAAGCTTTGGGGACAAATCTCGGCATAAAGCGGGCCGGTATAGCCATCCGGAATGCGATCAAATTCGGTGCCATGATCGGTGATGATCCGCGTTAAAAGATCAAGCCGCCCAATCGATGATTTCGCGCTTGCGGCCCCCGCAACGCCCGCTGGTAAGTCCAGACTTTCCAACAGAGGCACCACGTAAACACAGTCCTTTTCAAGAACTGCGCCCGATGTCAGGTCGATCTCGTGCATGGTAAAATCGGTCAACCGATCTGCGACCCGCCGCTCGGCTCCGGCCAGGAACGACGCGCGGACGCGGTAGGCTTTGACGCCAAGCCGCAAATCCAGCGAAGCCGGTTGCAACTGTTCGTTCAATACATTGGGCGAGGCGGTGATCTGCCCCGTTCCGATCATTTTGCGGATCGCTGTGTCTGGCAAAACGCCGGTCATTCGATCCTCTTCGAAGTGATATTGGTCGGGCTAGCAGGACTCGAACCTGCGACCTTCCGTCCCCCAGACGGACGCGCTACCAGGCTGCGCCATAGCCCGACACCTGATGAGGCGGTGTTTAATTGAAATGCTGGCAGGAGCAAGGATAAAATCACGATTGATCCCGTTTAACCCCTTTAACCAGCCATGCGCTCGCGCAGGTCGCGCAACGCGCTCAATTGCGTAGAAATTTCCTTGGCAAGGTCCGGTGATAAGTGCTTGGCGTTCGGCAAAATTGCCAGCACCCCACTTGGTTGAGTGAAGCTGTCGATTTCAGGAGCGACTTGGCCAATCGAGGGCACATCAACAGGTGTTTTGGTGGAGGCGGAACTTGCGGGCTCAGCAGGTTCCGCATGTGCCATGACGTCGGTCGACTTCGTAGATCCTTGTCCAGGAGCATTGTCGTCGGTGGCCGGTTTTCTGTGCGAGAACATTGGCGCGGGGCTTTGAGTGGAACGCTCGTCTTGTTC
>CALKXV010000051.1 GCA_938005545.1 uncultured Paracoccaceae bacterium
CGACCCCACGATCCGCGCGGTGATCTTCTATGAACTGGATCATCGTTTGAATGGGCGGTCGAGCTCCGCCTGGGCAAAATATGCGGACGCTTTGCGCAAGATCTCGTTGGCCTGCTTCAGCTCGCGCACCTCGCGTTCCAAAGCCTTCATCTTCTCGGCTTGTTCGGTCGTTATGCCGCCGCGTTGGCCAGTATCAACTTCGACCTTCTTGACCCACTCGTTCAGTGTTTGCGGCGCGCAGCCTATCTTCGATGAAATCGACACAATCGCCGCCCAACGGCTTTCATGCTGCCCCACGCCATCCAATACCATCCGCACAGCGCGTTCGCGCACTTCTGGTGAATACTTGTTCGTTGTCTTTGTCATGATGCTCCATCCTACTCATGAGTTGGAGCCTCCGGCAAACACGGGGCGGTTCACGTCCATCTGGCAGTTCGATCACGTTGCTTGGTCGACCATAGTCAATCATCACGTCGGTGATGTCGCGACCAACGTAACCTTCCATGATCTGAGACGCACAACCCGCCAGTGCCACCAGCAGCACTCCAAATTTCAGAATCAAACGCATGTCTTCAACCTCCTGCTAAAATCAATGAGTTCAGCCTAAGAGCGAAGCGTGCAGACACTTTGAAGAGATTTTGCCGTTCTTTGGGCAACTCAAACAGCCAGCCAACAGCCGTTTTCGGCACCCCACCCAAAGGCCACTTAGCCGCACTGGGTTCGCCATCTGTCCATAAAATACAGGGAAATCAGTGGGGGCAAATAGTAGGTTCGCCAAGATAACCGCTTGACCTTCCTGAGCTACTCCTGTTCCTCAGGGCCTACCACCGATCCTCGCACATTCAGGCGTGTGGCTTAGGCGTCGAAATAGGATGCGTGGGTTTTGTGGATTGTTGTGATTGTGTCATCCAAGCGTGACAAGTGCTGACGGATGGCATTTGAGGCGCCCGCTTCATCGCGGTTTTGAAGCCGTTCCAGCATCAGCGCGTGGTCGTCGACCAATTGGCGCATTCCGTCGTCGGAGCCAAGGCTCAGCAGGCACAAACGGTCAACTTTGTTCTTGTTGTTCTGGATGATCTCAAACGCAAATTCGGCCCGTGCGGCATCGCACAAAAGTCGGTGGAATTCATAATCCAGCCTGTGAAACGCGTCTGCATCCTTGTTGGCAAGTGCGGCCCCCTGTGCGGCCATGTTTTCGGTGAAAGCACCATCAAGGCTTCCATCCCATTCGGCAGCCGCCTTGCGCAACACTTCCAGTTCAACCGACAGCCGAACAAAACGCGCGGTTTCAATTGAACGCACCGAGAATTTCTTGACGAGGGTGGCCTTTTGGGGCCGGATCAACAAAAGGTCGAGGTTGCCCAGACGGCTGAAGGCATCCCGCACCGGCTGGCGCGATACACCGAACTTGTTGGCAATTTCCGCTTCGGATATTTTGGCACCCGGCAGCAGCTTGAGCGTCCCGATCTGTTCGTACAGATAGTCAAAAACAACGTCAGCTGTCGTTCGGCGCTCAATCACTTCAACGGGTTGTGTCATTCACAAAGTTCCTTCTACGGCGGGCTTCCTAGGGTATTTGGTTCAAAATTGCCATCCTCCTTTCACCATCTGGGAACCTTGCGTTCGTAATCGGGTATATATTTCAACATCTCATCGGTGTCGTCGCGGTCGACGATCATCATTTCGTTGTAAAGCGTGTGCAATTCGGCAACGGCATTTTCGTCCAGCTTCACGCCCAAGCCCGGCCCTTCCGGCACGCGAAGTTTGCCATCCTTAAAGGTGACACGCCCGCCTTTGATGATTTCGCGGTCATACCAGGGGTAATGGGTGTCGCAGTCGTATGTCAGGTTTGGCGTGGCAGCCGCCACATGGCACATGGCCGCCAAACTTATTCCAAGGTGCGAATTAGAATGCATCGAAACGCCAAGGTTCGCCGCGCGGCACATTTCGCCCAACTGGATTGCGCCGGTTGCGCCGCGCCAATAGTGATGATCCGACAGAACGATCTGAACGGCGTCTTTCTTGACGGCTTCGATCACCTGTTCGAATTCGACAACCACCAGATTGGTAGCAAGTGGCATGTCGATCTGGGCGGAGAGTTCGGCCATTGCATCCATGCCGCGCACCGGGTCTTCAAGGTATTCCAGAACGCCGTCGAGCTTTTCAACCACGTGTTTGGCGGTCGCCACCGTCCACGCCCCCATGGGATCAATGCGAAGGGGATGATCGGGGAAAGCCTCGCGCAGTTTCAGCATGGTCTCGACTTCAAGGTCTGGTTCCAGCACACCGCCTTTCAGCTTCAAAGATCGGTATCCGTATTGGCCAACGATCTCGCGGGCTTCTTCGACCATGGCGTCGGGGGTCATGACCTTGCCAAAAATGTCGGTGCTGATCGCGGTCGGCAGGTTGGCAAACTTGAAGAACAGGTAACCGCCAAAGGGGATATCCTGACGGACGGCCCCCCCCAGCAGGTCGTACATTGGTCGATCAGTGTGCTTTCCGATCAGATCGAGACAGGCGATTTCAAACGCGGAATACACAACGTCGACGACTTTGTGGTCGGCCAGTGCGGTCGGTGCGTTTACCCCGCCGCCTTCGGGCAAGGCAAGCTCGACCCGGCTGCGCAAATCGCGGAAATGATAGGGATCTAATCCGTCTAGTTTGGGCGCTACGGCTTGCAGGCCATCCAATGTCCGTTTGGCGCCATAGGCTTCGCCCAGCCCTATCAAGCCTGTGTCTGTCACCAATTCGATCACGGCGCGTAAAAACACCCGTTGGTGCACGCCTTTGGTGTTGACCAAGGGCACATCGGGCACGGCAATCGGCGTTATCCGAACGTCGGCAATCCGCATTCTATGAGTATCCTCCCCCAAACGAACGGACACTGTCGAATTGATTTGCCGATTCGTAAATACTAGTATACCAGATTAGAAACAGAAAGCAGTACGAACCTGCCTCGGCACTCAGACGATCACAAAAACAAGCTCGCAAGTGTCGAATCAAGGCAAGCCGTGTTGGCGTTTGGGAGGACGTATGGCTGGGGTAAAACTCGAAAGTATCGTGAAGCGATATGGCGCTGTTCAGGTGGTGCACGGTATCAATCTGGACGTCGACGAGAAAGAATTCGTTGTTTTGGTCGGCCCATCTGGTTGCGGAAAGTCAACGACGCTGCGGATGATTGCCGGGCTCGAGGAAATCTCGGACGGGCAGTTGACCATCGACACCCGTGTGATGAACCGCGTGGCCCCCAAAGACCGCGATGTGGCGATGGTGTTCCAGAACTATGCGCTTTATCCCCACCTGAACGTCGCCGATAACATCGCCTTCGGTCTGCGCATTCGCAAAGAATCCAAGGACAAAATTGCCGCCTCGATCAAGGAAGTCAGCGGCATTCTTGGGTTAACGGATTACCTTGACCGTCGGCCCGCCGATCTTTCAGGGGGTCAACGCCAACGGGTTGCGATGGGGCGCGCGATTGTACGGGATCCGAAGGTATTTCTGTTTGACGAACCCTTGTCGAACCTTGATGCCAAATTGCGCACCCAGATGCGGGCCGAGATCAAGCGCTTACACAAACGCCTTGGGGCAACGTCCATTTATGTGACCCACGATCAGGTTGAGGCCATGACACTGGCCGACCGTATCGTTGTGATGAATGACGGCAGGATCGAACAACTCGGCACGCCGATGGAATTGTTTCTGAACCCCGCGAACACCTTTGTTGCCAGCTTTCTGGGCTCGCCCCCGATGAATTTGGTAAAGGCGACGCTTGGCCCCGGAGAAAACGGCCCCACGGCACATTTTGCGGGCCAATCGATGCCGCTTGCCCCCTTGGACGCCCTGCAAAACCGCGATGGCGACGAGGTAATTGTGGGCATTCGGCCGGAATATGTTGACGTTGCGACTGCCGAAGATGCCACGCAGGTTCAGGTGAACTTGGAACTGGTTGAAACGCTTGGGTCCGAAGCATTGCTTCATGCGACGCTTGCCGGTGACCCTTTCGTCATCAAGGCCGAAACCCAAGGCAACGCGGCCTATTTGCAAAAGGTCACGGGCTTTACGATCAAGCCGGAAATGCTGCGCGTCTTTGATGCCGCAACCGGTCACGCGGTGCCCGGCCAAGACAGGCAGGCGGCATGACGGTCGAGAACGTCGATAAACCGGTCGAAACATCCAGTTTCGCTCAACCCACACGGGTTCAGCGGATTGTCGACCATCTGAAACGCGAATGGCAGATTTATGCGATGCTGATCCCTTTGGTGATCTGGCTTTTGCTGTTTTTGTATAAACCGATGTACGGGCTTCAGATTGCGTTCAAGGATTACTCGATCTTCCGTGGAATCACGGCCAGCCCTTGGATTGGGTTCGAACATTTCCATACGTTGTTCGGTTCTGAACAGTTCGTCCGGGCGCTGAGAAACACCTTCATCATCAGTTTTTATACATTGGTGTTTGGGTTCCCGATGCCAATTTTACTGGCGCTGATGTTCAACGAAGTCTTGAATCAATGGTTTAGAAAATCCACGCAAACCATTGTTTATCTTCCGCACTTTATCTCTTCCGTGATCATCGCAGGTATCGTCATTACGGCCTTTTCGCCGTCTGCGGGCATCGTGAACACTGTGCTTGGATGGTTTGGGGCTGATCCGATTTACTTTCTGACCAAACCTGAATGGTTCCGACCAATCTTTATTGGCACCGGGATTTGGCAAGAAGCCGGGTTTCAATCCATCGTTTATCTTGCCGCCATCGCGGGCGTGTCGCCGACGCTTTATGAAAGCGCTGTGGTCGATGGGGCAAGCCGTTGGCAGATGATGTGGAAGATCACCATTCCCTCGATCCTTCCGACCATTCTGATCATGCTGATCATCCGCATCGGAAATCTGCTGGAAGTCAGTTTTGAGATGATCATCCTGCTGTATCAGCCAGCGACCTATGAAACGGCGGATGTCGTGAACACCTTCATCTATCGCCAAGGTTTGCAAAGCGGACAATACGATTTCGCGGCTGCCGCTGGCCTGTTCAATGCCGTCATCGCCTTCATTCTGGTGATGGGTGCCAATTCAATCTCGAAGCGCTATTCGCGCACGTCACTGTGGTGAGGGCGCGTCAATGGCAAACATGAACCTGTATTCTCGCGGCGACCGGATGTTCGTTTGGTTGAACATGTTCCTGATCGGTGTGTTCGCTCTGTCGACGCTCTATCCGTTCATCTATATCGCCGCCATTTCGCTTTCGACGGGATTTGAGGCGCGCGCAGGCAACGTCGTGCTGACACCTGTTGAACTGACATTTGCGGCTTATAAATACATCCTAGTCGAACCTGCATTTTGGCGCAGCTATCTAAATACGTTCATCTATACCATCGGCGGCACTTTGATGAGCCTCGCTTTCATCATCCCCGGCGCCTATGCCCTGTCGCGCCCGCAGCTTTACGGACGGCGGTTCTGGAACCTGATGGTGGCTTTTACAATGTGGTTCAACGCAGGCCTTATTCCGTTCTTTTTAAACTTCCGTGATCTTGGTCTGCTTGACAGTTATTTCGGCATCATCATCGGTTTTGCCGTCAACGGTTTCAACGTCATCCTGATGCGCAACTTTTTCGAAGGCATTCCGCAAAGTTTTGAGGAAGCCGCGCGCATGGATGGGGCCAATGATTTCCAGGTACTTTGGAAAGTCTATGTGCCGCTTGCCAAGCCTGCAATTGCGACAGTTGCCTTGTTCTGCATCGTGTCACGCTGGAATGGGTTTTTCTGGGCGATGGTTCTGTTGCAGGACCAAGACAAAGTACCGCTTCAGGTGTTCTTGCGGCACACGATCGCGAAACTTTCAGACGATCAGGAATTTTCCGACACGTTGTTCACCCAAGCCTATTCGGCGGAAACCGTGACGGCGGCGATCATCGTCTGTTCAATTATACCGGTGCTTCTCGTTTATCCATTCCTACAGAAATACTTCAATAAAGGCATCCTATTGGGGGGTGTCAAAGAATGACCACGCATAAAGGGAGGAAACTTATGCGACATCTTACTTTGGCTTCCGTCTTGATGGTGACAACGGGGCTCGCCGCTCCGGTGTTGGCAGACGGACACTTGAAAATCGTTGACGAACCTTTAACGCTGACGGTTCAAATGAACCACGCACGTTACCCGGTTTATGATGAAAACTGGCCAGTTGAGCGGGTTGCGCGCGAATTGACAGGCATCAGCCTGAAAGACGCGACCGTTGGTGCCAACACCCGCAACAGCGAAAACGACGGCAAGACCGAAGCGTTGAATCTGATGCTGGCCACGGGCGATATTCCTGACATCGTGGGATCAAGCCGCCTGAAAGATTTCGTCAACCAGTTCGGCCCCGAAGGCGCGTTTTTGCCTTTGAACGATCTGATCGATGAACATGCGCCAAATCTGAAGGCTTATTTCGCGGAACGCCCCGAGATCGAAGCGGCGATTTCTGCGGCTGACGGCAACATGTATTACATCCCCTATCTTCCTGACGGAAAATATGGCCGGGCGTACTGGATCCGGACAGATTGGTTGGATGCCTTGGGTTTGGACGTTCCACAAACCGTGGATGAATACGAAGCCGCCCTACGCGCCTTTAAAACGCAAGACCCGAACGGCAATGGTCTGGCCGACGAAGTACCATACTTCGCACGTCAGTGGCCCGAGCTTATTCGTCTGGTTACTTTATGGGACGGTCGGTCATCAGGGTCGGACACATACCACGACTTTTACGTCGATGATGGCAAGTTAAAGCACCCCTATGCGGGTGAAGGATACCGGGAAGGCATCAAGAACCTTGCCCGTTGGTACAAAGAAGGCCTGATCGACGCTGAAATCTTTACACGTGGATCGTCGTCGCGCGATTACCTTTTGTCGGAAAATCTTGGCGGGTCGACCCATGACTGGTTTGCATCAACGTCAGGTTACAACCGCCTGTCGGCTGACATCGATGGGTTCGAATTCAAGGCTATGGCGCCACCGGCTTCGATCAGTGGCAAACGTGTGGAAGAACATCGCCGCATTCCGATCAAGCCGGACGGATGGGCCATCGGCCACACGAACGAACATCCTGTTGAGACGATCAAGTACTTTGACTTCTGGTTCACCGAAGAAGGACGCCGTTTAGCCAACTTTGGCGTCGAAGGCCAGCAGTACAATATGGTCGACGGCAAAGCGATCTTTACAGAAGAGTTCCTGAACAACTCCAAGCCGGTGAACAACCAGCTTTACGAAGTTGGTTCGCAGTTGCAAGCCCGTGGATATTTCCAGGACTATAACTACGAAATCCAGTGGTCGAACGAGTTCGCTTTGGAAGGTATCGCGCTTTATGACGAAGGCGATTACCTGATCGACCAGTTCCTGGGCGTCGCATTCAATGCAGACGAACAGAAAGTCTATGACAAGAACTGGCCGTCGATCCGCGACTTCATGCTGGAGCGTCAGCAAGGTTGGATCTTGGGCAACGGCGACGTTGAAGCAGATTGGGACGGTTACATGGCCACCTTGGATAACATGGGTCTGAACGATGTTCTGGACGTCATGCAGTCGGCCTATGACCGTCAGTACGGCGGATAATTCGTAGCCTTAATCTTTGGTGCGGCGGCAGGTGTCGCCGCACTTTTTCTGACCATTTCAATTCGGATCATTCCATGGCATCGGCCTCAACCACCTTAAAAACCGCAATTCTCGACCAGCCCAAAGCCGGTCGGCTGAACATCCATTATGCACCTGACGGAGTGGATGTGGTCGAAAACCCACCCCGGTTTTCATGGTTGCCTGTGATTGAAGACGAAGCCCGATATGTTCTGCGTGTGTCGAGTGATCCGGCCTTTCCGGCGGATGCGACGGTTACACACGAAGACATCAGCTTGAATTTTTTCACACCAGATGCACCTCTTGCGCCCGGCACCTATCATTGGGGTTATGCGATCTGGTCTGATGGCAAGCCCGCGACCGAATGGAGCAAAACCCGCAGCTTTACGGTTGCCGAAGGCCTGCCCGAAACACCCCTGCCCGACCGACGCGCACGCTATGCAAATGCGGATATGGCGCATCCTCGGTTGTGGCTGTCACCAAAGACTTTGACGGAGTTTTCAAAGGCCGTCGCCAAAGATCCGAGCCATTGTTCATGGGATGTGTTCTTTGAGAAATCGGTTCAGCCTTGGATGGACCGCGACGTCATGGCCGAACCGGCGGGTTATCCGAACCACCAGCGCACTGCTCCGATCTGGCGGCAAACCTATATCGACTGCCAAGAGCTGATCTATGCCATTCGCCATCTGGCCATTGGCGCGAAGGTCACCGGCGACAAGGCGATGGAGGCACGGGCCAAAGACTGGCTTATGGCTGCCGCGTCCTGGAACCCGGCGGGCACGACATCACGAGGCTACACCGACGAATGGGCGTTCCGGGTGAACCTGGCGCTGGCGTGGGGCTATGACTGGTTGCATGACACCCTTTCCGACGAGGAACGCACGATTGTGCGTGACGCATTGTTGGTGCGCACCCGTGAAACCGCCGACCACCTGATCAAACATGCGAACATTCACCTGTTCCCATTCGACAGCCATGCGGTACGTGCGGTGTCTGCCGTGTTGATTCCATCCTGCATCGCGCTTTTGGACGAAGCCGAGGACGCGCGCGACTGGTTGGATTATTCCATCGAATTCCTGTCGACCGTTTATTCGCCGTGGGGCGACGCAGAAGGTGGCTGGGCTGAAGGGCCTCATTACTGGATGACCGGTATGGCCTATCTGATTGATGCCGCCAATTTGCTGAAGTCCTTCACCGGCTATGATCTTTACCAGCGCCCGTTTTTCCAAAACACAGGTGACTTTCCGCTTTACACTAAGGCCCCCGACACCCGGCGTGCCACCTTTGGCGATGACAGCACAATGGGCGATCTGCCGTGTTTGAAAATCGGATTTAACTTACGCCAATTTGCCGGTGTCACAGGCAAAGGTGCTTACCAATGGTACTTTGACGAAATCAAGCGCAATGATCCCGGCACCGAAATGGCTTTCTATAATTGGGGATGGTGGGACTTCAACTTCGACGAAATGGTATACCTGCACGATTTTGGTTCGGTGGAAGCCGCCTCACCTTCAAATGGCGGTTCTTTACGCTGGTTTAAGGGCGTCGGATGGGCGGCAATCCAACACGCCATGGACAAACCTGACGAGCATATTCAATTCGTCATGAAAGCCTCGCCTTATGGATCAATCAGCCACAGCCACGGCGATCAGAATGCATTCTGTCTGGCCGGGTTTGGTGAAGATCTCGCGATCCAGTCGGGGCATTATGTGGCGTTCAATTCGACGATGCATCAGAACTGGCGGCGACAAACCCGATCCAAGAATGCAATCCTGATTAACGGCAAAGGCCAATACGCGGGCAAAGACAAAGCCCAGGCCATGCGATCGACGGGCGAAATCCTTACGGCAGAAGACCGGGGCGATCATGTCTATATCCAAGGCGACGCAACCGAGGCTTACCGATCGTTATCGCCTGAAGTGACCAAGGTACTGCGCGACGTCTATTTCGTCGCCAACCGCTACTTCGTGATCGTGGACGCTGTGGATGCAGATACGCCCGTCGAATTGTCGTGGCTGCTACATGCCAATGCGCCCATGAAATTGGGTGACACGACGTTTCGGTATTCGGGGCAAAAGGCCGGGTTTTACGGGCAGTTTTTATGGTCAGAGGCCGGTGCGCCCACGATCACGCAAAACACCGGATTTCCGGATGTCGACCCGGCAGATTACAAAGGATTGGATGTCAGCACCTGCCTGACGGCCACATTCCCCAAAGCCATACGACACCGGGTTGCGACCCTGTTAGTGCCTTATCCGCTGGCCGAACCAGCCCGCGTTTTCAGCTTCCTCGACGATCAGGGATACGATTGCGATCTCTATCTTACCGACGCAGACGAACAGACTTTCAAAGTGACTGTGCCAAAGACATTCGATGTCGGCCGCTAAATACGAAAAGGGAAATTACATGACACTATCAGGCAAAACAGCCATCGTAACAGGGGGCGGGCGCGATATAGGACGCGCCTGCGCGATGCGGCTGGCAAAAGAAGGCGCGGCGGTTGCGATCAACTACTTTTCGTCGTCCGACGGGGCTGAGGCAGCTGTGTCCGAGATCACGGCAGCGGGTGGTCGCGCATTTGCAATGCAAGGCGACATGAAGTCTGAAGCCGACACAAAGGCATTGGCCGACCGCGCATCCCAAGAATTCGGCGGCATCCATGTGCTGGTCAACAACGCTGGTGGCTTGGTCAAACGCGTACAGGTCGCAGAGATGGCGCTTGATCACTGGCAGGAAGTTATGGATCTGAACGTCACCTCATGCTTCCTGATGACCCGTGCGGTCTTGCAGCACATGACGGACGGCTCGATCATCAATATCGTCAGCCAAGCAGCTCGCGACGGCGGCGGGCCTGGTGCTTCGGCCTATGGTGCATCAAAGGGTGCTTTGTTGACATGGACACGCGGTCTGGCCAAAGAGCTTGGCCCGGACATCCGCGTGAACGGTCTTTGCCCCGGTATGATCGACACCGACTTCCACAACATCTTTACAAAACCCGAAGTGCGCACAGCGGTTGCCGGCAATACGCCGTTGAAGCGCGAAGGATCGCCCGATGAAGTCGCCAATCTTGTGGCGTTCCTTGCTGGTCAGGAAGGGTCATTTATGACGGGTGCCAATGTCGATATCAATGGCGGGCTTCTGTTTTCGTAAACACATCGGGCGGCAGTTCATGCCGCCCGGATTTCCGACGTCATAACATCAAAGAAAATCGTCGCGACGCGGCGTAAAGCAATCCAGCAACATTCCGGGTTCAAGACAAACACATCCATGCACCGCATTGGACGGAATGACAAAGCTGCCGCCCGGTCCGTATTCGGTTTCGACCCCATCCATTGAAAAGCGAAAACGCCCGGATTTTACGTACGTAGATTGTACGTGCGGATGATTGTGCAACTTACCTTCGGCATTTTTCTGAAAACGAAAGGCCACGACCATCATATCCGGATGGTCAGCCAACACCTGCCGTGTGACACCTTCATCTGTTGGAACGACTGGAAATTCCGACATATGAGCACCCTTGATTCTGGCTTCTGAGGGATTCGAAAATCCATCAGCACCTAAAAACCATATCCGTATCGCCGAACAAATGGCCAGTGCGTCTTGAAAAGATTAATCCCGGAAATGTTGAACGACCTTGCAATATGATGCAATTATTTGATTTTTCCCCTTGCGAAATTAGGTATTGGGCAACATGTCGCACTAAGTAATATTTGGAATTGTACAAACTGTAATCAATCGGTAACCACCGCAATATTACTCACGGGATTGGCACCACAATTTGCCAGAATAACAAAAGGATACGCACATGGCTGCAAAACTTGACCTGAGCAAGATGTCTTTAGAAGACCTAAAGGCACTTAAGAAAAACGTCGAAAATGAGATCAAGGACTTCCGCAATCGCGCCCGTACTGCCGCGATGAAAGACTTGCAAGCTTTGGCAAAAAAGCACGGACTTTCGGTTGACGAAATCATTGGCCGGAAAAAAGGAAAAGGCAAAAAAGCTGCCGCTCCTGCCAAGTACAAGAACCCAAGCGACGCTAGCCAAACTTGGTCCGGCCGTGGCCGTCAACCAGCTTGGTTCAAAGAAGCACTTGGAAAAGGTAAATCCGCCAAGAGCCTTGAAATCTGATTGGATATGGGGCGGCTTTTATGGCCGCCCTTTCCTATCTTGGAATTACAATCTCGGCCCTTAATCCGCCTAGATCTTTGCTGTGACCCAGTTCCAACCTTCCGCCATGCTGGCGCGCAATATCGGTTGCAATGGTCAATCCAAGCCCAACACCCGATCCACTGTCTTGATTACGGGCTTCAACCAATCGCGAAAACGGTTTGAGCACGACATCACGTTGATCCTCTGGAATACCAGCGCCGCTGTCTTCGACAACAAAACGAATACCGTCTTCGGCAACTTTCGCCGAAACCCGCGCTTCGTTCCCATACCGCACCGCATTCGTGATCAAGTTCTCTAATGCCCGCTGCAATGCCTGTGGCCGCAGCATTGCGGTTCCTTCGCCTTCAAGCGCACCTAATAAAACCGGCTGCCCGCGGGCCATGCGTTTGACCAATGCGCTCACAAAGTCCAATGGATCGATCCGTTCGGGATCTTCTGGTGCATCGCCACGAGCGAAAGACAAAAACGCCTCCAGCATATTTTCCATATCCGAGAGATCGCGGTTCATGGCGCGGGTTTCATCATTGTCATCCATTAAAGACAGCCCAAGCCGAAGCCGTGTTAGTGGTGAACGCAAATCGTGACTGACGCCCGACAGCATCATCGTGCGTTGTTCTATCTGACGTTCGATCCGATCCCGCATATCCAAAAACGCCGTACCAGCCGAACGGACTTCCGCCGCGCCTGCCGGACGATAGGGCACCACCCTGCCCTTACCGAAGGCCTCGGCCGCAACAGCCAAACGCCGCACGGGGCGCATTTGATTGCGCATATAGATCAGTGCAATGACGGTCATCAGAATGGCGGTAAATCCAATCAACACCAAAAACTGGTGCGGGTTTCGCGCCGTCAACCGGCTGCGCGGCACCAGAAATTCAACCATTCCCTTGTCGGTTTCCACAGAAAGTCGCGCAAACTTATCGCGCCCAACCAGATCAATGGCCGTAACGCCTTTTAATTCGCTTTCGAAAACGGCAATCACGGTTCTTCCAGACAGATCGCTAAAGTGGCGGTTTGTTTGCACCGTGCCGTCGCTCGCGTTGATCTGAATGCCAAGCGGTGCTGCCACATCCAACGCGTTTTCCATGGCCGTGCCCGCATCTGGTGCGCGTTCAATCCGGTCAAGGATCAGCTCGACCTCATGAACAACCGCGCGCGTCATCTGCTCGGTCACACCTTCGTACAGACGCTGGATAAAGACGACAGTGACCATCAACAGGATCGCCATCACCGGAACCAACAGGATCAGTGTGGATCGCCCATAAAGCGACTGTGGCATCCACTCTTTGAGAACGCGCGCAATCATGCGATGACCCTAGGGCATCAGAGACCCCAAGAGAAAGAGCCAATGACAACCCCAAAACCCGGCATCGCCGAAATCATCAGCCCCGATGTGCGCCGCGTTCTTGCGCCAAACCCCGGCCCGATGACCCACTGGGGCACCAACAGTTATATTCTGGGCAAAGATCATGTGGCGGTCATTGACCCCGGTCCAGACTTGCCTGCGCACCTTGAAGCGCTTTTGAAAGCCACTCAAAACGCGAAAATCACCCACATCCTTGTCACCCATGCCCATGCAGATCACAGCCCGCTCGCGCGCATTCTGTCGGACAAAACCGATGCACCGATCTATGGGTTTGGAGCTCCGACGGCTGGTCGCAGTGCCACAATGCAAAACTTGGCGAAGACGGGTTTGGCAGGCGGCGGCGAAGGCGTCGATCTGGATTTCGTACCTGATCAAACGGTGGTCGAGGGCGACATCATCGAAGGGTCAGACTGGCAACTGGGCGTACTTCACACACCCGGTCATTTTGCGGGACATCTCGCGTTTCAAACCGGCAACGTTGTGTTCAGTGGCGATCATGTCATGGATTGGTCGTCATCGCTGGTCTCACCACCAGATGGCGATCTTGGTGCTTTCATGCGAACGTCAGAGCGGCTGAAAAACCTCGGCGCCAATGTTTTTCTGCCGGGCCACGGCAACCCGATCGATACCCCCACCGATCGTTTGGACTGGCTGATCCAACACCGAAAGTCCCGTGAAACCAGCATTCTCGCCGCGCTTGATCGCACGCCCCAAAGCATTCCCGACATAACGGCCACAGTTTACCGCGACACACCGCTGGAATTGCACGGCGCAGCGGCCAGAAACGTCTTCGCGCATCTCATTGATCTTGTTGAACGAAACCTGGTCATCGCAACGCCCGACCTTGGCCTGACATCGCAATACGCAAGGACTTAGTCTATCGTGTATTTTTATGCCGAACCCCTCTGGACGGGAACGAAGCACCTCGCTATATCCGTCGTCGGTATTCCGGCGTAGCTCAGCGGTAGAGCAGTTGACTGTTAATCAATTGGTCGTAGGTTCGATCCCTACCGCCGGAGCCAATTTAACAAACGATATCAAATGCCTGTAGTGAGTGCCTTTAGGTGAGACTGGCTCACGACTCCTGTCAGGCCCGATATAGGCCCAAAAGCGTTTCGCCTCACAGTGGAATGGTAGTCCAATTGGACCCAAAATCTCCCTGATTGACCGAACTGGCTATGCCTTCCATAAGTGTAAGAAAAAGAGAACAAAGAGGTGGGAGTCGATAAGTGACGCTGGATATCCGCGGCAGCCTAAAAAACACACGTATCAGCAAGAACCCGTTGGTCGTGGTGGACGAGCTTCTCGCGAATAGCATTGATGCGTATCTAATCCGACGTTCGACGGAAGCGAATCCACCCCCTTTTTCTGCTAAGCTCCGCGTATCTGGTACGCCGGCGGACCTGCTTGGCGAAAGTTACGACATAATTATTGAATGTGAAGACAATGGCTGCGGCCTTGGACCAGAGCAGCTGAAGGCATTTCTCACAAAGGATACATCCTACAAGGACGACCTAAGCATACCCGGAATCGGACAGTGCAAGGGAACTGGAAGGGTGCAGTTTTTTCACCACTTTACAGAGTTGGCGATTTCGTCTGTCTACCGGGCAGTCGGCGGCGTGCACCACGTTTACCTGCCTCCAATTTCGGATCGAAAGGCTATTGAGCCAGAAGACTTTGAGATTGAAGAGCGAACTTCCGGCGAAGTAGGGACCAAGATAACCCTCGCCAAAGTAGAGCCAAAGCTTCGCGACACGTTATTCTCAGCCGTGAGCGTTCAGCGGCTCTTCAATGCTGGGGCAATCAAACAACACGTGCTGTTCAACCTATTGCAGCGCTTCGTGAGCCTAACAGAGGAGCTTGATGGCTTTAGCATCGAATTCTCAAGCGATCTAGATGGCGGCAAATCGCAAGAAACGCTTCAGCCGAAGGACATCCCCGAGCATACCACAGTTGAACCAATAACCGTTGAGCACGTTGAAGGGGATAATAGCGTTTCAGCAGAATTCAACGTGACGCACTACAAGCTTAACGCACTCGAATACCCGCTGCCTCAAAACCTGGTCGGCCTTTGTGCAAAGGCATCGATAGCTGATGTAATAACTGCACGATACCTCAAGTGTTGATTGTCACTGAGAACTGACCCGGTAGCCCCATAAATTGTCACTGAGAATTGACCCATGTGAACACATTGCCCTGACGTTTTTTGTCGGGGAGACATGGAGTGATCGACATGGGATTTTTGAGTGTTATTCGACGC
>CALKXV010000052.1 GCA_938005545.1 uncultured Paracoccaceae bacterium
GCGATCACACTACTTGTCGGTCCTTGCACGACCTGAAATGTCCCGATCCGTCCCCCGCCGCAGTCCGGCATATTTGAGGTGCCGGTCAGCGGCTCCGTTATCGCATAGGAGCCAGGGATCAGCCTAAGACAAGAAATGTCACCCGGTATGCAAAGCAGAAGTGTCACCAAAAGCGCTGACGGTAGCAAAGCCTGACAGGGCGGAGACCTCACATATCGCAGCCCTGGCTGGCTTTGCGGATGATGCTAGGACAATCTGCTGAGGTTTAGATGATCTTCAAAACGAAGAGGCCGATGGCAACAGCTACGCCGACACCGAGGCGAATACCCAAACCGGCAAATTGTTCGAACTTCTCGGGTTGTTTTTTGGCCGCCCATGAAAGCCCGATTACGGCTCCAAGGCCTCCTGCAATTGGGGTCAATATCAGGTCAATGAATGCTGCGGTCGTCATATGATCGACTTAACATTCACATGACCGGAATACTAGCTTTGCATGATGGCTAGATATTTGGTTCCGCCTTCGTCCCGGCTGCCCGCTCTACCCGCCTGCGCTCGTAGTATGCCTCCATTTTTGACGGCGCTCCGGGCGAACGGCAGCCTGTCTTCTTGTAGCCATTTTTTGCACTGATCGGTTTGACCTTGGGCTTTGGGGCAGGTTTGTCCTGTTCTTCTTTGATAAATGCCAGAACTGCACCGAGGCGCTTGTTCTCGGTAATGGCGGCATGCGTGATCCTGCGTTCAGGATTGAGGATGGAATGGGGCAGGGCGACGCCCTTTGCCCGCACCTGAATGCGTCCATCGGCCAGTTCGTAGACATCAACATATTTGCCCACGAGACTGCGGCTCAGATCGTTCACTTCCAGCTTAATCCGCTTCCGGTCGTACTTGAGTGTCAAATCCTTGGTGACATAGCGTTTGTCGCGCAAGCAGAAGATCTCGGCAAGACGGTCAGGTTCGACGTTCAGTGCGCGATGCAGGTTGTCGGGCCGGGCAGGAGCCTTTGCAAACTTGGCATTGTAGCGTTCAACGAAGCCGGCCAGGAATGCGTTTCCATCATCCATGTTGGAGACGCCCGCGATGCGCAGTTCCTTGACCAGTCGGTCTTGTAGTGTGCGGTTTGCACGTTCGACGCGGCCTTTGGCCTGGGAACTGTTTGCGCACAGAATCTCGATGTTCAGCTCAGCCAGTGCACGCCCAAACTGGGTCATGCCGGTCATATGCTTGCTCGGCTTGGCAACCCGAAAGACGGAGTGTTTATCACTATAGAATGCGACCGGCCGACCATGCTTGAGCAGGTAGCTTTCCAAGGCATCAAAATAGGTAAATGTGCTCTCCGATTCCACGAACCGCAGTTCCATCAACGTACTGGTTGCATCGTCAATGAAGACGAGAAGGGTGCATGGATCAGCACGATCCTCGAACCACCGATGATCTGATCCATCAATCTGAATCAGCTCGCCATAGCACTCGCGGCGCAAACGCGGCTGATGGAATGTGCGGCGCTGCTTGCGGGACAACCATATGCCATCTTCCTGCATCCACTTGCGCAGCGTCTCACGCGATACATTGAAGCTGTGATGTTCGGCCAGCATGCTAGCCCAAAGGGGTTGCGTCACGGGTACGGGGTTGCTGCGATTACCGCAGGGGTTCCGCTCAACATGCTATCAAAGTGGATGGGGCATTCAAAAATCGAAACAACAGCCATCTACGTAAACGCGCTCGGAGAAGAGCAAAGGCAAATTGCTGAACGCATGTGGAAATAGGTTGAGACTGGCACCAGATTTGCGCACCGCCCGCCTGCCTTGTTTTCAGGATTTCTCTGGTTGGTGCACCTGTCATGACTTATGCACCACTCGAGAGAAACTGGACGTTAACCCTTGTCTTCGTGAAACGGCCGCCTTTCTTGTATCGGCCGCTCAGTTTTTATTGGCAATCACCTAGAAGAGTTGGTCCGGCGATATCTCTTCGGGAATTTCCCGGTTTGTGATCGAAAATTGTGAGCCATCCCAGTCAAATTCAAATGCAGAGAGCTTCTTTTCGATCCGACGTTGTTTAGCTTCCCCTTCAAGGGCTTTCATTGCAGATGACGAAGAGAAACGAGTACCGATTAGTTGATTGCCCGTGATCGTTAGATACCCAAGCAAAAGAGCGAATAGAATTGAAGCCCAAGTGACCAAACTTGACGGCTCCAAAAGCATTGGAACGCAAAAAAGAGCGGCCAAAAAAAGCCCAAGAATCCGACGAGACTTCTTCTTTTCGGCCAGCTTCGCCTCGGTATCTTTGCACAAGGCTTCAATTGCATCTCTGTCCTCAGAGACTTTCGAATCCATGAGGGCTTGAATTGATTCCTTTGAAGCCTTTTCCTGATCTATTTTTCCTTGAAGTTTCTTAAGTGTCTCTTTCCCCTTTTTCTTTTCAGCTTGAACAGCGGCTGCCCCGCGTTTTCGTTCTTCTTCAAGGTGTGGGTGGATCATTTCCTGAAAGAGTTCCGCAATGTTATCTGAAGTTACAACACCTGAATTGCCTAGCGTCTTATCCATCAATGCTTGGGTGCTTCGGTGCTGAGACACAAGAAGGTCTAACTGACGCGTTTTCTCAGGATCGCCAAGATCATCAGTTAGCTTTTTGACAGCTTCAACTACTCCAGGTCGGATCGCTAGAACCCTCTCACAGTTAGCCAGCAGCAGGCGTTTTGGGATTTCGAAGTTTTGTTCGCCAAGACCAGTACGCAGCCACATGGACGCAGTAAGATACCTGCGATGCACAATCGGTGGTGTTGTGCTTGGCGACGAAACGCCGAGTTCAATACATTTCTTTCTTGTTAGCTGAGCAACAAGCCCGTTTCTTGTCGCGATAACAAAGCGTGATCGAAATATGTCGCGATCTTCATGTCCGTTGCGTTGCCTCATTACAAGCGTCGTCACGTCCGCATCGTGTTTGCGCGCATCAAGGCTCTGCTGAAAAGTTAGAGCACCGTAAATTTCGGTCCAATGTGCTTGTGGAAAATACTGATGTTCGGAAGGAGTTTGATCGATCGTTCGGTGAGTAACGGCTATTCCCATTGACGAGAGGACAGACTCAGGGTCGGTGCTAACCTGAGAAACGAAATCGCGCATGACTTCATTGCGTGCCAACGCCTGTGCCGTGGGGCCAGTCGGACGCGGATTCTGAAGCACAGCCCCAAGGTTCCGTTTTATCTCCTCGATACTTTGACCGAAAACGCGAACTTGAGCGCCGATGCGCCGGAGCTCATCAACGACAGGTACCGTGTTTTCTCTCGAAGCTTTCCCCGACACACCCAAATATTCCATTGCGACAGGTGCATCCAAGTAGACCACCAGACTAGAGGCCTCGACAGGCGCGGTCGGCTTTACAAAATCCTGCACGACTTCGGTGAGCAGTCCAATTGATGCAATACGCGCCAGGCGCTCTCCTGTCTCCGGTCTTGAACGAATTGCTTCAGCAACAAATCGCGCGCAAAGAAATCTCTCATCAGAGGTCAAGTTGGTAGTTCTGGGAACATCAACCACTTGGCGCATAGTTCCACTTGAGTCCGTTACGACGCGTGTCGAAAACTCAATATTTTTTTCACTGAAGGCCTCTACGTAGAGAAGCCATTCAATCAAAATATCTTCGAACTCCTCGATTTCTTTGGGGATCGCTGTAAGTGGCGATAGCGCCTCGGAGAACTCCTTAAACTCCTCAGCCAGCGAACGCAGTTCTTGGTTCGCGGCACCTTCAATGCCTTCTACGGGTTCAATGTCTGGCAGAGTGATGTGATAGGTTGTTGGCTGAATGCTGGGATCATCTGCTGTCAACCACCCGGCCTCGACGAGGCGAGGTAGGAACACCTCTACTACATCAGAATTGAAATTCCACTTGTATGCATCTCGGACCTCTCGGGCAAATCCTTCGACATCAAACTGGTGCCCCTGTTTCGAGCGTAGAAGTGGATCGAAAAAAGGAAGTAGGCGTCCCATCACATCAGTCGCGTCTCCTCCGAGGCCGCTGAGTGTTCCATAGATGCGTGCTGCAGTGCGGGTAAGCGTGGATGGCATGTCTATCTTTTGCTTGCTGAAATCAAATCTAACATAAATGCATTTGCTGCGGCTTTCACAGCGAAAACACGACAGTTGCCAAAACTGACGTTAGACAAAAACTGCTAGAAAGTCGGCCAGTTAGAATATAACGCTGCAAGTGATCCACCAAAAGGGTGCATAAGCCCTGTGTGGATGTCCTGGGTCGGTGAGAGCTTAGCTGGTTTCGAAACAAGATCGGGTGCAGTCATGTGTCCGGCTTCAAAGTGCGGTGCACTGACCGCGAGCCATTATGGAGATGCGCGAACCGGGACCAAATCATTTTAGCGGCTTTGACAGCCTAGGGCTTATCCTGGTTTTCCCGTTTCTATCTCGTCGATCTGTGTTCCTTAATCAGCCTTCGTCCTCTCCGTCCTGCCGGTATCCTCGGCGCTTCCCTTAGGTTGCTCCGCGAATTTCGTAATTTTCCTCTTTGGTCATCATAGCCCATAACCGTCTGGCCATGCGGTTGGCAAGCGCGACTGCCACCAACATGCGCGGGCGCTTTTCAAGCATCTTAGTGAGCCATGGATCGCCCTGTCTGTCTCGACGCTCGAATGCGGTGATCACGGCCATAGCGCCTGTAATCAGCAATCGCCGAATATCGCGCTGCCCCATTTTGGTGACGCGGCCTAACCTTACCTTTCCACCGGTAGAATTTTGCCTGGGCACGAGCCCGAGCCAGGCCGCAAAGTCCCTGCCCTTCTCGAACTGATCCATAGACGGGCAATATGCTTGGATCGCATGCGCTGAAATCGGGCCAATACCTGGCATGGTCTGCATACGCTGCGTGTCTTCAGACCTCATAGCCTTAGACTTCAGCGCATTATCCAGTTCTCTGATTTCGTTACACATATCTACAATCTGGCGTCCGTAAATTTCCATTAGTGACTTCATATCTGGCGGCACAGCTTTCACGATGGATGGCAACACATCGTTCAACTTCGCCAGTCCGCGCGGGCCTTTGTTGATAGCGATCCCAAACTCTGCGAGGTGAGCGCGAAATGCGTTGATCAGCTGAGTACGCTGACGAACCAGCAACTCACGTGTGCGGAAGGCAACGGCCTGAAGCTGCTGTTCCTCTGATTTCACCGCGACAAACCGCATCGAGGGGCGCATGGCCGCTTCAGTGATGGCTTCTGCGTCAATCAAATCGCTTTTGTGCCGCTTTACGAACGGCTTGACGTGAGCAGGCGCGATCAGACGAACTTCGTACCCCAGATTGATCGCCATGCGGCCCCAGTGATGCGCAGACGCGCAAGCTTCAAACACGATTTTGCACACTGACATTTCTCTCAAAAACCGCTCGAATTGTGGCCTTGTGAGCTTCTTTCGGAATAGCACAGTCCCATTCTGGGTGATCCCGTGCAGTTGAAACACGCTCTTGGCCAGGTCCACGCCGACCATGAATAATTCAGACATTTGATCCCTCCTTCGTTTCTCTGCGCCAGTTTCAGCGCATCGGGTTCAGTTGTGAACCGGCAGGAAGGACATCCACCCCATCATTATATGTTCGCATCGGCAAAGGTGGCCATGCCCCCTACCCTATTGGTCGAAACTGTCGAGAAAGTGGGAACCGCATTTGCCGTTCTTTGACTTGCACAATGGCAACCGCGATCTTATTATTGCCGCCATGGCCTTAGTGATCCGTCAACACCGAATATCTGCCTGACTTCTATTTTGGGAGTCAGCACTGGTGTGCGGGAGGGCCTTATATCCCCTTAGGCGGCAGATTACCGTTCACGGTCGGGTTCGAATCCCGAGGCTCCTACCAGCCGACGTGCCGTTTCGCGCAGTCGGTTCCTAGTTTCCTTTAACCCCTGTATCTGCCTTACACCCCTTAAAAGGGGACTGTTGCATTAATGGCTAGGTTTGTTCACGCTTGGGTCTTTGAGGTCGAGCATGTCACGTAAATCCCCTTTTAAGCACCATCGCTTTCCGCGTGATATTATTCTTGGTGCAGTGCGCTGGTATCTTCGCTACCCGCTGTCCTATCAGGACGTCGTGGATCTGCTCGCAGAACGTGGGATTAGTGTTGATCGGTCCACCGTGTATCGCTGGGTGATCAAATTTGGCCCGGAGATCACCAAAAGAACGGAGAAGCACCTGCGCCGCGCGAGCGTCGATTGGCACGTGGACGAGACCTATATCCGCGTTGGCGGCAAGTGGCGTTACTTGTGGCGTGCTGTTGATGCGAATGGTCAGATGATCGATTTCCGCCTAACCGCCCGGCGGGATGCAAAGGCCGCAAGGGCCTTTTTGAACAAGGCGATTGAGCGAGCGAGGCTACATCGGCCAGTTACAATCGTGACCGACAAAGCACAGGCCTATCGACGCATCATCCGCGAGATTAACCATCGCTACGATCCACATTTCGACAGCATCCGGCACATCGACCGAAAGTGGCGCAATAACCGCATTGAGAGCGATCACGCGGCGATGAAGCGGATTCTTGGATATCGCCAGAGCTTTCGATCTTTACGATCGGCCAAGGCAACCCTGAACGGGATCGAGACGATCCGAACCATCAAGCAAGGCCACATCCATCACAAACAAGCTGGCGTTCTCGGCGAGATCGCGTTTATCGACGCCATCTTCAGGAATGCCGCATGACTTCTGGCGATACGACCGCGTCGGCTTGTCGTCATACAATTAACGCAACAGTCCTGTTGGAGCCTCCGGCAAACCCGGTGCGATTCAGATTGAGAGTCCCTTCGAACTACCGACGTACAAAGTCGCTATATTTAGGTGAAGGCCGCAGCTCGCTCCCTGCAAATGGCAACCATCGCCTCTGCTCGCTCCTGGATGTCACGGTCCATACCGGGAAGATCAGGCACAGAAACGATGTCTATAGCTTCGGCGAAGCGCTGCAAAAAATGGTCAATCTCTTCGCCTACACCGGTGGTAACCAAGCCGGCGATCGCCGCCACCTGCATGAAATCACGACGCCGCAAGCGATCATCTTTGCCGTTCAGTTTCAGGGCCATGCGATCATGTTCAAGACTCGGGAACACCCGCGTCGTGACCGCATCATAGAGCGGCGCGAGGCGAATTGTGCTGAAGCGATCCGCAACAGGGCCGGCAGTCTTTAGAAGCGCTAAATTCTTCAGGTGCATATCGCCGTCGCCGATCAACCAAGCGAATAAGGCGCGCTTGATGACCAACTGAAGATCTTCCCCGGCAGATGTCGACAGCGGTCGAACAGCACGCGTTATCCTCTCGATTGTTCCATCATACTTCGCATCGGGGGGCAGATCGAGGACCGAACACAGATCCTCCAAAGCAAAGCGGCGTTCATCCTCGGGCGATGTGCGAATATCAAATCGCTCGACCAGTAAAGCAGGGGGCATGTCATCCGGCATTGCTACCAAAGCAATGTCGGGTGCCGCCAACCCTGAAGCACGGCCAAGAGTCATGGCAAGATACTCGATCACGGGAAGCGCCTGAAATCCGCTAGTTCCCGCCGGCTTCAAAATGTGAGTGAACGGCAAGCCCGCGCTCGGCGACAATTGGCCATCCTGCGCCAAATACATTGGCGCCTTGATCTGAACGCCAGACAGGCGCGGTGTGTCCGGCCTCTCATAAAGGCGCGCCAGCCCGGCCTCGAAATCTGCTTCAAGCTTTCCGCGCCCCGGACCCGCATAGTTTCCGGTAAACACACCGTCGCGGGCATGTCGGGACAACGACACAGACAGCATGTCTACGGGGAGCGATGCGAGCTCAGCTGCGTCTTCGCTGATCGTAATGTTGGACATATATCGTTTGCCCGAGCGCAGAACCGCACGCTCGTCATTGTCTTTGAGAACCTTCTCCAGCCATCCTTCGGGCAACAGTGAGAGGATGAAGGGGGGTAGCCTGCCAGGAACCCGCTGCTGCACGAGCGGCAAATTGAAATTGTCTTGTGGCTGCCAACGCCATTCAAAACCGTCATGACCCAGCTGACCGACGATTTGCCCATGCCAAGCAACCGAGAACGTAAGTGCTGCTTCGTTGCGAAAATCCACCGCAACAGCAGAACGCGACAAATATCGCTCTGTCTGCTCCCCCTCGCGGTACCATTTGTTTTCGCGCGCTAGCGCCCAAACCGCATCCGCTGCAGCAGACGGGCTGCCGTATTCTTCAATAAGACGCGCGGCGATCTCGGTCCGCATCCCTTCATCAATCGCGCTGGCGTGCTCGCTGCGTTGCCGAAAGGCTTCAAGAAATCGCTGCCGCATCGACGAGACGGCGACTTTGAACTCCCCTGCCCCGTCATCGACAATGGCAGTCGCGACCGCTGGCTGATCTGGCGCCACGTTCTGGATGATCTCCAGAGACCTGATCCGAGTACGCTGATTTCGTTTCCCGCTTATGAATAAGCGACCATCTCGCGTCGGTGCGAGCAGAGTGGCACTGGCTGCCGAGAGATACGCCTTTGGATAAAGATAATGTGCAATCCGCACTGCATTCCGCAGAACAATTGCATCGATATCGACATCGGTATCGACATAAATGCCGCGCATAAGTTGGACGATTTTCCCCGTCTCAGCTTGGTAGTGAGCGCGGGTCTTGTCGAGATTTTTACCGATGAGATAGAGCATAATTCTAACTTTCTCGCATGTATGATGCGAGATAGTTAGATCGAATCACGTCCTGAGTCAAGAAATTTCAACTATCGCGCATGTGACATGCGTAAAAGTTAAGACCCGACCGACCATACCTGAACACCATTGGCACACAACGGCCACTCACCAAGAGAATTTTCGAGCCGATTTTTCGTTTCATGCCTTTTGAAATGAAATTCTTCCTAAAAACTCAAGGTACGCAGCCTATGCGAGCCGCGAAGAAACCCGACATGAACATCTGGCAATCCTGTGTGAGATCTACGGCTATAAAATGTTCACAGGCAAAGGATCGCGCGAACTGAAGTCCTGGCTGGAGAATATAGCTGAGACGGCGCGGTCGGACACGGATCTGGCGCCGAGCTTTGTCGACCAGTGCCGTTCGGCCCAGACCATCCTGCCTGGGATTTCTGTGATCGAGCGCCTATGCGCAGATGCTCTTGTCGCCGCAGAACGGCGGATTGATGCGCGGATTGTCGATCGGTTGGACGAAGAAATGCGCAACCGCCTTGATGCCTTTCTGATAGAGAGGGCAGATGGCAACGTCACCCGCTTTGTCTGGTTGCGGCAGTTTGAGTTGGGGCGAAACTCAGCCGATATGAACCGTCTTCTCGACAGGCTTGAGGCATTGCAGGAAATTGCGCTCGATAGTTCGCTGCTG
>CALKXV010000053.1 GCA_938005545.1 uncultured Paracoccaceae bacterium
AAGCGCCCTCATTCCGCCCTTGGCGGCAAACCACCCGCTGTGATCTATTGGCAGCGAAACGAAACAACCAACCCCGATCAGCAGGTGCAAAGAGTAGCTTAAATCACGCCAGATCCTGTCCAAGGATTGGGGAGTAGCTCAGAATATGCGCCTCGCGTTGGCGCTCAGTGAAAAGGATGCGCTTGAGAGGCAGCTAGGGGACGTCAATCGCCAGCTTGAAAACATGCTGGACCGTATCGTTGAGGCAAACAGCACTTCGGTGGTGAGCACCTATGAAACACGGATCGAAAAGCTTGAGCGCGATAAATTGGTTCTGAACGACAAAATAGCTAAATCAGTCCCACCAAAGGGACGGCTGGAGGACTGTATTGAACTCTCTTTGAAACTCCTATCAAACCCTTGGAATATATGGAAAAATGGTGACTTCACTATGCGCCAAGCAGTGCTTAGATTGGCCTTTGCGGAGCCTCTTCGATACAGTCAAAATGGGGTGTATCGAACTCCAAAATTATCTTTCCCATTCAAGTGCTTAGGGGGATTTTCGGGGTCAAAAAGCGAAATGGTGCGGTCGGAGAGACTCGAACTCTCACGGGTGTTACCCCACAGCGACCTCAACGCTGCGCGTCTACCATTCCGCCACGACCGCACGTCGTGCTTGGTAGCACGTCTATTAGCGTCGGATTTCAAGGAAGGGAAGGGTGTATTTTCGGCGGTTGAAGGCTGCGCGGCAAAGGGTCTTTGCCGCGCAAGGTCATGTTATTCCGAGACGTTGAAGCTGGGCAATCCACCACCCGCTGCGTTAACGGGAACCGTGCGCAAACCAGCCTGGCTTCCGCCAACAGTCGCCGCGCGGATCAATTCGACCCGGTCTGGCTGGTTCGGTGCAAAAGCAGCCGTTTGACCGGCATCCAGCGCTTCAAGCGCCATTCCGTACCAATCGGAGGCAAGGTCTGCGCGTTTTGCAGTGCCGAAACCCTGGCTCAGGTGGTGGCCCATCATCTCGGCGTAGACTTGTTCGCCCAAGGCTACAAGGATTAGCCCAGAGCCGACGGCCACATCCATGTCATCGGTTCTGTAGCCGACCGAAAGGCAGATTTTGGACGTTGCGGCCAGTTGCGGTGGTGACATGCCTGTCGACAGAACAAAGCTCGACACACCGCGAAGGACTTCGCCGCTTGGTTTCAGCGACAATGCTGCAACATGATCTTTCATGATCGGACCAAACGACTGGCATTGCGCGGCGATCTGAGCGGGGTTGGAACCTTGCACGCTAGCCGCCAAATCTTCGCCTGTGGCAATGGCATAGGTTCTGGCAAGGCACAGCTGTTCGTTCAGGACCATGTTGGTATCGGTCATGCTGGCCAGTTGAGTGAAGCCGCCATTGGCGTTGGTCAAAAGCGAAACCTTGTTGCAATGGGATGCCAGTGACGCAGCGGATCCACCGCCGAGGAAGTTCGGCAAAGCGCTTTGTGGTTCTTCCACAAGGGGCGCAACTTCGGCCACAACGGCCTCGGGCTGTTGTTCAACAGGCTGCGGTGCTTGATTTACGACCACTGTTGTGCCGGGGGCGGGCTGTGGCGCAATGCCAGCAGCTTGATCGCGGTACTGTAGCAAAAGCCCACGTGTACCCACGCTCGCAATTTGCTGGTTTGTCGCATAACCACCGACAATTGCTCGGTTGTAGGACGACAAGAGGAACGATTTTTCATACTCGGTCAGATATCCGGTTGCCGGATAACCAAGTGTGCCTTGATATTGTGCCACTGCGGCGCGTGACCGTCGGCCCATAACGCCGTCAGGGGTGCCCGCTGGAAAGCCGAAATAGTTCAAAGATGTCTGAATTTCGCGGTTTTCGGCGCGCGCAGCAGAATAGCGAGGGGTAACGACAACGCGTTTGGTTGTTGTTGTTGTGCGCTGTCTGGATTTGTTTCTTTCGTTGACAATTGCACCACCGATGACGCCACCGATAATTCCGCCAACCAGAGCGTCGCCAGCATCGGCCGCAACTTGCCCGGCTGATGATACGGCAAGCATGGCCGACAGAGCCGCCGCTGACATAAATCGCATTTTCATAAATAGTCTCCTTCGAACCAAAATACAGTTGGGCGAATTTTAGCACGGCTAACCGAAAATGCCTAATTCAAATACCTGAAGGTTTTCGGTACCTGGACCATCAAGCAACCCGTTATTGGTCGAAAGGCCGAAGTCGCCGGGTTGACGGCAAGGCCCTTGGGTGATCACGTTATTCTTAGCCACATGGAAAGACACGAATGCGTATCGACGGTCTGCAATATGCCAATTGGTCCGAGACCATATTTCGCCAGATGCGCGAAGGCGGCTTGGATGCGGTTCATGTAACCGTCGCCTATCATGAGACATTTCGCGAAACCGTCTTGAATTTCGAGCAATGGAACCGTTGGTTCGAAGCTTATCCTGACTTGATCATGAAAGGTCTCACTGCGGGGGACATCGACGTCGCGAAAGCCACTGGACGTACCGCGATCTTTTTCGGGTTTCAGAACCCAAGTCCGATAGAGGATGACATCGGCCTAGTCGAAATCGTACATACGCTGGGCGCGCGGTTTATGCAGTTGACGTATAACAATCAATCTTTGTTGGCCACGGGATGCTATGAGGCCGAAGATCCGGGGCTCACCCGTATGGGGCGTCAAGTGATCCGCGAGATGAACCGTGTCGGGTTGGTCGTCGATATGAGCCATTCGGCAGACCGTTCCACAATCGAAGCGGCGGAACATTCCGAACGTCCCATTGCGATTACCCACGCCAATCCCTCCGCATGGCAACCCGCACGGCGCAACAAAAGCGATGCCGTGATCCGCGCCGTGGCAGAGAATGGCGGGATACTGGGGTTCTCGCTTTATCCGCATCATCTGAAGGACGGGTCTGACTGTAGGTTGAAGGATTTTTGCGAGGCGATTGCGCGTGCGGTCGAAACATATGGGATCGACCACATCGGCCTTGGGTCTGATCTGTGTCAGGATCAACCGGACAGCGTCGTCGAATGGATGCGGGTTGGGCGTTGGTCAAAAGAGATCGACTATGGTGAAGGATCGGCAGCCGCGCCCGGATTTCCGGCAATGCCCAAGTGGTTCAATGACAACCGCGATTTCGGAAACATCGAAGACGGGTTGGCAGCCATTGGTATGAACGCAGATGAAGTGGCCGCAATAATGGGTGGCAATTGGTATCGGTTTTTCGCAGACAACTTTGGGCCCAAGCCATGAGCGCGCCACGCGTGCCATTGCGCAATCCAAAGCATGTCATGCGTCTCAAGCGATTGGGGTCGTTCCATCAAAGCCGTCTAAGTTTCATGCGTGTTCTGACCCGGCGCATGGCGCGCGAAAACTGGCACTTCCAACGCCCGGTTTTTGACATTGATGCAAAGGGGGTCGGGCGCGCGGTCTATACGATCAAGACGCCCGAGCGTAGCTATTCCATGGTTGCTTTCGCCCATGATTTGCCCGACGCGCTTCGATCCGATCGTGTGATTGCCGAAGCCTGGGATGCGACGTTTACATTGTTCGACGGTGAGCCAACTGCGGATGACATTGATCGTCTGGAAGCCAATGTCCCGAAACAAGAGGCGGGCCGCATAACGGAGCGTGAACTGGCCTTGTCGCGCGCCAATAGATCCGCGCGGCTTTGGAAACTTGTGGTTGATGCTTTGGCGGCAGGTCAGCAACCAGATGCCGATCACTTGGGCGATGTCGGTTATCTGATGCGGACGACGGCGGTTTATGGATCAGGAAAGTTCGGAGCGGCAGATTACGTCACCGTGGCGGATCGGCCCGAATTCAAGGTGCCGTTTCAGGTCGAGATGATGCTGGTCTATCTGATCCGAACGTTTGTTCGTGATCTGGTCAATCACATGGCCAAGGTAAAAGGCGGCGACACCGCAGTTCCATTGGATGGGGCAATCGCGCGCCAGTTGGGCATCGGGAATTCAACTGGTTTGGGCATGGCGCCGTTTTTGATCAATCATCCCGTCTTGTTCAACAACTGGATCACGGCACGTGAAACCGCCATTTCCCGCGTGCGCGCCGTGGCTAGGGCAACAAAGAATGAAATCGCGACATTCCGCGATGTCTTTCGCCGTTACAAATCCGTGCTCGATACCTGGACGTCGGATCATGCCGGCCAACAGGCGAAGCTGGCGGCGCTTCGTGCGGACTACGCGACAATAAGCGCTCACTTGGTGCGCGCCAATCTGTCGGGGGCATTCCCTTGGGACGGATTGATGACCTGGGCCAAAACGGCGATCAGCGACGAAGGGCAGGAACTCGTGGCTTCGCTTCTTTTGGAACCCTACGGCGATTTGGTCGACGATCTGGCCGAGACCATGTGCGATGATGCTGACGACACTTTTCGAATCGATGGCCGGATGTCTGTGGGCGAGGTTCAGGGGCTGTTAGAGCAATCTTTTGACTGGGCTTTGGGATTGGATTGGGACGATCCAAAATGCATTGCGCGGGCATGGTATGTGTCTGCTGAAAAGCTGGAGCCACGTCTTGGGGAAAGGTTTGAAGAGCCAATCGAAGACTTTGAACAACCCTTGGCGCCTGCGCGGGACGCGGCCTTGGCTGCGGCTGATCTTGGCAATTCGAACGCTGATACGCCCATTGCAACCTTTTTGATGCAGCACCCCGAGCATCGCCACATTGTGCGCCGCTTGCAGGTTTGTGCCAAAGCGCCCTATGGCGAAATTCGCGACAATACGATTGCCACCGAGATGTTGCCCATCGATATGTTGCGCGCAAAACTGTCGTACTTCGGGGCGACCCATTTCGATCCGCGGTCTGACCGATGGGTGCGCATTCGGATGTACACCGGCGCGCCATACCCGGAAGAATTGTCGCCCGAGACCTGTGACGACTGGGTCTATCCAGACCCGCGCCCATGACGCGGTCTTTGGGCGAAGTCGACGCCATGGCCCGAAAAGCCGCACGCGGGGCAGGGTACGCATGGGGGCTGGCGGAAGAAGCGGGATCAGCCGTGCGCTGGCTTGAAGCGCGAGGGCTTGACGGATGTGCGGCACTGGCGGCGACATTGCAAACGGTTGACCAAGGCTTGGACGGTTTTTCACCCGACGCAGATTGGACGTCGGCGTCGGGTGCGCTCTGTCCGGTGATGACGGGGGCTGCCTTGTCGGACCAGATCGCTGATTTCGAAACTGAGTTATCGTTTGGTCCTGTCATCGCACCGATCCTTTTGGTGCCTGTGGTGGCGTATATGGCGATGCAACGCCAACAGGACATGACGTTGGAAGCAGGCTCCGGTCGCGCGGTGGTTAACGGTGGCGGGTTGAGAACCGAAGGACCATTCAGCACCGGCGCGTGTGCTGTGACTATTCGAGCGGGAGGCGCTGGTGATGGCGGCGCACTTCAGGTCGCAGAGCTTCGAACCCGCTCGGACGTCTTACCGGATATCTGGGATCAACTGGACCACTTTGCCACAAAAACATATGCACCCGCCACCGAAGCCTCGCGCCTGAAAGGCGCGGGCGCGGGGCTTACTGACAATGATTGAAAGGGCCTGATATGGCTGAGATGACCACCCTGACGCTGGACCAGATCGAGGACATTGCCTTTCGCGCTTTGCGGGCGGCGGGCACATCTGAAAGCAACGCGCGAGCCTTGGCCGTGGCGACCGCTGCGACCGAAGCCGATGGTGTGGCGAGCCACGGGTTGGCCTATATCCCGATCTATTGCGAACATGTGCAATGCGGCAAAGTCGATGGCACCGCGACACCCGTGCTTAGCCAGCCCCGTCCCGCAGCCTTGGTGGCGGACGCCGCAACCGGGTTTCCGCACGCAGCGATCGACGCAGGTTTCGAACGGCTGATCCCCTTGGCGAAAGAACAAGGCGTGGCGGTGTTGGCGATCCGGAACAGTTACAATTGCGGAGTTTTGGGGCTCCACACGGCGCGACTTGCGCGCGCAGGGCTCGTGGGGTTGGGCTTTACCAATGCACCCGCGTCGATTGCACCATCTGGCGGCTCAAAACCCGTTGTGGGGACGAACCCGTTTTCGCTGGCTGTGCCGGGGCCCACGGGCGAACCTGCAATCCTTATCGACCAAAGCGCCAGCACGATTGCAAAAAGCGAAGTGATGAAACACGCCCGTGAAGGCACATCCATTCCCGAAGGCTGGGCGTTGGATCCGGATGGTCATCCGACGACGGACCCGGGTGTTGGATTGAAGGGTTCGATGGCACCTTCCGGCGGATACAAAGGTGTGGGCGCAGCTTTGCTGGTTGAAACGATGGCGGCGGCGCTGACGGGTGCCACGTTGGGCATCCATGCATCGCCCTTTTCGGGAACAGCAGGTGGGCCACCAAAGACGGGCCAGTTGTTTCTGGCGATTGCGCCCGAGGCCACATCGGGTGGAGATTTTGCCGACAGGATCGCGGCATTGACGGGGGCGGTTCATGATCAACCGGGCGCACGTTTGCCCGGCGACGGACGTGCGGTGGCGCGTGCGCGTGCAGCGCTTGACGGGGTCGCGGTCAACTCTGCGACATTGGATCGGATCAACGCGATCATCGATGCGTCCCAGTAGGCAGATGCTGTAAAATTGAGCGCCACGGGGCGCATTGTTTTTTGGTCGGCTTCGCCTCCTTTTTTCGCGCTGTCGCGCGCTTTAGCGGCGCGCGCGTTTTGCCCGATGATAGGTCAGCGCCATAGCGGCGATCTGGTGGAGCTCTTCATCGTTGAAGGGCGTGTTCGTGGGCAAATGGATTGCACGGTTGCCGTCGTATTGGGCGGCGTCTGGAAAGCGATCGCGAAAGCTGTCAACAAGCGTGGTCTGGCATGGCACGAAGAGCGACACGCGATCCGGTGCAGCCTTGATCCAGCCAAGACGAATGGTCGTTCCGGTGCGTGGCGTGCGTGGCAGATACGCCGCTTGGCCCCATTTCAAGGTTTCTTCCAAAGGGCCAGCGTCGCTGTCCTCAGCGGCGCGGAAGATAAGATCGCGTAGAGCCAAAAGGCGCAGGCGCGGCACCTTGGGCACGGCGTCAAAAGCTTCCTTGACGTTACGCGGGAGGGGTTGGCTCATGGGATCACGACGATGTTGCCCGTGTGTGATTTGGCCCCGAATGCGTCTTGTGCCTTGTGAAGTTCTTCCAAAGGATAGGTTGCGGCCAGCGCCGGTTTTACGCCGCCCGCTTCGATCAAGCGAACAAGTTCTGGCATCACTTCAAGGTCAATGACGGTGGAACCCGTGAAGGTCAGGTCGTTCAGATAAAAGGTGCGCAGATCGAAGTCGACGATGGGCCCTGCAATCGCGCCCGAACAGGTATAGCGGCCACCGCGTTCCAACACGTCAATCAGACCCGGCCAGGCCGGGCCGCCGACGACATCCGCAACGACTGTGATCTTTTCATCATTTAAAGCGGCGGCGAGATCTTCCGGCGCGCGGGGCAATAGAACGTCTGGGCCGAGCTTTGCGACTTCGGCATGTTTGGCGTCGCTCGCCAAAGCGATGATCCGGGCACCGCGCAGTTTGGCCATTTGAACCACCGCACCGCCCACACCACCCGACGCGCCGGGAACAAGGACCGTGTCATCGGCGGTGACATTTGCGCGGGTTAACATGCCAAGAGCGGTCGAGTAGGAACAGGAGAATGTCGCCAGTTCCGCGTCCGTCAGATCGGAATGAATGGTCAGAGCGTTTCGTGCGGGCATGGTCGTGTAGTCGGCAAACCCGCCATTTCGTTCCGAACCGAAATAGCCCACCGTGCCCTTGTTGGTCAGATCGTTTTCGTTGCGCAGCCAGCAATCCACAATGATACGCTCACCAACACGATCCGTTTTTACACCGTCGCCGACGGCCACAATCGTTCCGCAGACATCTGCGCCCTGAATGCGCGGAAAGCTGATGGGCGCACCGCCCCAACTTGGGTCCTCAAAGCCGACCACTTCGTGACCGTCGCCCGATGTCGGATTTGACACGGTCTTCGAATACCAGCCGGCGCGCGTGTTGATGTCGGTGTTGTTCAGGCCGCATGCGCCGACTTTGACCAGAACGTCACCCGGTGCAGGATCAGGGCAGGGCCAGTCGGTGCGCCATTGGGTTTGATCCGGACCGCCGTGACCCATGGTGACCATTGCGTTCATCGTATTTGGGTGCGGCATCAAAGAGCTCCGGTCATTGTGTTTGCGCCGTTGCGCTGTGTGGGTTTTCTGGGCCATCGCATTGCATAGATCTGTAGGAATCGTCTACCGACCAAGGGCATAGTTCTGTTGGCCGCGTGGGCTGGCGGCGGCACCCAAGGTTCCGTCCGCGCGCACGTAACTGGCCGACAGATACCCGGCACTCCAATCGTCTTCGACCAGAACGTCGTGCCCAAGATCGGCAAGAGCATCCGTAACCACCTTAGGCACGCGACCTTCCATGCAAAGGCGACCGGGAAAAGCTTGGCGGGGAAAGAACGAATCCGGCCAATGAAGCGAATGGAACCCCGGCGCGTCAATGGCCGCCTGCGGTGACATGCCAAGGGCAAGATGGCGCAGCAGAAACGCCAACTGCCACTGGTCTTGCTTATCGCCGCCGGGTGTGCCGCAGGCCATATATCCGCGCCCGTCCTCATCCAGCACAATCGTTGGTGTCAGGGTGGTCCGGGGGCGAGTGCCGGGGCGCAAAGCCCCCGGCGCGTCGTCGTCCAGCCGTGCCATCTGTAAACGCGTTCCCAGACAGAAGCCCAACTCGGGGATCACCGGCGAACTTTCCATCCAGCCGCCTGACGGGGTGGCGGCGACCAGATTGCCCCAACGATCTGCTACGTTGATATGGCAGGTGTCCCCGTCGATGATGTCTTTTAACGCGGCCTCGGGGGCGTCCTGCTTGGCGACCGTGGGTTCGCCGATACCAAGTGCTGCCAGCGCGTCTTTGTCCAGGGCAACGTTACAGGCGGCTTCAAAATCGACGGGGTGGCCAAAGCCGGGGATGTCGCCGGGACGCCATGTGTTGTTTGCTTCGGGTCCAACTAAGGCGGCACGCGCCGCGGCATGTTCATCTGACAAAAGCACATCAAGCGGGACGTCCACCGCGTTCGGATCGCCATAAAATGTTTCGCGGTCCGCATAGGTCAGCTTCATGATCTCCGCCAACAAATGGTAGAACTGGACATCGTCGTTCAGCCGGTCAATCCCAAGGGCTTCGGCCATCTTCAGGCCTTGCAACAAAACGGGCCCTTGGCTCCACGGACCGCATTTGCAGATTGTGCGACCTTGGAATTGTGCCGTCGCAGGTGCCTCAAAGGTGGCGGACCAGCCGGCAAGATCGTCGCGGGTGATCAGCCCGCCGTTGGATTGGCCGGTGACATCACGGAAACTTTGGGTCGCGCAGAAGTCAACGATGGCGTCGGCCACAAATCCGGTTTTCCAAATCTGGCGCGCCGCATCAATCTGCGCTTCGCGATTGTCACCTTTGGCCTCGTCCAGTGTGCGGCGCCATGTCCGGGCAAGGGCAGGGTTGGTCAAAAAGCTACCAAGTTCGGGTACTTTGCCACCTGGCAAATAGATCGCGGCGTTTTCAGGCCACTCAGTTTTGAACCAGGCTTGGATGACCCGGATCGCCTTGATCATGCGCGGAATGACGGGCACGCCTTTTTCGGCGTATTCAATGGCAGGCGTCAGAACGGTATCCAAGGGCAGCGTACCCTTGTCGCGCAACAACAGCATCCAGGCATCAAAGGAACCGGGGATGGCGGCCGCCAACAGACCGTTGCCGGGGATCTGATCAATGCCGCGGTCATGGAAGTATTGAATTGTGGCGGCTTGTGGTGCGGTGCCTTGGCCACAAATCACTTGGGTGTCACGGTTGGCCGCTTCGTGGAAAATGATCGGAACTTCGCCCAAAGGGCCGTTCAAGTGAGGTTCGGCCACTTGCAGGACGAACCCCGCGGCAACGGCAGCATCAAAGGCATTGCCACCCAGTTCCAACATGCGCATGGCCACCCCGGAGGCGAGCCAATGGGTCGATCCCGCGACACCAAAGTGACCACGAATATTCGGGCGGGTGAGAAAATCGGGGTCCATGGTGCATTCCTTTGGTCCGTATCTTGATCGCAGAGTGATCAGTATCGCACCCAAGTGCAAACGCGAATTGGTGTGACCGACACATTTGAACCTATGCAGATCTGGGAATTCTAATGCCGCGCCATCTAGATTTGTTGTGGCGTCCAGGCACACTTTCAAATTTCAGCGCGCCTGCGGAATGTGCGAAGGCCGTTCCATTTGGAGTGGTCACTGGTGCAGGAATTTGCGGTCTTCGTAAGTTCTCCGCCCGATAAGGGAACAGATTTTTACGATTGTATTGATACAGTTGCGGATTGATTTTGGCAGAAGGCATTGCGCGCAATGAAAAACAGCAATCGCACTATTCTAAACGCGGAAATCGATGCAAATCTGAAGAAGGCCTATCAAGACAGTCTTAACCAAAAGTTACCAAAGCGTTTCGTTGACCTGATTGACCAGTTGCGTTCCAAAGAAACTCCAAGCCCCGGTTCCGCGCCCGAAAACGGTGAAGAACGATGAAGCCTTTGGATGCCAGAGATGAAATCGTTGAACATCTGCAATCGCTTAAAGCGTTTGCCCTTTCGCTGACCCGTAACCCGACGCTGGCGGATGACATTGTTCAGGACACGGTGGTGAAAGCCTGGTCCAATTTCGACAGTTTTCAACCCGGAACAAATATGCGGGCCTGGCTGTTTACCATTTTGCGCAACAGCTATTATTCGCATCACCGTAAATATGGCCGCGAAATAGAAGACGTTGATGGCGTTCATGCTTCACGGTTGGTGGTTCAGCCAAGTCATGACGGAACGCTAATGCTGAACGAGGTTTTGGCGGCGTTTGATAAATTGTCGGCCGAACAGCGCGAAGTTCTGTTGCTGGTCTGCGGTTCGGGGTTCTCCTACGACGAAACAGCCCAGATGTGCGGTGTATCTCTTGGAACGGTCAAAAGCCGGATGAACCGGGGACGAACAACGCTGGCCGCACTTTTGGGCTATGGCGATGATCTGGATTTTGACACCACGGACCGACAAACTTTGGCCGTTCTGTCGATGCGGAACGATGCGGCCTAAGCCGTTTCATCAATCGAACAAAACAACTTTGCCGGGGTTCATGATGTTGTCGGGATCGATGGCCCGCTTGATCGCTTTCATCACATCCACGCTGCCGCCCATTTCTTTGACCAGCGAATTGATCTTGCCCTGACCGATACCATGTTCGCCAGAGATCGTTCCATCCAGCTCAACAGCCAATTCTGACAACCAATTAAGATATGCGTCGCAGGATGCCATTTCGGCAGGACTGGATGTGTCGATAAAAACGGATGCGTGAAAATTCCCGTCGCCCACATGACCAACAATCGGGGCGGTAAGGCCAAGCTCTTTGGCGCGGGATTGCGCGCGTGTCACGGCTTCGGAAAGTTTGGAGATCGGCACGCAGACGTCTGACGCCACGCCTTCGCGACCGGGGTTGGCCGCGACCAGAGCCCAATAAATGTCGTGCCGGGCCTGCCAGAGACGGGTGCGTTCTTCCGGGCTGTCGGTCCAGGAAAAACCGCTTCCGCCGATGTCTTCCGCAATCTCGCCAAAGGTCTTCGCCTGTTCGGAAACACCGGGTGTGCTTCCATGAAATTCAAGCAGTAACAAAGGGCTAATCGGAAGGCTTAACTTAGAATAAGCATTCATCGCCGCAACACTTTCGGCGTCCAGAAGTTCAATGCGCGCAACAGGAATACCCATTTGGATCGTCGCGATGACAGCGTTGCAGGCGGTTTCTATGTCGGGGAAAGTGCAATGGGCCGAAGATATCGCCTCGGGAATGCCCTGAAGTTTCAACGTCAATTCCGTGATCAGGCCCAATGTGCCTTCCGAACCCACCAACAGCCGCGTCAAATCGTAACCCGCGCTGGATTTCCGGGCTCTCCGACCTGTGCAGATCACTTCGCCCGACGGCAGAACCGCCTCAAGGCTCAGAACGTTGTCCTTCATTGTGCCATAACGTACAGCGTTCGTTCCCGAGGCACCCGTCGCCGCCATACCGCCGAGCGATGCATTCGCACCGGGGTCAATCGGGAAAAACAGACCCGTATCGCGCAGATATTCGTTCAACGCCATGCGCGTGACACCCGGCTGGACTACAACGTCCAAATCCTCGGCGTGAACCACCAGGATCTGATCCATCTGCGACACGTCGACCGAAATTCCCCCGTTCGGGGCATTCACATGGCCTTCAAGCGATGTGCCCGTGCCAAAAGGAATCACAGGGGCGCCATGTTCTGATGCAACCCGCATCACTTCGCTCACCTCATCCGCGGACTTTACAAAGACCACGGCGTCAGGGGGTTGGTTGGCGATGCGTGTCGTGGTGTGCCCGTGCTGTTCGCGTATTGAATCCCCGGTTTGAAGGCGTTCGCCAAAGCGTTGTTTTAAGACACTAATTGCGGTTTCGATGCCAATTTCGTTGCGGGATTGGGGCGCGAGATTTGTCATGGGTGTAAATCTGCCGGTTCGCATGGCCGAATGCAAGTCGCGGAATATGCGACGGATACGCAAGTTTTCCCCCTTCGCGTCGACCCTTTCGTCATTCTTTTGCCATCTTTTCAAGCCAGTCTCGCTGCTTGTGGCCCATCTGCGCGGCCATTTCACTTGTGGGGATTCTTATGATGAGCATGCTGTCTGCCATCCCTGTGCTGTTACTTGGTTTCGTCATTGTCTGGCTTCTTTGGCCTGTCGTTGTAGATCCGTTGGCGCGACGCTTCCGCGCAGCACGGCGCAATGATGAGCGTGATCATGTGGCCGAAGGACTGTTTGAACGTTGGAGACAAGGCTGATTTCGTATCGGATCGGCCTGTACCTACATTACCCAAACTTAAACAAAGTCTGTCGCGGGCGCTCTTGAAGCCTCCGCGAGCGGCTAATAAGACTCTGGAAAGATCCAGAGCGTAGAAGTGCGCGAGATAAAGGCAGGCACGGCATATGAATGATCCGATTGAAACTTACATGAACCTTGTTCCCATGGTGGTCGAACAGACCAGCAGGGGGGAACGCGCCTACGACATTTTCTCGCGACTTCTGAAAGAGCGGATCGTGTTCATCAACGGCCCCGTACATGACGGGATGAGCCAGTTGGTGGTCGCACAGCTTTTGCACCTTGAAGCGGAAAACCCGTCAAAGGAAATCTCGATGTACATCAACAGCCCCGGCGGCGTGGTGACATCCGGATTGTCGATCTATGACACCATGCAATACATACGCCCAAAGATCGCGACACTGGTCGTCGGGCAGGCGGCATCAATGGGGTCGCTTTTGCTGGCAGCCGGTCACGAAGGAATGCGTTTGTCGCTGCCCAATTCGTCGATCATGGTGCACCAGCCTTCAGGCGGATATCAGGGTCAGGCGACGGATATCATGATCCACGCACAACATACTGAACGGCTAAAGCGCCAGTTGAATGACATTTACGTTAAGCACACTGGCCAATCTTTGAAAAAAGTTGAAGATGCGTTGGAGCGTGACAACTTTATGACGCCTGAAGAAGCGAAAGACTGGGGTTTGATCGACGAAATCGTCGACAGTCGCGCAAAACCAGATGGCGATGATAGATAAACGCGTTAATTGAAAGACGACTTTTGCGTTGTGCCCCATGAAGCACTCGCCTAGGATTTAGGAAAACGGCTTACTGCCGCGATGAGCAGCGCAGGTTTGGTCAAAAAGGTTAGAACATGGCGAACAATTCTGGCGACAGTAAAAACACCCTATACTGTTCTTTTTGCGGGAAAAGTCAGCACGAGGTCCGAAAACTTATTGCGGGACCGACGGTGTTTATCTGCGATGAATGTGTCGAGCTGTGTATGGACATCATTCGTGAAGAAACCAAAACGGCCGGGCTGAAGTCATCTGATGGCGTGCCTGCGCCGAAAGAGATTTGCGAAGTTCTTGACGATTACGTGATCGGTCAGGCGCATGCGAAACGCGTTCTCTCGGTTGCGGTTCACAATCACTACAAACGTCTGAACCACGCGGGCAAGTCCGAAATTGAGTTGGCGAAATCCAATATCATGCTGATCGGTCCAACGGGTTGCGGCAAGACGCTGCTGGCCCAGACATTGGCGCGCATTCTGGATGTGCCGTTTACCATGGCCGATGCAACGACGCTGACTGAAGCTGGCTATGTTGGTGAAGACGTCGAAAACATCATTCTGAAGCTTTTGCAGGCCTCCGAATACAATGTCGAACGCGCGCAACGCGGCATCGTCTACATTGATGAAGTCGATAAGATCACACGCAAATCTGACAACCCGTCGATCACCCGCGATGTGTCCGGCGAAGGTGTGCAGCAAGCCCTGTTGAAGATTATGGAAGGTACGGTTGCATCCGTTCCACCACAGGGCGGTCGCAAGCATCCGCAGCAAGAATTCCTTCAGGTGGATACGACCAACATCCTGTTCATCTGCGGTGGTGCATTTGCGGGTTTGGAAAAGATCATTGCGCAACGCGGCAAAGGCTCAGCCATCGGGTTCGGTGCAGACGTCAAAAACGACGACGACCGTGGCGTCGGCGAAGTGTTCCAGGAGTTGGAACCCGAAGATTTGCTGAAATTCGGTTTGATCCCGGAATTCGTCGGCCGTTTGCCCGTGATCGCAACGCTGACCGATCTGGACGAAGACGCGCTGGTGACAATCCTGACCGAACCGAAGAACGCTTTGGTCAAGCAGTATCAGCGCTTGTTCGAGCTGGAAGACGCACAACTGACATTCACCGAAGACGCTTTGTCGGCCATTGCCAAGAAGGCAATTCAGCGCAAAACAGGTGCCCGTGGATTGCGGTCGATCATGGAAAACATTCTGTTGGATACGATGTTCGATCTTCCCGGCCTCGACTCGGTCGAAGAAGTGGTGGTCAACGAAGAAAGCGTCACCGCGGACGCCAAGCCTTTGATGATCCACGCCGACAGCCAGAAAGAACCCGCCAGCGCGAGCTAACGCAATGGTTCAGCACATTTCCACAGGGTCGCCGTTTGAAAAACAGATTGGCTATTCAAGGGCCGTCGTCGCAGACGGTTGGGTCTTTGTGGCGGGCACAACGGGCTATGACTACAGCACGATGACCATGCCAGCCCACGTTGAAGATCAATGTGATAACGCATTGAAGACAATAGAAAAAGCACTGATCGAAGCAGGCTCGTCTTTGGATCACGTCGTGCGGGTCAACTACATCGTACCGAACCCCACTGATTGGCCCAAGTGCTGGCCGGTCACTTCAAAGGTGTTTGCGAAAGCGAAACCTGCGGCGACAATGATCTCGGCAAACCTGCAAGAAACGGCCATGAAGATTGAAATTGAAGTGACGGCGCGCATTCCTTAGAAAATCCGGCAGATCGGTGCTGGCGACAAAAATCGCCGAATTGTCTGCGTCCACTGGATTTTTCTGATGCGCTGCGTCATACGCTAGGGAAACAGGCGAAAGGTCCATCGATGGGCATTCTGAACACTCTTCTTCGCTCGGTCACATGGTGGAACAGCCAGACGCTTGGCACCCAGTTCTATACGTGGCGTAAGGGTGAAAAAGTCGGCGAAGACAATCAGGGCAACACGTTCTACAAGTCAGTGGAAGGTAGACGTTGGGTTATTTTCAACGGTGAAGCCGAAGCAAGCCGGGTCGATCCTGATTGGCACGGCTGGCTCCATCACACCTATAGCGAACCGCCAACCGAAAAGCCTTTGGTGCATAAGGATTGGGAAAAACCGCATCAGGAAAACCTGACGGGTACGCCGGCGGCCTATGCGCCAGCGGGGTCGTTGCGGCAAGCCAAACCAGCAAATCGCACCGATTACGAGGCCTGGACGCCGGAGTAAGACCATGTCGGAGAATGCGACCGAAGTGATAACAGGCGTGGGCGTCTTGGGCGTGGCTGCCGGGTTTCTGATTTATCTATCGCAAGTTGGCGGTGTCGGATTATCAACGTCCAACGAAGCCGTTTATTCAGCCTCGTTCCGATCCGCCCAGGGGATTGGGATCGGGACAGATGTGCGGATCGCGGGCGTCAAAGTCGGCTCCATTACGGACATGGAGCTGGACGCCGCAACTTTCCGCGCCGAAACCGAGTTCAGCGTGCAATCTGACGTGATTTTACCCGATGACACCGCTGTCATCATCGCATCCGAAGGGTTGTTGGGCGGAAGCTATGTTGAACTTTTGCCCGGCGGATCGGTGTTCAATCTGGAACCGGGCGACGAAATTGCCGACACGCAAAGCTCGGTCTCTATTGTTCAGCTTTTGCTGAAGTTCGTGTCGGGGTCAGACGGATGATCCGGGCGATTTGCGCACTGGTTCTTCTGGCTGTGCCGGCCACGGCGCAATCCGTCATCACGTCGCCAATAGATGGTTCTACAACCGTTTTGCCCGATGCACCCGCCGAAAAACTGAAGGCCAAGCGCGGCATTGGCGTGGCGCTTAAGGGGTTGGACAAAGTGTCGGGCGATGTAAGCGATCTTGATCTTGTTGTCGGCGGAACGGCAACCGTTGGACGCATCGAAGTGACGCTTGGCGAATGCCGTTATCCCGAAGACAACCCATCAGGCGAAGGCTATGCGTGGCTGACGATCCGCGATCCGGGCCGCGACGTGGTGCTGTTTGATGGCTGGATGGTCGCATCAAGCCCGGCTTTGAACGCGCTTGATCATCCGCGTTACGACGTTTGGGTGATCCGCTGTATCACGGCCTGAGGGTCAGTTTCCAAGGCAATTGCATGGATATCGGCAGGTGAGTTCAACGCCCGTTCCAATCTGGCGCGATAAGTGGTGCGCGGGATTTCGATGGCCCCAAGCGATGCCAGGTGCGGTGTAATGAATTGAGTGTCAAATAGCTGAAATCCGCTGCGGCGCAAATGATCGACAGCCCGGGCCAGCACCATTTTTGAGGAATCCCGTTCGCGCGAAAACATGCTTTCGCCAAAAAAAACAGACCCAAGGGCAAGCCCATACATCCCGCCGACCAGCTGGTCGTCGCGCCAAAGCCCGAAACCATGCGCATGACCCATGGTGTGCAATTCGATCATAAGGCTGCGGATCGTTTCGTTGATCCAGGTTTCTTCGCGGTCCGCACAGCCATCAAGGATGGCGTCAAAACCAACGTCCAGCGTTGCGCGGTGTTCGCGGCGTCGCATGTGCCGCGCAAGCGAGCGAGACATATGAAACCCATCAAGCGGAAGAATGCCACGGTCTTGGGGATCGACCCAAAAGACGTCGGGATCGTCGCGTGTTTCCGCCATCGGAAAGACGCCCGCACTATAGGCGGCCATCAAAAGTTCAGGTGTCAGACTGCGATCGCTCATGGGCGCGATGATAACCCGAAATCCGCGCGGGGTCTTTTGATTTTAAAGACGATGATGCGCAGTTCGCCCAAGATTCCCAAAGCATACTTTACCAAGAGAATGAGGATCAAATCATTCCATATTAGCGTCGAGCCACTTTTCCAGCCAATGAATGTTGTAGTCGCCGGTCAGAACATCTTTTTCCTGCAAAAGCGCATGGAACAACGGAACCGTCGTGTCGATCCCATCAACGATCAGTTCCGAAAGCGCCCGGCTCAGACGGGCAAGTGCTTCAGGTCGGTCGCGGCCATGGACAATCAGCTTACCGATCAGCGAATCATAGTAGGGCGGGATCGAATAGCCCGCGTAAATGGCCGAATCCATCCGCACGCCCAAGCCACCCGGCGCGTGGTACTGGGTGATCTTGCCCGGCGACGGCGAAAAGCCCGGCAGTTTCTCGGCGTTGATGCGGATTTCAATCGCATGGCCGTTGATGCTGAGATCATCCTGTTCAAAAGACATGGGCTGACCGGCCGCAACCAAAATCTGTTCGCGCACAAGATCGACGCCGAAGATGCCCTCGGTGACGGGATGTTCGACCTGAAGGCGGGTATTCATTTCAATGAAATAGAATTCGCCGTCTTCAAAAAGGAATTCGATGGTGCCCGCGCCGATATAGTTGATGCCAGCCACGGCATCGGCGCAAATCTTGCCGATGCGCGCACGGGTATCGGGATCAATGGCGGGGCCGGGGGCTTCTTCAAAGACTTTTTGGTGGCGCCGTTGCAGCGAGCAATCGCGCTCGCCCAAATGGACAGCCCTGCCTTTGCCGTCACCAAACACCTGAATTTCGATGTGCCGAGGGCGCGTGAGGTATTTTTCGATGTAAACTTCGTCGTTGCCAAAAGCGCTTTTTGCTTCGGACCGGGCTGCCCCAAAAGCGGTCGGCATTTCTTCGGCGGATGTCGCAAGCTTCATGCCGCGCCCGCCGCCACCTGCGGTGGCTTTGACGATAACCGGATAGCCAAATTCTTCGCCAATGGCCAAAGCGTCTTCGACAGTCTCAACACCACCATCTGATCCTGGAACGCAAGGCACGCCCAGTTTTTTCATGGTGTCTTTGGCTGCGATCTTGTCGCCCATGACGCGGATGTGCTCGGCCGATGGCCCAATGAAGGTCAGGCTATGGTCTTCGAGGATTTGTACAAACTTCGCATTCTCAGACAGGAACCCATAACCGGGATGGATCGCTTGTGCGCCGGTGATTTCGCAGGCCGCCACGATGGCGGGGATCGAAAGATAGCTATCGGTTCCGGATGGCGGGCCAATGCAGATGCTTTCGTCGGCCATGCGCACATGCATGGCATCGCTATCGGCAGTGGAATGCACGGCAACCGAACGAATGCCCATCTCGCGACAAGCGCGGACGACGCGAAGGGCGATTTCGCCACGGTTCGCAATCAGGATTTTGTCGAACATCTGCCGTTGCCTACTCAACCACCATCAAGGGCGCGCCGAATTCTACCGGTGCGCCATCTTCGACGAGGATGCGTTTGACCGTGCCGGATGTCGGCGCCGGGATCTGGTTCATGGTTTTCATGGCTTCGATAATCAACAGCGTGTCGCCTGCGCTGATCGTGTCGCCAACTTTGACGAAAGGCGGCGCATCGGGTTCAGCCGACAAATAAACGGTTCCAACCATTGGCGATGTCACAGCCCCCGGCAAAGTCGCGGGATCGCTGGCTTCGCTTGGGCCAGCATCGCTTGGTGCAACGGCGGCTGGTGCCGCGACCGGGGCCGGCGGAGCGGGGGCAGCCATTTGCACCGCTACCGGGGCCGTTGCCATGCGGCTGACACGCACGTTCAAACTGCCTTCTTCGGGATAGTCCCGCTTGACTTGTAATTCGGAAAGATCGTTGTCGCTTAGAAGCTCGGCCAACGCCTTAATGAACTCAACGTCGTCGTCGTGCGATCGCTTCGTCATTCTTGCCCCATGTTCTGCTCTGTTTTCGTTAACGCAAGTTATAGGCAAGCCGAACGTAAAGGAAAAGGCCTTCGCTGGCATGGTTTCAAGGTTTTAAAAATTTACCAGTTGATAAAATATTTTCCTCTTGGCAATCTGCCCCCATCAACAGGAGAGCCTCAATGTCCCATTCACCGCGCACGCCCGGAATTGTGTCCGAACGATTGTCCCCCGATGAGCTCGCGCGGAACTTCGAGGATTTGCACGCCCCATACGATGGGCACGAAGCCATGGTGGCCGCGGACCGGTGTTATTTCTGCCATGATGCGCCTTGTATCACGGCGTGCCCGACGACGATTGATATCCCGTTGTTCATTCGCCAGATCCAGACCGGTCAGCCCGAAGGGGCCGCCAAAACCATCTTCGATCAGAACATTCTGGGTGGGATGTGCGCACGGGTCTGCCCCACGGAAACGCTGTGCGAGGACGCTTGCGTGCGCGAAGCCGCCGAAGGCAAGCCGGTTGAAATCGGGCGACTTCAGCGGTTTGCGACGGATGCTTTGATGGCCAAGGGCGTGCATCCCTATGAACGCGCGGCTTCAACGGGAAAAAAAATCGCAGTCGTTGGGGCCGGGCCTGCCGGACTGGCCTGTGCGCACCGTGCGGCGATGTTGGGTCACGACGTGGTGGTTTATGATGCGCGTCCGAAACCGGGTGGGCTGAACGAATACGGAATCGCAAGTTACAAAACCGTTGGTGGATTTGCCCAGGCCGAAGTGGCTTGGCTGTTGCAGATCGGCGGGATTGAGATGCGCCATGACCAAAAATTGGGCAGTGCGATGACGTTGGATACTTTAACGTCAGAGTATGACGCGGTGTTTCTGGGGCTTGGTTTGGGCGGCGTGAACAGCCTTGGTGCCGATGGGGCCGACAAAGACAACGTTGACGATGCGGTCGGGTTTATCGCCGATCTGCGGCAAGCCGGTGATTTGACAAAACTACCTGTGGGCCGAAACGTCGTTGTGATCGGTGGCGGTATGACGGCTGTGGATGCTGCTGTTCAATCCAAGCTTTTGGGGGCTGATGACGTCACAATCGTCTATCGCCGGGGTCGGGACGCGATGCCTGCAAGTGGTTTTGAACAGGATTTGGCCGCCTCCAAGGGGGTGCGGTTGGTGTTCAACGCGCAACCAAAGGCGGTTTACGGCAATGGCACGGTGTGTGAGATTGAATTTGAATACACCGAAAGTGGCGCAGCCGGTTTGACCGGCACGGGCGAAACCTTCCGGCTTCCTGCGGATCAGGCCTTTATGGCCATTGGCCAAACCCTTGCAGACGCGCCTGACGGGTTGACGCTTGAGCGCGGAAAAATTGCGGTGGATGGTGCGGGCAAAACCTCAGTCGCCAAGGTCTGGGCCGGTGGCGATTGTGCGACTGGTGGCGATGATCTGACCGTGACGGCGGTGGCCGAAGGGCGCGATGCGGCGGAAGATATTCACAACGAACTGATGCAATCAGCAGGCTAGGGCGCTTGCTACGGGAGATCTGAGATGGCTGATCTGACGACGACTTTCGCGGGCATCAAAAGCCCAAATCCCTTTTGGCTGGCGTCCGCGCCGCCAACCGACAAAGAATACAACGTCCGGCGTGCCTTTGAGGCTGGCTGGGGCGGTGTGGTTTGGAAAACGCTGGGCGAAGCGGGCCCGCCGATCGTGAATGTGAACGGGCCGCGTTATGGCGTGGTATACGGCGCAGATCGGCGTGTTCTTGGGATCAACAACATCGAATTGATCACAGACCGCCCGCTTGAAACCAATCTTGAAGAAATCACGCGGGTGAAAAAAGATTTCCCCGACCGCGCCTTGGTGGCCAGCATCATGGTGCCGTGCGAGGAGGCCGCCTGGAAAGCGATCCTGCCCCGCGTCGAAGACACAGGCTGCGACGGGATCGAGCTGAACTTCGGCTGTCCCCATGGGATGAGCGAGCGGGGCATGGGCGCCGCCGTGGGCCAAGTGCCTGAATACATTCAGATGGTGACCGAATGGTGCAAGGAACATTGCGACATGCCGGTCATCGTGAAGTTGACGCCGAACATCACAGATATCCGCTATCCGGCGCGTGCGGCACATGCGGGCCACGCGGATGCCGTCAGCCTGATCAACACGGTGTCGTCCATCACATCGGTGAACCTTGATACGATGTCGCCCGAACCTTCGATTGACGGCAAAGGCAGCCATGGTGGGTTCTGCGGGCCTGCGGTGAAACCGATGGCGCTGAACATGGTGGCCGAAATCGCGCGCGATCCGGAAACCGCCGATCTGCCGATCAGCGGCATCGGCGGCGTTACCACGTGGCGAGACGCGGCTGAGTTTTTGGCCCTTGGTGCAGGGAATGTGCAGGTTTGCACGGCGGCGATGGTTTATGGTTTTGGGATCATCAAGGAATTGACCGCCGGCTTGTCTGGCTGGATGGATGAAAAAGGCTATACCTCTGTCGCCGAAGTTTCGGGCCGTGCAGTGCCGAATGTGACCGACTGGCAGTACCTGAACCTGAATTACATCGCCAAAGCGCGCATTGATCAGGACGCTTGCATCAAATGTGGCCGGTGTTATGCGGCCTGCGAAGACACATCGCATCAGGCGATTTCGATGAGTGCGGATCGCACGTTCGAAGTGATCGACGCCGAATGCGTGGCCTGCAACCTTTGCGTCGATGTGTGCCCGGTCGAAAACTGCATCACAATGGAAGAACTTGCGCCGGGTGTGATTGATACGCGGACCGGAAAGCCCGTGGATGCGAATTATGCCAACTGGACAACCCACCCCAACAACCCAAGCGCTCGCGCAGCAGAATAGGGGGTGGGCGACATTGCTTTCCCGTTGATCGCGATTTTTGGAACAGGCTGAACTGTGCAGATGCACAGTGTCGCAAATACCAAAGACGGCGTTTGCGATTGGCGTTCAGCCCATTTTTCTTGCAAATTGATCAGTGAGGGGACTTCCCGCTCACTGATCAATGTTTGCGCCCAACGATGCCTCAGCGCGCGACATCAACCGAAGCCGGTTCTTTCGGTTCGGAAATTGTGCGCGTTTCCGTAAAGCTGGCTTCGGCCTTTTCGCTCCGCGTTGGTGGCGGATCGGGTTGTTCCGATGACGCCGCCACTTGGATTTTGGGTTCGATCTCTGGCTCGCGGGCCACATTTTGGTCCGGGGCAGGTGTCTCGGGCGGCGTTTCTGGCTCAAATTCCACATCGGGCGGGTTAAGCGCGACGCGCGCCTGCCGCTCAAGCGGTGTTTCTTCGAACGTCGGAGGGGGACCCGTCGGTCGATCTACGGGTGGGAATTTCCGGTCGGTATTTTCGGCGGTTTCCTGATCCCGAAGCCTTGCGACAACCGAAGATTGTTCGGGCGCCTGAATGGCAACTGTGGTCTCAGCCTTGATATTGGCCGCAGCGGATTCTCCTGAGCTGGTGCGCGCTGTTTCGGGCGCTTGCGGCTGCGATGTCTTCTGTGCGGTCAGCGGTTGCGCAGATTGCGCTGGTTTTGCGACTGCACCCGATACATTGGCAGCGGGGAACATGCTCTTGTCCTCATACACGCCCCCACAGCAATCCTGTGCGATAGATATGGAGATTTCGTTAATTCCCCCGGGGCGTCAGCGTTGCGCGGTACAGGGTCATCAGGAAATCTTCGGCATCGACATAATGCGCATCGTCGTTGGTGCGTAAAATGCCGCGCACCTGAACGCTGAAATCCGCATAGTGTTGCGTCGTGGCCCAGATCGAGAAGATAAGATGAAAGGGGTCGATAGGGGAAATTTTCCCGTCTCTCGACCAGTTTTGAAACAATGCCACCTTGTCATCTACCATTCGGCGCAAGGGGCCCTCGATCTGATCCAGAATACGCGGTGCCCCTCGGAGGATCTCATTGGCAAATAGCCGACTTTCACGGGGAAAATCCCGGCTGAGTTCCAGTTTCCGGCGGACATAGCCCAAAATTTCCTCAATCGGATCGCCTTGGCTATCTATCGCCTGAAGCGGATCGAGCCATGTGGTCAAAAGCGACGATAGGACTTCGGTGTATATGGCTTCCTTCGACGGGAAATAGTACAACAGGTTCGGTTTGGACAATTCGGCTGCAATCGCGATTTGATCAATGGTGGCACCGCGAAACCCCTCGGCCGAAAACACATCCAATGCGGCGTTCAGAATGCGTTCGCGATTCTTTTGTTGAATCCGCGTACGCGGTTTTTCGACATTCATCGCGGGCTCCCTTCGGTACGCGCTTGACTGGGGTGTGACCTCTGCTAGCGTCATCTTGACCATTTGGTCAATAAATCATTGAATGACCACGAAGCCAAGAGGACGTGATATGACCACACCAGCCGCCAATATGCGCATTGATGGAGATCGTTTGTGGGATGCGCTGATGGAGATGGCCAAAATTGGCCCCGGTGTTGCAGGTGGTAACAATCGCCAGACCCTGACGGACGAAGACAGCGAAGGCCGCCATCTGTTCCAAAAGTGGTGCGAAGCGGCAGGTTGTTCGATGGGTGTTGACGAGATGGGCAATATGTTTGCCCGCCGCGAAGGCGCAGACCCCGATGCTTTGCCGGTTTATGTGGGATCACATCTGGACACACAGCCCACGGGCGGCAAATACGACGGGGTGCTGGGTGTTCTGGGCGGTCTGGAAATCATTCGCACCCTGAATGATCTTGGCATCCAGACGAAACATCCCATCGTTGTGACCAATTGGACGAACGAAGAAGGCACACGCTATGCACCTGCAATGCTGGCCTCGGGCGTTTTCGCAGGCAAGCACACGTTGGACTGGGCTTATGACAAGGTGGATGCCGACGGCAAACGGTTTGGCGACGAGTTGGAACGGATCGGCTGGAAGGGAAGCGAAAAAGTCGGCGCGCGAGACATGCATGCCTTTTTTGAACTGCACATCGAACAGGGCCCGATTTTGGAGGCCGAGGGCAAAGACATCGGCGTCGTCACCCATGGCCAGGGCCTGCGCTGGATCGAATGCACGGTGACGGGTAAGGAAAGCCACACCGGCTCAACGCCGATGCACATGCGCAAAAATGCGGGTCGGGGTTTGGCCGTGGTGACCGAGTTGGTGCATGAAATCGCGATGAAAAACCAGCCGAATGCGGTTGGCGCGATCGGGCATATCGACGTTTATCCGAATTCACGAAACATCATTCCGGGCAAAGTGGTGTTCACCGTCGATATGCGTACCCACATTCTGGATAAGCTGAACGGCATGGTCGAAGAGTTCATGGAACGCGCCGTCGAGCTTTGCGACGACATCGAGGTCGACTTCAAGTGTGAAATCGTGGGCCAGTTCGATCCGCCAGATCTTGATGAGGGCTGCGTCGGCGCAATCCGCGATGCCGCAGAACGGCTGGGCTATAGCCACATGGATATCGTTTCAGGCGCCGGGCACGACGCCTGCTGGATCAACGATGTGGCACCGACGGCCATGGTGATGTGCCCCTGTGTGGACGGGTTGAGCCACAACGAGGCCGAAGAGATTTCCAAGGAGTGGTCGACGGCGGGGGCGGATGTTTTGTTCCATGCGGTGGTCGAGACGGCGGGGATTGTGGGGTGAGTTTCCTACTTCTTAGGCGGTTTTTGTGGCGGAGTAGATGGCTGCTGGTTAGGCTGCGGAGATTCTCGAATCTTGTCTTTTTCAATTGGTTGCGGAGGTTTTACCATAGTGGAGAATTCCTTTGATTGATGCTGAAAACAATTCTGAATTGATTGATGAAGGCTTTCGTCTTGCCGAAAAGAATCTAGACTCTCAAATATCACTTGCCCTAGCGGCTGACCAGAGAAGTATCACATTCTGTGGTATTTTAATAGCTGCAATAGCAATTGCAACAAGTGTTAATGGTGGGTCCGCACAAAGCGTGATCCCGAGTCTTGGAATCGTTTTACTTGGCATATCCGCAGGAATTTCAGCATATTCCGCTCGCCCCGTTAAAGTGTTTCCCAGTGGTTACGAGATTTCCGGAATTGAAGAAGATCTTGCAGAGAACAGGTCACCTTCCGCAACACGTCTTGATCTGGCCAAGGAATTTGAGAAATCGTCTAGGCACAATCGTGAAGTGATTAAAAAAAATGCTCGAGCATTTAAGTGGGCTCTAATAACTTCGTGTATGGGATTTGGTCTTTTAATTTGGCCGGACCTAAAACTCGTCATTTGTAGGATTCCAATATGACTCAACATGACTTCACTTTAGATGAGGCCCAAATCCGCATCGACCTCGCGGCGGCTATTCGGTTGTCGTGCCGGAACGACTGGCACGAAGGGGTGGCGAACCATTTTTCGGCGGCAGTGTCTGCGGATGGACGAAAGTTCCTCGTGAACCCGCGCTGGGTGCATTGGAGCCGGGTGCGCGCTTCGGATTTGGTTCTGTGCGATGCGGATGATCCTAGCACGATGGAGCGGCCTGATGCGCCGGACCCGTCGGCTTGGTCGATCCATTCGGCCTTGCATCGGAACCTGCCGCAGGCGCGGGTCGCGCTCCATATTCATCCGCCCCATGCGACGGCGCTGTGCGGGTTGAAAGACCCGGTGATCTATCCCATCGATCAGGTGACGGCACGGTTTTACAAACGCATGGCCTATGACATGGCCTTCGGCGGTATCGCGTCCGAAGGCGAAGAGGGCGAGCGGATTGCGACCACGGTGGGCAATCATCGAAGCGTCATGATGCAGAACCATGGTGTAACGTTGCTTGGTAATACGGTGGCCGAGGCTTGGGACGCGCTTTATCATCTGGAACGCGCCGCCAAGACGTTGCTGTTGGCCTATTCCACAGGGCAGCCCTTGCAGGTGATGCCCGATGATCTGGCCGAAGAAACAGCCGCAGAATGGGAAACCTACCGCGATGCGGAATTCGCGCATTTTGCCGAGATGAAACGGATGCTTGATAAAGACGAGCCCGATTACAAGGATTGAAACACCCGGGGGTGTTCATTGATTGCGCAATTGGTTTGAGCAACAATGGACGACGCCCCGGACCCCGAAGTTTTTCAGACAGAAGAAGCGAAGGGGAGAGGACTGACAGAGGGGAAAGCAATGTCGACAGTTATCAAGAACGGAACAGTGGTCACGGCGGATTTGTCTTATGCGGCGGATGTGTTGATCGACGGCGGCAAGATCGTCGAGATTGGTCAGGGTCTGGCAGGTGATGAGGTTCTGGATGCGACGGGGTGCTATGTGATGCCGGGCGGTATTGACCCCCATACCCATCTGGAAATGCCGTTCATGGGCACCTATTCGACGGATGATTTTGAAAGCGGCACGCGCGCGGCCTTGTCGGGCGGCACAACGATGGTTGTGGATTTCGCGCTACCGGCGCCGGGGCAGGGGCTGCATGATGCGCTTCAGATGTGGCACAACAAGTCGACCAAGGCGAACTGTGACTATTCCTATCACATGGCCGTCACATGGTGGGGCGAACAGGTGTTCAACGAGATGGCGAGCGTCATCGAGAAAGAGGGCATCACCACCTTTAAGCACTTCATGGCCTATAAGGGGGCCTTGATGGTGAACGACGATGAAATGTATGCGTCATTTCAGCGGTTGGCGGAACTGGGTGGTATTCCCATGGTCCATGCCGAGAACGGCGATGTGGTTGCTGAGTTGCAGGCCAAACTGATGGCCGAAGGGAACACGGGGCCCGAAGCCCATGCTTATTCGCGGCCAAGCCAGGTCGAAGGCGAAGCGACAAACCGCGCTATTATGATTGCCGATATGGCCGGTGTACCGCTGTATGTGGTGCATACGTCCTGCGAGGAAGCCCATGAGGCGATCCGGCGCGCGCGCCAGAACGGCAAGCGCGTTTGGGGCGAACCCTTGATCCAGCATCTGACGCTGGATGAAAGCGAATACGCCAACCCCGATTGGGATCATGCAGCAAGGCGTGTGATGTCGCCGCCGTTTCGCAACAAAAAACACCAAGACAGCCTTTGGGCCGGGTTGCAGGCCGGGTCTTTGTCGGTTGTGGCAACGGATCATTGTGCCTTTACGACAGAACAAAAGCGCTATGGTGTTGGCGATTTCACCAAGATCCCCAATGGAACCGGCGGCTTGGAAGATCGTATGCCCATGCTTTGGACCCACGGGGTTGCGACGGGACGATTGACGCCCGAAGAATTCGTGGCCGTGACGTCGACGAACATTGCCAAAATCCTGAACTGCTATCCCCGGAAAGGGGCGATCTTGGTCGGAGCAGATGCGGATATCGTGGTGCTTGATCCTGAAAAAGAAAAGACGATCCAGGCGGCGACGCAACAATCGGCGATTGATTACAATGTCTTCGAAGGTCAGCATGTCAAAGGGTTGCCGCGATTTACGCTAAGCCGAGGCCACGTGGCCGTGCATGACGGCGAAGTTCGCACACAGGAAGGCCACGGCGAATTTATTCGTCGAAAGCCAAATACGCCGGTGAACAAGGCTTTGTCGTCCTGGAAAGAACTGACCGCTCCGCGCCCGGTTGAACGCACCGGGATACCGGCGTCGGGGGTTTGAAACGTAGCATGGCCTCTTTGGATCGATTCAGTGAAATACGGGTTCGGAGGGCCCGTGGGGTTCGCTCGAGATCCCCGTGAAATGTGAGGAAGTGCAGCGCTTGGAATATTGCGTGAAACCTGAGGGATGGGAGCAAGTTTATGGGGGCAAAATGGTCGAATTCGAGGATCGACAACAGGTTTCGGACAGGACATCTTTGAGCGAAATTCTATAGGGAACAGGTGCGCCAGGCCGTTTGCGAGGCTTGGTTGTTGGGGGCAAAGGGATAGGATGACAGACGACCGCGATTTTGGATTTTTGTTTTGGTTCCGTTCGACCGGTGGGCCTCGGTTATGGTGATCCAGGCTCAGAACTTGTCTTTGACGTTTGAGACAAATGACGGTCCGGTTGATGCGCTGAAGGATGTGAGCCTTTACATCAAGAAGGGTGATTTCGTCAGCTTCATCGGGCCATCGGGGTGCGGTAAAACAACGTTTTTGCGCTGTGTTGCAGCCTTGGAAACACCGACAAGCGGTGGACTTTCGGTGAATGGGATGTCGCCGGATGCGGCGCGCCAGGCACGCGCCTATGGTTATGTGTTTCAGGCGGCGGGCCTTTATCCGTGGCGCACAATTGCGGGAAACATTCGGCTTCCGCTTGAAATCATGGGGTTTTCGCGAGCGGAACGTGAAGAACGCGTGGACAGGGTTCTGGAACTCGTTGAACTCGGCGGGTTCGGCAAAAAGTATCCCTGGCAATTATCGGGCGGCATGCAACAACGCGCCAGTATTGCGCGCGCTTTGGCCTTTGATGCCGATATTCTTTTGATGGACGAACCTTTTGGGGCTTTGGACGAGATCGTCCGTGATCGGTTGAACGAAGAACTTCTTGGTCTCTGGGCACGCACCGGGAAGACCATCGGATTTGTGACCCACTCGATCCCCGAGGCGGTCTATCTGTCAACGCGGATTGTGGTGATGAGCCCACGACCAGGGCGGATCACGGATGTGATTGAAAGTACGCTGCCGAAAGAACGCCCGCTTGATATCCGCGATAGTCGCGAGTTTATCGAGATCGCACATCGCGTTCGCGAAGGGCTGCGGGCCGGGCATGGAGACGTGCTGTGACGGGTGTTGCTGTCAGAGAAGCAAGACCAGAAGATGCTCTGGCTTGTGCGACGATCCTGAACACTTGGATTGATGCGACTGACTGGATGCCACGGGTGCATCCCGCCGATGATGTGGAACGCCATTATCGTGACGTCGTGTTTCAAAAGCGCGAGGTTTGGGTGACGGGCGATCCCGTCGATGGGTATCTGGCGCTGGATGTCGAGGGTGATGAAATCACTTCGCTTTATGCGGCGAAGCCGGGAAATGGCATCGGCAAAACCTTGGTGGATCACGCAAAATCAAGATACGGGAACTTGACGCTTTGGACATTTGAAGCGAACCACGGTGCGCGCCGGTTCTATGTGCGCGAAGGGTTTCACGAGGCCGAGCGGTCGGCAGGTGACAACGAAGAGGGTTTGCCCGATATCCGGTTTGTCTGGGCGCGCGCAAGCATTCGTCGCGCAGTGCCCGAAGATGTGCCGGTGATTTCGCGGATTGTGAACGATTGGGTCGATCGCACCCCTTGGAACACCCGCAAGGTGGCGCCCGAGGTAATGACGGACCAGATCAGGACGGCCATGCCGGACCGTGACATGTATCTGATTGGCGATCCAGCGGTCGGGTATCTGTCGCTTAATCCTGAAACCAATCTGGTCGGAGCGATCTATGTGGATCAGCCCGGACAAGGTTTTGGGAAGGCCCTGTTGGACCGTGCGAAACGGGGACGCGATTACTTACAGCTTTGGACCCATGAACCAAATGTCGACGCACAGAAGTTTTACGCGCGCGAAGGGTTCAAGGTGGTTGAAAGAAACCCCGAAGGGGCCGACGGCTTGCCAGAACTGCGGCTTGAGTGGCGGGCATGAGGGGGAATGACCGAAATGCGTAGTTTGCTGCCCGTTCTGACGGTGTTGATCGCGCTTTTGGCTGTTTGGTTTGCGGCTGTAGCCCCAATGAACATCCGTCAATCGCTGGATCAGGCAGAACGCGCCGGCAATGTCGTGATGCCAGAAGGCGCGCGTGTGCGGTCCGAAACCTCCCGGTTTCTTTTGATGTTCCAGAACCCGAATGAAATCTTGCGAGGATTCAACCTCGATCGCCCACGGTTGCCAACGCCGGTGCAGGTCGGCCAGGAGCTTTGGAAAACAACTGGTGCGATGGTTCTTAAGGGCCGCGCGTTTTCCAAAAGAAGTCTGATCTTCCACGGCTGGATCACGCTTCAATCCACGCTCTTTGGGTTCGCACTTGGCACCAGTATCGGCATTCTTGGTGCCGTTGCCATCGTCTACAGCCGCACAGCCGCCATGAGCCTGATGCCATGGGCGATCATCAGCCAGACCATTCCAATCGTCGCTCTGGCACCGATGATCATCGTATTGACCGGGCAATTGGGGATCGAAGAACGCGCGGTGCCCAAAGCGGTAATTTCGGCATATCTGTGTTTCTTCCCGGTTCTTGTCGGCATGGTCAAAGGTCTAAGCTCGCCCGCCCGTGAAGACCTTGATTTGCTTCGAACATACAGCGCCAGTGGCATCGCCACATTTTTCAAACTGCGCTTGCCGTCGTCCTTGCCCTATCTCTTTACATCCCTGAAAGTCGGTATCGCGGCCGCATTGGTTGGAACCATCGTGGGGGAATTGCCAACCGGCGCGATCTCGGGGCTTGGCGCGCGGATATTGATCGGTGACCAATTCGGCACGCCGCTTGCCATTTGGTCCGCATTGTTCGCCGCCGCGATTTTGGCCGGAGCACTTGTGACACTTCTGGGTCTTTTCCAACGCTATGCGCTTAGACGGATAAGGGGTGCCGCATGATCCTGTTGGGCAACGCGATCCTGTTTTGGTGTTCGGCCTGGACGTTGAACGTTTTACTGGCGAGATCACGGTTCCACAGCAACAAGATCGTGCGGATTTTGGTCCCGGCTTTGTTTGGGTTAAGTCTTCTGGTGCTCTGGGAAGGGGCGGTGACAAGCCTTGGCATATCGCCGGTGATCCTGCCTGCACCCTCAGATGTCATGACGCGCTTTGCGGCGGAAACGGGAACCTTGTGGGAAGACTTTGTTCAAACCGTCCTGAAGGGCGCATTGTCCGGCTATGTGATCGGGGCCACCGCCGCCTTCACCATTGCCATTCTGATCGACCGGTCGTCCTTTCTGACGCGTGGGCTATTGCCCGTTGGCAACTTTGTCGCCGCCCTTCCAATCGTTGGCATCGCGCCGATCCTGGTCAGCTGGTTCGGGTTTGACTGGCATTCCAAGGCCGCAGTGGTTGTGGTTATGGTGTTTTTCCCAATACTCGTGAACACTGTGCAAGGATTGAAAGAAGCCAGTGCGATGCAACAAGATCTGATGCGGACCTATGCGGCGGGCTATTGGCAGACCTTGCGAAAGCTGAGGTTGCCAGCGGCCATGCCGTTTATCTTCAACGGTTTGAAAATCGCGACAACCCTTGCCTTGATCGGGGCCATTGTTGCTGAATATTTCGGCTCTCCGACACGTGGTATGGGATTTCGCATCTCAACCGGTGTTGGCAGCTTGTCGATTGACCTGGTTTGGGCTGAAATTGCCGTAGCCGCCCTGACGGGATCGGTGGCTTACGGGATTGTCGCGCTTGTCGAGCGCAGCACCACCTTTTGGCACCCGTCACAACGTAACGATAAATAACCACCTGGGAGAAATGATATGAAACATCTGATAACCGGCGCATTCGCGCTCGCAATGGCCACGGGCGCACAGGCCGCCGACGACGTGACCTTGCAATTGAAATGGGTCACCCAAGCGCAGTTTGCTGGGTACTATGTGGCCCTTGAGAACGGCTTTTATGAGGAAGAAGACCTGAATGTAACCATCAAGCCGGGCGGTCCTGATATTGCACCCCCTCAGGTCGTTGCAGGCGGCGGCGCGGATGTGTTGGTTGAATGGATGCCCGCAGCCCTTGCGGCGCGCGAAAAGGGTCTTCCCCTGGTCAACATCGCGCAGCCCTTCAAGTCGTCGGGCATGCAACTGACGTGCTGGAAAGACAGCGGCATTGCAACACCAGCGGATTTCGCAGGCAAGACGCTTGGCGTTTGGTTCTTTGGCAACGAATTCCCCTTCATGTCCTGGATGGGCAAGCTTGGCATCGATACCGATGGTGCAGACGACAACGGCGTTGCGGTTCTGAAACAGGGCTTCAACGTTGATCCTTTGTTGCAGCGTCAAGCCGATTGCATTTCGACCATGGCCTACAACGAATACTGGCAGGTTCTGGATGCGGGCGTAAACGCCGATGATCTGATCACCTTCAAGTACGAGGATCAGGGCGTTGCCACGTTGGAAGACGGGCTTTACGTGCTGGAAGATCGTTTGTCCGAGGACGGCTTTGCAGGAAAAATGGAACGCTTCGTGCGCGCTTCGATGAAGGGCTGGAAATGGGCCGAGGAAAACCCTGAAGACGCGGCGTTGATCGTACTTGAATACGACGAAACAGGCGCTCAGACCGAAGGACATCAGGTTCGCATGATGAGCGAGATCGCCAAGCTGACCGCCGGATCAAACGGCGCACTGGAGCCCGGCGATTTTGATCGCACGGTTGCCTCGCTTTTGTCGGGCGGCTCGGATCCTGTGATCACCAAAGCACCAACCGGCGCTTGGACCCACGTCATTACCGACGCGGCCCTCAAGTAGTCTTTTGCATTGGAAGCAGTCGCCTCGTTTCGAAGCGACTGCTTCCACATTCATTGGCTTTAATACTAACTTATCGATAAGTTGCCGGATTTTTATCTGGTTTGACGGGTAAACCTTTGTCGAATGCGCGCGAACCTCCACTTCCTGAGGTACTGCGGTCGTATTCTGTAAAGGAAACGTAAATGCTACGAATAATAACGCTTGGCGTTATCGCGTTGGTTGCGGGCCTGGCGACCACCGGTTCGGTCGCAGCCTCCACCGTGGGCAAAGGCACCTATTCAATTTAAAACGCACAGACGTGTGCGACCGGCGTGGCGCATGATCTCTATTTGTACAACTTCTTTACAAACAACACATCATACGATGGACGTCGGTGGTCGATCCAGAACGGTTCGGCAACGGTCAGCGATGACGGATCAGAATTCTCGGCTTCGGTCAAAAAACGTTTGGGCCGTTAGCCGCGACGGGGCTGAATTGGGTTTCGATCTGACTGCTTCGCTAATTTCACTGGACGAAAGCGCATCGCCAAGCGCGCCCGTTTGCCAATTGAAATTCAGAAACCGCGCGGAAATCCGCGCGGTTTCTTCAATTTTATAGACTATTCTGTCGCTTTCACGCAGCGATCACAGGCTTTTGCATCCTTGGGGTATTGAGCCGTGAACGCCAGATGGGCAAATTAGGGACGAGCACTGGATCAACCGGTGCCATTGGCAGGACGATAAAATGACTGATTTCTTCAAAATGGCCTTGAAAGGCGGGACGCATCGAAAACGCGCGTATTCGCTTTGGCAAAAATGGTGGCGCCGGGCGGTTTGAACGCCTGAGGCAATGGCGGGCAGACATCTGTCGCGACGTGAAAGACGGCCGGACTTTAGCTAAACCACCAGCTGTCTAATATGCGCACCGCACTTGGGTGGCCTGACAAGGCTTCGGTCGGGCGCGCCAAAACAGTTGCATGCGCGAACAGATCATTGGCCCAGATCGGCAAAAGCATTCCGCCGTCGCGCGCCAATGTTCTGGCGGCATTGGACATCTGTGCATTTTGTATTGATTCATCCGATGTGCACCGGGCCGCTTGAACTTGCGCGCTAAACCTTTCTGCTGCTTTGGTGGTCACCCAGCCGGTTTCACATACCCCGGACTGCGGCATGTAATGCGCGGCAAAATGCGCATCGCCATAACCGTTGCCCTGGCCAACCAAAAGATGCCAATCGGTGCTGTCGGCCAATGCCTGAACGCGAACATCCAGCCCAATATCGCTCGCCGCCCGTGCCACCAAAGACGCCGTCGCTTTTGCACCCGGAAAGTCCTGGTCAGGTAAGGCAAGCGTAACAGGGCCAGACAGACCGCTCGCCGCGCGGTGCCAGCGCGCTTTGTCTGGATCATAGGGCGACACCGACGGCTCAATGAACCAAGGGGCATCATGGCCAACAGAACCGTGGCCCAACACAGCCTCGTCCAGAATAGTCTGACGGTTCACCGCAGCTTTTAGCGCTGCACGCAGGTGCGGATCTGCAAAGGGGCCACGATCAAGACGCATGTGAATCAGATGATGGCGGGCACCTTGGCGTTCAAAGATGTCCACGTTCGTCATATTGGACAGCATGGCCAGAACACGCGGATCGACGTCATCAATGACGTCAACTTCACCGTTCATAACCGCGCTTTGTCTGAGACCGGCATCAGGCATGGCCCGAATGTCGATACTGTCAAAATGGCCGCGACCAAACCGCCAGTCATTCTCATTGCGGATCAACTGCGCCGAAACGCCGGGTTCAAAACGTTGAAGACGATACGCACCGGTTCCATCCATCGCGCTCTGGTCTTTCGGCAAGATATTGAAATGCGGGTCTGCCAAAAGCGCTGCGAAATTCTGATGCGGCTGGTGCAGGTTTAAAATAACGCGGGCGTCGCCGTCGCGGCGGGCGTCGGCAATCAAACCCGCGACACCTCGGACGGAGGGGTTGACCCGAGCCACGAAAGTCAAACTGGCAAGCACATCATCAGCCGTCAGCTCTGCGCCCGAATGAAACGTGACACCACGGCGAAGATCAAAGACCCAAGTAAGCCCGCCGTCGTCCGAGCCGAACTGATCGGCCAATGCGCCAACCAAAGTGCCGCTGTGATCATAGTCGACCAGTGTATCACCACAGGCCTGATGGACGATCTTTGCCACCCCGGACCCGGAAAACGAAAGGTCCGCGCGATCCGTCGCCAAAGCCATGGCCGCCCCATAGCGCAAATGCCCACCCGGTTTCGGTATTGCGGCTTCGGCCCGGCTGGCCAATGACATGGCCGTCGGCATCGTAACGCCCGTTGCAAGTGCTGACATCACAAAGCGGCGCCGATCGATTTGCCCCTTGGACAATCGCTTTGCCTGTTTGGTGATATATGTTTCGCGTTTCGTCATTCTGCACCGGTTGATCCGCAAAGATCTAAGCCTTCGGCACCCGACTTTGCAAGAGTGCGACAACAGGCTTCGAAATTTAGTCTATTTTTAAGGAATCATACTTAATCGGGGGTCATGAAAACACTTAAACTGCTAGATTTTGTTGAGACGCCGGCATTTGCGCTCGTTTTTCCGGATGGTGGCGCGCCTATTATTGCCTTTTGGAACGCCCGCGCCGAAGCCGCCACAGGCTTGATGCGCGAAGATGTGATCGGAAAAGTTCCCACAAATGTGATGGGTGCGCTTGCAGATCCGTTGATGTCGCGGGACTGGATTGTCGAAACCGGCGAAGTTCGGGTTGATGGTTTGGGGGTTGTGAACCTTGTGGCACTTCCCGACGGCAAAACCGTGATTGCGACCGTCCTGATGGCGTCACAGGAATCCGACAAAGAACGCGAATTGTTTCTTGGCATGGCGGTGCATGACGCCCGTGCACCTTTGCGAAACATCAGTCATCTGTGTGAAGAATTGCTGGTCGACTTTCCCGAAGTTGGTGACGGACGCAATCATCTGGTTCGCAAGGTGCGGGCCGTTGCGGAAAAAACGTTATCGATGACTGACGATATTCTGCTGTCTGTCCAAGCGACCAGCATGCAACAATCCGAAGCGACGGAAGTCGATCTTCAATCTGTTTGCGATCTGATATTTGCAACGCTTGATCCGTCGGGAAAACATGGTCTGATCTCTCGCATTGCGACGGTTGAAGTGGAACGATCCGTTCTTCAGGTGGTGCTTCGCAACCTGATCGACAATGCAATTTCCCATGGCGGGCGAACAAACTCGCTTTCGATCGAAGTTGATGCCTCGATGACCGATGACGGCCAGCTGAGTGTCCGCATTGCCGATGACGGAAAAGGGTTCTCGGATGCGTCGCTTGCCTACCTTGCAGATGGCGAAATACGACGTGGCAGCGGGTTTGGGCTTTATGGTGTGCGCCGTTTGATCGAAGCACGTGGTGGTTCCTTGCGTATGGCGCGGCACCCCGGTGGTGCAGGCAGCGTGGTAACTGCCACGCTGCCCGGCAAGATTTTACAACAAACGGAGCAAATTGCCCGCGCGTCGTAACGCTTAGGACGTCATGTCGTAAGCGCGTTCGCTGTGCTGTGCGATATCAAGGCCTGTGGCTTCGGATTCTTCGTCGACACGCATGCCGACGACAGCTTTGGTGAACAGGGCAATCGCCACGGTCACAACCACGGTAAAGACGCCGACAATGGCAAGGCTGCCAAGCTGCGCCGCCCAGGCACCCTGACCGAAGACCGCGATCATGATCGTACCAAAGATGCCGCCGACGCCGTGCACGGCAAAAACATCCAGCGTATCGTCGATCTTCAAGCCGTTGCGCACAACGTTCACCGCTTCCTGACACAGCACACCGGCGATGGCACCAATGACCAACGCTTCGACAGGGCCAACAAACCCCGAAGCCGGGGTAATGGATGCCAACCCGGCAATTGTACCGGTGACCAGACCAACAAGCGATGCCTTGCCATACTTGATCCGTTCCCAAAGGGCCCACGTCAGCGAAGCGGTCGCAGCCGAAATATGCGTCACGGTCAGCGCCATGGCAGCGCCACCATCAGCGGCCAGTTGCGATCCGCCGTTAAAGCCGAACCAGCCGACCCAAAGCATCGCCGCACCAATCATCACATAACCGGGGTTGTGGGGCGGTTTCGATGTGTCTTTGCGCGCGCCCAGCATAAAGGCCAGCACCAAGGCAGCCAATCCAGCGGTTTGGTGCACAACGATGCCGCCTGCAAAATCACGCGCGCCCGTTTCGCCAAAGATGCCGCCATCCGCCAACATACCGCCGCCCCAGATCCAGTGAACGACCGGCGCATAGCAGATCAGCATCCAAAGCCCGGAAAAGACCAAAACGAAGGCGAAGTTGATGCGTTCAACATAAGCGCCCACGATCAGGGCCGGGGTAATAATGGCAAACGTCATCTGAAAGGCGAAAAACAGAACCTCGGGAATGGTGCCCGCCAGCGTGTCGGCCGTGATGCCGCCCAGGAACATTTTGTCCAATCCGCCCCAATAGCCGCTTGTACCGCCGCCAAAGGCAATCGAATACCCAACGACCAACCAAAGCACGCTCATCAAACAGGCGATGGCATAACAATGCATGAAAACGCTCAGCACATTGCGCGACCGGACCAGCCCGCCGTAGAAAAGTGCCAGCCCCGGCAATGTCATGAACAAGACCAACGCGGTGGCCACGATGATCCAGGCTGTATCTGCTCCGACCATGATTTTCTCCCCTCCCATGGATAGATTTGAGGGTCAGGTGACGTATGCGGGGTGCAAGGAAAAGCAGCAGGCGGGCGAAAAGTGCGATAATCTTGCGCAGTTTAAGGAGTGATGAAAAAATGAGCAGTCAGGCTCGCCCTATGCTGCAAAAAGGTGCGTTTAGATAAGCGCCGCGCCCACTAGCTTTAACGCGTGATTTACCGTCGCCTGTCGCACCTTGGCGCGGCCAATGGCTCCGAATTCCACAGTTTCGAGCCATGTGTCGCCGCCCGCGGCGGCCCGGGCAAAACACACCAAACCTTCGGGCTTGGTGTCCGATCCGCCCGGGCCCGCAATCCCTGTTACAGCGACCGTCAATGCGGCACTGGACGCAGCCAATGCGCCTTCGGCCATCGCGCGCGCAACCTCCTCGGACACGGCCCCAACTGCGGCGATCAATTCCGGTGACACGCCCAGCATTTCGAATTTTGCCGCGTTGGAATAGGTGACGAAACCACGGTCAAACACGTCCGACGAGCCGGCCACATCGGTGATCGCAGCTGCAACCATCCCGCCTGTACAGCTTTCGGCGGTGGCAATCATGACGCCCTTCTTGCGCGCCAATTCGATCAGGGTTTCCGGGCTCATCCCAACACTCCGTGCGACAGGCCAGCCAGAGCCAATCCGCAGAGAGCGGCAAAAAACCCGGCGAAGACGTCGTCCAGCATGACGCCAACCGCATCACCGCGCCGGTCCGCCCAACCGATGATCCAAGGTTTCCAGATATCGAACAGCCGGAACAGCAAAAACGCCGCGACGATGCCGGGCCAAAGGTTTTGCGGCGGCAAGCCTGCATGAAGCGCGCCGATGGAAACCGGCAAAAGCGCAATCCATTGGCCGACAACTTCGTCGATGACAATCCAGCCGGGATCGTGATCATCGCTTGCTTCGGTTTCGATCCGCGTGGCGTAAACGCCAGAAAAGTATAAAAGGGCAGCACCAATCGCCAAGAATACCGGTCCGCCGATCATGTGGACAATCCAGGCGGCGGGCAGGGCCGCCAATGACCCCCATGTACCGGGGGCCGGGCGCAGAAAGCCTGTGCCAAAAAAGCTGAGGAAAAGCCGCCGCATCAAAGCTTCACCAGCGCCGCTGTGGCCAGTGCGGCAATCCCTTCGCCGCGCCCCGTAAAACCCAACTGTTCGGTTGTCGTCGCTTTGACACTGACACGATCCAGTGCAATGCCCAGAATTTCAGCCAACCGGGTCCGCATGGCCAGAGCATGGGGCGTGATTTTGGGCGTTTCGCACATAATCGTACAATCGACATTCGAAATTTCAAAACCATGTGACCCGGCCAATGCCACCGCGTGGTCAAGGAAAATCCGACTGTCAGCCCCCCGCCATTTTTCGTCCGAAGGCGGAAAGTGGCGGCCAATGTCGCCTTCGGCCAGCGCGCCGTAAATGGCATCCGTGACGGCGTGCATGGCCACATCCGCATCCGAATGGCCGACCAAAGCCCGATCGTGGGGCAGCTTCACACCACACAGCGTGATATGATCGCCGGGGCCGAATTTATGCACGTCGAACCCATTTCCAAGCCGGATATCCATGTCTTTTGACGCCTTAAGTTGTTGTTCAGAACCTCTAGGCTGTGATTGCGTTGCTGACAATGGTGGCCTGAAGGGGTGGTTCTGCCTAAAAATTAATCATATGCCGCTTTCTGTAGCGTCAATTTGGCAGATGCTCGTGAAATGGGCAGTTGAGTAGACTATCTGAAATGCCAATGCACAGGGTTTTGTATGCAAATTGTATTTGGTGACATCGCCATCGATCCGCCAGTGGTTCTTGCGCCAATGGCCGGGATCACCGACCTGCCGTTCCGGCAGTTGGTCGCGTCGTTTGGCGCGGGCCTTGTTGTGAGCGAAATGGTGGCCAGTCAGGAAATGATCCAAGCCAAACCCGGCGTGCGCGAACGCGCCGAATTGGGGTTTGGCCGCGACGTATATTTCGAACCGGCTCCCTTTGGGGGGCAGTCATCCGTGCAAATTGCCGGGCGCGATGCCCATTGGATGGCCGAGGCCGCGCGCCACGTAGAAGCCCAAGGGGCCAAGATCATCGACATAAACATGGGCTGTCCCGCCAAGAAAGTGACGGGCGGGTTGTCTGGATCGGCATTGATGAAAACGCCCGATCATGCGCTGACGTTGATCGAAGCTGTGGTGTCTGCGGTGACAATCCCGGTGACGTTGAAAACGCGCCTGGGTTGGGATGGCGATTGTTTGAACGCCCCCCTGATCGCGCGACAAACCGAAGATGCGGGTATCCAGATGGTCACGATCCACGGACGTACCCGCTGTCAGTTCTATAAAGGTCATGCCGACTGGGGTGCGATCCGCGCAGTCAAAGACGCCGTGTCGATCCCGGTTCTGGCGAACGGCGATATATGCACGGTTAATGACGCAAACCAGGCACTAAAGGCGTCGGGTGCTGACGGAGTGATGATCGGGCGCGGCATCCAAGGCGCGCCGTGGCGGCTGGCCGAGATTGCCCATGCGATGGGGCTTGCGCCAGCGCCTCAGATCCCCGAAGGCGAGGATTTCGTCGACATGGTTGCAAACCACTACAAGGCCTCGCTTGCGTTTTACGGCGAAAAACTAGGCGCGCGGGTCATTCGCAAGCACCTTGGCTGGTATATGGATTATGCCGGAACGCCATCGCATCTGCGCAAACCCATTTTGACGGGCGATCCCGAAGACGCATTGGCCCTTTTGTCCGAAGCGCTGATCTCACACGAAGCGGAAAAAGCCGCATGACCCGGTTTCAGGATGTCCTTTGGCAATCCCTGCCTGTGCCCGCGATTATGTTCGATGCAAAAGACCGGATCATCGAAATCAATCCGGCAGCCGAAGGGTTTCTGAACGCCTCCAAGCGTCATGTCGTCGGCACATCGGTTTTTGACACGTTTGTCATTGATGCGCAGGTCGATGAACAAGCCAAGCGCGTTCGCGAAGAAGGCGCGCCCTTGTTCATGAACAACGTTGATGTCGGCACCAGTCAAAGCGCACCGGTGAATTGCAACATTCAGATCGCGCCGATGATGGACATGCCCGGCCATCTGCTGATGCTGCTGGAACCCCGAGTTCTGGCAGACCGGTTGGGGCGATCCATGTCAGTGAAATCAGCGGCGAAATCGGCGATTGGCATGTCCGAAATGTTGGCCCACGAGATCAAGAACCCGCTCGCGGGCATCACCGGGGCCGCGCAATTGTTGTCGATGAACCTGTCGGCTGAAGACCGCGAAATGACCGATCTGATCGTCAGCGAAACCCGACGGATCTTGGCCTTGCTGGAACAGGTTGAACAATTTGGAAATCTGCGCCCGCCAACGCGCGAGGCGATCAACCTGCATGATTTGCTGGATCGCGCGCGCAAATCGGCATCGGTCGGGTTTGCCGCCCATATGGCATTGCTCGAAGATTACGATCCATCGCTGCCGCCCACTTTTGTGGACGCGGATCAATTGCTGCAAGTGCTTTTGAACCTGTTGAAAAATGCAGCAGAAGCGTCGGGCGGCGCGCCCGGCACAATCACTTTGCGCACGTTTTACGACCTGTCACTGCGCCTCAGACGCAAAAGCGGCGCTGCTATGCTGCCCCTGAACATCGAAATCATCGACGACGGCCCGGGTTTACCGCCCGAGATCGAGCGGGATGTGTTCGAACCTTTCGTATCGGGCCGTGAAAACGGCACCGGCCTGGGGTTGGCGCTGGTGTCAAAAATTATCTCGGATCACGACGGCTGGGTCAGCGTCAACTCTGTTCCGGGTCGCACAGTTTTTCGAATTTCACTGCCTGTCGCTCCAAAGGACCGGCAGGACAAAGAGGGGACATAAATGGACGGCACGATTTTGGTCGCGGACGACGATCGCACAATCCGCACGGTGCTGACGCAGGCTTTGACGCGGGCTGGGTGCAAAGTGCATGCGACCTCGTCGCTGGTCACGCTGATGAGGTGGGTGGAAGAAGGCAAAGGAGATCTTGTTATTTCCGACGTGGTCATGCCCGATGGAAACGGTATCGAACAACTGCCCAAGATCAGTGCTGCACGGCCCGGTTTGCCTGTGATCGTGATTTCCGCGCAGAACACCATCGTCACAGCAATCCAAGCAACCGAGGCAGAAGCCTACGATTATTTGCCCAAACCCTTTGATCTGCCCGATCTGATGAAACGTGCCGGGCGGGCGCTGGACATGAAACGTCGCACCCCAGCACCCCCTGTTGACGCGATCGAAACCACGGCAGATGATCTTCCGCTGGTGGGGCGCACGGCGTCGATGCAGGCGCTGTATCAGTTGATTGCGCGGGTGATGAACGCCGATTTGCCGGTTCTGATCACGGGCGAAAGCGGGACGGGCAAGTCCCTGATCGCACGCACCATTCACGACTTAAGCGATCGACGCACCTTGCAGTTTATCATCGCAACAGGTGCCGATCTTGCAACGATGGAAGGCCCCGCCACACTGATCAGCCGGGCGCGCAATGGAACCATTCTGTTCGACGAGGTTGCCGATCTCTCCGATGAGGCTCAGGCCCGTATCGTGCGCATGTTGGACAGTTTCGGTGATAGCGGTCCGCGTGTGATGGCCACCAGCCAGTCTGATCTGGCCGCCCGGATGGAACGCGGGCAGTTTCGCCAAGACCTGTACTATCGCCTAAGCGGTGTCACCGTCAGCGTGCCGCCTTTGCGCGACCGGATCGATGACATCGAACTTCTGGCCCAGCATTTCGTTCTGCGCGCAGAAAAAGATGGATTGCCGATGCGCCAGTTCGATGCGTCGGCCAAAGAAGTGATCCGCGCTTATTCCTGGCCCGGCAACGTCCGTCAGCTGGAAAACGCCGTTCGACGGCTTTTGCTGACGGGCACCGAAGATCACGTCACGCGCGCCGATGTTGAAATGGTGTTGGGTCATCAGCCTGCGGTCGAACCTTTGACCGGCGACGATGATGACCGTTTGGCGGCTTCGATCTCAAAACACTTGCAACGTTATTTCGACCTTCATGGCGGGCAGTTGCCGCCTTCGGGGTTGTATCAGCGCATTTTGCGCGAAGTTGAAATGCCGTTGATTGAGATCGCGCTGGATGCAACGGGCGGAAATCAGGCAAAATGCGCTGATTTACTTGGCATCAACCGGAATACCCTCAGAAAGAAGATCACAGACCTCGATATCCACGTGACACGGCGACGCAAATTGATGTAAAACCGCAACAATAGAGTGGCCGATCCGCGACTGTGGATAAAAGGTCACCAGAATGCAGGCGGTCGTCGCCAATACGCGACGCATCAACAGAGAGGTCCATGTGACCCAACAGGCACGCGCAGCGATTTGGGGAAACTCAAGCCGTCTCAGGCAATTACGACGCTTTCGTAATGCGGGAACGCTGAGCCTTGTGATCCTTGGGCCAATGCTGGTCTTTGCCACTTTTATTGTCCTTGGACCAGTTGACCGGACGTCATCGCCATTGGCTTTGCGACTCGTTTTGATGGCCGACCTCGTTTACGCGCTGGTGGTCGCAACTCTGGTTGCCATGCGGATCGCTTCGATGATCGCCGCCAGACGGGCCCGTTCGGCAGGTTCTCGCCTGCACTTGCGGCTTACCGGCGTTTTTGCTCTGATCGCTTTGATCCCAACCGTAATGGTTGCGATTTTTGCTGGAATGACGATCAATGTCGGTCTTGAGGGCTGGTTTTCTGATCGGGTAAGCAGCGTGGTGGGGGCGTCGCTTTCGGCGGCTGAGGCTTATCAGGATGATCAACGCGCTGATCTGGAAGAAGATTCAGAAGCATTGGCCGCCTTCCTGAACACATCGAAAGAGCGAGCGGTTTTTGTCTCAGACGGCGAACTTCGCCAGCTTTTGGGGCAGGGCCAAAATCTGATCCAGCGTGGCTTGCGTGAAGCCTATGTTATTGACGGAACAGGCGAAATCCGGGCGCGCGGCGAGCGGTCATATCTCTTCGACTTCGAAGTCCCCGATGCGGCATCGCTTGAACTGGCCCGCAATGGCGAAACCACCATCATTGCCGATCTTGAGGTCGACGAGTTTCGCGCCCTTTTGCGACTTCAGGCTTTTCCTGATCGCTACCTTTACGTGTCGCGCAGCGTTGATGGCAAATTGCTGGGTCTATTGGACGATGCAGCCGAAACGGCGCAGCTTTACAATCAGCTTGAACGCGAACGCGGTCGCTTGGTGTTCGAATTTGGCCTTTTGTACCTTGGATTTGCGGTCATCTTGATTTTGGCGGCCATCTGGCTAGGGCTTTGGTTTGCCGAACGCTTGGCGCGCCCTGTTGGGCGTTTGGCAGGCGCAGCACAGCGGGTCGGTGCCGGAGATCTGGACGTTCAGGTTCGTGAAGAGGCCGGTGACGATGAAATCGCCATGCTGGGCCGGTTGTTCAATCAGATGACGCGCCAGCTTAAAGGGCAGCGCGATACGCTTGTGGCCACAAACCAGCAAACAGAACGTCGTCGGCGGTTGTTTGACAGTGTGCTTGGCTCGGTAACTGCGGGTGTGATCGGTTTGGATGTTGACGGAAACATTACGTTCATCAACCGCTCGGCAGATCGAATTCTGAAGCTGGACGAAGATATGCAGTCCGTTCCTTTAGGGGTCGCGGTGCCGGAATTCGGCGGTTTGCTGGACCGATTGCGCACAACGGGCGAAGAAACGGATCAGGATGAAATTCGCGTGTCGCGGGGCGGCGTGGCCGAAAACATCCTTGTGCGGATTGCGCGGCGGACGGGGGCGGAAGGCGAAGATGAAGGCTATGTGATCGCCTTTGACGATGTGACAGATCTGGTCACCGCGCAACGCATGGCTGCCTGGGGCGATGTGGCGCGCCGCATTGCGCACGAAATCAAGAACCCATTGACGCCCATCCAGCTTTCGGCGGGTCGCATCAAGCGTAAATTCCGCGATGCGGTTGGCGACGATGCCCACGAATTGGATCAGATGACCGATGTTATCGTGCGCAAAACCGAAGATCTGCGCCGGATCGTTGATGAGTTTTCCAAGTTTGCAAGGATGCCCGAACCCGAACGTACGGTTCAGGATCTTGGCCAGATCGTGCGCGATGCCGTCACGCTGCAAGAAACGACCGAGGCGCTGAAACTGACATCGGATTTACCGGATGGCGTCGTGTGTTCTGATCTGGATGCGACAATGATCGGTCAGGCATTGACAAACCTGATTAAGAACGCCGGAGAAGCCATTGAAAGTCTGGAACAAAAGAGCGGTCTTTCAGAAGGCCACGAGGCCCGCGTTCATATCGAAATGCGCACCACGGGTAAGTCCGCCTTCATCGCGATATCCGACAATGGCATTGGCCTTCCCGAAGATCGGTCGCGCCTGTTTGAACCTTACGTGACGACCCGGTCAGAAGGCACCGGACTTGGTTTGCCGATTGTGAAGAAGATTATCGAAGAACATGGCGGAACTCTTGTCCTGACGGATGCGGAACCGCTGGACGGATCCGGGCAAATTGGGGCCCGGGCCGAAATCAACCTGCCGCTGGCGGCAGGAAACGAGCAGCTGAGCGACCTTCAGGTTGCGGAATAAAGGAGACCTAAAATGGGCGATATTCTTATAGTCGATGACGAGCGCGATATTCGCGAGCTGATCTCGGACATCTTGAAGGACGAAGGGTTCGAAACCCGGTTGGCGGCAAATTCGGAAGATGCCATGGCCGAGATGAACAAAGAGCCGCCTGGTTTGATGATCCTGGACATATGGCTGAAAGACAGCCGCATGGATGGGATCGACATCCTGAAAGCCGTCAAACGCGACAATCCCGGCGTGCCGATCATTATTATTTCAGGCCATGGGAACATCGAAATTGCGGTCGCCGCTATCAAGCAGGGCGCTTACGATTTCATCGAGAAACCGTTCAACATTGATCAATTGATGGTCGTTATTACACGGGCCATGGAAACCTCGCGTCTGCGTCGCGAGAATTCCGAACTGCGGCGCAAAGATGTGACAACCACCGATATGATCGGGTCGTCGCCTGCGTTCCGAACTTTGAAATCGCAGCTCGATAAGGTCACCAAGTCGAATGGCCGTGTCATGCTGACAGGGCCATCCGGGTCGGGCAAGGAAATCGCCGCGCGTTATGTTCACGCCAATTCCAGTCGTGCCGAGGGGCCTTTTGTGACGGTGAATTCCGCGTCGATTGAACCGGATCGCATGGAAGAGGTGCTGTTCGGGCGCGAAAGCACGGGGCGCGGCATTGAACCCGGACTTTTGGAACAGGCCCACGGCGGGGTCATCTTCTTTGACGAAATCGCCGACATGCCGAATGGCACCCAATCGAAAATTCTTCGCGTGTTGACGGAACAGCAGTTTCAACGGGTTGGTGGCGCTGATCTGGTGCGGGTCGATCTTCGTGTCGTGTCGTCGACGACGCGCAGTCTGGAAGCCGAAGTTGACGCCGGAACCTTCCGCCAGGAACTGTTTCACCGCCTGAACGTGGTGCCAATTGATGTTCCAAGCCTGTCGGAACGCCGCGAAGATGTGCCCGAACTGGCCAGCCATTTCATTGAAGCTTTCAACAAATCGCAAGGCCTGCCATTGCGCGCGCTAAGCGAAGAAGCCATCGCCATGCTTCAGACCATGGCCTGGCCCGGCAATGTGCGGCAGCTGAAAAACGTAATTGAGCGGGTGTTGATCCTTGGCGCTGACAAAGGTGACATCGCAGCGTCTGAAATTCCGGGTGGTGGCGAAGCCGAGGAACAGGAACAGGGCCGTGTCGTTCTGTCAGGCAGCTTGGCCACATTGCCGTTGCGCGAAGCGCGCGAATTGTTTGAACGCGAATATTTGCTGACCCAGATCAACCGGTTTGGCGGCAACATCAGCCGCACGGCGAACTTTGTCGGCATGGAACGTTCTGCGCTGCACCGAAAGCTGAAATCGCTGAACGTGGTGACGTCGTCGCGTTCGGGCGTGCGGGTGGCCACGGTGGCGGAAGAAGACGAAGAAGAGAACGCGTAACACCGGCCGTCGCAAGACATTCGGTGTTACGCATTACTCTGCCGCAACACTTAACGGGCGCCGAAGGGCCTCGGCTTCGGCCGCAGCCTTGGCGTCCGATGCATTGGCCAAAAGCCAGCCCTGAAGCTCCGCGGGCGAATACTGACCGTCGCCCAATTGCTTGCGGAACGTCGCGGCAAGCGCTGTATCTTCGGGGAAAAACCGAAGAAACATCGCTTCGCCCGCGTCCGCACCCACCAGCCCAAGTCTGACGCGCTGATCTATGCGCCCCGGACGGATCAACGCCGGGTCCAGTTTTTCGAGGTGGTTGGTTGTCATGAACAACGCGCGTCCTTCCTGGGCGGCAACACCGTCGATGGCGTTCAACAGACCCGAAAAGCTGACCCCGTCGGGTTGGTCTTTTGAACGCCCGGCGAAAACCGCGTCGATATCCTCAAACACCAGAATGGCGTCTTTCGGGGCTTCGACCATGGCTTCACATAACAGATCATCGGTCAGGGTCTTGCGGCTGATGTCGAGGATCGCAAGGTTCTGTCCCAAGTCCGAAGCAATTGCGCGAATGGCGCTGGATTTCCCGGTGCCGGGTGGGCCGTGTAACAAATACCCCCGCCGCCACGGCACACCACGCGCCACATACCAGTCCTGCGCGCCATAGAACCACCGTACGTCGTCGCGCAATTGGTGAAGCCGGTCGTCTTCGGCAACCAGCGTCGCCATCGGTCGGCGCACAACATCGCCCACATGGTTCCAGCAGTTGTCGACATGGATATGAAGACCGGGGCCGATGCGCGCAGTTTTGGCTTCCAGATCAGAACCTTGCTTGATCCAGCGTTCAACGGTTTTGCGGTGACCAAAGGGCAGGGTGAAGGTCAGGCTTTCCAAGGGTGCGTTGCTGCGCCCGGCTTTCGCACGCTCGTTCATGTCGCGGTCCAAACGAACAAGCTGGCCGTCCAGCACGAACCAATGTCGCCCGGCTGAGGGCGAGAAACTGGCGCGGCCCGCATTGCGCCCTCCGGTCCATGTCAGTCGGAACCGGCGCACGCGGCGAAAGGCCTGCGCCTGTTCAAGCCAGTTCAACACGTGGCGGAATTCGGCAAGGCGGTTATCCACAACGACAGTTACGCAGAGCTTGCGCGCGAAGAAACTGTGCAAACGATCCCAGCTCAAATGCAAAAGGCCCGCAGCAAGGCCAATTCCGCCAAGCGCAAGACCGCCTGCGAAGAAATCGCTTTGAACCGCAGTTGCGGCATAGGTTTGAAATGTATCGAACATGAGAACAGCTTTTACCGGTGGCCCCGGCGATAACGCGAAGGGCACGAACAGAGACAAATTGTGAAAAATTGCCGTTCGGGTCGGGTTAAGCCGCCAGAGGGCAATCGCGTGTTAAAACAAATAGCATCGTCGCCCTCCTTTTGATGTTTGGGTGCGAGGCACGTCGGATAAGCGAGCCTGCGATTCGCTGCAAGCCAATCTTTCGCCCTGACCCAAGCTGTGTTGGCGCGGCCACAATTTGTAGCCGTACCGAAGCATTGACGGCCAGATGGATTGGCTTTTTACGGGCTGTGGTAATCTGTATCCGACACATGTTCTTCCCAATCCACGCGTCTGCCATCGATGCTTTCTGCAATCGCAAGGTGGGTCATGGCCGTTGCATCGGTGGCCCCGTGCCAGTGGCGCACACCGGGAGGGAACCAGACGATGTCGCCGGGCTGGATATCCACACGCTTTTCGCCCTCAATCCGCGCCCAGCCAAAGCCGGATGTGACAATAATCGTCTGCCCCAAAGGATGCGTGTGCCAAGCAGTGCGCGCACCCGGTTCGAAGGTGACTGTGACCCCACCAACACGCGCAGGTGCTTCGGTGTTAAATTCCATATCCATGCGGACCTGGCCGGTAAAATAGGCCTCAGGGCCCGGTTTTGACGGAATTGAGCCGTTTCGAGTGATTTTCATGTGGTTCCCTATCGTTTGACAGGGAGGTTAGCGGGTCACGGCGCGGTCTTCCAGTGCGTCTCGGCGCTTGAACCCTGCAATCAGCCATGCCAGACAAGCCCATCCGGAACTGCCAAGAGGCACTTCATGAAGGTCATCATTTGCGGCGCGGGCCAAGTCGGTTGGCAGATCGCGCGGCATCTCTCGGGCGAGCGAAACGATGTGACGGTCGTGGACAACAATCCCGATCTTGTGCGCCGGGCGACCGACACGCTGGATGTGCAAGGCATCGCAGGCCACGCGAGCTATCCCGATATTCTGGATCGTGCAGGGGCCAACGACGCCGATATGATCATTGCGGCGACGTATTCTGACGAGGTGAACATGGTCACCTGTCAGGTTGCGCATTCGGTTTTTGAAGTTCCGCGCAAGATCGCACGGCTTCGCGCGCAAAGCTATCACACGGCGATTTATTCGGATTTGTACCGTCGCGATCATATGCCGATTGATGTGGTGATCAGCCCCGAACGTGAAGTTGCCGAAGCGGCGCTGCGGCGTCTGAATGCCCCGGCTGCTTTTGATACCGAGCTGTTTTTGGGCGGCAAAGCGCAACTTCTGGGTATTCAGCTGGACGAAGATTGCCCGGTGCTTGACACACCATTGCGTCAGTTGACGGATCTGTTTTCAACCCTGCGGGCCTTGGTGGTGGGAATCCGGCGCAAAGGTAAGCTGTTTGCACCAGAACCCGGCGATCAGCTTTTTGCCGACGACCAAGTCTATGTGATGACGCATTTCGAGGATCTGACGCGCACGTTCGAAATCTTTGGCAAAACCGTTCACCGTCAGGAACGCGTTGTGATCCTGGGCGGCGGAAACGTGGGTTTAGCTGTTGCAAAAGCGTTGGAGGGACGCGCCGAACGTTTGCGCGCCCGCGTCATCGAAAAGAATCGAGCTTGCGCGGAACGTGCGGCTGACGAGCTGGAACGCACGATTGTTCTGCACGGTGACGGGATGAACTCCGATCTTTTGGCTGAGGCCGGGATTGATCGTGCCGATGCTATCTTGGCTGTGACCGATGACGACAATACCAACCTGCTGGCCGCCGTGCGTGCAAAACAAGCCGGTTGCCCGATGACGATTGCCTTGGTCAACGATCCGACGCTTGTTCCCTTGATGGAGCCATTGCAGATCGATGCCTACATCAACCCGCGTGCAACGACCGTGAGCTCGATCTTGCGACACATCCGACACGGACGGGTGCGGGCCGTGTATTCCATCGGCGACGCCGAGGCCGAGGTGATCGAAGCACAAATTCTATCGCCATCCTCGCTTGCGGGCCGTGAAATTCGCGAGATCGACTTTCCCGAAGGTGTCATGGTTGGCGCTGTGATGAAGGGCGACGAGATGCTGAAACCCACCGGTTCGACCCGGATTGACGAAGGCGATGTCATTGTTGTCTTTGCTTTGGCCGAGGACGTTCCCGAGGTCGAGCGGTTGTTTCAGGTCTCGATCGACTTTTTCTGATGGAAAAGCTCTTTGAGGCGCCCCTGATTGTCATCCTGATGGGAATTGGCGCGGCTTCGATGACCATTCCGGCCATTCATGCATTCATGATCGATGATCACGCCACATCGCGGGCGTTTTTCTATTCGGCCGTGCTGTTCAGCATCCTGTTCGTGATGGTTGCTTTGGCGACAACTGGCATGCGCATCCGCCGTCAGGGTCGCAGCCATCTGATTTCGATTGTCGCCTGTCTTGCCGCTTTGCCACTAATGCTGGCGGTGCCTTTGTCGGAGGCGGTGCCTGATACGCGTTATATCAACGCTTACGTTGAAATGGTGTCCAGCTTGACGACAACCGGGTTAACGCTGTTCGAACCCGACCGTTTGCCGCCTTCGGTGCATCTTTGGCGAGCTTTGGTCGGATGGATGGGGGGGCTTTTCATCTGGGTGATCGCAATTGCCATTCTGGCGCCCTTAAACCTCGGCGGGTTCGAAGTAACCTCGAAGGCCGAAATCGGGCAGGGTGCGCGTCATGCGGGTAAAAACCGGTCCGGTCGGCGTTTGATACGATATACGGCGCGGTTGTTCCCCATCTATGGCGGTTTGACGCTGATCTTGTGGTTGTGGCTTTATCTGGCCGGCGAAAGCGCGTTGGTTGCGGCTTGTCATGCGATGGCGACGCTGTCGACGTCGGGCATTTCGCCTTTGGGTGGATTGGAACAAGGGTCGGGCAGCTTTCTAAGTGAATTGTTGGTATTCGTCTTTTTCGTGTTTGCCCTGTCGCGGCTGACATTCATCCGGGAAGACCGGACATTGGGTTGGCGCAGCCTGTACCAAGACCCTGAACTGCGCTTGGGGTTGGGAATATGCGGCGTGGTGGCAGGTGTGTTGTTCGCGCGTCACTGGATGGTCAGCTTTGAAGGCCCGTCGGAAATCACGATCATCGAAGCGTTGCGCGGGCTTTGGGGTGCGCTTTTCACGGTTGCATCGTTTTTGACAACAACCGGGTTCGTATCGTCCGATTGGGATGTAGCGCAGTCGTGGTCCGGTCTGGAATCGCCCAGCGTTTTGCTTTTGGGCCTTGCCGTCTTTGGCGGAGGTGTTGCCACAACAGCGGGCGGTGTGAAGCTTCTTCGGGTGCATGCGCTTTACAAACACAGCTTTCGCGAGATGGAAAAGCTGGTGCAACCGTCTTCCATTGGCGGAGCCGGGCGCGAAGGGCGGCGATTTCGGCGTCAGGGCGCTTTTGCGGCTTGGGTGTTTTTCATGCTTTTTGCTTTGTCGATAGCGGTTGTGATGACGGGGTTCTCGTTTTCGGGCGGGCTCGACTTCGAAGAAGCAATGATTCTTACCATTTCAGCACTGTCGACAACGGGCCCTTTGACCGAAGTTGCGGGAAGCCTGCCCATTGATCTGTCGGGTCTTTCTGACGGTGCGCGCGGCCTTTTATCAGCTGCAATGGTACTGGGACGGCTGGAAGCCCTGGCCCTTATCGCTTTCCTAAATCCTGAATTTTGGCGCTAAACCAGCCCACAAGTGCCAAAATGTGACTTTACCTATGGTAAATAGGGCTGGTCACCGCCAAATCTGCGCTTCATATTGACGACGTTACCAAAACGGTCGAAAAAGACCGCAAAAATATAAGGCTAAGTCTCATGGCTACCGATAGACAGAATTTGCAAGACGCATTTCTGAACCACGTCAGAAAGACCAAAGTACCGGTCACAATTTTCCTTATCAACGGCGTCAAACTACAGGGTGTTATCACCTGGTTCGACAATTTTTGTGTGCTACTGCGCCGGGATGGCCAGTCGCAGCTTGTTTATAAACACGCCATTTCTACGATTATGCCCGCGCAGCCGATTTCACTTTACGAAGGTGAAGAGTAACTTTGGCGGCTGAACCGGACGAGGGCACCCGTGCCCTTGTACTGCATCCGGATATCAAAGGAACAGACAGCAAGCGCGAACCGGGGTTAGCGCTGGAAGAAGCCGTGGCTTTGGCATCGGCGCTTCCGGGCCTGTCTTTACAGGGCGCAGACGTGGTGCGACTTCAACGCGCCCATCCCGGTATGTTGTTCGGCAAAGGCAAGATCGAAGAAATCGCGACACGGATCAAAGCCGCCGACATTGAATTGGTGTTGATCGACGGCCCGGTTAGCCCGGTTCAGCAGCGAAATCTCGAACGCGAATGGAAAGTCAAACTGTTGGACCGAACGGGTCTGATTTTGGAGATCTTTTCTGACCGTGCCGCAACCCGCGAAGGTGTGCTTCAGGTCGAAATGGCCGCATTGTCGTATCAACGAACCCGGTTGGTACGTGCCTGGACCCACCTTGAACGTCAGCGTGGTGGACTGGGTTTTGTCGGTGGTCCGGGCGAAACGCAGATCGAAGCCGACCGGCGTGCCATTGATGATCAGCTTGTGCGGTTAAAGCGACAGTTGGAAAAGGTTGTGAAGACCCGGACGTTGCACCGTGAAGCGCGCGCCAAGGTGCCTTATCCGATTGTGGCTTTGGTTGGCTACACGAACGCGGGCAAGTCGACGATTTTCAACTGTCTGACCGGTGCCGAGGTGTTGGCCAAGGACATGTTGTTTGCCACATTGGATCCGACAATGCGCGCGGTGAACTTGCCGGGGTCCGGGCGCGAAGTGATCTTGTCGGACACGGTTGGATTTATCTCGGACCTTCCGACGCAATTGGTGGCGGCGTTTCGCGCGACGTTGGAAGAAGTTCTGGCAGCGGATGTGATCTTGCACGTGCGTGATATCTCGCACCCTGAAACAGACGCCCAATGCGCGGATGTTCTGGCGATCCTTGACGATCTGGGCATCGGCGAAGACCGGCGCGGAATCGAGGTCTGGAACAAGTCTGACCGTGTGAACACCCCCGAACGCGAAGCTCTTCAGGCAACGGCTGACCGCCAAGAGGCAACCGTGATGAGTTCGGCCCTAAGCGATGACGGCTTGGCCCCCTTGTTGCGTGCGGTTGAGGCGGCACTGGATGCAGGGCGTTTACAGGAAACGCTGGCACTGGCCCATTCCGACGGCAAAAAACGCGCGTGGCTATACGAACAGGGCGTTGTTGTGGACGAAGACGAAACCGAAACGGGCAGCACGGTTTCTGTCAACTGGACCCAAGCCCAGGCCGTACGGTTTTCACGATTTTAAGTGCTTTAGCGTTTTGGCTGAAGCGTTGTGACGCCGACGGCACCCGCGCGCGCAAGGTCGGGGTCAAGTGTCATCGGGATATATTCGCCGCGCCGCCAGAGTTCGCCCAAGTCGTCATAGTGCCGCGACAAGGGGTGCCCGGATTGTCCGGTTGATGTGACAAACACCGAACTGTCCGGGTCTGCAAAATCATAAACGCCACGGTAGGTTGCACCATGGGTGTTCAAGAACGGCTCGGGGCCGGTGCCCGCCGTTTTGCCGCGTAAAAGCGTGTTGTCGCCGCCCGATGTGGACTGGCGGATATTGACGACCCAATTGATCCAGCCGACATCGCCCAATACCGGATGATCGTGGGTGGCTTGGTGCGCGTCGCCCCATCTGAGGGATTCGAGTGCCTGCCCATAGGTTTCATCAATCCAAAGCAGTGCATCATCAAGCGACAGCCGCGCAATGTCAGTACAGGTTTCCTTGGCGGCGGATTGAATGACGTCGCACCAGATCGCGGCGCCATCTTCGTCGCGAAACACGCGTTCAAGGAAGATGGGTTTTGGGTCTGGATAGTCATCGGCAAGATCACCCAGTTCGTCACGGATCAAACGGTCTTGCAACGCGCGCATCCACGCGGCGTAAATCAAGGGTTCGGGCAAATGTTCATTCATTTCGCCGTTCCAGCCTGCCAAAAGATCAAGCGCCGTCCGGCGGCGGCGTTCGGGCGTGCCCTGTTCGGCGGCTTCGCCCGTGAACCAAAGATCACGCGCCACAAGCGGCAAAAGCGTGCGCGCTGTGACCGAAACCGTATCAAGCTGGGCTTCCATGAAGCTTTCGCGGGTGTGGACCTCGCGCGATTGCATCAGACGTTCCCAGCGTTGGATGCGTTGCGTGTCGCCCCACCGGTGGCTCATGTGCAAGGGAAAGGGGCGATCGATGACCTTATTGTTCGTGTTGCCGACAATGCCGCCTTCGGGGTCAATAAATTCGGGGTTGGAGCTGTAGGACAGCCGCCCTTGCCAGCGGTTCTGAGCGATCCAGCCGGGGGCGGGCACACGACCTTGGGTTTGGTGTCGCGCGGCGCGTCTTGGCAGGGCACCGATGACTTTCATGGCGATCCGTTCGCCGTCGACAAGTGTCAAATTCTGGGGTGGTGCAACAAAGGCTTCACCGGCGGCAAGCGCTTCGTCGATGTTTGCCGCGCGCATCACACCGAAAATGGATTCAGCCGACGTGTCTTCGGCCCCAAGTGCCGTCCAGCCGAGCGACGCCACATGACCACGCGGTGTCACTTGATCCAGGTCGTAATGCGTGCCGGGCAGGATGGGGCCGTTTTCGCTCCAGCGCAGGATGGCTGTGACGGGATCGCTGTCTTTGACTTTGATGATTGAACGGCGCGACGCCAGCGGTTTGTATCCCGTCGGTGTCAGCACTTCTTCAGGGTTGTCCGGGTTCAGTTTTTCAATGAACACATCCTGGTCATCCGCATAAGACGACGTCAAAGCCCAGCCCAGGCGTTCGGATCGCCCGACAAGCACGACAGGGGCACCGGGGATGGTTCCGCCGATCACGCCGCCCGTCTGAAGTTCCAGCCGAGCCAGATACCAGATCGAAGGCGCGGTAAGCTCAAGATGCGGATCATTGGCCAACAAAGTGCCACCAGCCGCTGACCTTGTCGGTGCGGCGGCCCAGGCGTTGGATGCGCCTTCGCGGCCGGGATCAGGAAAGGGCGACAAGGGATCACGGGCGCGGGTTTCCGCAAAGCGCGGCAGCGGCGCGTCAAACAAGGATGCGTATTCGGGCAAGGCGCTCAGACCTGCGCCGGGCGTATCTGGCAGGATATCGGGAAGACGGTCGTCAGACAGCATTTCACCGGTTCGCGCACGCAAAACGTCAGCGGCAAGGTGGCCCGACAGTTGAAGCGCAATCAACTTGCCAATCACGATGCTATCGGCGGGTTGCCAGGGGGCGATGGCAGGTTCGAACAGCCAGAATTCCGGCGCGCCACGCCCGCGTGCACCGGCGTTGACCTCGGCCAGCCAAGCGTTGACGCCAGCTGAATAGGCCGTCAGTGCGGCTTGGGTGTATTCGTTCTGGCGTTCAAAAGACGCAACCGATTGCGCATAAAAATCAAACCGCCGTAGCAATTCGTCGATGTGCAGCGTGCGTTGGCCGAACAATTCGCTTAAGCGCCCTTGGGCGGTGCGGCGCATCATCGTCATTTGCCAAAGCCGGTCCTGCGCATGGGCAAGACCAAGACCGAAGTAAACGTCTTCATCGGTTTCCCCAAAAATGTGGGGCACACTGGCATTGTCACGGATGATTTCGACCGGCCCGCCAAGGCCTGCGACTTGAAGCGTTTCCGAATAATCAGGGATCGAGCGCGAAAAGAACCAGTAAAGCAACAGAGACGCTAAAAGGCTCAAGGCGATCAGCCCTGTGACAATACGCAAAAGCCAGCGAAAGAGACGTACCATCAGAGCCTTGTTGACTGCACCTGCCGGTCAGGTAGGTAAAACCGATAGCGAAAGTTTAGGCTGTAACTTGGGAGGATACCATGGCGAAATGCGCGTTTCTGGGACTTGGGGTCATGGGCTATCCTATGGCGGGGCATCTGGCGGCTGCCGGACACGAGGTGACGGTTTATAATCGCACGACGTCGAAAGCCGAAGCTTGGGCCAAAGATCACAAAGGCAACCACGGTGTCACGCCGCGTGAAGCCGCAACAAGGGCCGAATTTGTGATGGCCTGCGTTGGAAACGATGATGATTTGCGCTCAGTCTGTCTTGGGGATGATGGTGCTTTTGCGGGGATGGCTGCGGGGTCGGTCTTTGTGGATCACACCACGGTTTCTGCCGCCGTCACCCGCGAGTTGTTCGGTGCCGCCGACAAGGCGAACCTGTCATTTGTGGATGCACCAATTTCCGGCGGACAAGCCGGGGCGGAAAATGCACAATTGTCGATCATGTGTGGCGGTGATGAGGGGGCTTACACACGCGCCGAGCCGATCATGACGACCTATGCCAAGATTTGCCGGCGGATCGGTGAGAGCGGTGCGGGTCAGATGACCAAGATGTGCAACCAGATTGCGATTGCGGGGCTGGTGCAGGGATTATCAGAAGCGTTGCACTTTGCGGAAAAAGCCGGGCTTGACGGGCGCGCCGTGGTCGAGGTGATCAGCCAAGGGGCGGCCGGGTCGTGGCAAATGGCCAACCGGTATGAGACGATGCTGGACGATCACTTCGAACACGGGTTTGCCGTGGATTGGATGCGCAAGGATTTGGGCATCTGTCTGGACACGGCAAATGAGACCGGAGCAAGCCTGCCGGTGACCGCATTGGTCGATCAGTTCTATAAGGATGTCCAGAAGCAAGGCGGTGGCCGATGGGATACTTCGAGCCTGATCAAACGTCTGCGTGCTTTAGGATAATTGAGCGCCTTTGGCGCACACTTTAGGTTTGCGAGGGGGAGCCCCCCCCTCGCGTCTAAGCGTCAGTTCTGGTTTTGGTGTGCCGCATTGTTATGGAATGATGCGCGTGTATTTGGTGCCTTCGACCGAGGCCCCCGCGATCAGACCAGCCTGACCAAAGACCACAGCAATGACCGGAGCCAGAACCGTCGTTGTATCGGCCGCAAGTCCGTTGCCTTGATCGTTCAGCGTATATTTGATGTCGGCCCCTGCGGCCCACCCTGACGACGTGCGGAAGTCTGCAAGCGCTTCTTCGGTCATAAAGTACAGAACATGGGCGAATTGCTGTGCGCCGATCTGAAAACCAACGCTGGCTTGTGCGGCAGAATAATAGTCAACGGTAACCTCGTTGACCCGAAGTGCGCCACGTCCAAAGGTGCCGCCAAAGCCAAAGCTTGCTTCGGTGATCAGTGGCATCACCAGCATGCCCACGGCCTTTTGGCGCAGGTCACGGGTGCCGGGGAAGTTGGCGTCAAGAAAATTCAGTGCGGAATCGGCGCGGGCGTCGATTTTGGAGCCGCCGTCGCTGCCAATACCGTTCCCGCAGGCGGAAAGTGCGAAAGTTGCGGCGGCGCCCGTCAAGAGGGTTCTGCGGTGCGTGCGTGTCATGGGGTCTGCCCTTGTTGGTTAAAGCCTCGGATGCCCACCTTTTTGGCGGTTCTGACGCTAAGTATAGGGGTGCCTGCGCGGAGTGTCACCCTTTATAGTAGGTGTTCCATACATATACTTGGGAGTCCCGCGCGAGAAATTGCGCATCTTTGTGACGTTGCAAACGGTGGTGCCGGGCCGCGAAATGGTGTTGGGTGAGACTATCAATCCCAACGTCTTCGGAGACACGTGCCCATGACCCAAGCCCAGAAAGCCCAAGAATTCAAAGCTCTGCACAAGGCAGGTGATCCTGTCGTTCTTTACAACATATGGGATGCCGGTGGCGCAAAGGCCCTGGCAAAAGCGGGGGCAAAAGCCGCAGCGACGGGGAGTTGGTCGGTCGCGGGGGCACAAGGCTATAAGGACGGCGAACAGCTTCCTTTGGCCTTTCTGGAGCAGATTGCCGCGCGGATCACCGCATCCGTCGATATCCCCGTGTCTGTGGATTTTGAGGGATGTTATGCGGTTGAGCCCGAGGGCGTTCAGGCCAATGTGGCGCGCATCATTGGTGCGGGCGCGGTCGGGATCAATTTTGAAGATCGTGTGGTGCAGGGAACAGGTTTGCACAGCATTGAGGCCCAGGCCGCACGGATCAGCGCGGCGCGCGCCGCTGGTGGGGCCGCCGGTGTGCCGCTTTTCATAAATGCGCGAACCGATTTGTTTTTGGGGTCCGATAGTGGCGAGCATAGCGGATTGATCGGTGCTGCTTTGGAACGCGCGGCGGCTTACGCCGAGGCCGGGGCGGATGGGTTCTTTGTGCCGGGGTTGGGGGATTTGGCCCTGATCCGTCAGGTGGTTGATGGCGTTGCCTTGCCGGTGAACGTGATGATGGGGGCGCAACCCACCGTCGCGGGACTGGCAGAGCAAGGTGTTGCGCGGGTAAGCTTTGGGCCAGCGCCTTATCACAAAGCGCTGACCGATCTGACCGAGCGTTTCAAAGCAATCGCATAGCCTTACGACCCGGACACTGCGGCGCGATACCAATTGCGGATGTCGCGCCGTTCTTCGGGCGAAATATCCGTAATGTTGGCCGGTGGCATGGCGTGGCTCAACCCGGATTGCACGTATATCTGCCGGGCGTGGCGCGCGATGTCGCCTCTGGTTTCAAGGAATACACCCTTGGGCGCCCAATGCATGCCGTCCCAGATCGGTTCGCGCGCATGGCACATGGAACAGCGGCCCAAGATCACGCTTTCCGCGGCCTCGAATTCTGCCAATTGGACAAAGCTTTGTTCGCGTGGGCTTAGAACGCGGGCTTCGGCGTCGTCATAGCTATCGCCCAAGGGGCCGGTGGACAGCCATGCCAGCAGGACGAAAATGATCGCCGTAACCGCCCAAGTCCAATGGGGGCTGCCTTTGCGGGCGTGTTGCGTGTTGAACCAATGCCGGATGGTGACGCCCATCAGGAAAACCAAAGACGCGATAAGCCAGGCGTGGGGTGTGGCGAAAGACAAGGGATAATGCGTCGATAGCATCAGGAAAACGACCGGTAGGGTCAGGTAGTTGTTGTGCGTTGATCTCAGCTTGGCAATTTTGCCGTACTTGGCGTCTGGTGTGCGCCCTGCTTTCAGATCGCCGACAACGATGCGTTGGTTTGGCATGATGATGACGAACACGTTTGCTGTCATAATCGTTGCGGTGAAGGCACCCAAATGGATCAGGGCGGCGCGTCCGGTGAATATCTGGTGATAGCCCCAGGACATTGCGGTCAGCAGCACGAACAACAGTAACATGAGCGTGGTTGGACGTTCGCCCAAAGGCGATTTGCAAAGGAAATCATAGATAAGCCAGCCGATGCTAAGGCTGGCCGCCGAAATTAAAATTCCTTGCCAAAGCGCGAGATCGGCTTTGCTGGGCTCGATCAGATACAATTCGCCCCCGGCCCAATAGACCACCATCAACAGCGCGGCCCCTGACAACCATGTCCAATAGCTTTCCCATTTGAACCAGGTCAGATGTTCTGGCATTGCTTCCGGGGCAACCATGTATTTCTGGATGTGATAGAAGCCACCGCCGTGCACCTGCCATTCTTCACCGTCGGCGGGGCCGTCGATATTGCGGTTCAGGCCCAAATCCAGCGCGATAAAATAGAATGACGACCCGATCCAGGCGATTGCCGTGATGACATGAAGCCAGCGGATCGCGAATTCGGCCCAGTCCCAAAGAATGGCTAGATCATACATCTATAAATACCCCTTCACGTAACGCCATGTGATCTAGAGCGGCCAGGGAACGCAAGTGGTTTGGAGGCATGTGGTGGTCTTGCAGGAACGTGCGGTTACTTCGCCAGAATATCGAGGCTTCGGCAACGTCAGAAAATAGTCCTGTATTTACAAGACAGCGCTTTGTTCAAAAGTGGATCGTCCAACACGGCGTAGATGCTGGATTCAATCCGCCATTCCGAATTCGAACGTTTAAGGGTTGAATAGACGGGATAAGGTTTGGCGATCGGCGCACCGTCTTTATCAAGTCTTTGGCTGACATGGGTTGAGCCGATAATGTCGTCTTCGAGATATTCGGCAGAAATGACGGACCTCGCCAGGTTTTTGACCCCATTGGTTTGCAGGTTGTTACGAACGTTTTGGTACACGTTTTGCAATTCGTGATCCGTTTGAATATGAGCGACGCCTTCCAGCGACTCAACGACGGTCGGTAACCAGAAACACGCGGCGAATTCTTTGGCTTTACCAGTCAGAAGTGCGCGACCGGTGCGGAATAGCAAATCCTCCCCGATGTCCTCAGCAAAATCGTGTTTCGTCAGCATAGTTCTGCGACAACCTCCGAATGTGGCACAACTTTCGTTAGCCGCTTAGGAAGCAGCCCCTTAGCGTCACATCTTGTTCCGGTCGGACTCAACACTTCATTGCGCTCAAAATTCGAAAGCACCAACCGAAGGCTGGTTTTCAAACATTTCGCGGAATGCAACTTTTTGATACTCGACCATTGCAATCTTCAGCCCATTAATATCCCGGTCCAGGTAGAACCGCAAATTCGAGTCACAAAGATGGCGTTCGTGCGCGTCCATATAGTAAAATGTGAGCAGGCAGGAAAGTTTCGAGCTGATCGGTTGTTTCGAAACCTCGTCAATGCTGTGAAACATCTTTTGGGCACCGATTGCATCCATTCCCGAGAATAAGGCTTTAATTAGGAAAAACGAATCGTCTCGATCAGCGACAAGCTTGAACCCATCTGGATGGAATATCGGTGTTGGCGTTTTCAGAAAATCTGCCGCCGCCTGCAAATCTCGGTTTGAGATACTCTCTCTCAATTTTTCGAAAAAAACTAAAGTTTCTGGGCTAAAAATACGCATTCTCCTTGGAAAAAACTGAAACTCGGAAAGGATAGTCGCTTCGGCGTCTTCGTCTTTCTACCAGCCTGCCATTGAATTCCAATGATCGGCAAGCAAAATCGAAAAAATTCTGTTTGAAGTCGTGCACTTCGATGGCGGCAATCGGGTTGGAATTTCTAACTTCCCCGATAGGTCGAATACCCATATGGCGATAAAAGAAGCGGCACGTGGTAATGGGTGTCTTCGGTCATGCGAAAACGGATCGGCACCTGATCCAGAAACAATGGATCGGCTCCGGCCTGTTTGGTCACTCGCAAATAATCACCACATTGAAAGATCAGCTCATAGGTGCCGGTCTTGAATTTGCTTTCGGGCAGGATGGGGGTATCGGTTCGCCCATCGGAATTGGTAACGGTCTCGGCGATCTTTGTGTGAGAATTGCCGTTCACGCGGTACAGCAGGATCGAAATGCCCGCCGCAGGGCATCCGCGCGCTGTGTCCAGTATATGGGTTGTCAAAAAGCCTGCCATTGGTCCCTCGTGTCGCGGTGACGTCGAAAAGAATTGCATATCCCGGCGAAGCGAATTGTTCTAGGGACAGAAAATCCCGGACCGAGTGAGAAGACAAGATGAAAGATGCGCCCCGCTACCCCCGCGATATGACCGGTTACGGCGCGACCCCGCCCGAGGCCAATTGGCCGAACGGGGCGCGGATCGCCGTGCAGATCGTGGTCAACTATGAAGAGGGTGGCGAAAATAGCATCCTGCACGGGGATACAGCGTCCGAAGCGTTCTTGTCAGAAATTTCCGGCGCGACGCCTTGGCCGAACCAGCGTCACTGGAACATGGAATCGATCTATGAATACGGCGCGCGGGCCGGGTTTTGGCGATTGCACCGGTTGCTGAGCGGTCGTGCGGTTACAGTGTACGGCGTGGCAACGGCATTGGCGCGCGCGCCTGAACAGGTGGCGGCCATGAAATCAGCGGGTTGGGAAATTGCGTCTCATGGGTTGAAGTGGATCGAATACAAAGATGCGTCAGAGGCCGAGGAACGCGCGGATATGGACGAAGCCGTTCGCTTGCATACCGAAGTCGTCGGCACGCGGCCACGGGGCTGGTACACAGGGCGTTGTTCGATCAATACGGTGCGGCTTGCGGCGGAGGAGGGCGGCTTTTCCTATGTCGCCGACGCCTATGCCGATGATTTGCCCTATTGGATGCGGTTCGGCGAAAAAGACCAGTTAATCGTGCCTTACACACTGGATGCCAACGACATGCGCTTTGCAGTGCCTGCGGGATTTGGGGCGCCTGACGAGTTCGAAAGCTATCTGAAAGACAGCTTTGACATGCTGTACGCAGAAGGCGGGCGGATGATGTCGATTGGTCTGCATTGTCGATTGGCCGGTCGGCCCGGTCGGGCGCTGGCATTAAAGCGTGCACTGGATCACATGGCGGCGCACGACGGCGTCTGGTTTGCGACCCGCGAAGAGATTGCCGATCATTGGGCCAAAACGCACCTGGTTGTTGAGCGCCCAAGGCCGTCCGAGATGACGCGCGACCATTTTGTTTCCGCCTTTGGCAGCATGTTCGAACATTCGCCGTGGATTGCCGAGCGGGCTTGGGCGCTTGAATTGGGTCCAACCCATGATACCGCGACCGGTGTTCAATCTGCCCTGGCGCGGATGTTTCGCGCGGCAAGCGAAGACGAACGCTTGGGGGTCCTAAAGGCGCACCCGGATTTGGCGGGCAAGCTGGCGTCGGCAAAGCGTTTGACGGAAAGCTCGACGGCAGAGCAGGCCTCGGCGGGGCTGGATGCGCTTTACGACGATGAGCGTGAGGAGTTCGAAGCACTAAACCGCGAATACACCGACACGTTCGGGTTTCCGTTCATCATTGCCGTGCGTGACCACACCAAAGCCAGCATCATGGAGGCGTTCCGCCGGCGCGTGCAAAACGACCGAAGCCGTGAAATGGCCGAAGCCTGTCGTCAGGTCGAACGCATTGCTGAACTGCGGGTGCAAGACGTCTTTAATAAGCTTTAGGGAATACGTTTCACCAAGGCATGGCGCTTCTTGCCAGCGGAGAGCTTGATCGGTGCCTCCAAAGCGGCTGCATCGAACATCTTTCCGGCATCGCTTAACGGTTCGTCATCCACCTTGGCACCGTTTTCGGCGATCAGGCGTTTGGCTTCCTTTCCGGATTTCACAAGCCCCGCGCGCACGAAAAGCTGGGCGGCCGAAATGCCATCGCTTAAATCGGTCGCGCTCAGTTCCAGCGTCGGCAGATCGTCACCGATGCCGCCTTTTTCAAACACTTCGCGCGAGGTTGCTTCGGCGGCAGCGGCTGCTGGTTCGCCGCGACACAACATTGTCACTTCGTTTGCAAGCCGCACTTTGGCCTCGTTGACGTCCGAGCCGCCAAGCGCACCGAGACGTTCGCATTCATCGATGGGCAATTCGGTGAACATCTTCAGGAACTTGCCAACGTCTGCATCGGGAACATTCCGCCACCACTGCCAAAACTCATAGCTCGACATGCGTTCTTCGTTGAGCCAGACAGCACCGTCGGCAGACTTGCCCATCTTCTTGCCGTCGGCCCGTGTGACCAAAGGCGTGGTCAGGCCAAAGGCTTCGGTCGCGTCCACCCGGCGGATCAGATCGGTGCCCGACACAATGTTACCCCATTGATCAGAGCCGCCCATTTGTAGAACACAACCGTAACGGCGGTTCAGTTCAAGGTAATCATAAGCCTGCAAAAGCATGTAGTTGAATTCGATAAAGCTAAGCGCCTGTTCACGGTCAAGCCGCGATTTGATGCTGTCGAACGCCAACAAACGATTGATCGTGAAATGCTTTCCAATGTCCCGTAAAAAATCGATGTAGCCAAGCTTATCCAGCCAGTCGGCATTATTGACCAAAGGCGAATCCGTCGGACCGTCACCATAGGAAATATAGCGCGAAAAGACTTTCCGAATGCCGTCGGCATTGGCGTTGATCTGATCGACCGAGATGATTTTGCGCATTTCGTCTTTGCCGGATGGATCGCCAACCTTTGTCGTGCCGCCGCCCATTAAGGTGATCGGACGGTGCCCGGTTTTTTGCATCCAGCGCAGCATCATAATTTGCACAAGATTGCCGATGTGAAGAGACGTCGCCGTCAGATCGAAGCCGATATAGCCCGTGACAACACCGCTGCGAAACCGCTCGTCCAGGCCTTCCAGATCGGTACAATCTGCCATAAATCCACGGGCAACAATGGTCGCCAGGAAGTCTGATTTCGGAGTATAGGTCATTGGGTGTCCGTAAATGCTCGCGCGTCTCTGCAAGGCTTCTATACTGGGCAAGATGACAAAGGAAAAGCCATGACGGCGGACGGCGCAATTTGGGTGCTTGGGGCGATGTCGGGAACCTCGCTTGACGGTGTGGATGCCGCCATGGTGCTGACCGATGGCGTGCAGGTGCTGGACTTCGGCGCAAGCGGGTACCGGGCTTATTCGGACGCGGAACGCGAGGTACTGCAAGCCGCACTTGGGTTGGAAAAGGGCCCCGAGGTGGACGCCGCCGCAGACGTGATCCTGACCGCGCATACTGAATTGTTGTCGGGGTTTGAGGGCGTCGACCTTGTCGGCTTTCATGGCCAAACCACGCTGCATGTGCCGGATGAAGGGCGGACGTGTCAGATCGGCAATGGCGCTGAATTGGCCCGGCGGTTGAAATGTCCGGTGGTTTGGGATTTTCGATCAGCCGACGTCAGTCTGGGCGGGCAGGGCGCACCCTTGGCACCGTTCTATCACTTTGCGCTGGCCAAACGTCTGGGTCTTGATGCGCCAATGGCGTTCTTGAACATTGGCGGTGTGGCGAACATCACATGGCTTGATCCGCGCATGGCAGATGCCGCAGGTCATGGCGCGTGTCTTGCCTTTGATACCGGCCCCGGAAATGCATTGATCGATGATCTCTGTCGCACGCGCCTTGGCCAGCCGATGGATCGTGACGGGGGGTTGACCCGAACCGGCGACGTCGATGATGCCACGCTCGGGGCGTTTCTCAGCGATCTCTTTTTCACAGCGCCACCGCCCAAGTCGTTGGACCGGGATCATTTTGCCGCCTGGCGTTCCGCCGTCGTGCCGCTGTCGGACGCCGATGCGGTGGCCACTTTGGCGGCGGGCACCGCCAGCGCGGTCGCCCTTGGTATTGAACATTGCCCGACGCCACCATGCCAGATTCTGGTTACCGGTGGTGGGCGCAAAAACCCGGGTTTGATGGAAATGTTGGCCGGTGTGCTTGATTGCCCGGTGGCAGCGGTTGAGGATTTTGAGCTTGATGGTGACATGCTGGAAGCACAGGCTTTTGCCTATCTGGCGCGCCGGGTTCAGCGTGGCCTTGCGACCTCTGCGTCGGGCACCACGGGCGTTGCCGCACCCATCGGGGGCGGGACAATTAGCGACGGCAGATAGGCCCTACGCCACCTTGCCAATGCCCGTACTTTCTGATGGGTTTGCGGCGGGGTCGCGAATTAATGGGTGTGCTGCTATGAAAAAAATTATTTTGGCCGTCGTCGTTTCGGCAATGACAACGTCTTCTGCTTGGGCTGGCGGGTTATCCGAACCAGTTTTGGAGCCCGAGGTCATCGTGCAGGAAAGCAAGGCCGGTAAGAAGGGTGGCTATGTCATCGAACTGGCGCTTTTGGCCGTTCTTGCGATGATCATAGAGAACAACTAGGTCGTTCCGTTTAACGGACGCCATGAAAAAAGGGCCGCGTGTGGTGTCACACGCGGCCCTTTGTTTTTTTTGACGCATGCCGCGTCAGTGCGCGACGGCGCCTGTCGACTTCGAAGCCATGTCGGCGGCGCGTTGCGCAGCGGCGGCTTCCTCGGCGGCTTCGTCCCATTCGATGGCTTCGGGCTCACCAATCAGCGCGTGCTTCAGAACTTCCGACACATGTTTGACCGGAATGATCTCCAAGCCGTCTTTCACGTTGTCGGGGATCTCGGCCAGATCTTTTTCGTTTTCTTCCGGGATCAGTACCGTTGTGATGCCCCCCCGCAAGGCGGCCAGCAGTTTCTCTTTCAAACCACCGATCGGCATCGCGTTGCCGCGAAGCGAAACCTCACCGGTCATGGCAAGATCGCGGCGCACAGGAAGCTTTGTCAGAACCGAAACGATTGATGTCACCATGGCCAAACCGGCCGACGGACCATCTTTGGGCGTCGCGCCATCGGGCACGTGAACGTGGATGTCCATCGTGTCGAAATTGGTCGGCTTCACACCAATCGAAGGCGCAATTGAGCGAACATAACTTGCGGCGGCGTCGATGCTTTCTTTCATCACGTCGCCAAGCTTGCCGGTCGTTTTCATGCGCCCTTTGCCGGGCAGTTTCAACGCTTCGATAGACAACAGATCACCGCCAACACTGGTCCAGGCCAGACCCGTCACAACACCGATCTGATCTTCCAGCTCGGCCAGGCCATAACGGTACTTTTTGACGCCCAGATATTCTTCCAGATCGTCCGCCGTTACTTTGACCTGTGTGTCTTCCTTCTTGATGATCTTGGTCACAGCTTTCCGCGCCAGTTTGGCGATCTCACGCTCCAGATTTCGCACGCCAGCTTCGCGGGTATAGGTGCGGATCATTTCGGTCAGCGCATCGTCAGAAAGCTCGAACTCTTCCATTTTCAAGCCGTGGTTCTTGACCTGTTTGTCCAACAAATGTTGTTTGGCGATCTCAAGCTTTTCGTCTTCGGTGTAACCCGCAAGCGTGATGATCTCCATCCGGTCCAACAGGGGGCCGGGCATGTTATAGGAGTTTGCGGTGGTCAGGAACATGACGTTCGACAGGTCGTATTCGACTTCCATGTAATGGTCGACAAAAGTCGAGTTTTGTTCGGGATCAAGCACTTCCAACATGGCAGACGCCGGGTCACCCCGGAAATCCTGACCCATCTTGTCGATCTCATCCAACAGGATCAGCGGATTGGTGGTTTTTGCCTTTTTCAGTGCCTGAATGATCTTGCCGGGCATCGAACCGATATAGGTCCGACGGTGACCGCGAATTTCGCTTTCGTCGCGCACACCGCCCAAACTAATGCGGATAAACTCTCGCCCCGTCGCCTTGGCCACAGATTTACCCAAGCTGGTTTTACCCACGCCCGGAGGACCGACCAAACACAGGATCGGACCTTTCAGTTTCTTGGACCGTTGTTGCACGGCAAGGTATTCGACGATCCGTTCTTTGACTTTCTCAAGCCCGTAGTGATCGTCGTCGAGTACGGTTTGCGCACGCCCCAAATCCTTTTTGACACGCGACTTCGTGCCCCAAGGGATCGACAGCATCCAATCAAGATAATTGCGCACAACGGTAGCTTCCGCCGACATCGGCGACATGGTTTTCAGCTTTTTCAGCTCGCCTTCCGCCTTTTCCAAGGCTTCTTTCGAAAACTTGGTGTCGTTGATCTTGTCTTCCAGCTCGGCGATCTCGTTTGAACCGTCTTCACCATCGCCCAATTCCTTCTGAATGGCCTTCATTTGCTCATTCAAATAGTATTCGCGCTGCGTGCGCTCCATCTGGGATTTGACGCGGGTTTTGATTTTTTTCTCGACCTGAAGAACAGACATTTCGCCCTGCATCAGCCCGTAAACGGCTTCAAGCCGCTCAGCGACGGAAAACGTCTCTAACAACGCCTGCTTTTTATCGACTTCGATGCCCAGATGGCCCGACACCAAATCCGCGAGTTTTGAAGATTCGTGAGTTTCCGAAACCTGCGTCAGAGCTTCTTCGGGGACGTTCTTCTTAACTTTCGCATAGCGTTCAAATTCGTCCGCAACCGACCGCAAAAGCGCTTCGACCGCAGCCGGATCGCCTAGTTCTTCGCTTAAGGGCTCGGCATGTGCTTCGAAAAATTCGTCGTTTTCCAGATATTCGGTGATGCGGACACGGCTTCGGCCTTCAACCAGAACTTTGACAGTTCCGTCTGGAAGTTTCAGCAATTGCAACACGTTGGCCAAGACGCCAACTTCAAAAATACCGTCAGATGTGGGTTCATCGACAGCAGGGTCGATCTGGCTGGACAGCAAGATTTGCTTGTCGTCCTGCATCACTTCTTCCAGTGCGCGTACCGACTTATCACGCCCGACAAAAAGCGGCACGATCATATGCGGAAACACGACGATGTCCCTTAAAGGCAGCACCGGAAATGAGGTTGTGAATGGCTCGTTCATTCTTTGTCCTTGGTTTTTTGCAAGAAAACCTAGCCCCGTGATCGGCGACTTTGGCCTTCTCCCTATCTTTGGTCTCTATATCTGGTTGTTCGCCGACCGACGTTCAACCGCTGCTCGCGATTTGCACTTTGGCGTTCCCATCACAAAGGAGCAAGCTTCCTTTGGTTTTGCAGCATATTTGACCAAAAACTGTTCAGCCCCAAAGTACGATAGATAGGTACATAGTCCACTGTATGCGTGAAGGAAAAATTAACACATTTGCCCAACTTTCGCCGAAAACCGCAACTAGCCAAGGGGCTGGGGGCGCCGCTGCGCGGAGCCATTTATGCTGCTTGGGCTTGGATCTCGGGTTTATCGGGATCGTCGACGTTTGATCTTCGTGATTGCAATGGCATTTTTAACCGGTTTTATCATGTATTTACGCGCCGATATTCATGTATACGGTGTGCATGTGGCTTGGGTCACCGGCGCGATCTATGCAAGCGTCGTTGGTCTTTGTGCGATATTCATCAGTCTATTCCTGCCGTCGATACGGTTCATGATGGAAGCGGTCGCGATTTCCCGCCTCGGCCTGTCGTTTGTGGTATTTTTTGCACCCGGCCTCGGATTTCCCATTTTGGCCAGCCCCACAGCGACGGCTTTGGTTGTTGTTTGCGGAGGCCTGATCATCAGCCGATTACTGCACGGGCGCATCCGAAAACCTAAACCAACGCGCTTGCGGGACCGTTTCATTCCCCAAAACGGCTTCCAACGCCTTCCCGCCCGCATCCAAGCCGGACCATGGCAAACGCGATTTGTCGGTTGGATCGACAATACACCGCCGTTGGCCGCATGATGTCGCGGTTTGCACTTGCGTTGCGTCAATGGCGCCGTTTTGTTTTCGGGGCTGGGGTGATCGCGGTTTACGTGGGCATCTCAATGTATTCTGAATATGCGAGCTACGAGTCCTCACTCTATCCGCTTCCGATTTTCGCGATGACGGCAATTCTTACCGGGCTTATCGTGGCAAGCACTGTGATCCTGGTGATGTCAATTTTCGCGCCATCCCTTCTTCTGTTGATCGAAATCTGGGGTACAGGATTTCTTTTGTGGACGGCTCTGAATCCTCTTTGGATTGCATTTCAATCGGCCATGTCGATACCCGATTGGGTCGAACTCCCGGTAATGGTGACGGTTGTCTGGTTGGTTCATCATGGTTTCTATGGCGCATGGCAAGATCGGTACCGACGACGCCCGCCCTATAAGGTGGTACGACGGGTGACCCTTTCCGCTGACACGACTATGGTTTGGAAGAGGCTACGGCCCGATCCAGACCGTCCAAATGACTACTTTTGGCGTGGAAGTGAATTCATGTCTGTGCCCGAAGGGAAATCCGGTGACTTTGCAATGATCTTGCCGCATCGTGCAGGGTTTCAGGACAAAGCCGTCTTAATCACGATTTCCGATGAAACTCCGGGCATTTGCTTCACAGTAAAAACCGAACCCATTTTGGCGATGGATACAGATTCACCAATGAGCACGGACGAATATTATCTGGAACCGGGCCCCATGGGGGCGTCGAAACTGACCGTCACACAGACCATCAGTCAGTACACATTCGGGCAAAGGTTAAGGTGGTGGTTGTCAGATGATTTGGCAGATTACTTGGCCAGCATCAAAGCCATCATAAACGAACAGTCGGATGGGTCCATTCATGGCCGACAGATGATCCCACGTCGTCAAATGACTTCAATGTCGCCGTCTACTCGGGCTGCGTGAAACGCTGCTTCCCAAGCCGCAAAGTTGCCCGTCCCAATTGCATCCCGCATACCAGCCATAAGTTCCTGATAGTAATGCAGGTTATGCCAGGTCAGCAACATGCCGGAGATCATCTCGTTCGCGCGAAAGACGTGGTGTAGATAGGCGCGGGAATAGCTTGAGCAGGCGGGGCAGGTGCAGGTTTCGTCCAAAGGGCGGGGGTCGTCGGCGTGGCGTGCGTTCTTGATGTTGAGAACACCGCGCCGGGTAAAGACTTGCCCCGTTCGCCCGGATCGCGACGGCAAAACGCAATCCATCATGTCGATCCCGCGTTTTACGGCCCCAACGATGTCATCGGGTTTGCCGACACCCATTAAGTAACGCGGCTTATCAACCGGCAGCATGCCGGGCGCATAGTCCAGAACACCGAACATCGCCTCTTGGCCTTCGCCAACGGCCAATCCGCCGACGGCATAGCCGTCAAATCCGATGGCACGCAAGGCTTCGGCGCTTTCACCGCGTAAATGCTCCGTCACACCGCCTTGCTGGATGCCGAACAGCGCATGACCCGGCCGATCACCAAAAGCGTCTTTTGATCGCTGGGCCCACCTCATCGACAACTCCATGCTTTTCGCAACAATGGCATCGTCAGCCGGAAGGGCCGGGCATTCGTCGAAGCACATGACAATATCGCTGCCGAGGAGCTTTTGGATCTCCATCGAACGTTCAGGGCTTAACATGTGTTTCGACCCATCAATGTGGGACGAGAATTTAACACCTTCTTCGGTGAGCTTTCGAAGGCCTGCGAGGCTCATCACCTGAAATCCGCCTGAATCCGTCAGGATCGGACGCTCCCAATTCATGAACTTGTGCAAACCGCCCAAAGCCGCGATGCGTTCCGCCGTGGGCCGCAACATCAAGTGATAAGTGTTGCCCAACAAAATGTCTGCACCCGTGGCCGCCACGCTTTCGGGCAGCATGGCTTTCACGGTCGCCGCCGTGCCAACTGGCATGAATGCAGGCGTGCGAATGTCGCCGCGCGGGGTCGAGATGACGCCGGTTCGCGCAGCCCCGTCCGTGCCGTTCAGCGTAAAGGAAAAGCGGTCTGCCATCAGGCCGAAAGCTGCTCCATCACCTCGTCCGAAACCTCGAAGTTGGCCGTTACGCGCTGAACGTCATCGTCGTCTTCAAGAACGTCGATCAACCGCATCAACTTTTCCATACCGTCCAGATCCAGTTCGGTCGTTGTTGTCGGCGTCCAGACCAGTTTGGTGGATTCGGCCTCACCCAATTCGGTTTCGATGGCCGTGGACACAGCGTTGAGGTCGGTGTCAGCCGTTGTGATGACGTGCCCGTCACTTGTGCTTTCGCAGTCTTCGGCACCCGCCTCAATCGCAGCCATCATGACGGTGTCTTCGTCGCCCGCATCGGCGTTGTAAAGGATCTGACCTTTGCGCTCAAACATGAACCCGACCGAGCCGGTTTCGCCCAGGTTTCCGCCGTGCTTCGTGAAGGTTGACCGCACGACCGAAGCGGTTCGGTTCCGGTTGTCGGTCATGGCTTCGACGATCACCGCAACGCCGCCCGGGCCATAGCCTTCATAGCGGATTTCTTCATAATCATCGCCGTCTGCGGCCATGGATTTCGAGATCGCGCGTTCGATCACATCCTTGGGGACCGATTGCTGTTTGGCTTCTTTAACAGCCAGACGCAGACGCGGGTTCTTTTCGGGGTCCGGGTCGCCCATCTTGGCGGCCACGGTGATTTCTTTGGCGAGCTTTGAGAACAGTTTTGAGCGCGCCTTGTCCTGACGGCCTTTCCGGTGCTGGATATTCGCCCATTTTGAGTGGCCGGCCATGGCGTGGAACCCCTTTAATTCTTGTGCTTGGCCGTGGATATAGGCCACGAACACCTGATGGTGCAAGGGTCCGCTGATTGGTGTGATTTTTGGGCCCGCGTTCTATGGACGAAGGTAGGTCGCAATGCTACACCTAGTGGTATGAGCCTTGCTGCCCCCAATATAAGCGCGTCCCAGCCCGAAATTCGTCGCCTCGACGATGGTGCGATCAATCGGATTGCGGCTGGCGAGGTGGTTGAACGACCGGCCTCAGCCGTCAAGGAACTTGTTGAAAACGCGGTGGATGCGGGCGCCACGCGCATTACGGTGACTGTGGCCGAAGGCGGCAAACGTCTGATCCGGGTCGAAGACGATGGATGCGGGATTTCAGGCGAACAGCTTCCGTTGGCCCTGTCGCGGCACGCGACCTCAAAAATCGATGGTTCGGACCTGTTGAACATCCACACCTTCGGGTTCCGGGGCGAAGCTTTGGCGTCTTTGGCCGCCGTGGGACGTTTGCAAATTACATCGCGACCCAAAGACGGCGACGCAGCAACTCTGGACGCCGCTGGTGGTGCCGTTGGGTTGGTGCGCCCCGCCGCTGGTAAACTTGGCACGGTGATCGAGCTTCGGGATTTGTTCTATGCCACGCCTGCGCGTCTGAAATTTCTGCGGACTGATCGCGGCGAAATGCAAGCCGTGTCGGATGTCGTAAAACGTTTGGCCATGGCAGAACCTTACGTTGGGTTTTCGCTTGTCGATCAGACCGATGCAACGCGGACGGTTTTCGCCGTTCATGGCGAAACTGGCCGCCCCGAGGAGGCGCTTGCCGCCCGTTTGCGCGCCATTCTGGGCCGCGATTTCATCGAGAACGCTATTCCGATCGATGCCGAACGCGAGGGGTTGCATCTGACGGGGTTCGCTGCGCTGCCGACTTATTCGCGCGGCTCGGCGGTACATCAATACCTGTTCGTCAATGGTCGGCCTGTGCGCGACAAGCTTTTGATCGGTGCATTGCGCGCCGCTTATTCCGATGTTTTGAGCCGGGATCGCCATCCCGCCGCCGCCTTGTTCATTGATTGCGATCCAGAGCGTGTGGATGTGAACGTGCATCCGGCAAAATCCGAAGTGCGGTTTCGTGAACCCGGTGTTGCGCGTGGGTTGATCGTTTCCGGGCTGCGCCATGCCTTGGCCGAGGCCGGGCACCGGGCGTCATCAACGGTTGCAGGTGAAACATTGGGGGCATTTCGTGCGCCAGCGCAAAATGCCGAGCCGCGTGTCTATCAGATGGATCGGTCGCGCCAACCGCAAGGCAGAGTTTTTTCGGCGACAGAACATTCTACAGAAACCCCGCATGTCCTGTCTGGCTTTGAAGACAGTGCCTCGGCCCGGTTTGACGCGGACCCCGTCGAGGACAACGCCGTGAATTTCCCGCTGGGCGCGGCCCGTGCTCAGCTTCATGAAAACTTTATTGTCGCCCAAACCAAGGACGGGATGATCCTTGTTGACGCCCATGCGGCCCACGAACGATTGGTCTATGAAAGACTGAAGGCTCAGATGACGTCGGCTGGCATTGCGCGCCAAGCCTTACTTGTCCCCGAGATTGTCGAACTGGGCGAAGATGCGGCACAGCTTCTGGCGATGTCGGACGAGCTGTTGGCGCTTGGACTTGCTATCGAAGCCTTCGGCCCCGGAGCGGTTGCCGTGCGCGAAACACCAGCCATCCTTGGCCAAGTGGCCTGCGCCAAGCTTTTGGCTGACATCGTGGACGAACTGGCAGACCAGGGCAAAAGCGGGCTGTTGAAATCCAGGATTGACGCAATTCTGAGCCGCGTCGCCTGCCATGGATCGGTGCGCACGGGCCGTCGAATGCGCGCCGAAGAAATGAATGCGCTTTTGCGCGATATGGAAGCAACGCCGCTGTCCGGGCAATGCAACCATGGTCGCCCAACCTATGTAGAGCTCAAACTCCACGACATCGAAAAATTGTTTGGTCGACGATGATCCAGATTGGCGACATTGTGATCGATCTGAACGATCCCACAATCCAACTGATGTTGGCAGGTGCTGCAATGGGATTGCTGGTGCTGGTTCTGCTGATCATGGCGGTGCGACGGGCAGGACGCTCGGCTGAGATGATGACGCCATTGCTGCGCGATATTTCGGCATTGGGCCAACGGGTCGAAAGCCTGTCCGATGGTCAAAACCAACTGGCAGGCGGCCTTAGCCACGTCAGCGAAGCCCAGGCCACCAGTCAGGCCAACATGCTGAAGCTGATGGAACAACGGCTGGCGGATGTATCGACCAAAATGCATGAGAACTTGCATGGGTCCTCAACCCGGACGGCGCGATCCTTGGGCGAATTGCAACAACGGCTTGAGACCATCGACAAGGCACAAGCCAATATCGAAAAACTGTCAGGTGATGTCTTAAGCCTGCAAGATATCCTGTCAAACAAACAGACCCGTGGCGCTTTTGGAGAAATCCAGTTGAAGGATATCGTCTCAAAGGCATTGCCGCCCGACAGTTATTCCTGGCAAGTGACACTGACCAACGGCAAGCGTGCGGATTGTCTTGTACATCTGCCAAACCCGCCCGGATCGATTGTGATCGACGCCAAGTTTCCGCTTGAGGCCTATGAAGCCTTGGTCGAGGCCGACGGGGAAGAGGCCAAGAAACGCGCTTTGTCATCGCTGAAACAAGCCGTACGGGTCCATATCAAAGCAATTTCCGACAAGTATATCCTGGATGGCGAAACTGCCGATGGTGCGTTGATGTTCCTGCCCTCCGAAGCGATCTATGCGGAACTTCACGCGCGTTTGCCCGAGGTTGTGCGCGAAGGTTTTGCCGAACGGGTTTGGATCGTTTCGCCAACGACATGCATGGCCACATTGAACACCATGCGGGCTATTTTAAAGGATGCGCGTATGCGCGAACAAGCGGGCGCGATCCGCAAGGCCTTGGCACACTTGCACCGCGATGTTGAATTGGTTGTCGAACGCGCTGGCAAGTTGGAAACCCATTTCGACCAAGCACGCCGGGATGTCGAAGGGATTACAACCGCAGCCGAACGGGCAGGCAAGCGGGCTGCGAAGCTGGACAATTTCGATTTCGAAGAAGTGGACAACGACGATCAGACCAAAGTCGTCCAATTGCCAACTGCAACCTGAGTAAAGCACATGAACAACCTGACCGAGACTGCCCTTGGGTACTTTGAACAAGGCCGCGACATTGCGCTTCAGTGGGCGTTAAGCCCCGCCGCCTGGTCGCAGTTTGCGCTTTTGGTGGTGGCGTTTGGATTGGCCGTGGTCCTGTCACGCTGGCTGAAACCCCGGCTGACGCGCCTTTTGACGCCTGAACCTGCGTCGCAAAGCCATCTGGCACAAGCCCGACGGTTCGTCCTGATCTTTATGCCGCTTTTGATGCCGCTCCTGGCCTTTGTGCTGACGTCGTTGGGCGAACAGGTGACGCGATCCATCTTTGGCTCGGGTGCCGTGATTGCCTTCGGCAAACGTGTTTTCCTGTTCCTGGCGGTGCGGGCCTTTGTACGCGACATCCTTGCAGATGGGTTCCTGAGAGTCTTAGGCAAGTTCGTTTTGATCCCTGTGGCGGCGCTTTATGCCTTGGGCGCGCTTGACCCGGTTGTCGCGCATTTGGATGCGACGGTGGTTCCGCTCGGCAATCTGTCGTTCAGCATTCTCTGGCTTATTCAGTTCGCCGTGGTTGGCGGTGTGATCTTCTGGTTTGGGCGTTGGTCGAACGATCAATCGGCGCAATTCATTCGTACGCAAGGTGAAATGCCGCCTGCCACCCGGCAACTGGCGGAAAAGTCGGCAGAAATCGCGATCTTTGGTGTGGCTTTTCTGGTGCTGATGAACATCATGGGCGTGCCCCTGACCTCGCTTGCGGTGCTGTCGGGTGCGATTGGTGTGGGTCTTGGGTTTGGCCTGCAAAAGATCGCGTCAAACTTCATATCGGGCGTGATCCTGTTGCTGGAAGGTCAAGCCACAGTTGGCGACTTCGTTGAACTGGATGGCGGCGAGCAGGGGCAGATCAAAAAGATGATGGCGCGGGCCATTATTCTTGAGACGTTCGACGGGCGTTGGATTGTGGTGCCGAACGAAGATTTCATCGTGACCCGTGTGATCAACTATTCCGACAGCGGGTCCGCCAACCGGTTCGAGGTGCCGTTTTCGGTCAGCTACGACACCGACATCAACGCCGTGCCCGACATCATCGAAGCGGCCGTGGCCAAACATCCGGATGTGTTGACCGCGCCTTATCCGCCCGATTGCGAACTTCGCGGTTTCGGCGACAGCGGCATTGATTTTGCGGTGGAATTTTGGTGCGAAGGGCTGGACGACGGGCCGAACAAATACTCGTCTGACGTGCTGTTTCTGGTCTGGAACGCCCTGAAAGACGCAAACATCGAAATTCCATATCCACACCGCGTGGTCGAAATCAAAGCAGGCGCATTGCCGGAACCCGCGTGAAGGCTTTGGCGTGAAATGGCGATTTTCAACGTCGGTATCGTGTCGACAGAAATGGCGCATTAAAACTGTAACGTGTCGCCCCATGCCGAACCAACGATGAATTCCTCCTCGCCGACACCGCCCAAAATCCTCACGAACCAGCGACGCACTTCCCGGCTGTGAATTGGCACAGCCAATGTATGAGAGAGGTCTTTACTGCACCTCAGAAAACGCGAAAAGCCAAATCAGAAAGGAACGCGCGCTTCGTTTAGTGCACCACTTTCTGCGTCTGCAACACGTTGTTTTCCACAGGAACAGCCCTTACCGGTCATCCGACGGTTTCTGTCGGGCGAAAGTGCATGTAATCGGTTTTGGATGGCGGCTCGACGGACTTAAAGCGAACTTTCAAATTTGTACCTGATTATTGAGCTTTCTCTTTCGTCCAGTAAGTCAGAAGGACAAGATTGGAAATTGCAATCAAGCTTACCCATATTGCGGGTCCTGTCAGGCCTCCAAAGCAAATAGTTTTCCAAAAGAACAATCCGTTATAAATCATTGCTCCAAGTAAGGCATCCCCTATCCATACGTCAGCTCCCCAAGTGAATGACCATGGGGCGCGGTAGAAAAAAACCAAGAACAGAAAGGAAACGAAGGGAGCATAGTATGTTGCATTCAGTCGTCCAGCTTTGCATCTCTGCCGCGCGTCCGCGCAGCCACAGGGCATCAAAGCCGGCAATCACGCGGTAGCCGCGCTCAAAAAGTGCGTCGGCTTGTTCCTTGCTCAATGCGGCATTGCCAAGGGGGATGGCGGCGGCCCTAGCGGCGTCTTCGACGCGAGCCAGCGCGGCCACCACATCGGGGTGATCGAATTGCCCCGAGACGCCGTAATCCGTCGATAGATCGAACAAAGCAGGCACGATCAGATCAATCCCCGGAACTGCGCAGATCTCTTCGATGTTTTCAATCGCGTCGCGGGTTTCGACCAAAAGACAACAGCACCGGGTTCCGTCGATCCCGGCGCAATACCCCATCAACTCCAGACCTTCGTGACTGTGGGCAATGAAGGGGCCAAACCCACGCGCCGCAATGCAAGCACATCAGTTGGGTGAAACCACCCGCCAGTTCTTCATGCGTGCCCGGAACCAGCTTCGTTGGCGTTTGGCGTAACGGCGGGTTGCAATGATCACGGCCTCGCGTGCGGCCTCCAAGGTCATGTCGCCGGTCACATGGGCCACCAATTCTGCCGCACCAATCGCCTTGGACGCGGGACGGTCGGCGCGCCATCCGGGCGCATTGGCGCGCGCTTCGGCCAAAGCGCCGCCCTTGATCATCAGATCGAACCGCCGTTCGATCCGGGGCGTCAGCCAATCCTTGGGCGCATTGATTAAGAAGGTCTGCGCTTGATCCAGTGGCAGCAAAGCTGGCCCCGTCGCGTCCTGCCAATCGGCCAACCCGCGCCCTGTGGCCGTCAGCACTTCCCAAGCGCGCTGCACCCGCATCGGGTTTTGCACATCAATCCGCGCCAAAGTCGGCGCGTCGAGCTCCGCCAACAGCCCCGTCATATCTTTCGCCTGGGTTCGGGCCATCGCCGTTTGGTGCACATCTTCCGGCACCTCGGGGATATCCGCCAAGCCTTCCGTCAGGGCGGTGAAATACAACCCCGTTCCGCCCACAATCACGGGCGCTTTTGACAGCAAGGGCGCCACCTCGCGCAACCAATCGCCAACGGAATATGATCGCTCGCCCGGCACGTGGCCATACAAAACATGCGGGCAGGCGGTTTCATCCGCCACCGAAGGGCGCGCGGTCAGAACCCGCCAATCGGCATAAACCTGTAACGCATCCGCGTTCACCACAGGGCCGCCCGTGATGCGTGCAATGTCCAACGCCAAAGCGGACTTACCCGACGCCGTTGGCCCCGCAATCAGGACGGGTCGGCTGGGGTCAATCCCGGCTGTGACGTTTTCCAAAGATCCCTCGTTGAACATTCCCGCGTTTTCCGACATTTTCCGCGCCAAAGCAAAGGCGACCCGTATAGCCCAGTTGCATAGCCCGCACAAAGGACACCCAATGACCCCCAAATCAGATGCCGCCTATTCCCGCGTTCTTCTAAAAATCTCGGGCGAAGCGTTGATGGGCGACACAGGGTTCGGGCTCCATCCGCCGACCGTGGAGCGCATCGCACGCGAAGTTCAATCGGTTCACGAGCTGGGCGTTGAAGTCTGCATGGTGATCGGTGGCGGCAATATCTTCCGGGGCCTGCAAGGCTCGGCCCAAGGGATGGAACGGACCACGGCTGATTATATGGGCATGCTGGCCACCGTTATGAACGCGCTTGCCATGCAATCGTCGCTGGAAGGGCTTGGCATTCATTCGCGGGTAATATCTGCGATCACCATGAACGAAGTGGCTGAACCTTACATTCGCCGCCGTGCGGTGCGCCACCTTGAGAAGAAGCGCGTCTGCATCTTTGCCGCCGGGACAGGGAACCCCTATTTCACCACCGATACTGCGGCGACACTGCGCGCCTCGGAAATGTCATGCGAAGCGATCTTCAAAGGCACCAAGGTCGATGGTGTCTATGACAAAGACCCCGAAAAACACGCCGACGCCAAACGCTATGACAAAGTGACCTATGACGAAGTTCTGGCCCAACATTTGGGCGTAATGGACGCCTCAGCCATCGCACTGGCGCGCGACAACAAAATTCCAATCGTGGTCTTTTCGCTGGATGAACCGGGTGGTTTCAAAGGCATTCTGGCAGGCGAAGGCACCTATACGATCGTCAAAGACTAATCTGGGCAACCCCCATGCGCAGCGTCATCCAACGTGTTCAAAGCGCTTCCGTTACAGTCGGTGGCGATACCATTGGTGAAATCGGGCCCGGACTTTTGATCCTGACCTGCGCCATGGTCGGGGATGCCGCCGACGCGCCCCAGAAACAAGCCGCCAAGATTGCGAAGCTGCGCATCTTTCCCGATGACGCAGGCCGTATGAACCGCTCACTTCTTGACACAGGCGGCGCGGCACTTGTTGTCAGTCAATTCACACTTGCGGCGGACACATCGCGCGGCAACAGACCTGGGTTTTCAACCGCAGCACCGCCCGAAATCGGCGAAAAGGCTGTTGCAGCCTTCGCTCAGGCTTTGGAAGCAGAAGGCATCGCAGTTGCCCAAGGCCGGTTCGGCGCCGATATGAAAGTCGCCCTGATTAACGACGGTCCCGTGACGATCTGGGTCGACACCGAAATCTGACGCTGACCTAAGAAAAAAGGCGCTGCAAGCAGCGCCTTCCTTCAAAATTTATGTTCGATCGTTTCTTAAGCAGCTTTCTTTTTCGCACGTCCGCGCCACGCGCCGAAGGCGACCATGCCGCCGAGCAACAGACCCGAAGCTGGCAAAGGCACTTCGTTCACACCCGGTAGCTGGCCGCGAATCTCACCGCCGCCAAAGGTATCAGTGTGAACGTTGAAATAGATGTTACCTGCCGACAGCTCTGCAACGAGTTCATCAAATCCGCCGAGGTTAATGATGTTGGAGGCGTCAAGACCCAACGCAACTAGCGAGAACCCAAGCGCTGGTGCGCCCAGCACGTTTGGCTGATTCAGATAGTCGTTGGCTGCAAAATCAAACGGAACGACAATGGCTCCGTTGGCATCGGACGGTGCATTGTGCAAATGGACAGGGCCAATTCCGGCCGTATTGATCAAACCGTCGTTCAGATCATCAAGCGTAATTCCAGTCACAAGAAGGGATACGTCGAATGTTTGTGCGTAAGTATCGACGACCACAGTGCCAAAACCGACGGCGTCACTTCCGGTGTCAATTGGGGTAAAGGGCCCGGTGCCCGCGACTTCCTGATCGCCGGTAACGAACGTCGAAAACGTAAGAGTAGAGGCATGCGCGCCTGTTGCGAGCACGATTGCCGCCACTGCTGGCAGTATAGCTTTAAAGAACATGGAAAATATCCCCACACCAAAGGTTGAAATCACAAAGCAAGTGGATCTTGGCCACATGCAGTCGTTAACTTTTACTGGTTTAGTGGCGTCCGGTCAACATACCGCTATACACAAAAGTTTGAGCTGGTTTTGATCACTTAAATTGAATATTTTGCGTTCGTGCGTGTCGAGGGCGGGCGTCGTACGGCTGCACCACTTCTGCACGTGTTTTCGGCTAATCTCTATACATCTGTCCGCAAGTAACGCTATAGAGATCAAAAGGATAAGCGGGCGCGACATGGCAGACGACTTTGAACTGGATCTGGACGATATTGAACGTCGAATGGATGGCGCGATGACTGCGCTGCGTCAGGAGTTCCTGACATTGCGGACGGGGCGGGCCTCGGCCTCGATGCTGGAACCCGTGATGGTCGATGCTTATGGGGCCATGACACCCCTAAACCAGATCGGCACCGTCAACGTTCCAGAACCCCGCATGATCACATGCAATATCTGGGACAAGGCCTTGGTTGGTAAGGCAGAAAAAGCGATCCGCGACAGTGGTTTGGGGATTAATCCTGTTGTCGATGGCACGATCATTCGCTTGCCGATCCCAGAATTGAATGAAGAACGCCGCCGCGAGTTGACCAAAGTCGCCGGCACCTATGCCGAAAATGCACGGATCGCGATCCGCAACGTGCGCAAAGACGGTATGGACACGATCAAAAAGGCGAAATCGGACGGGCTTGGCGAAGATGACCAGAAATTCTGGGAAAGCGCCGTTCAGGACGCAACGAACACCGCGATTGAAAAGATCGATGCGGCTTTGGAAAGCAAACAAGAAGAAATAATGCAAGTGTAGGTTCTGCACGACGCGTAAGCCATTTGTCAGGAGTGCCAATTTGGGCAATCGAAGTAAGCGCACCGTGCCAGAGCACGTTGCGATCATCATGGACGGGAATGGTCGTTGGGCACAGGCACGTGGGAAACCACGTCTGTTCGGGCACCATGCAGGCGCACGCAGGGTCCGTGAAATCGTAGAATCCTGCCCCGATCTAGGCGTTAAGTACCTAACAATATTCGCTTTCTCGACAGAGAACTGGCAGCGTACCCAAGCCGAAGTGTCCGGTTTGATGAAATTGTTCAAACGCTATCTGATGAGCGAAACCAAAGAACTTGTGACAGAAGGCATCTGTGTCCGGTTCATTGGTGATCGTATGAAACTCGACGAAACACTGGTCGCTTTGATGGACGAGGTCGAGCTTTTGACCTGTGACAATGATCGGGTGAACCTGACCATCGCGCTAAATTATGGGGGCCGCGATGAGGTCGCCCGCGCCACCAAACGTCTCAGCCGCGATGTGGCCGCCGGCAAAGTTGACCCCGAAGATGTCGATGACGAAACGCTGGCAAGTTATCTTGATACCTATGTCCTGCCGGACCCGGATTTGGTAATCCGCACCTCGGGTGAAGCCCGGATTTCGAACTTTTTGTTGTGGCAATCGGCTTATGCGGAATACGAATTCGTCGATACGCTCTGGCCCGACTTCACGCGCGATGAATTCGCCAGCGTTCTGTCCAAATTCTCAACCCGCGAACGCCGTTATGGCGCTGTGCCTGGATGAGCACCCAAGCGGGGAAGTGGAGCGATCTTGGCCCACGCATTCTGTCGGGTGGCTTTGCGGCCATTTTCGGTTTGTGGGTCATGTGGTTGGGCGGCGTGCCGTTTCACATCCTTGTGGCCGTCGTCACCGGCATCATGGTTTGGGAAGTCGCGCGCATGGTCGGGGCAGGAACCAAATCCGTTCCGTATGGTCTAATCGCGGGCGCTGCTCATATCGTTTTAACAAGCTTTCCAATCGCTTACACGCTTCCGTTGGTTTTTGTTCCCGCACTTTTAGGGGTTGCGCAGCTTGACCAACGTAAATCCACCTATGCGCTCTTTTGCTCGGCGATCCTGTTGGCGGGCCTTGGTCTTGTCATCCTGCGCGACAGCTATGGGTTCATCTGGGTCGCCTGGTTGGCGCTTGTGGTGATCGCATCAGACATTCTGGGGTACTTCGCCGGAAAAATAATCGGCGGCCCGAAGTTCTGGCCCAAGGTCAGCCCCAAGAAAACATGGTCCGGGACAATCGCGGGCTGGATGGGTGCCGTGATCGTGGCGCTCATCTATATCCAACAGGGGCTTGCCACCGCGGAATTGATCGGAATTTCGATTGCGATCGCTATTGCGGGCCAGTTGGGCGACGTTGCCGAAAGCGCGCTGAAACGCCAAGTCGGCGTCAAAGATAGCAGCGCCATTTTTCCTGGCCATGGTGGCATGTTCGACCGATTTGACGCGATGTTGGGGGCATCGTTGTTCTTGTTGCTAATCGGCAAGATTGTCGGCTTTCCGCCCGTCGTTTTATGACCCAACCTGCCGCCAAACGACGTATTTCAATCTTTGGCGCCACCGGGTCCATCGGAGACAGCACGCTTTCCATTTTACGCCTGAACCCAAAGGCTTACGACGTTGTTGCACTGACGGGTTCGGGCAATATCAAGGCGTTGGCCGAAGCTGCGCGCGAATTCAACGCCGAAATCGCTGTTACCGCCGACGACGTGCGTCTTGGCGAGTTGAAGGAGGCATTGGCGGGCACAGGCATCGAAGCCGCCGCCGGGGCGCAGGCCATCGAAGATGCGGCATCACGGCCCGCCGATTGGATCATGTCAGCCATTGTTGGGGCCGCCGGCCTGCCACCGGGGTTAAAAGCCTTGGAGCAGGGTACAACGCTCGCGCTGGCCAATAAGGAAAGCCTCGTCACTGCTGGCCCCTTGTTGCTTGACACCGCACGCCGCCACAACGCCACCATTCTGCCGGTCGACAGCGAACATTCGGCGATCTTTCAGGCCCTGAACGGTGAAAACATCGACACGGTCGAACGGGTGATCATCACAGCTTCGGGTGGGGCATTTCGCGATTGGCCCTTGGACGATATCGCCAAAGCAACCCCGGAACAGGCGTCGTCTCATCCAAACTGGAACATGGGCCAGCGCATCACCATCGACAGCGCGTCTATGTTTAATAAAGCGCTTGAACTTATTGAAACAAGGGAATTTTTCGGCGTTCAGCCTGATCAAATCGAAGTCTTGATCCACCCCGAAAGCCTGATCCACGCCATGGTGGGTTTCTGTGACAAAGGTCTTTTGGCCCATGTGGGACCCCACGACATGCGCCATGCCATCGGCTATGCGCTTGGCTATCCAAACCGGCCCGATCTTCCGCTCGAACGGCTCGATCTGGCAAAAATCGGACAGTTGACGTTCCAGGCACCCGATATGGCGCGTTACCCGGCACTGGAGCTTGCACGCAGGGTCATGGAAATCCACGGGCTGGCCGGTGCCGTTTTCAACGGCGCCAAAGAAGCCGCACTTGATGGGTTCATTTCCCGGCAGATCGGATTTAACGACATGGTGCGGGTTGTGGGCAACGTCATCGAACTTATGTCAGGCGAAGGCCTCGGAAACGCCGCGATTACACTTGATTCTGTGCGCGAGGCAGATCAGATGGCACGTAAGCATGCCGTTCAATCTATGGCAGCGTTGAAATTATAGGACATTGAGCCTTGGATATTGCAGGTCTGATCCCGACATTCGGGAATTTGCTATTTACGATCGCAGCTTTTGTGGTGGCGCTTTCGATCATCATCGCGATCCACGAATACGGACATTACATCGTCGGTAAGTGGTCGGGCATCAAAGCGGATGTGTTTTCGCTTGGTTTCGGCCCGGTCTTGTATTCCCGCGTCGATAAACACGGCACCAAGTGGCAAATCGCGGCCTTACCCTTTGGCGGCTATGTAAAATTTCGCGGTGACAAAGGTGCGGCCTCGAACCCCGATGAAGAAGCGATGTCTGATCTCACTCCCGAGGAACGCCGCGCCACGATGCATGGTGCCCCGCTTTGGGCGCGTGCGGCCACGGTTTTTGCAGGCCCTGCGTTCAACTTCATTCTGTCCTTCATCATCTTCTTTTGCTTCGTCATGTATTACGGCGTGGAACGTGAACCACTGACTGTGGAAAGCGTGGTTGAAAGCCCGCACGCAGCAAACGACTTGTTGCCCGGCGACATCATCCTGACCGTCGGTGGTCTGCCGGCCAATGATCGCGCTAATCTGATCAAAGCGGTTTATGAACTGACACCTGAAACGTCGCTGGATTATACCGTTGAACGCGACGGGCAAGAAATCACAGTGTCCGGCCCATGGCCCGCACCGCCAGCGGCTTCTGGGTTTTCCCTTGATTCCGCAGCCGAAGAAGCCGGTATGGAAGTTGGCGACGTGGTTGTGGCCATCAACGGCACGCCTGTTTTCGATTTCGATGAATTGAACCAGGCCACCCGCAATTCCAATGGCCAAACGCTGGAGTTGAACATTTGGCGTGATGGCGAGTTAATGGATTTTTCGGTCACGCCCCGCAAACAGGATACACAAGATCGCAATGGCGAATTCGAAACCCGCTATCTGATCGGCATGACAGGTGGCAGCGGCAGCATCTTCGAATTCCAAAGTTATACGCCGGGCCCGTTAGAAGCTGCCTATTACGGTGTCAGGCGACTGGGCAGTATTCTGGAAGGCTCGATCAACGGGCTCTACAGTGTTGTGACACGCAAGATCTCGACCTGCGCGGTTTCGGGGCCCATTACAATTGCCAAAACCTCGGGGCAGGTGGCGGAGCGCGGACTTTCGGAATTTATCTTCTTTGTCGCGTTTATTTCTGCCGCAGTTGGCTTTGTGAACCTGTTTCCGGTGCCTGTTCTGGACGGTGGGCACCTTGTGTTCCACGCATGGGAAGCCATCACCGGTCGTCCACCAAGTGACAAAGCCCTGAATGCCATGATGATGGTGGGCGTGTTCCTTGTTGTCGGACTTATGATCTTTGCCTTCGGCAACGACATCTGGTGTCGGTTCCTGCTTTAACCCCAATAGTTAGCGGATTCCCGCCGAAGTCGGAAATGATCTCTAAAATCTCATGGGTCTGACACCGAAGCGCCTAATGCCCGCCTAAATCGCGTCACAATTGATTTTTAGTTTGGTCCTATGAACGCCAATATCGGGATCGGATCGATGCAACTGCTTCAAAATGGCTACCGTGGACTTGGAATGCTTGTGGAAGTGAACCTGGACAGGTTCCTTTTTCCGCTGGCTCTCTGCGCTGCGATTTGTCTTGGAGCGTATTTCGGTTCGCCCTGACTCTCCGCTACCCTTACACACACTCACACAAGTTTGACGCCGCTCTATTTTGAGCGGCGTCTGGCTTTTGACAGCCCCGAAGAATCCCTCTAGTCACGTCACTAAGAATTGAACGAGGGGCAGGCTGGGCGCATGATCGGTACACGTACCAATTTATTGAGGGCTTTGGTTGTTTTACTGGTTCTGACCGGTGCGATGACACAACACGCAATCGCGCAGACCCGGCTGAATGCCATCACGGTCGATGGCAATGAACGGATCCCGGATTCGTCGGTCATCGAATTCTCGGGACTTGCCCCCGGTGGCACCGCGACAGGCGGTCAGCTTAACGATGCTGTTCAGGCAATTATGGGCACCGGACTGTTTGAAACCGCAGAAGTGATCCCCACTGGCAACGCTGTGCGCATCGTTGTTGTTGAACGCCCGACGATCAGTCGCATCAGTATCGAAGGCAACCGCAGATTGAGCGACGACCAGCTTTTTACAGTCGTCACGTCCGAACCACGCCGCGTTTATTCACCCACCACGGCCACCGCAGATGCCTCAGCAATTTCTGACGCCTATTCGGCTGCCGGGCGACAGGCGGCCCGTGTGACGCCCCGTATCATCGAACGGTCCGACAACCGCGTCGATCTGGTCTTTGAAGTCAGCGAAGGCAAAGTCGTCGAAAACGAACGCATCAGCTTTGTTGGTAACCGGTCCTTTTCGGATCGTCGTCTACGGCGTGTGATCGGAACCAAACAGGCCTCGCTCCTGCGTGCGCTTATTGGCCAAGACACCTTTGTGCCCGAGCGAATTCAGTTCGACCGACAGTTACTGACAGATTTTTATCGCGCGCGGGGCTTCGTGGATTTTGAGATCCTTGAAGTGACGACCGAACTTGCCCGCGAACGCAACGCAACCTTCGTGATGTTCAAATTGCGTGAAGGTCAGAGATACAAGATCGGTGGCGTCTCGGTATCTAGCGAGTTTCCGAACGTCGATATCGCTGAATACCGCGATGCACTGCGCATCCGGGCGGGCCAAACTTGGTCACCCACCTTGATCGAAGAACAGATCTCGCGGTTGGAACAATTGGCGTTGACCCAAGGACTTGAGTTCTTGCGCGTCAGTCCCCGTGTCACCAGAAACAACCGCGATCTGACGCTGGACATCGAATTCGCGCTGGTGCGGGGCCCACGGATATTTGTGGAACGCATCGATATCGAGGGCAACCAGACCACGCTTGACCGCGTTATTCGACGCCAGTTCAACTCGGTCGAAGGCGATCCGTTCAACGCGCGCGAAATCCGCAATGCCGCCGAACGCATCCGTGCCCTTGGGTTCTTTGGCAATGTGGGTGTGGATTCGCGGGCCGGAACTTCGGCAGATCGTGTGATTATCGATGTTGATGTCGAAGAACAACCAACCGGCAGCCTGACATTTGGCGGATCGTTCAACGATGAAAACGGCTTCGCACTTCTCATCAACTTTTCAGAACGGAACTTTCTTGGTCGCGGGCAGGCCGTGTCTTTGGAAGTTCAATCCGGTTCAGACACATCGCGTACTGCATTTTCCTTTTCGGAACCGGCCTTCCTGGGCCGGGACCTGCTGTTTGGACTGGATGTTTCCAGTGTCCGAACGTCTTTTGACGAATCCAGTTTTAACACCGAAGTCGTCAGCATCCGACCGCGTTTCGCCTTCCCATTGGGCGAAAACTCCCGCCTGACCGTTTTTTACGAGGCAGCGCTCGATGATATTTCAGACATTGAAGCAGGCAGCTCACCGATTATTTTTGCCGAAGAAGGCGAAGAGTTCCGCAGCTCAATCGGCTACAGCTATACGCTGGATCTGTTACGAGGTGGTTTGAACCCGGATCGTGGCGTTCGCCTAACCTTCGGTCAGGAACTGGCCGGATTGGGCGGTGACATCGAATTCCTGCGCACGACGGCGCTTGCGGTCGCACAACGCGATGTCTTCAACGAAGAAGTCACCGTGCGGGCGATTTTCGAGGGTGGCTTGATCAACACTTTCGGCGGCGGCGTGAGCCGGGTGACTGACCGTTTCTTCCTGTCAACGCGCCAGTTACGGGGCTTTTCGTCACGTGGCGTCGGCCCGCGCGACACAGGGTCCGCGTCAGGCGATGTCCTGGGCGGCAATGCCTTTGTATCTGCCCGGTTCGAAGCCGACTTCCCCTTGGGCTTGCCCGAAGAATTTGGCCTCGCCGGCGGTGTATTTCTTGATTTTGCATCACTTTGGGACTTGGACAACACAATCGGAGCCGCTGTCGTCGACGATGATTTCGATCTTCGCGCCTCGATTGGGTTCTCACTGTTTTGGACCACTCCAATCGGGCCTTTGCGGATGAACTTTGCCACCCCGCTATTAGAGAACGATCTAGATGAAACCAATGTCTTCGACATCACGATCTCGACCGAATTTTAGGCTTTGGTCACTGGTCGTTGCCTGCTTGACGGCACTGACGTCTGAGGCGGTTTTCGCACAATCCTCGCAAATCCTGACCATCGATCAGGATCGGCTTTTGGTGGAAACAAGGCTTGGCGCTTCGGTTCTGGAAGCGCTTGAAACACGCGCCAAGACTCTGGCGGCGGAAAACAAAACCATCGAAGAAGACCTGATTGCCGAAGAATTGGCACTGACCGAAAAGCGCCCAGATCTGGCACCGGATGAATTTCGCACCTTGGCCAATGAGTTCGACCAACGTGTCCAAACTTTGCGCGCCGAACAGGACGACAAAGAACGCGCATTGAACCGGGCACAAGAAGAAGCCCGCAACACATTCGTGCGCGAATCCGCCAGTATCATCTCGGAAATCGTCCGCGAACGTGGGGCCTTGCTGGTCATCGACCGCCGGGATGTTTACCTGTCAGCCGGAAGCATCGACATCACAGATGAAGCCATTAAACGCATCAATGATGCGGAAGCGGCCCAAGAATAACGCGTTGCACGCAATTGCCCAATCCGTTGCCAATACTTGCAGCACAGTCTCTGCCTTGATACCCAAGTAAAAAAGGGCGCGAGCATGGGCGAAGCATTGAAATCAGCAGACATCGGATTGATCCAGAGGATCATCCCGCACCGGTATCCATTCTTATTGGTCGACAAGGTCATCGACATTGACGGCACGGACCGCGGCGTGGGTATCAAGAATGTCACAATGAACGAACCTCAGTTCACCGGCCACTTTCCAAGCGAACCGGTTTTTCCGGGCGTCTATATGGTCGAAGCCATGGCCCAGACCAGCGCTGTCATCGCAGGGGTTGGCCTTGGTCTGGCCGATAAGAACATCGCAATCTATTTCATGGCCATGGACGGCGTAAAATTCCGCCGCAAGGTCATCCCCGGCGATACCCTTCGCATGGACGTCACCAAACTTCGGGGCGGCGGCAAAGTCTGGAAGTTCAAAGGCGTCGCTACGGTCGAGGGCGAAGTGGCGTGTGAATGCGAATTCACCGCTATGATGGATCTTCCGAAATGAGCATTGACCGCTCAGCCTCGGTTCACGCCTCGGCCGTGATCGAAGACGGGGCACAGATCGGCGCAGACGTCATTATTGGCCCATTTTCACTTATTGGTCCGAACGTGGTTTTGGCTGACGCGGTCGAAGTCAAATCCCACGCCGTCATAACCGGGCGCACGGATATCGGATCCGAGTCGGTGATTTTCCCCGGCGCTGTGATCGGTGAAATACCTCAGGATCTGAAGTTCAAGGGCGAGGCCAGTCGCCTGTCCGTCGGCAAGCGAAACCGCATCCGTGAAGGTGTCACAATGAACACCGGCACCGAAGGCGGTGGCGGATTGACCAAAGTCGGCGACGATTGCCTGTTCATGACGGGCGCTCATGTGGCGCATGACGCCGTTGTCGGCGACCGGGTGATTGTGGCCAACCAGGGCGCGATTGCCGGGCATTGTGTGGTCGAAGACGATGTGATCATTGGCGGGCTCTCGGGCATTCATCAGTTTGTGCGTGTGGGTCAGGGGGCCATTATCGGCGCTGTGACCATGGTGACCAACGACGTCATCCCTTACGGATTGGTGCAAGGTCCGCGCGGTCAGCTTGACGGGTTGAACCTTGTCGGGTTGAAACGGCGCGGTGTGGCCCGCGAAGACATCACAGCACTTCGTGCGGCCTTTCAAATGTTGGCGCAGGGCGAGGGTGCCTTTCAGGATCGCGCCCGTCGGTTGGGCGACGAAGCCCAAAGCGATTACGTCCGCCATATCGTTGATTTCGTTCTTGGCGCCACCGACCGCCAATACCTGACGCCGGAACGTTAAGGTGCTGGGCCTTGTCGTCGGAAACGGAAACCTTCCGCGCCACCTGATCGAAGCACTTCAGACCAAACCGCTGGTTGCCGGCGTCGAAGGCACAACGCCCGAAGTTGCAACCGATCATACTTTTCGCCTCTCACATATCGCAAGCTTTATCGACACACTGAAAACCAAAGGCGTCACCCAGCTTTGCTTTGCGGGCGGTGTAACCCGGCCCGATCTGAATCCAAAGGATGTCGAACCCGAAAGCCTGCCTTACGTCCGGCGCCTCGTGACGGCGATCCAAAGCGGTGACGGTGCCGCGCTCGACATCGTATTGGGTATCTTCGAAGAAACGGGCTTTACCATCCAGGCCGCCCACGAGGTCGCGCCGGATCTTTTGCCACCCATGGGTGTCTTGACCAAAGCAGCCCCCAATGCCCACGACAAATCCAGCGTTTCGCGCGCCGAAACGCTCCTTGCCGCCATGGGGGACGCTGATCTGGGTCAGGCTTGCGTCCTTCATCGCGGCCATCCCATTGCTGTCGAAGCCCTTTTTGGCACCGATTGGATGCTGAACAGCCTTGCCGACAGACCGGACGGCAAGGGTGGTTTCCTTTACAAAGCGCCCAAACCAATCCAGGACCGCCGCGTCGACTTGCCCACCATCGGCCCCAAAACCATTGTGAATGCACATGCCGCAGGCCTCGATGGTGTGATCCTGCAAAAGGGCGGTGTTCTTCTTCTTGACCGCACAGAAACCATCGCACAAGCCGACGACAAAGGCCTCTACCTCTGGGTCAAAGACTGATGGGCTTTCACCCTTTCTCAAATGCGCAATCCTCAGGCCCGCAATGAAGCTTTATCTTTTGGCCGGTGAACCCTCAGGCGACAAGCTCGGCGCAGCCCTGATCAAAGGATTGAAAACGCTCGATCCAACGCTGGACCTGAAAGGCGTTGCAGGCCCCGAAATGCAAGCCGAAGGCATGGACAGCCTCTTTCCCATGGATGATCTCAGCGTCATGGGCCTGACCGAAGTGCTGCCAAAATACCCCGAACTCAAACGCCGTTTGAATGAAGCCACGGCAGATTGCCTGAACTGGCAACCGGACGCATTGATCACCATTGACGTGCCGGATTTCTCGCTCCGCCTCGCCAAAGCCGTGCGCGCGCAAAACCCGACCATCAAAACCATCCACTATGTGGCCCCGTCCGTTTGGGCCTGGCGGGCAGGGCGCGCCAACAGGATGGCCCGCCACATCGACCACGTGCTGGCCCTGTTGCCGTTCGAACCACCTTTCATGGAGGCCGCAGGCATGACCTGCGATTTCACCGGCCATCCTGTCGTCGCAGCGCCCCGCGCCACGGATCAAGACGCCCAAACCTTCCGTCAGGAAACAGGCATCCACGACGCGCCCATGATCCTTGTTCTGCCGGGATCGCGGCGAAACGAAGTTGCGCGCCTTGCCCCAACTTTCGGCGAAGCGCTTCGCCACACAATCGCGCAACACCCGAAGGCCCATGTTGTGGTTCCCGCCGCGGCCCCCGTCGCCTCGGCGGTGATCGAAGCCACCCAAAACTGGCCGGCAAATCTTACCGTTCTCGACCCCCGCGACGATCCAAACGCCGAAACCCGCAAAGCCGCCGCTTTCAAAGCCGCTGATGTTGCCTTGGCCGCCTCTGGCACCGTGTCGCTGGAACTGGCTGCCAATGGAACGCCTATGGTCATCGCCTATGACATGAGCTGGCTCACATGGCAGATCATGTCGCGCATGGTCAAAATCGACACCGTGACACTGATCAACCTGATCACCGAAACCAAAACCGTGCCTGAGTTCCTGGGCCCCGCCTGTAAACCGGACGCCATCGCAAACGCTTTGAAAGACCTTCTCACCAACAAAAGTGCCCAATCCGCCCAAAAAGACGCAATGGCCAAAGCCATGGAAACTCTGGGCGAAGGCCAAGCCCCCCCCGGCCTCCGCGCCGCCCGTTCCGTCATGAAGGTGCTGGCGGGTTAAGACAGAAGCTGGTCATGGTTTTTTAGGCCCGGGACTTTGCAGTCCTTGGGTTTTAGGATAAAAAACAACGACCGCCAAATTAAAAGGCTCATCGTTTTGGAGCATCCAGACCTATACGTTTTGAGGCATGACGAAACGATTTGGAACCAGTAAGGAAAGTCTCAGGGACGCAAGGACCCTCCGTTGACCGAAAATGGGCGAGCTCAAGCGCTTAAGCAAAAAACGTTCCTCGAATCCATCCCAATCATTCCCACAAAGAAATTCGCAAACCCACAGGGTAGAGCTGTTCAAACGACAGGCTTAGCGCTTTGAATGGCCCCCAAAGCGTCCCGCTTTTAACCTGAGACTTAGCCAAATAGCTCTATCGCTCGCTGACATGGGATCGAGGCTCGGAGATGACCGGACATGCGACGTTCACCTTGGCACCTAAAATCGACGTCTATTTTTGCGATCCTCAGTCTCCTTGGCAAAGGGGCAGCAACGAAAACACCAACCGGTTGCTTCGCCAGTTCTTCCCCAAAGGCATTGACATATCGGGCTTTAGCTAAGCCAAACTGAGTGCAGTCGCCCGCCAACTAAACGATCGCCCGAGAAAACCTTGCAATACCAAAACCCGGCAGAGAAATTTGAAGCCTGTGTTGCGGCGATCCGTTGAAATCACAGCCGCAATGCCGACATTCGAAATTCTAACGCGAATTTCGGCAGCGCAGCGCAGCGCAAATCCATCAGCCGCGTCACTTTCCGATGCGTGCTTTGCGGCCTCCTCGGCGGCCGGGGAGGAGGGATTTTCTGGTGGGAAGATCTTCCATGACGGCGCGGCGGGCGTCGGGCGAAAGTTTGCTCCAGATGGTGATTTCTTCGCCCGTTCGATGACAACCCACGCAGATTTTGGCATCCGGATGGATCAGGCAGATGTTGACGCAGGGGCTTTCGATTTCGTCGCGCTTCCAGATGTCGTCGCTCATGTTGCCTCCAGATGGCCAAGGCGATCCAGCGCGCCTTGCAGGATATAACTGGCAGCCACGTGGTCGATGACTTCCGAGCGGCGCTTGCGGGATGTGTCGGCTTCCAGCAACGCGCGTTCGGCAGCGACCGTCGACAGACGTTCGTCCCAGAATGCAATCGGCAGGTCTGTGCGGGCCGACAGGTTGCGGGCAAAGGCACGGGTAGCCTGGCAGCGCGGGCCTTCCGAGCCGTCCATATTCAGGGGTAAACCAAGCACGATGCCTTTGATGTCGCGGTTGGTGCAGATGGCCAGAAGCGCATCGGCGTCCTTGCCGAACTTGGTGCGTTTGATGGTTTCAATCGGGCTGGCCACGGACCGCAACCCGTCCGAAACCGCAACGCCAATGGTGACTGTACCCAAGTCCAACCCGGTCAGAGCGCCTGCGCGGGGCAGGTGTTCTGCGAAGTCTGCGATGTCATCGAGGACCATTATTCAAGGCCTGCGTCGATCCCGGCGCGAAAGATGAAACGCATGGCATCTTCGCTTTCACCGTAGACCTGCTTGGCTTCGTTATAGATCAGGCGCGCACGATCTTCGTCGCCCAAAACGGTCAGCGCGCGAACAAGTTGCATCCATTCTTCGGGCGAGCCGCCTTCGGTTGCAAGGCGTTCTGAAAGCCCGTCGACCATGCCGCGGATCATGTTTTGGCGGTCTTCTTCGCTCATCTCACTGGCGGCAGCGATAGCGTCACCATCGGGACCACGAAGCTCTTGCGGTTGATAGTTGACGCCGGCATTGGCGGCGATTGCGGGCATTTCGGCGCGGATTGTTTGAACCCATGGCGCGTTTGAACGACTTTCATCCAGCAAGCGTTGCCAGATCGGGAATGTGCGATCAGGGCGGCCGCTTTGAGCGTGGAACAGGCCAAGGAAATAGCGGCCAAATCCGTTCTGCGGGTCTGCGGCAAGAAGACGGCGCAAATAGGTTTCGGCTTCGGGCGAGATATACCCACCTGCGGCAAAGGTCATGGTTTCAACCGCTACGGCCAGATCGTTCGGGGTGGCGTCTTCGCCTTTGACAGCGATCAAATGTTCCTGTGCCTTGCGGGAGTCAACGAAATTGCCAAGGCGCGCCTCGTTTCGGGCCAAGAGCATCAGTCCAGGAATATCATCCGGGCGGTCGGCCAGGACAGTGCGCAACTCGTCCATCAGTTCCATAAAGCCGTCTTCGACTTCAGGTGGAGTGGGCAAAAGGTCTTTGGCGGCAGTTTCGGCTTCGGTTTGGCTGGGGCGATTGGCGACGGCAATTTCGATGTTGGCCAGCCGTGTTGCGATAGGCAGGTCGCGGACCCCTGGTGCGCCGAGTGTTGAGTAAAGCCCAAAACCCCCGATCAGAAGTACGACGGGGATCAAAACAACGGCGAACCCACGACCTCCTTGTTTGGCGGTTGTTGCTGTTTCGACCCGTTTGTCGGCCTCAAGCAATCGGCGCGACACTTCCAGCCGAACGGCTTCGGCTTCGACATCGTTCAAAACGCCACGGGCGCGGTCGCGTTCGACTTCGTCCAGTTGATCGCGGTAGACGGATAAGTCTGACATCGAGGCGCTGATTTCCCCGGGGCGGCCGCGCCAAAGGGCCAGCAGCATCAACGCGGCTACAATCCCTGAAATCAGTACTGCTACGATCCAAAATACCATACCCCTCACTTAATGCGCCTTGTCGGGAACGGAAAGGGGGGTCGCGAAGGTGTGAGTGTCGCGAAAATGCGATGTGGTGCCGCTTGTCGGCAGGTGGAATTTGCGAAAGTCTAGGACAGATAACCAGCGCTGATCCTTACACGACGCAAAGGTGCAGCCAATCGAGTGGGAAAGCCATGGGCCGCTATTCAGTTTTTGCCATCGCCCGCGAGGCATTTCGGGACCATTCCGGCTGGACCCGCGCCTGGGGCAACCCTGCGCCGAAAAAGCGCTATGATGCGATCATTATCGGGGCTGGCGGGCATGGGCTGGCCACGGCGTATTATCTGGGCAAAAACCACGGGCTGAAAAACGTCGCCATTCTTGAAAAAGGTTGGTTGGGCGGCGGCAATACCGGGCGGAATACGACGATTATTCGGTCGAACTATCTTCAGGACCCATCGGCGGCGATCTATGAAAAGGCGCGGGGGCTTTACGAGGATCTGAGCCAGGAATTGAACTACAACGTTATGTTTTCACCGCGCGGCGTGCTGATGCTGGCCCAGACAGAACACGAGATCCGTGGCTATAAGCGCACGGCCTATGCCAATGCGTTGCAAGGTGTGTCGACCGAATTTGTTGGCCCCAAACGTGTGAAAGAGCTGTGCCCGATCATGGAAATTCGCGGTCCGCGATATCCCGTTCTGGGGGCCTTGTGGCAACCACGCGGCGGCACAGCACGCCATGATGCGGTGGCTTGGGGGTACGCGCGGAAATGTTCCGAAATGGGCATGGATGTCATTCAGCAATGCGAGGTGACGGGCGTTCGCACGGAACGTGGCAAGGTTGTCGGCGTCAGCACCACCAAGGGTGACATTGAGTGTGCCAAGCTTGGGATTGTGGTTGCCGGACATTCGGGCCATGTGGCCGATATGGCGGGCTTCCGGCTTCCGATTGACAGCGTCGCCCTTCAGGCTTTGGTGTCTGAGCCGGTGAAACCTTGCATGGATGTGGTTGTGATGGCCAACACCGTGCATGGGTATATGAGCCAATCCGACAAAGGTGAGATGGTGATTGGCGGCGGTACGGACGGGTTCAACAACTATACCCAACGTGGTTCGTTCCATCACATCGAAGAAACCGTGCGCGCTTTGTGCGAAACCTTCCCGATGATCTCGCGGCTGAAGATGTTGCGGCAATGGGGCGGGATCGTGGATATCACAGGGGACCGTTCGCCGATCCTGTCAAAGACGCCGGTTGAAGGTGTGTTCATCAACTGCGGTTGGGGTACGGGCGGCTTCAAGGCGATCCCGGGATCCGGTTGGGGCTTTGCCGAGCTTATGGCCAAGGGCGAAAGCCCGTTAACGGCAGAGTTCGGACTGGATCGGTTCCGCGAAGGGCGGTTCATTGATGAAAGCGTGGCTGCGGGGGTGGCGCATTGATGGCTGATATACCCACGAAAAAAGACGAAAATGAATTTGCTGCGGTTCTTCGTGATATGGCCGATAGATCCAAGGCTGAAGTCGAATACAATCCAACCCGATTCCGCCAGATGCTTGCGGCGTATGGTGGATTTGAAACCGCGCATCGACTTCTTTCAAAGAAGGAGCCAAGCGATGGTTTTACCAACATGGTTCTCGCGGGACGTATAGATTTAACTATGGAGTGTCTTGTCCAAAGCCCGCGATGGAATCGGTTTTTTGATCCTAATGAACTCGCTAACGCCCATTCGCTTACGGGTGGAAAATGCTAAAATTTTACATGCAAGTTGGTACCGTTCCGCGTAGCGGGACGGATTGCGCCCAAACCGCCCCCGGGGGCGGGCGCAAACGCCCACCCCGCGGTTCAAGCGCAACCCTTTGTTGCAATACAAAACATCGGGGAAGGATCTTTTTGCAAATAACACCGACCGAGCCCAACACAGCCATCCACACACACACAAAGCTCACTCATCACTGTCGCCTTACCGTGTCGGGCCCGGTCGATAGTTTCTATATGGGAACTAATTACCCGCTATTGAGTAGCTGTATGGAAACAATCTGTTCCAGCGATTTCGGCCAGCTTCCCATTGACGGCTCGGCTGGAACCAGCGCATTGCGCACTGCCAAATCCGCAGGTTTTGGCCGAATTAAAGGACATCCGAAGACAATGCATGATCTTACTGCTGCACCATGTTTCTCTCAATTCCATAGAGAGGAGCACAGACAATGTCAGACTACTACTCTTACCGCGATCCAAAACGTGCCGATCAACACCGGGGCACGGTGGATTACTCACAGTCTTCGAGCAGCGCTTGGATTTGGGCGCTTGTCCTGCTTGTGGCACTGGTCGCGCTTATCGCGATTGGCACAGCGGGCCCTGTTGAAGATGGCACAGATTTGGCGCCCCCTGCCGCACCTGCGCCAGCAACCACAGTGGTTCCGCAAACCCTCGACCAATAACAAATCATACGATCGTTCAACTGGCGGCGGCCTTCGGGCTGCCGTCATTGTCGCGCTTGGCATGGGCATGGGCACGCCGGCGTTTGCCCAAGTGACGCCATTTGCAGAAGTCTCGGGATACAACATCGCGCAGGTCGAAGATTCTGCGGTGTGCTTTGCGGCGATCCAATTGCCATCCGAAAACGGCGACGAGATGCTTTACACCTATTATCAGGCGCAGGCCGGTCAACGCTGGCATGTAGCGGGTTATGTGGAATCCGTCTTTAGTGTCGAGAGCGTCGTGGTCAATCTCAGCGTCGATGGTGTGGAAACGCTCTCGCGCGAAACCGAAACGCGGGACGGGGACTTTATGTTTCCTTTCGAAACGCTTGATGAAATCCAAACCCACGAAACGCTGGTCAAAAGCGGTGACACCATGGTGATCAAGGTTGGTGACACGGACAGTCTGGCTGTGCCTTTGTGGGACTACCGCGCGGCTTTGGCTGCGGTTCAATCCTGTTTGAAACAGGTCTGAGGGTGCGCCCGTGTTGATCTTGAGCTGTCCTTATTGTGGCGTGGCGTGCGATGAAACCGAATTGCAGCCGGGCGGCGAAGCGCATTTGACGCGGTTTGGCCCCGATGCAAGCGACGCCGATTTTGAGGGCTATCTGTTCCGGCGAAAGAACCCGCGCGGTGTGCATTTCGAGCGTTGGCGTCATGCCTATGGCTGCGGCAAGTGGTTTCATGCCGCGCGCCATACTGTGACGCTGGAGGTTTTCGGAACCTATCCTGCGCAGGTCACTGAGCCGCCGCCCGACATTTTGGATGCGATTGCCGCCAAAGTACCCGGTTGGGAGCCGAGTTCATGAGCCATCGATTGTCGTCAGGCGGGCGTTTGATCAACCGCGCCAATCCCGTAAGTTTTGCGTTCAACGGGCGCACCATGCGCGGCTTTGAAGGCGATACACTGGCCTCGGCCCTTTTGGGCGAAGATCAGATGCTGATGGGGCGGTCGTTCAAATATCATCGACCGCGCGGCGTTGTGGCCAGCGGTGCCGAAGAACCGAACGCTTTGGTGGGGCTTGGGCGCGATCATTCCTATGAACCGAATGCGCGGGCCACGACGACCGAATTGTTCGAGGGGCTGGAGGCGGAAACCCAGAACCACTGGCCATCGCTGGAATTTGACATCGGCGCGATAAATGCGCGCCTGTCGCGCTTCTTACCAGCTGGATTTTATTACAAAATGTTCCTGTGGCCGCGGTCATTCTGGAAGCATGTCTATGAACCCTTCATTCGTGAAAGCGCCGGCTTGGGTAAGCCACCGAAGCGACGCGACAAGGATCATTATGAGCATTTCAACGTCACAACGGACGTTTTGGTTGTCGGTGGTGGTATCGCCGGGCTAACGGCGGCGATGGCGGCGGGCGAGGCCGGATCACAAGTGTTGCTGGTCGAACAGACCGCGCATTGGGGCGGGCGTGCGCCGGTGGATGGGCCCCAGATTGACGACATGGCGCCTAATGCATGGGTGACGCAGGTTGTATCGGCCTTGCAGGCAATGCCGAACGTCGAGATGCGCAACCGTTGTATGGGGGCGGGTGTTTACGATCACGGCTATGCTTTGTTGTCGGAACGTATAAGCGATCATGCGCCGGATAAGGCTGGCCCCCGTCAAAGGCTGTGGAAAGTACGCGCAGCTCAGATCATCACAGCGACGGGTGCCATTGAACGGCCTTTGAGTTTCGCAGGCAACGATTTGCCGGGGGTGATGTTGGCCAGCGCTGTGCGCGATTACATCGTGAATTTTGGCGTCGCGCCCGGCAAGCGTACGGTTGTGGTTACCAACAACGATGACGCGTACCGCACCGCTTTGACGTTGAAGGCCGCCGGGCTTGAGGTGCCTGCCATTCTGGATGCGCGCGAAGACGCAACCGGAGCCTTGGACGAAGACGCCCGCGCGGCGGGTATTCGCGTGATCACCGGACGCGGCATTGCAAGCGTTATTGGCAAGGGCCGCGTTGAGGTGGTGCATGTCTGCGCGCAGGATAGCGACGGCGCGGATTATGAGGCGATCGAAGCGGATTGCGTTGCGATGTCGGGCGGCTGGTCGCCCGTTGTCCATCTGTGGAGCCATGCAGGCGGCAAGCTGACGTGGGATGAGGCGGATGCGCATTTTCGCCCCGATCCTGATCGCGCGCCAAAAGGCGCATCCGGCGAGGTTTTTGTTCGCACGGCTGGCACGGCAAGCGGGGCTTTGACGACAGAAGACGCTTTGGTTGACGCCAACAGAACCGGTCAAGCGGCCGCGATGGCTTTGGGGCACAAGGCCCGTGGTCCTGCACCAAGGGCTGAACCCGAAAGCCGTCAAGTGACCGCGCCCATCTGGTTAATGCCGGAAAACGCGCCTTATGAAAAACGCGCCAAGTCGTGGCTGGACTTTCAGAACGACGTCAAAGTGTCTGATGTCGAACTGGCCGCACAGGAAGGCTATGAAAGCGTTGAGCATACCAAACGGTACACCACGCTTGGAATGGCCACGGATCAAGGGAAATTAAGCAATATCAACGGGCTGGCTGTTCTGGCCAAGTCGCTTGGTGTTGCAATCCCGGATGTTGGCACGACAACCTTCCGTCCGCCCTATACGCCCGTTCCCTTGGGCGCGATTTCTGGCGAAGCGCAGGGCGCGTTGTTCCAACCGATCCGCAAGACCCCGATCCATGATTGGCACGAAGCCAATGGCGCGCATTTTGAACCCGTGGGTCAGTGGCGGCGGCCCTATGCCTTTCCGAAATCCGGCGAAAGCGTTGAGGATGCGGTTGCACGCGAAGTGACGACAACGCGTCAAAGCGTTGGTTTGCTCGATGCCTCGACCCTTGGGAAGCTGATTGTGAAAGGGCCGGATGCGGGCCGGTTTCTGGATATGCTGTACACCAATATGATGTCGACATTGAAGGTGGGCAAATGCCGCTATGGGTTGATGTGTTCTGAAAACGGATTTCTAATCGACGACGGTGTGGTTGCTCGGATCGATGAACACACCTGGCTGTGTCACACCACTTCGGGCGGGGCAGACAGCATTCATGGTGCAATGGAAGAATGGCTTCAGACCGAATGGTGGGATTGGAAAGTCTATGTGGCCAATGTCACCGAACAGTTTGCGCAAATCGGTGTGGTCGGACCGAAAGCCCGAGAGGTTTTGGACGCGGTCAGTGCGAGTTTCGATCTGTCAAAAGACGGATTGCCGTTTATGGGTTGGGTCGAAGGATCGCTGGGCGGCATCCCCGCACGGGTCTTCCGCATCTCGTTTTCGGGCGAGTTGTCCTATGAAATTGCCGTGCCTGCCAACCATGGTCGCGCATTCTGGGACATGATGTTGGAGGCGGGCAATCCTCACGGCATCACGCCCTATGGCACCGAAGCCTTGCACATCATGCGCGCCGAAAAAGGGTTTATCATGATCGGTGACGAAACCGACGGCACGGTGATCCCGCAGGACTTGGGGCTGAACTGGGCGATCTCGAAGAAGAAAGACGATTACTTGGGCAAGCGCGCACAGATGCGATCCCATATGACCGACCCCTTGCGCTGGAAACTGGTTGGGCTGGAAACGCTGGATGGTTCCGTGTTGCCGGATGGCGCCTATGCGGTGGACGAAGGCGACACCGTGAATGGTCAAAGGAATACCCAAGGCCGCGTGACGTCATCCTATCATTCGCCCACGCTTGGGCGCGGCATTGCTATGGGTCTGGTCGAACGGGGCCCGGACCGGATGGGCGAAGTGGTGAACTTTCCCGCACTGGACGGCAGCCCGCAGGAGGCTCGCATCGTCAGTCCGGTGTTCTATGACCCGGACGGAGAAAAGCAAAATGTCTGATCCCGTGACCGCCTTGGATGGCCAAAGCATTACCGGTCAGATCACCATCGCAGATGCGGGACCGACTGGCATGGTGACCCTGCGTGCGAATTTTGCCAGTGCGACCGTGATGACCGGATTGGTGGATGTCGGGCTGGTGGTGCCGGATGCCAATCAGATTGCCAGCGGTGACGGAACAACCACGCTTTGGATGTCGCCGGACGAAGTGATGATCCTGTGCGATTACGACGATGCCGAAGCTCAGGCGCAATCTTTGGGCGACGCCTTGGCGTCGGCCCATGCTTTGGCGATCAATGTGTCGGATGCGCGCTGCGTGTTTCGACTGACCGGGCAGGGCGGTGCGATCCGTGACGTCCTGGCAAAACTATCGCCCGCCGATTTGCGCCCATCGGCCTTGCCCGTTGGAATGGTGCGGCGAACCAGATTGGCCCAAGTCCCTGTCGCGTTTTGGTTTTCCAGCGATACCGACGCGACGCTGATCTGTTTTCGGTCGGTTGGGGGATACGTTTTTGATCTGTTGTCAAAGGTATCCGAGCCGGGCAGCGCCGTTGGATATTTCGGCTGACAACAAAAAACCCACGATGGCCGGGAGGCGCCATCGTGGGTTTCAAAGTGCGCTTTAGTTCAGGCTTGCAACGCCTAAAGACACAGCGAATTTCTTGCACCAGATGTAGACTTCGTTGAAGTCATCGACGTTGATCGAGGGTGGAACCACATAGACTTGCAATCCCGAGATATTTTGAAGTTCGCCCAGATCGCTGGCTTCAACGTAAACGCCGTCTGATCCAAACCCGACGCGGGGATCAGGTGCGCCATCCAGACTGAAATCCGAATCCAGAATAACGACGGCTCCGCCATCTGCTGTTTTCACGATCTGAACACCGCCCGTGGTGATGTGATCGCTTTCGCCTTTGAAGCTTCCTGAGATAACCGATTGCCCGGCAGCGGCAGGCACAGCGCTGAACGCAATGAGAGCGGCGGCGATGAATGCGGCGGCCTTTGAAGTGATGATGTGCATGAGACGATCTTCCTATGAGGTTGTTTCGGTTAAAGTGCCCGTGAGGGCATTTGATGCACCTGTGATAGCAATAGGAACCAAATGGTTCGAAACACGTTTCCGTGATTATGTACCGATTGGTTTCCAACTAAAAGAAAGTCGGTTAAAAAGCTCCATGGCACGACCAAGAGAATTCGATCTGGATATCGCGCTGGAAAACGCGATCACCGTCTTTTGGGAAAAAGGCTTTGGCGACGCGTCTTTGCCCGATCTTTTGAATGGCATGGGGGTGACGCGTGGAAGCCTATACAAGGCCTTCAAAGACAAGCGGTCGCTTTATCTTCAGGTGTTAAACACTTACGAAAAACAAACCGTTGGTCAGGCAGTTGCACTCTTGACTCAAGAAGGTAGCGACGGTTGGGATAATATCCTGTCGCTCTTTGCCTCCATCGAAGAGGCATATGCCGCAGGCGATAGACGTGGTTGTCTTTTGTGTTCTGCCGTTGCTGGACCCGCATCTTTTGATGCCGAGATTTCGGAAGTTGCGGTGCAAGCCTTGGAGAAATTACGCGTCGCCTTCGGAGTGGCGCTTGAAAAGACCGACAGATCAAATAATCGCACAGCGCTTTCACACCTTTTGTTAACGCAATACGTGGGGCTACAGATATTGTGCCGTTCAAGCGTTCCACTGGCGACCATCCAGCAAAACCTGCGCGCGATAAAAGAATTGGCAGTGGCGTAGACGTTTAGAAACACTTGACCCCGGCTCGGAACCGCCACAGGTAAGAACCTAGATAAATTCCCCAACCGAGAGGGCCCTATTCATGGCATTCGACCTTCCTGATCTTCCTTACGCACATGACGCTTTAGCGAGCAAAGGCATGAGCGCCGAAACGCTTGAGTACCACCACGACCTGCACCACAAGGCTTATGTCGACAATGGCAACAAGTTGATTGCGGGCACCGAGTGGGACGGCAAATCCTTGGAAGAGATCATCGCGGGCACCTACGATAACGGTTCCGTGGCGCAAAATGGCATCTTCAACAACATCAGCCAGCTTTGGAACCACAACCAATTCTGGGAGATGATGGGGCCGGGTAGCTCTGCGATGCCGGGTGAGCTGGAAAGCGCGATCACCGATAGCTTCGGATCGGTCGATGAGTTCAAATCGCAGTTTTCTGCGGCCGGTGCTGGTCAGTTCGGCTCTGGCTGGGCGTGGTTGGTTAAAAATGCTGACGGTGGCCTGGCTGTGACCAAGACCGAAAATGGCGTGAATCCATTGTGCTTCGGCCAGACCGCGCTTTTGGGCTGCGATGTTTGGGAACATTCTTATTACATCGACTTCCGCAACAAGCGTCCGGCCTATTTGTCGAACTTCCTTGATAATCTGGTGAACTGGGAAAACGTCGCATCCCGCATGTGAGCGTTTCTGTCGTGACATTCGAAAGGCCCGTCAGAAATGGCGGGCCTTTTTTACGGGCCATATGAGGCGCGCGCTTGGGCCATAAATGTACAAAGGCGAAAATACCAAAGTCGGAAACCGAAAGTCCCAAAATGGGATTGCCCTCGCCTTCTTTATTGGATTTTCCAAGACGGCCATGAAAGGCTTTCGTGACACCAGGCCCCCCTTACATCGCTCGGCACTTTCTGATCTTTGAGGCCTTATGAGCCAGTTATCTGACCCCACAAAAGGAGCCATCGCCATTGTTCTGGCGGCTATAATCTGGGGATTTCAGCCGATCTTCTATGGGTTTTTGCTGGATGTTCCGGCCAGCGATGTCGCCGCTCACAGGATTTTCTGGTCTATGGTGTTTTTCACTGGATTTTTGACCCTTCAGGGACGGTTCGGCGCAATCAATGCAACGCTTTCAAGCCGCGCTCAGATTGGTTGGACGTTTCTGGCCGCGGTTTTGGTCAGCTTCAACTGGTTCTTCTTTGTTTATGCAATCCAAACCGGACGTCTGACGGAATCGAGCCTTGGCTATTACATCTATCCGTTGGTTTCGGTGGCCTTTGGGTATTTGTTTTTCCGCGAACGGTTTCCACGCCTTCAATGGATCGCGCTTGGGCTGATGGTGACGGGCGTGGTTGTGCTGACACTGGGTTTGGGCGTGGCCCCTGTTATCAGTCTTGTGCTGGCGGGGACGTTTTCGATGTACGGCATCGTGAAGAAAAATCTCAAAACATCTCCCACTGTTTCCGTCACAGCCGAAGTTTGGATGCTGTCACCATTCGCCTTGCTTTGGATCGTGGGGTTTTCCGGCGCATTTGAGCTAAGTTTTAGGCAATGGGGGCTGTTGATGTTGAGCGGTCCGCTGACCGGTTTGCCGCTGATCCTATTCGCCTATGCGTCGCAACGCCAAAAGATGTCGACGGTGGGGCTGATCTCATATCTGAACCCGACGCTGCAATTTCTGGTGGCGGCCCTGATCTTTGTCGAACCCGTCACCAAATGGCACGGCATCGCTTTGGTTTTGATCTGGAGCGCCCTTGGCCTGTACAGCCTAAGCGCAATCCGTCAGGACCGCGCCAGACTTGCGTCAAGCGCCGCCACATCGGGCACAAGTTGAAACAACGTTCTAAGGTTGGTGTCGGCAAAACCTTCGACAATGACGTGGTCAATCAGCGCGACAAGTGATTGCCAATACCCTTCGATATCAATCAGATAGATCGGCTTGTTATGCAAGCCAAGCTGCGCCCAGGTCAGCACTTCAAAAAACTCGTCCAAGGAACCGGCGCCACCCGGTAGAACCGCGATGACGTCGGCGTTCATAAACATCACCTTTTTCCGCTCGTGCATGGTTTCGGTGATAATGCGATCGCCGAAAACGCCGCGGGGGGCTTCGCGGTCCAGAAGATGGGTTGGAATCACCCCAAGGGCTGATGCGCCGTTGGCATGGGCGGCATCGGCCAGGGCGCCCATGATCCCGACGTCACCAGCGCCATAGATCAAGCGCCAATTCCGGGCCGCGATCATCGACCCGAGCGCCTTTGCGGCCTCTAAATAGGCGGGATTCGCGCCGGGACGGGCCCCGCAATAGACGCATAAAGACAGTGTTGACTGTGACATGTGATCAGGTGCCGTTGAGAAATGGTGTTTTGACCCTAGTTACCGGTGTTGATAGGGTCTCTCAAGCGCGCGTTTGGGGCGAGCGTTGAACGGGAATAATCCGACCCTGGGGAGAGAAGCTTTGCAGCCGTACTGGAAAGGCATCATTGCCGTTTTGTCAGCAGCCGTGGTGCTGATTGTGTTCTGGATGCTACAGCAGCCGGGTCAGGACGTTGCGCGTGCGCCCGTAACCGGTGACGTGGACACGGCAGAACCAGCGCCCGAGACTGTAACGAACCTGGAAGTTGCGGTTCTGCCGGATGAGACACCTGTCGTTCAAGGCGCTGACGCTGTTGCCGGTGTTGAGGAGGAGGTTGAAACACCGCTGGTCGAGCCTCAACCAGATGCGGAGGCCGAAGCTGAAACTGAAACCGGGACTGAGACCGAGATCGAGACTGCGGCGGTTGAACCGGAAAATGAGGCTTCGGAAGACGCGACCGAAGACGTCGTCGCCGATACAGCCGAAACACCAGATCCCGTCGAACCAGCGCCATTAACCAGCGAAGCAACATTCGACATCGTCCGCGTCGAACCGGGCGGTTCAACGGTCATAGCCGGGCGCGGTGTGCCGGGTGCGATCATGTCGCTTTTTCTGAACGGTGAAGCCGTCGGGCAAACCACGGCGGATGTGTCAGGCGGGTTTGTGCTGTTTGCGGACGTCGGGCCATCGGAGGTTCCGCGCGTGCTGACACTGACCGAAACATGGGCGGACGGAACAATCGTCGAAGCTCCGGCTTCGGTCATTCTGGCCCCCATACAACCTTTGGTCATCGCGGACGTTGAACCCGACGATCTGAACGAAAAGGTGGTCGATGACGCTGCGGTTGAGCAAGCTGCGGTCAGCGTCGATGAAGCTGAAGGCGAGGCCGGCGCTGCGAGCACAGAAGCTGCAACCGAGGGTTCAAAACCAGTTGAAACGGTCATTGCGGAAAGCGAAGCCGAGCCGTCCGACAATGGCGAACCTGCGGTGGAAGACGTCGCGCAAACTGACGCCGGAGGTCTGGAGACTGCGACCGAAACCGCCACTGATCTGGCCGAGGCCGGAGAAGCCGTTGCAGAACAGGCTGAAAACGTTGTCGAAAGCATCGGCGAGCAAATCGCGACGGTATTGCCCGAAGAAGATGCGAGCGAGGGCGAAACGGCCCAGACCGTGGAAGAAACCGCCCCGTCGGAGGTTGCAGAGCCGGAAGACACGGATGTGGCCGCGGTTGAGCCAAGTGTCAGTGCTGGTGCACCGTCGTCTCCCGCAGTCGGCGAGGTGGTCGATCTAGAGGCTGATGTTTCGGCCCCCGTCGACGCCGCCCCGATTAGTGAACCCGGAACCCCAGCCGCGCCAACAGTATTGTTGGCGGATGAAGACGGTGTTCGCGTCTTGCAGAACGCGGGCGATCAGCCCGAAGCTATGGCGAATGTCTCAATCGATGCGATCAGCTATGACGATCAGGGCGAAGTCTCGCTGTCGGGGCGCGCCACCGGATCATCCTCGGTTCGGGTTTATTTGAACAACCAGCCCTTGCTTGATGCCGACATCGGCGAGGGCGGACAATGGCGCACAGAATTGCCGGACGTGGATACTGGCACCTACACCTTGCGCGTTGACGAACTGAATGCGGAAGGCGAAGTCGTGTCGCGCGCGGAAACGCCGTTCCAACGGGAATCGATCGAGGCCATTCAGGCGCTCGACACGGCCCCGAAAACCGAATTCGCGCCAGTGTCCCTGATCACCGTTCAACCCGGCAACACGCTTTGGGGCATTGCGCGCGACAAATACGGTGAAGGCCCGTTATTTGTGCGCGTGTTTGAAGCAAACGCAGACCGCATTCGCGACCCGAACCTGATTTTCCCCGGACAGATATTTTCTGTCCCGGACTAAGTAAGACCTAGTAAACGGAGCGCCTTCGGCGCACAGGATATTTTGAACGCCGGAGCCGACCTTTGGGTTTTCAATCGATCTGTCGCGGATAGGTATGAAGTTCACTTGGATCTGTCGTTCTGAAAACACGGGGCGGCAAAGACAGGGCCTGCGGTTCTGGCCTTCCGGCTGGGAAGACCCTAGGTAAGCCATTATGAGTGACAGTTTCTCCTCCGATGAGGCGCGCAAAAGCGGCCTGAAGACCATCAAGAAAGTTGCGCCCTATTTGTGGCCCGCACATCAGCCTTGGGTGAAGCGGCGGGTCGTATTGGCGTTGCTCATGCTTTTTGTGTCAAAGCTGGTCGCCGTCGGCACGCCATTTTTCTACAAGGCGGCCGTTGATATCCTTGCAGGTGACGTCACCGATGCGGCCTGGGCGCTTGGTTTGGGTGCGGTTGGCGTGACGGTTGCTTACGGTATGGCCCGGTTGATGAACGTTGGTTTTCAGCAATTGCGCGATGTGGTTTTTGCCGCCGTTGGTCAGCGCGCTTTGCGGATGATCGCGCTTGAGACGTTCACACATATTCATGCGCTGTCGCTTCGGTATCATATCACCCGCAAAACCGGCGGTCTGTCGCGGATCATCGAACGTGGTGTGAAAGGCGTGGAATTCCTGCTGCGGTTTTTGCTGTTTTCCATCGGCCCTTTGATCCTTGAACTGGTCATGATCGCGCTGATCCTGGCCGTTGTGTTCGACGTTTGGTATCTGGCCGTCGTGGTTGTGACGATTGCGCTTTATGTGTGGTTTACTTTCAAGGTGACCGAATGGCGCGTGAAGATCCGCAAGGAAATGAACGATCAGGACACGGACGCCAACCAAAAGGCGATCGACAGTCTGTTGAACTTTGAAACGGTCAAGTATTTCGGCGCCGAGGAGCGTGAGGCAAACCGGTACGACGGTTCCATGGAGCGCTATGTGGCCGCGGCTTTGAAGACGTCCTATTCGCTGGCGTTCCTGAATTTCGGACAATCTGTTCTGATCACTGGCGGCTTGGTGGTTGTCATGGTGATGGCCGCGATTGGGGTATCGAATGGCACGCTGACGGTTGGCGATTTCGTGATGGTCAACGCCTATATGATCCAGATCACCATGCCGTTGAATTTCCTTGGAACAGTTTACCGTGAAATCCGGCAATCCCTGATCGATATGGGCGAAATGTTCGAATTGCTGCAACAGCCCGCCGAGGTGCAGGATGCGCCCAATGCACCTGATCTGAAGGTGAACGGGGGGGCTGTGCGCTTTGAAGACATCGTATTCGGCTATAACGCCGCGCGCCCCATTCTCAAGGGCGTGACGTTAGAGGTTCCAGCCGGGAAGACCGTCGCAATTGTGGGCCCGTCCGGGTCCGGCAAGTCGACCATTGGGCGGTTGCTCTTTCGGTTCTACGACGTGGCAGGTGGAGCGTTGAAGATCGATGGGCAGGACTTGCGCGAGGTGACGCAAAAGAGCCTGCATTCGACCATTGGCGTGGTGCCGCAGGACACGGTTCTGTTCAATGATACCATTCATTATAACATCGCCTATGGTCGCCCCGAGGCCAGCGAAGCCGAAATTCGCGAAGCCGCAAAAGCTGCGAAGATACACGACTTTATTCTAAGTCTGCCCGAGGGTTATGAAACAACCGTGGGCGAACGCGGCTTGAAATTATCAGGTGGTGAGAAACAGCGCGTCGGCATTGCGCGCACGCTTTTGAAGAACCCGCCGATCTTGTTGCTGGACGAAGCAACCAGCGCCCTGGACACTGAAACCGAAGCTGACATTCAAAACGAGCTACAAGCCATGGGGCAGGGACGCACAGTTCTGATGATTGCGCACCGTCTGTCCACCGTGGCTCATGCAGACCGGATTGTCGTGTTGGAACACGGCGTTATTGCCGAAGAAGGCACCCACGACGAATTATTGGAACAAGGCGGCCGATATGCGACGCTTTGGCATATGCAGGATTCTGAGGAAGACGCGGCTTAAGGCACCGGTGACAACGCGTTGTTGTTTCGTTTTGACAGGGTCCGTTTTTTGATGTCGCCTTCATCAAGTCTGCGTCCGCTTGCCATTGGGAAACTGCCAAGCTTCTGGGCCTGCACTCGTGCCAATAAACTGGCGGTGCGCGCCCAGCCCTGACAGTTACTCAGCCGCACGCAACTCCGGGCTCAACTTTACCGGGGCTGTTGGGTCTGAAGTCACGTCCCAGATAACTTCGGTCGATTTGGCCTTGCGGGCTGCGCGGCGTTGCGCCCAGTCGCGTGCGGATTGGCTGCGACGGCCACCCGTCAGTGCGGCAATCCAGTTCAGCACGGCGGCAAGGATGGTCCAGGACCAGATGCGCAGGGCCAGCATGGATGGTGTGAAAACCAGTGTCAGAACAGTTGCGATGCCAAGGCCGAAGACCACGGCGGTTGCCAATTGCTTCCACCAAAGCGCTGTGGGGCTGTCGATGGAATAGCCGCCGCCGAAGAAGTCCAGGGACAACCCGAACATCATGGGCGCAAGGCCCGCCATGGTGGTGATCGTGGTCAGTAAAACAGGGCGAATGCGGGCTTCTGCCGTTTGGATGATCGCTTCGATCCGGGGCATGTACTTTGAATATTCCTGGTACGTGTCGATCAAGACAATATTGTTGTTCACCACAATTCCCGCGAGCGCGACGATTCCTGTGCCTGTCATGATGATGGAAAACGGCTGGTCCATGACCAACATGCCGATCAACACGCCGGCGGTCGAAAGAACCACCGCTAAAAGCACCAGAACGGCGTTATAGACGCTGTTGAACTGAGCCAGAAGGATGATGAACATCAGACCCAAGGCGGCCGAGAAGCCCTTTTGCAGGAAGGCGGCACTTTCGGCCTGATCTTCCTGATCCCCGGTCCATTCCCATTCAACGCCGGGGAAGGGGCTTTCTGCTTCGATCCAGGCCGTGATCTGCTCAATACGTTCGTCCGGAGTGACAGGTGCAAGCCGAACCACCGCGTTTTTATTGTCCAATTGTGCCGCAACCTCAGCAATACTGATGACTGCGGCGGGTTCGGGGACGTGAAAATAGGTTATAACCGGCCCCAAAAGCCAATTCAAAAAAGCGGACCGCTCGGCGGTTAAAGTCACATTCACGGGAGCGCCTGTGTCAACCTCTTCCTGAGACACTTCATAGCCAAAACCAACGTCAAGTAACCCTTCGGTGGCTTCATCGCCATTTTCATCCAGTGGAATGAGTTTCAGGATCTCCAACCCGCCCAGAACGCCCGCCTTCACATCGAAAAACCGTTTCTGATCAATGCGGTTGATCTGGGCAAGCTGCGCCACGGGTTGACGGGTGATGAAGTTGGACAGCGGGATCAACCCGTCTTGGGTGCGCACTTTCAGTGTGTCCAGCGTGGCAAGAACCCGGTCGCTTTCAGGCAGGCGCACACGGATGTCGATTTCTTCGTCCGAACTGTCGACGCGCATGGTGTCCAGAAAAATACCGCGGGTCACAAGTTGAACCATGCCACCCACAATAGCCACGTCAGCGCCGTAGCGACCGGCTTTTTCGACATCGACATCAATCTGCCAGTCAATACCGGGCAGGGGAAGATTGTCTTCCACCGCAATCAGTCCCGGCGTTGCGTCAAAGAACGCACGCGCCGTCGCAGTTGCAGCCTGAAGATCAACCCAATTGTCCGATTTCAGGCGCAAATGCACTGGTTTGGCCGACGCAGGCCCCTGCGCTAGGTTCAGAACTTCGTACTTGATACCGGGAATCAAAGCCAACCGGGCCTCAAGATTGGCGATCACCCGGTTACCGCCCAGAGTTTCCAGCGCGATGTTGTTTTCTTCAGCGAAGGCCGGGCGTTCATCCCATGGGATCAGCTCGATCTGAACCTGACCTATGGCATCGTTTGGCCCGGACGCACCGCCGGTGTTGGAATTCAGGCCACCTTCACCGGCGAAAGCGAAGGCACTTTGGATGCCGGGCGTGTCCATGATCGCGGCTTCGACTTCGGCAACCAGCACGTCTTTTTCAACCAGCCCGATATTGCCACGCGCCTGGACGTAAACGATGGCCTGCTCTGGCTCGGTATCCACAAAGAATTCGACGCCGTTGTTGTTTTCGCCGAAATAGCCAAAGACGGTGACGACAAAAAAGATCACGCCCGCAATCGTCACCACAGGCATCACCGGATTTCCAGCGATGAAGGCGATGAAATGCCCGAAAGGTGTGCGACCGCCGTCGGTGACGATACGCGAGCGTTCACGCTTGATCCAAGCGGCCCCCATGACAATGGAGGTCAGGATCGCCGATGCCACAAACAGGATTGGTCCCAAAAAGAAAGGCAGAGGATCACCGCCGCCCGTCAGATACGACGGGTTCAGGGTCTGCATCGCAAAGACAAACATCGCATAGAGCACGACCGGCACCAGGGCTACGCGCAAGAGCCAAGGCGTATTGAGCACAAGTATGGTCGAAGCACGTTCAAAACTCCGGCTCATCCGACCGGCAACACCGCCCATGACGGGCAGATAGATCAGCGCGACCACCAGCGAGGCAGAAAGCACGAAAATCAGCGTCACCGGCAACATGCCCATGAATTGCCCCGGCACACCCGGCCAGAACAGCATCGGTAAGAAGGCACAAAGCGTGGTCGCGGTTGATGATACCACGGGCCAGAACATCCGTTGTGCCGCCTCGACATAGGCGCGCATGGGGCCTGTGCCGCTTTGAATGCGTTTATCGGCGTATTCGACAACCACAATAGCCCCGTCGACCAACATGCCCACGGCCAAAATCAACCCGAACATCACGATGTTTGAAATCGCGATGCCCATCACGGCCAACATGGCAAAGCACAGCAAGAACGACGTTGGGATCGCAAATCCGACCAAAAGCGCGGACCGCGGCCCCAAGGCGGCCAAAACCACGATCATCACCAAGGCAATCGCGGTCAGAACCGAGCCTTCCAACTGGCTGACCATCGAATTGACTGTGCGCGACTGATCGTTCGAGGTGCCGACCGTGATGGAATCCTGTAATTCCTGTGGCCAGGTCGCCTTTTCGGCCTCAACTTCGGCCCGGATCAGATTGGCGGTGTCGATGATGTTGAAACCTTTGCGTTTCACCACCTGCAAGGCCACGGTTTTTTCGGTGTTGAACCGCGCGGTTCCGGTCCGGTCTTCGAAGGTCAGGCGGATTTCGGCAATTTCGCCCAGGGTTACCACGCGGTCACCTTGGGTTTTGACCGGCAGGTTGTAGATATCGGTGGTGCCTTCAAAGGACGATGGGATTTTCACCGCGAAGGCACCGCTGTCCGATTCAACTTCGCCCGCTGCAATCAACTGGTTGTTGTTGACCACCACATTGATCAATTCGCCCGCCGTGACGTTATATGCCTCAAGCCGCAATGGATCGACGATGACTTCGACCATTTCGTCGCGATGGCCGGTCAATGCGGCCTCTAACACCGGATCCAGACTTTCAAGTCTGTCTTGCAAGCCTTTGGCATAGCGCAGCAAAGTGCGTTCGGGCAGGGCGCCGGTCAGGTTGACGATGATAATCGGGAATTCCGAGAAGTTCAGCTCGTTGATCGAATATTGCTCGGCACCGGTTGGAAAGCTGGCTTCGGCATTGTTCATGGCGTCGCGAATGTCGGCAAGAATTTTGGTTTTGTCCCAGCCAAATTCGAATTCCAAAGCGACAGCGGCATAATTTTCGGCCGCGGTGCCTTGCATCGACTTCAGGCCATCAAGGTCCGCCAGTTCGGTTTCCATCGGTTTGACAAGCAGCTTTTCACTGTCTTCGGCTGAAATACCGGGAAAGGGCACGCTGACAAAGATCGCTGGAATCTCAATGTCGGGCTCGCCTTCTTTTGGCAACGACAGATAGGAAAACGCACCCGCAAGGATCGACAGCACGATAAAGGCTACGACCATCCGCGCCCGTGACGCGGCCCAATCGACAACACCCGTCATTGGCTTGCCTCGCGGTAGGTGGTCGCGACGGCAACGCCATCCGTCACAAATTCCTGTCCTACAACAATGACATCCGCCGTATCTTCAAGCCCCGACACCCAGATGCCTTCTGTTGTGTCGCGGATCACAGTGATTTCGTTGAAAACGGCGGTGTTGTCCTGAACGACACGGACGCCCAGATCGCCATCATCATTCAGAGTGAGGGCCGACTGAGGCAACAAATGCGCAGTTTGACCATCGGATTGTATTGCGATTTCAGCAGTTTGACCGTCGCGGATTGCAAGGTCCTGATTTGGCACATCGACATCAACGCGGAACGTCCGTGTGGTTGGGTCAGCGGCGCGCGAGATAAACGTGACTTCGCCGGTGACTTCGCGCCCAGACGACAGACGTGCACCGGCCAACGCGCCGATTTTCACGCGATCCACCAGGGTTTCGGGCACAAATCCGACCAGTTTGATGGTTTCAAGCTGAATGATCGTGGCACATAACCCGCCGGTTTGCATAAAAGCACCAAGTTCTGCTGTGTCGCTTTCAAGGATGCCCGAAAACGGTGCGCGAATTTCCAATTTACTAAGCTCGTTCTCGGCTGCGGCAACCGCGGCTTCGGCGGCTTGGATGCCGGATTGTGCGCTTTCAACGCCGGATTTCGCGGCCTGAACCCCGGCGCGTGCGGCTTCAACAGCCGCGGTGGTTTGCGCCACGCGGGTTTCACTGGCAAATCCACCCTCAGACAAGCGGCTTGCCGCTCGGTCGTTGATTTCGGCCTCTACCAGACGGGCGCGCGCCTCTTCCAGCCGCGCCTCGGATTCGGGCACACGGGTCATGGCCTCGCGCAAACGAGCTTGCGTTTCAACCAATGCGATCTGGCGCGTTCCGGCGTCAAGAACACAGAGCAAATCACCTTCGTTGACCATTGTGCCGCGTCTGGCGGGTTCGTTAACGATACGGCCCATGGTTTCGGCTTTAAGCTCAACCTGACGGGCTGCTTCAGTATTACCGCGCAAAACGACTGCGCCGTTTACCGTTTGGGCAACCGAACGCATGGCAACAACAGAAACACCGTTGATTGCAGCGTCAATAGGCCCTTCTTCTGAAACCGTTTCTGCGTCTTCTGTTGTGTCTGGTGCCGAGGCTTTCGCGCCCGCAAACTCAAGCAATGCGTCACGTTCAAGCACTGCGAAATATAACGCTGTGACAACCAATACAGCCGTTAATATTGAAAACAGTCGCATGACTTAAGTGTCCTCACATTGGACGGGAATTGCGCCCCGTTCGCCCTGATCACGGTTTATACGCTGAACTGATCGGTTTAGATTATACAAATCGTCGCGGTCCTGCAAGATTTCAACCCCCAACGAGCGTTGAGTTCTTTGCAATCCTGTTATGCAAGAGGTAAGAGGGCGCTGAAATCAAACTCGGGGCGAGGGTACGTAGTGTCAGACACAGATTCATTCATCAATGAAGTCTCTGAAGAAGTGCGCAAAGACAAGCTTTACAAGCTTATGCGCCGCTACGGCTGGATTCCGATTGCCCTGATTGTGATCGTCGTAGGCGGCGCGTCCTATTTTGAATGGCAAAAATCCAAGGCGCGTGCCGCCGCCGAAGCCACAGGCGACGCGCTTTTGTCGGCTTTATCCGCCGAAACACCGGAAGATCGCGCGGCGGCCCTTGGCGACTATAAATCCGATGGTGGACCGGATCAGCGCGCTGTTGTTGCCCTGTTGCGGGCCGCCGCCGAAGTCGAAGCGGGCGAAGAGGCAAAAGCCCGTGTCACCTTGGGTGAAATTGCAGCCGACGCAGATGTTCCCGCACTTTATCGCGATCTGGCGGTTCTAAAGTCGGTAATGTTGCCGGGTGCGGCCCCCGATACTCGGATCGAACAGCTTGGGCCCTTGATGGAGCCGGGCAATCCCTACCGGCTTCTGGCAATTGAACAACGCGCCTTGGCCGAAATCGAAATGGGCGAAACTGACATGGCGATCCAAACCTTGCAGGACATTATCGCGGATGCGGCGCGAACCGAGGGCTTGCGCCGTCGCGCCGCTCAGTTGATTGTGGCTTTGGGTGGAACGATCAGCGAAAGCTGACGTGGTTGGTTGACTATGGCTGAGGGGCTGCGTGTGAGACATCTTGGTTTTTCGTTGGCAGTGTTTGGATTGCTCGCAGCGTGCGGGGAACGCGAATTGATCTTGGCGGGCGAACGTTTGGACATCGAAGGTCTGCCAACGTCCGAAGTGGTCAATCGGGCCGAACCCATTGCTTTGCCGGCCCAAGTGACCAACTCCAACTGGACCCATGTCAGCGGCAACAAAAGCCACCGGATCGCGCATCCGGCCTTGGCGCGCAATTTAACCCAAGTCTGGAGCGCTGGAATTGGCCAAGGCAACGGGCGCAAGCATCGGCTGACGGCTGATCCTGTCGTGTCCGATGGCCGCATTTTTACCTTGGACAGCCGGTCGGGCGTTGTTGCCTTTTCCACAAACGGCACGGCCCTTTGGACGCGCAATCTGACACCGGCATCAGATGATCCTGATGATTCCTCGGGTGGCGGGCTGGCCGCAGGTGGCGGCAGCTTGTTTGTCACGACGGGATTTGGCCAACTGACCGCGCTGAACGCAACCAGTGGTGCGATGCAATGGGTTCAGGATCTTGAAAGCGCTGCAACCGGCGCGCCGACGGTCTCGGACGGGGTTGTGTATGTGGTGACCCGGAATTCAATCGGCTGGGCGCTGGATGCCACAACGGGCCGGATCCTCTGGCAGGTTCTGGGTGCGCCCAGCGAAACCGGTGTCACAGGGGGGGCCGCCCCTGTGATCGCTGGTCAGCAAGTGATTTTTCCCCTGTCGTCCGGTCAGATCATCGCCGCCAATATTGGGCCCGGTGATCAAACTTGGGCGGCAAGTGTCGCAGGTGAACGTCTGGGACGCGCGTTCAGCCGGTTTTCGGATCTGAGCGCAGACCCTGTTGTGGCCAATGGCGCGGTTTTTGTCGGCAATCATTCCGGGCGCGCCGCGGCGTTTAACGCCGCTAACGGATTGCGCATATGGCGCGCGAACGAAGGCGCGCTTAGCCCGATGGCCGTTGCGGGCGGATCGGCGTTTCTGGTGTCGGATGAAAACCGTTTGATCCGATTGGATGCAGAAACGGGCGAGATCATTTGGGCACTTGATTTACCGTTCTTCACACGATCCAAAATCAAACGCCGCGAAACGACGTTTTCGCATTTTGGGCCGGTGTTGGCAGGCGGGCGTCTGATATTGGCATCTGATGATGGCGTTTTGCGCCAGTTCGATCCGGCCTCTGGTGCGCTGATCGGATCGCTCAATTTGCCAAACGGCGCAGCCCGTAATCCCATTGTCGCAGGTGGCACCCTTTACATTGTCACCGAAAACGGTCAATTGCACGCTTTCCGCTAACCTTCGGACTGCAAAATGAGCTTTACCCTGGCCATTGTCGGACGCCCAAACGTCGGCAAATCGACCCTGTTCAACCGTTTGGTCGGCAAACGTTTGGCTTTGGTCGACGACCAACCGGGTGTGACACGTGATTTGCGAGAAGGTGAAGCGCGGCTGGGCGATCTGAACTTTACGGTCATTGACACCGCCGGGCTGGAAGAGGCGACCGACGAAAGTCTGGAAGGCCGGATGCGCCGTTTGACGGAACGTGCCGTCGAAATGGCCGATGCCTGTTTATTTATGATCGACGCGCGAGCCGGAGTTCTGCCCGCAGATGAAGTGTTCGCAAGTATATTACGTCGCAAGTCTGCCCATGTGATTTTAGGGGCAAACAAGGCCGAAGGTCGCGCCGCCGAAGCGGGACTGATCGAGGCGTTTTCGCTTGGCCTTGGTGATCCGATCGGGCTGTCGGCAGAACACGGCGAAGGCATGAGCGATCTGATCGCAGCACTGTATCCAATCGCCGATGCCGCCGAAAAGAAAGCCGCCAGCGTCGCCGAGGCCGCCCCTTTGACCAATGTTGATGTGTCGGAAGACGACGAAGACACAAGCATTCTGATGCCAACCGTTGGTCGCCCCATGCAGATCGCTGTGGTCGGGCGGCCCAATGCCGGCAAGTCGACCTTGGTCAATCAGTTGATCGGCGAAGACCGTTTGCTGACTGGTCCCGAAGCGGGCATCACGCGTGATGCCATTTCGCTGCCCTTTGAATGGGACGGCACACCGGTTCGTATTTTCGACACCGCCGGTATGCGCAAAAAAGCCCGTGTTCAGGAAAAACTGGAAAAGCTTTCGGTCGCCGATGGTTTGCGCGCGGTGAAATTCGCCGAAGTGGTGATCGTACTGCTGGACGCTGCGATCCCCTTTGAACAACAAGACCTCCGCATCGCAGATCTGGCCGAGCACGAAGGACGTGCCGTCGTTGTTGCCGTCAACAAATGGGACATCGAAGACGCGAAACAGGAAAAGCTGCGCGACCTTAAAGAAAGCTTTGAACGTCTGTTGCCACAACTGCGAGGTGCGCCGTTGATAACCGTGTCGGCCAAGACCGGGCGCGGCATGGATCGTCTGCATGACGCTGTGATCAAGGCCTATACGATCTGGAACCGGCGGGTCGGCACTTCGGCTTTGAACCGCTGGTTGGCGGCCATGGTCGAAGCGCATCCGCCGCCTGCACCGGGGGGGCGCCGCATCAAGCTTCGGTACGCGACCCAAGCCAAAATTCGGCCGCCCGGATTTGTGGTGATGGCGTCTTTCCCCGACAAACTGGCTGACAGTTACAAACGTTATCTTGTGAACGGGTTGCGCGAAGATTTCGATATGCCCGGAACGCCGATCCGCCTTACGTTTCGCGGTCAGGGCGACCAGAACCCCTATCGGAACAAGAAAAAGTCGACACCGTCGCGCCTGCGCAAGCACCTTGGCAAACCGTCTTTGAAGGACTGAAGCCATGGCACGCATCCTGATCGGGTTGGTGGTGTTCGCCCTGATCCTTGGTTTGGGGGTCATCGTGATCGCCACCCCCGGCACCAAAGAAGCCTTTAGCGCTGCTGAAGCACGGATCGAAGCCGCGCGGCAGGAAGACGCGCGTGTCCTGCGTTTTGACGGATTGTCGAACCTTGGCACCTTACCGCCCGAAGTGGCCGAGATGACGGATCTGATCCAAATCGATCTGCGTGACACCGCGATCCGGGACATTGCCCCGCTGGCCGGGCTTCAAAACCTGAGAATTCTGAGTTTGCGCGGCACTTTGGTAAAAGACTTGTCGGGTCTGTCAGGCCTGAAAAACCTCGACACGCTGGATATCTCGCAAACCTGGGTGCGCGATCTGGAACCTCTTGTGGCCTTGCCGTCGCTCAGGCGGCTCGACATCGGCGACACGTGGACGTCCAGCTTGGAACCTGCGACCCGGATGCCTGCGCTCGACTGGATCAATATGCACGCGGCCTATTCCTCCGATGGCTCAAGGGTTCACTATGAAACGCTCCGAACCAGTGATGTCATCGAAAACAACGGGCGGGCTTTTCAGGACGACTATCGCCCCGGCTATCTGTTTCTGGCCAAATTGCGGTTTGAACGTCTGGTCCGCCGGGTTCGCTTGGGTCTGAACGCCATCGACTAGGCGCGTCGGCCATTTCGCGCGGGAACGCCCGCTTTTTGAAAGCGACTTCCAGCCGACATGATGTGACCGGCGCATTCCCGCAGATGGCCCCCCCACAAAACCGGCGGCGGGTGGCGCATTACCCACGCGATCTGATGTGGTCATTGTTTGATGCCGCGAACCTTCATACCTCTCTCATCGAAGCTTCTAATCAAAGCTCGGGCCCGGGCTCCTCTCAACAGGAGACCACAGATATGACACGTTGGAAGATCATTTTCGCGACCCTTTTCATGGGTCTTGGCGCAACGGCTGTGATGGCTGAAGTTCAGGACGCCAATGGTGATGGCGTTTATTCGATGGATGAGTTGAAAGTGACTTATCCCGACTTGACCGAGGACGTCTTCGGTCAGCTTGACCAGAACGGCGATGGCGCATTGGACGCCGAAGAATTGGCTGTCGCCGAGGAAGCAGGCATCCTGAAAGCGGGCTAACCCCTCCCGCTGCCGGGGCCGCCTTTATCAGCCTTTCCCAGAAGGCGGCCCCAACACCACGCTGCCCTAAGCCGTCACTTCATGCCGCTTCAGGTGTCTTGGCGATTAAGTCCGGGAAACCAATGCGCCGCAACTTGGCGGGTTGAATTTTCCGCCGTTAACTTCCGAAGATGTTGAAGGTGCGGGCCATTGGTATTGGTGCACCTTATTGGTTTTGTTGATGACCTCGGGCGTCGGTGTCGAAGTATCTTTGACACCCAGTCAGCCGTTCAAACCACAGAGCAAAGATCTCGATGGATTTCCGGCATGTCCAGAAGCACTTGCGCGTGGAAACACGAACCATCGTTCCCACACACTGGCTTATTCTAATTTACCTTCTGGAGTGATCCGTGTGGCACCGCCCATCCAGCTGCCAAGTCCTTGGGGCAGGGTGACGCCGCCGTCGGCCGTTTGGCCGTTTTCCAGAACAGCGATCAGCGCACGGCCAACAGCCAGGCCCGATCCGTTCAGCGTATGGACGAACTGAGGTTTCGCATCGCCGTCCCGGAACCGTGCATTCATGCGCCGGGCCTGGAAATCACCACAGGTCGACACCGATGAAATCTCGCGATAGGTGTTTTGACCGGGCAACCAGACTTCGATGTCGTAGGTACGTCGCGCGCCAAAGCCCAGATCGCCCGTGCAAAGCGATACGGTACGATAAGCCAGCCCAAGTCGTTCCAACATGTCTTCGGCACATCGCAACATCCGTTGTTGTTCATCTTCGGATTTATCGGGGTGCACAACCGACACCATTTCGACCTTTTCGAACTGGTGCTGGCGCAACATACCGGATGTATCCTTGCCCGCCGAACCGGCTTCGGAACGGAAACATTGGGTGTGCGCGCACATGCGCAGGGGCAGGGCGTCAGCGTCTAGTATGCTTTCGCGCACCGAATTTGTCAGCGTGACCTCGGACGTCGGGATCAACCACATGCCTTCGGTGGTCTGATAACTGTCATCTGCGAATTTCGGCAGTTGGTTGGTGCCATACATGGCGTCATCGCGCACCAGAACCGGCGTGATCATCTCGGTCAGACCATTTTCTGTTGTGTGCACATCAAGCATCATTTGCGCCAATGCCCGGTGCACCCGCGCAACGGCGCCTTTCAGCAGAACGAACCGGCTGCCCGATAGCTTGGCGGCCGTTTCAAAATCCATACCCGCGGCAACGCCCTTGATGTCGAAGTGTTCGACCGGATCAAAGGCGAATTCGGGGATATCGCCCCATTTGTGGATTTCAATGTTGTCGTCTTCGTCGGCCCCGTCCGGCACATCATCATAGGGCAGGTTTTCCAGCCCCAACAACAGATCGCGCAACCGCAGGTCTTCGGCCTTGGCTTCTTCTTCCAACCGGGCAATCTCGGACTTCTTTTCGCCGACCAGTGCGCGGAGGCGCTCAAATTCAGCCTCATCACCCTTGGCTTTCGCCGCACCAACCTCTTTGGAGGCAGAGTTCCGCTCTGCCAAAGCGGCTTCGGCTGCGGTGATCTTTGACCGGCGCGCTTCGTCAATCGCCAAAACCTGCTCTGACACGCCCGACTGCCCACGGCGCGCCATAGCGGCATCAAAGGCGTCTGGTGTTTCGCGGATCATGCGAATGTCGTGCATCGGTCCTCTCCTTTATATGTCTCTGGGCTGCTCTATTGCGCATTTTACCTGCGGGGGAAAGATGTCACGCATTTCTAAGTGCTGAACTCCACCCTTGCGTGACTTACAATCCTTCCCTTAGGCTGAACTCAACTAGAAATCGGAGGGCGATATGCCGCCCAAGCGTCCACCGGGCGCAACCCCTTTCCCGCGCAAGGTCGTAGAGGGGTCGCCCGACAGACCCGATCCGGCCGAGCTTTATGCGGCGCTGGATCTCGGCACCAATTCGTGCCGAATGCTGGTTGCTCAACCAAAGGGCAACCAATTTCACGTCGTGGACAGCTTTTCCAAATCCGTGCAATTGGGCCAAGGCCTTGAAGCATCGGGGCGTTTGTCACGCACGGCCATGCGGCGCACGACCCAAGCATTGAAAATCTGCCGCTCGAAGATCGAAAAGCATAACGTTAAGCACAAACGTCTTGTCGCAACCGAAGCCTGTCGGCGCGCGGTGAACGGGGCAGGATTTCTGTCCAATGTAACCCGCGAAACCGGTTTGAAGCTTGAGATCATCAAGCCCGAAGAAGAAGCGCGTTTGGCGGTGATTTCTTGCGCCCCCCTTGTGTCACCGCGAACAGATCAGCTGTTGGTCGTGGACATTGGCGGTGGATCGACGGAGCTTGTCTGGATCGACATGTCGCGCGTGCCCAACATCGAACGCCCACGCGCTTTGATGCGGCTGAACACGGGCTTTGCACCCGATCCGGGTTCACCTTTTCCGGCCGCCCATGTGGTGGATTGGATTTCGGTGCCCCTGGGCGTGGCCACCTTGCGCGATCAGTTCAATGATGTTGAAAACGATGCGGCGCGGTTTGCGCTGATGAGCTGGCACTTTGAAGAGCATTTGTCCGAGTTTTCGCCCTATGAGGCTGAACAGACCCGCGAAGGGTTCCAGGTTATCGGCACCTCGGGCACGGTGACCACGGTGGCAGCCAGCCATCTTGGTCTGCGGCGATACGATCGTTCAAAAGTTGATGGCTTGCGGATGACGTCGGACCAGATCGACAAAGTGATCCGTGATTACCTTGACCTTGGCCCCGAAGGCCGCCGTGCCGATCCGCGCATTGGTCGTGATCGGCATGCGCTGATCATGTCGGGGGCGGCAATCCTGCAAGCCCTGCTGCGCGTCTGGCCCACAGATCGTTTGACGGTGGCCGACCGTGGCCTGCGCGAAGGCCTGCTTTACGCCCAGATGTCTGCCGATGGCGTTCTGGAAGATGGGCTTTATTAACCCGATCACTGATTTTACGGCTTTGCACCCGTTGGCACAAATTTAAGGCACAGGTGGTCTGCTCATCCATGTGATGAGTACAACAGTAGATTTAAATGTGAATTCAGGGGTTTCCGCCTATGCGGACCCGACCGAGGTGATCGGCGACGCATTATTTGGCGCGCGCTATATCAGTTACCGAGGCATTAATCGTTTCCTCGATCAGATCGAAGATATGGATGTCGGGCTGATTGTTTGGCCCGGCGGGACATTGGCCGAAACCCGGCCAGATCGATATGGATTTGAATTTGATGGTCTGCAAAATCCGTCAAACAATAAGCCGGATTTGACTGAAATGATGGCAATCGCTGTGGAAAAGGGCGCCGATCTGTCGGTGATCCTGCCCACCTTTCGCTATGTCGATGATCTGGACGGCGCGCAGACGGGGCTATCCGAATTTCTGGAAGACCTTTTGGCCGGTGATTTTGGGCCACTGCCGAGCAATTTGATCCTTGAAGTCGGCTCGGAATACTATGCGCATTTTTCCGACGGCGCGACGTCGGCGGCGGCGCAATATGGTGCCGTGGCCGATGTGATGGTGACCGAAATCGCTGATGCATTGGCTGATCCGGCGATCAACCTGATCGGGGCCGACATCACCATCGCGGTGCAATCGGGCAAAACGCTGGATGATGATATCGATCTGCGGGATGCCTTGTCGGACTACGCCATCGACAGCGCCGACATGTTGATCCACCACCGCTTCGCCTATCAGCCCCAAGGGATCGACACACGCATCGCCGAATATCAGGATGTTCTCGATGCCTGGGAGGCGGAAACTGGTGAAGAGCCGGAGTTGTTCGTTTCGGCGTGGAACACGGTGACATTGACGCGCAATGGCGTGCTGAACGATTACATCGAATATCAAGCCAGCCAGGGCGTCACGGTTGATCCGAATGACGTGGATCTTGATGGCCGAACCACCACCGCATTTGAGACCTATTGGCAGGATGAACTGGATGAGGCCGCCTATGGTCAGGAACACGCTGCCTATCTCCTCGAAAGCTTTGCGAGTTACGCCGAAGCGGGCGCGGACGCCGCGTCACTTTACGGGGTCGATCTGATCCATTCGGGCCGTGTGTCCTGGCGGGAGGATGGAGAGGATTACAGCTTTGTCGGCGCCGAGATGCTGGACATGATCTATGAAAGCGTCGGCGGTACCCATGTTCTGGCCTCGGATGCGCCATACGACCAAGCCGCGCTGGCCACGACATATGGGTTTGAGAACGACGACAAACTGGTGCTGTTTGTAGCCGCGGGCGATACGCCACCGGGGGATATTGCGCTTAGCCTTGAGGGGTTTGGAGATATCTATACCCAAGTTTGGGCCGAACGTCTGACGGGCGCGGCTCCAGCGGATTGGATGGACATCTTTGATGTGCCCGACAACGCAAGCGTCGATGAAAACCCGGAAGCTGAAACCTATGCCATTGGGGTTCGAGAGGTGGTTGTGCCGGAATTAAGCGACGGCGGGCTTGAGTTCTCGCTTGGCTCACCTCACGAAGTGATCCGATTGTCCTTCGCTAAAACTGCCACCGGTGCGCACGAGATCGCCGGTTGGTCCGAAGGCCGCGCAACCGACCTTTCAGGGGACTTTGGTCTGCCGGTTATACCTGAGTGTGGCATCTCAAAGGACGGCATCATTTGTCACGGCGGCGTGGAAGCGGATGACATCAACGACGGCTTCGCGATGGTCGCAGAAAGCATCGGTGCCGCCGGCGGGATGGGCGTGTTGTGGATGTTGTTGCTTCTGGTTTGATCCAAATGACCAAAAGAAAAGGGCCGGCGCGATGGCCGACCCTGTCCAATGATGTTGTCTGGGGTGCGCGATTATTCGCGGCTTCCCATGAACTGCAACAGGAACATGAAGAGGTTGATGAAGTCGAGATAGAGCATCAACGCACCCATGATTGCAGATTTCGCCATCCATTCGTCGTCCATTGCGTGGGCATGGGCGAGATAGTCGGTTTTGATCTTTTGCGTGTCATAAACCGTAAGGCCCGCAAAGATCAGGATGCCGATAACGCTGATTGCAAAAGACATGGCGCTGGAGCCAACAAAGATGTTGATCACCATCGCGATGATCAGACCAATCAGGCCCATCAACAGGAATTTGCCCATGCCTGACAGATCGCGGTTCGTCGTATAACCGTAAAGGCTGAGCCCGGCGAAACCGGCAGAAGTCGCCACAAAGGTGTTGGCAATCGAAATGCCTGTGAACGCGGCGAAAATCCACGAGATCGACAGGCCCATTGCGGCGGCAAAGACGTAAAAGAACGTTTGCGCGCCAGCAGCCGACAGACGATTGATCATGCTTCCAAAAAGGAAAACCATGCCCAAAGGCAGGAACATTGCAATCCAGCCAAGTATATTTGGTTGCAGCGTGATTGGATCACGGAAGATCGACAAAAGCGCCGGGCTCGAACCAACAGCCCATGCAACGCCTGCTGTGACCAGCATGCCAACGGACATAATGCCGTAGACTTTGTTCATATGGGCGCGCAGGCCTGCGTCAATTTCCGCCGTCCTTACACCCGTCTGTGATGTGCGGATGGTGTCAAACTCAGCCATGAAAGTAGCTCCTTGCTATGTCGAGGCGACCAGAATTGGTCATTCCCGAGTAATATTGGCAGGAATGACCGAATTTTCAAGCTGTACAGGCATAAAAACGCTGAGTTTCGTTAACGGATTGTGCCTTCAGCGCAACCACCGGTTGGGCGCATCCCAAGTCGCGCGCAATGCTTCGGCATTGGCTTTCTGCTGGGATTGCCCGATATCGTCCAAAAGATGCGCATCAAGCGACTGTAAAGCGCGCCGTTCGCGTCGGATCGACAAAAACGTCAGCAATTTCCGCAACATTCCTTTGGCTGAAGGATTCCGGGTCGACTGAATTTGGAAGCTGTGTGTGCGACGTGCTTGGCTGAACATGGTAAATCCTTTCCAATATCGTATGATTGATTGGGGTCACATCAATTCTCTTGATGGTTATGCGTGATTGCGTTAGATTTGAAAAACGAATATATTTGACCAGACACATCAAGGAGATTGATATGCCTCGAAATCTCGACCTGACTGCGCTGCGCTCGTTTGTTGCTGTTGCGGACACCGGCGGTGTGACCAAAGCGGCCGCAATCTTGAACCTGACGCAATCCGCGGTGTCGATGCAGCTGAAACGGTTGGAGGAAAGTCTGGATCAAAGCCTTTTGGATCGCACAGGACGCGGCATTGGCTTGACAGGGGCGGGCGAGCAACTGTTGAGTTACGGGCGCCGGTTGCTGGCGTTGAATGACGAAGTCTTTGGCCGCATGACCGACAGCGCCTATGTGGGCGAGCTGGTTCTGGGCGTGCCCCACGATATTGTCTACCCGGCGATCCCCCATGTTTTAAGAATGTTTGCAGCCGAACACCCCCGGATGCGGGTTCAATTGGTGTCCAGCAGCACAAAGCGGCTGGTTTCACAATTCGAAGCTGGCAAATGTGATCTAATTCTGACGACCGAAATTGAAAGTCGACCGGGCGGTGAAACGCTGACGGAAATACCGCTGATCTGGTTTGGCGCACCCGGCGGCACGGCGTGGCAAAAACGCCCTTTGCCGATTGCCTCGGAACCAATTTGTGCCTTCAGACGCCCGATGCAAGCGGCCTTGGATACCGCAAACATCCCGTGGCAGATGGCTGTCGACTCGGATTCGAGCCGTACAATCGAAGCAATGGTGTCTGGCGATATCGCGATCAATGCTCAACTGGCCGGAAGCACAATCCCACAGTTGGAACCCGTGCCCCATGGCGGCGCATTGCCGGATTTGGGGACGTTTTGCATCAACATGTACGTCTCCGAAGCACCAAAGGGCGCTGTGCTTGCGCATCTCGCCGATCTGGTCCGCCGGTCCTATATGGCACCGGCTTTGGCTCTTACGGCGTAACCACGATTTTGCCGGTCACCGCGCGGTCTTTGAGAATGTCCAGCCCGTCAGCCGCGCGCTCAAGCGGAAGTATGTGGCTGATTTGAGGGTGAAGACGCCCCGCGGCGTGCCAATCCATGAGCTCTGTCAGGCTGTCGGTGAAAAGGTCTGGGCGAAACGTCATATAACCGCTGAGGTTGAACCCAATGGTCGACACGTTCTTTACCAGCATATGGTTCGCCTTAAGTTGGGGCAGGGTGCCGCTGGCGAAGCCGATCAGGACATAACGCCCCACTGGTCCAAGTGTTCGCATGGCCGCATCACCAAGCGGGCCGCCAACCGCATCATAAATTACATGGGTCGACCCATCTGACAAAATAGCGGCGCGCAGATCAGGGGTTACATCGCTGTCGATCAGAACGTCCGCCCCTGCGGTCTTGGCCGAAGCGAGTTTCTCGGCCCCCCGCGCAACGGCCGTTACATGCGCGCCAAGGGCTGCCCCGATTTCAACAGCCGTCAATCCGACACCGCCACCGGCCCCAAGAACCACCAAACGTTCGCTCTTTTTGAGCTGCGCGCGACGCGTCAATGCCAGATGGGACGTGCCATAGGCGATCGGAAAAACCGATCCGATCACAGCGTCCAAACTGTCAGAACGTCTTAAACACCGCGCTGCATCGATCACGATTTCGTTTGCCAGCCCGCCCGATCCACAAAACGCGATTACCGGATCTTGCGGTTGAAATTGTGAAATCTGTGAGCCTGTCTCGATCACCTCCCCGGAAATTTCCATACCAGGGGTTAAAGGAAATGACGGCATGTCCTGATATTTCCCCCTAACCATTAACAGGTCGGCAAAATTTAAAGCACAGGACTGGATGGAAATTCTGACTTGCTCAGGCTCCAATGGCTGGCTGGTAAGTCTTTGAAGGCGCGGTGTTTTTCCGGGGCCCGACACAACCATTGCGGGATATTTATGTGGCATTGAATTCACAAAACTTATGTTAATTAAGGGCTGATCTCCGCTCATACGACAAAACCACCTGTTGCGAAACACGTTATGGGGGAATAAAAAGACGTGGGAGAATTCTGCTTGGTGTGTCGGTATAAAAACACGATCTAACCGACACATTCAAAAATAATAACAGACCTAGCCTGCCCAAAAAGACAACTTCTAAGTTGTTTTAATTTCAAGCATACGGGCTATAGGTTGAAAAGAATGGGAGCCAAAACATGAAGCACCCTGTTGATGTGCACGTCGGAAAGCGCGTCCGACACAGACGTTGGCTTGTGGGTATGACCCAGCAACAACTGGCCGAGAAAGTTGGAATCAAGTTCCAGCAGATCCAGAAGTACGAAACCGGTATGAACCGGGTGTCGGCATCTCGGCTTTGGGACATTGCGGCAGCACTTTCGGTGCCGGTCAGCTTTTTCTTTGAAGGTCTTGCCGAAGATAGCCAAACAGCGACAGAAGTGGCCGCATCCGATGTCCCTCTGGACATCCTGAAGGACAAAGAAGCACTGGAACTGGTACGGTCCTATTATGCCATCCCCGAAACACAACGCCGGCGTCTGTTTGAACTGGCCCGTGTTTTAAGCGACGTCGCTTAAGGTCGCACCTTGACGTCTTTCGACCCTCTGCCTAGGCCAAGTGCCATGGCAAGGGAGAAGACGCATGTCCGCAACTGACACCGACTATGCGGCGCTTTGGTGCGTGGCCGAAGCCTTGGCCGATGCAGCCCGCGCCGTAACCTTACGCCACTTCCGCGCGCCCGGATTGACCGCCGACAGCAAACATTCCGATTTCGATCCTGTCACCGTGGCGGATCGCGACGCCGAACGGGCCATGCGTCAGATCCTTGCCGACCAAAGACCACACGACGGGATATTGGGCGAGGAATTTGGGTTTTCCGAGGGCACCAGCGGATTAACCTGGGTGCTTGATCCCATTGACGGCACGCGCGGGTTTATCAGCGGCACACCCACTTGGGGCGTCTTGATCGCGGTTGGCGATGCGGGTGGTCCTAGACTTGGCATCATCGATCAACCCTATATCGGCGAGCGCTTTATGGGCGGGGGCGGACGCGCATTTATGACCGGTCCACAGGGTCGCGGTGACCTTGGAGTGCGAAAGGATCGTGAGTTGGAAACCGCCGTGCTGTTCACCACATTTCCCGAAGTCGGAACGCCCGATGATCGCGCCGCTTTCCTGCGCGTGGCTGAACACGTTCAACTGACGCGCTATGGATGCGATTGTTATGCCTATGCGCTTTTGGCGGCGGGGCAAATTGATCTGGTGATCGAAGCCGGGTTGAACGCCTATGACATCCAAGCCCCTATCGCGGTGATCGAAGCCGCCGGTGGCATTGTCACCGATTGGAGCGGTGGCCCCGTGCATCAAGGCGGTCGCGCGCTTGCGGCCGCAACGCCCGAACTTCACGCCCGCGCCATGGCGCTTTTGGCATGACGCGGCAGCTTTTCAAACGCGCCGACCACGTGCTGACCATGTCGGGTGCTGACCTAACCGGTGCCGACATCCTGATCGACGATGGTATAATACTGGCTGTCGGCCACGACCTTTCGCCGGAAAATGCCGAAGTGAGCGACCTTCGGGGCAGGGTCGTCACGCCAGGCCTCATCAATACACATCACCATCTTTTTCAAACCCTGACGCGTGCGGTTCCGGGTGGTCAGAATGCGCTTTTATTCGGATGGCTTCAGACGCTTTATCCGATCTGGGCACGTTTTGGTCCCGATGAAATGCGTCTGTCGGCAGAATTGGGATTGGCGGAACTTGCCCTGTCCGGCTGTACCACCAGTTCGGATCATCTGTACCTGTTCCCGAACGGCGCACGTCTTGACGATACCATCGAAGCCGCCGTCAACGTTGGCCTCAGGTTCCACCCCACGCGTGGGTCGATGTCGATCGGTCAGTCAAAGGGCGGGCTGCCGCCCGACACCTTGGTTGAACAAGAGCGCGCCATTCTTGAAGATTGTCTGCGGGTGATCGACGCCTTCCATGATCCGGGACCCGGTTCCATGGTTCGCGTCGGTGTTGCCCCTTGTTCGCCCTTTTCTGTCAGTCGTGAATTGATGCGGGATGCAGCCCTTCTGGCCCGCGACAAGGGCGTGCGTCTTCACACGCATCTGGCCGAGAACGACGAAGACATTGCCTATTCGCTGGAAACCTTCGGATGTCGTCCCGGACAATACGCCGAGGATCTGGGCTGGACCGGTGACGATGTCTGGCACGCCCATTGCGTCAAGCTTGATGCGCGCGAGATCGATATGTTTGCCGCCAGCGGCACCGGTGTGGCCCATTGCCCCTGTTCCAACTGCCGGTTGGGCTCGGGCGTTGCGCCTGTGCGCGCCATGCGGGATGCGGGCGTTCCGGTTGGTTTGGGCGTCGACGGTTCGGCATCGAACGATCAGGCGTCCCTGATCGGTGAGGCGCGCCAAGCCATGTTGCTGCAACGGGTCATCCAAGGGGCCGATGCCATGAGTGCCCGCGAAGCGCTGGACCTGGCAACTTTGGGCGGTGCACGCGCCTTGGGGCGTGACGACATCGGAGCGATTGCGCCGGGGTTTCGCGCCGATTTAGCGGTTTGGGATGTGAGCGGGATCGATAGCGCTGGCAGCTGGGATCCGGCGGCCTTGGTGCTCGCCGGGCCGCGCACCGTGGATAGGCTTTACGTCGAAGGCCGTGAAATCATCCGCGACGGCCAGATTGCGACGCTGGATCTTCCAATGAAACTGGTCGCAGCGCGTGACAGCGTGGCCCAGCTTGCAGGCTGACTAGGTCAGCGTTCCAAAACTGGCCAGTGCAACGACCCCAATCATCGCAAGGGCCATAACGACGTTGATGGCGCGCTGAACACGCGGCGCAAGGTTCATACGTTGCAGCGAAACTCCCAGCCAAAGCCAGACGATGTGTATGCTGATCCAAAGCACGTTCAGGATGACCAGCTTCAATACCATCTCGACCACGGGGCTGTCGGCCATAAAGGCAAACCCGGAAAACAGCGTGGTGTTGACGACATAGGCCTTGGGGTTGACCGCCTGCAACAGAATGCCACCGCCAATGCCGGGGGGTGCGGGGCGTTCGATGAAGGCCAGTTTTGCCCCGGCAAAAGCAATGCGAAACGCCAGCCACAGCAAATAACCCGCCGAAATCAATGTAAGCGCGACGCGAAGCTTTGGTTCGGCCAACATCAGTGCGGCAAGCCCTGTTAGCACGCAAAGGCACACAAGATTGGTTCCGATGAAAAGGCCGATGAGATACCGTACACCGTGGCGATACCCAAAGGCCGCGCCCACGCCCGCAAGCGACAACACGCCCGGTCCGGGTGTTATCAGCAACAGACAAACGGCAAGGACGAAGCTTAACATGCGGGCACGACCCTTTGGCCCATGATGCGCACCTCGCGAATCGCACGATCATCGCCCATCATGATCGTTGGGAACAGGGCCTCGGCCAGTGTTTCGGCGCGCGATGAGCGCTGTGCAATCGCAGGTGTTGAGGCAAGATCCAACACAATCAGATCGGCGTCGAACCCCGGTGCCAGCCGCCCGACCTTGTCGTCCAACCTTAACGTCGTCGCCGAGCCGACTGTCGCCAGCCACAAAAGTTCAAACGCTGACAAGGCCCGCCCGCGAAGTTGCGCTACCTCATAGGCCGCAGCCATGGTGCGCAACATTGAAAACGACGAGCCACCGCCTGTGTCGGTCGCCAGTCCCACGGGCACATTCGTCAGTGCACGGTCCATATCGAACAACCCGGAGCCGATGAAGGTATTCGACGTCGGGCAGTGCACCAAGGCGCCGCCAACCTCGGCCATCCGGTCCCATTCGCGGTCTGTCAGATGGATCGCATGGCCATAAACCCCACCAGCCCCCAAAAGCCCGGCGGCCTCGTAGGTCTCCAAATAATCCCGCGCTTCGGGGAATAAATCTTTGACCCAAGCCACTTCGTCGACCTGTTCGGCCAGGTGCGTTTGCATCGGACAATCCGGATGTTCGGCCCACAGCGCGCCAAGAGCCGCAAGTTGTTCACGGGTTGAAGTCGGCGAAAATCGTGGCGTGATGGCATAGGACAACCGGTCTTTACCATGCCAGCGTTCCAGCAAAGCACGACTGTCGTCATAAGCCGATTGCGCCGTGTCCATCAAACCTTCGGGGGCGTTTCGATCCATGCAGGTTTTGCCCGCAACCGCACGCAGACCACGCCGCAAAGCTTCGTCAAAAAACGCATCCAAACTTGCGCTGTGAACCGTGCCATAGCTCGCCACCGTCGTGGTGCCATGGGCAAGCGAAATATCAAAAAACCGGGCGGCAATGTCGCGCGCATAGGTTGGGTCAGAAAACCGCAGCTCCTCGGGGAAAGTATAGGTGTTCAGCCAATCGATCAGTCGCTTGCCCCAACTGGCAATGATCGCCGTCTGCGGATAATGCACATGGGCATCGATAAATCCCGGCAAGATCAGGCCATCGCCGAAATCCGTGACCGGAACGCTTGGATGCGCGGCGACCAGATCATCGCCATGGCCAACCTCAGCAATCACCCCTTCGCGGATCAACACGCCGCCTCGGCTGTCGTGATCTGCGCGAACCGGCAAATCCCGCGACATAACCAAGGTCTGACCAATCAAAAGCTCAACATCTTTTCCCATATCCCCAGCTAATCTGGGGACCTTATGGTTGTCCATGGCCCGCGAATGGCTAATGTGCGCCCCGAGAGCATCAGGAGCCGTCCCATGAGCGATCACATCCTATTGGTTGAGGCCGACGATGGTCACGAAGACGACTATGCGCTGGACAAAGGCGTTGTCGCCGAAGTTCGTCTGGCGCTGACCACCGAAGATCGGGATCGGCTTGCGGAGCTTTTTGCGCCGTTGCATCCAGCCGACATTGCTGACCTTCTGGAACAGCTCGACAACACCCATCGTCGCGAGCTGATCGTCCTGTCAGGACCTTTGATCGATGGTGATGTGCTTTGCGAGATCGACGAAGATATCCGCGAAGATGTTATTGATATTCTGCCCGATCAACAGTTGGTCGAAGCCGTCCGCGAGTTGGAATCCGATGACGTCGTCGACATCCTCGAAGACCTTGACGAGCCGCAACAAGAAGCCATCCTGGATGCGCTCGATAGCACCGACAGATTAGCGGTCGAACAGGCGCTGACTTACCCCGAATTCTCGGCCGGTCGATTGATGCAGCGCGAGGTGGTGACCGCACCGGCCCATTGGACGGTTGGCGATGCGATAGACCACTTGCGCGCGCAAGACGAGCTACCCGAGCAGTTTTATCACGTCATTCTGGTCGATCCGGCCCATCATCCCGTGGCTTATGTGACCCTTGGGCGCTTAATGTCCGCAGGTCGCGATACGGGCCTTAACACATTGACCGAAGACAGTTTTCGCGTGTTCCGTGTCGATGAAGACGAAGGCGATATCGCCTATGCTTTCAACCAATACCATCTGATCTCTGCACCCGTCGTTGATAGCGATGGCCGACTATCCGGCGTGATCACTATTGATGATGCCATGGTCGTTCTGGACGAAGAACACGAAGAAGACGTGTTCCGACTGGCCGGTGTGGGTAGTGAGAGCCTGTCGAACTCGACCCTAAAGATCGTCCAGCGGCGCTTTCCGTGGCTGGGCGTGAACCTTGCCACCTCCATTCTGGCCTCGATCGTGATTTCCTTATTCGAAGACGTGCTGACAGCTGTGGTCGCCCTTGCGGTTCTGATGCCCATCGTGGCGTCCATGGGCGGAAACGCGGCGACCCAATCCATGACCGTTGCGGTTCGCGCACTGGCAACCCGCGACTTGACCCGGTCAAACGCCCTTCGGGTGATCCGCCGGGAAAGCCTTGCGGGGCTCTTGAACGGCGTGATCTTTGCGGTGGTCATGGGCATTGTCGGATATTTCTGGTTCGGCTCACCTATGCTGGGCGTGGTGATCGGCGTGGCCATGGTGATCAACCTGCTGGTTGCGGGCATGGCAGGCGTTCTGGTGCCGCTGGCACTGGACAAAGTGGGGGTGGATCCAGCTTTGGCCTCGGGCGCTTTTGTAACGACCGTGACGGACGTGGTCGGGTTCTTTGCCTTTCTGGGGCTTGCGTCGATGGTTTTGTTATGACGGACAAGAAAACCCTAAGGACCGAAATGGCGGGCCATCGTGGCGCAGCCCATGGCAAGGTTGATCCCGCACCCGCACTAAAACACCTGCACCGTGTCCTAAGCGATGCCAAACACCCCATTTCGTTTTATTGGCCGATCCGAACCGAGATTGATCCCCGCCCCGTGATGGAAATTTTTGCGGCGCAAGGCCCCGTCTGCTTACCGGTCACACAGGGATATGCGCCGCTGACCTTCCGCCTTTGGACGCCTGAGGCAAAAATGGAATCCGACGGGTTCGGCGTTTCCGTCCCCGTTGGAACCCCCGACGTCTTACCCCGAACGCTGGTGATCCCCATGTTGGCGTTTGACGACAGGTGCCAAAGGTTGGGCTATGGCGCAGGCCACTATGATCGCACGCTGGAAAAGCTGCGTGCCGAACAGCCTGTTCGTGCGATTGGTTTCGCATATGGGGCACAGAAATGCCCAAGCGTGCCAACCGAACCCACGGATCAACCACTTGACATGATCGTCACAGAAAACGGCATCACCGCCCGCCCGTGACAAACCCGCCTTGCCACCGGTGTCGCACAGGACTAGGGCAGGGGGTATGCGAATACTCTATCTTGGCGATGTGGTCGGTCGTTCGGGCCGCCAGGCAATTGCGAAACGTCTGAAACCCTTGCGCGAACGGCTGCGTGTCGATTTCACCGTGGTCAACGGCGAAAACGCAACATCGGGGGCGGGGATCACTCCTGAACATGCAGCCGATCTGTTGAACGCAGGGGCCGATGTGCTGACGCTTGGCGATCATGCTTTTGATCGCCGCGAACTGATGGCCGGCGTCGAAAAAGAAACCCGCATCATCCGCCCGCTGAACTTTTCGAAAGCCGCGCCGGGAGCAGGGGCACGCATCTTTGACGCGCCAGCCGGTAAAAAAGTGCTGGTGGCCCAGATCTTGGGTCAGGTTTTCATGAAACGTCCCTTTGACGATCCGTTTTCGGCCATTGAAACCGTCCTTAAAACGAACCCCCTTGGCGCACGTATCCACGCCAGCGTCATCGACGTGCATTGCGAAGCCACGTCGGAAAAAATGGCCATGGGTCATTTTTGTGATGGCCGGGCAAGCCTTGTCGTTGGAAGCCACACCCATGTTCCCACGGGCGATGCGATGATCTTGGCGCGGGGCACGGGCTATATGACCGATGGCGGCATGTGCGGTGACTACAATTCGGTCATCGGGATGGACAAGGAAGAACCGATGCGCCGGTTTATCACGGGCATGAGCTCGGGGCGGTTTCAACCGGCAAACGGCGAAGCCACGCTGTCGGGCGTCCTTGTTGAAACCGACGACAAGACCGGGCTTGCAACGCACATCGAACCTGTCCGCGATGGTGGCAAACTGTCTCCAACACCTTAAATGTCGCGTCAATCGCTCATTCTGTTCGCCATCCTGACCTGCATGGGCGCAGGTTGGGGCCTGACCCAGCCGCTGAGCAAAATTGCCGTCAGCGAAGGCTATCGTCACATCGGGCTGATCTTTTGGCAAATGGCCATCGGGGCGATCATTCTGGCGGGTGTCCAACTGATCCGCCGCAAATCGCTCCGCTTGGATCGAAGCGCGCTGGTCGTCTATTTGTGGATCGCGCTTATCGGTACACTGATCCCCAATTCGGCAACTTACGAAGCCATCCGGCACTTGCCGTCAGGGATCATCTCGATCTTTCTGGCACTGGTGCCGATGTTCGCCTTTCCAGTGGCACTGGTCCTTGGCAACGAAGCCTTCGAAGGCAAACGGTTTTTAGGCCTCGCCCTCGGTCTGATCGGCGTTCTTTTGATCGTTGGCCCCGAAGCCAGCCTGCCGGACCGCGCGTTGATCTTTTTCGTCCCGCTCGCTCTGATCGCACCGTTCTTCTATGGCCTTGAAGGCAATGCGGTCGCCAAATGGGGCACCGCCGGGCTGGACCCGGTCGAGGTTCTTTTCGGTGCTTCGATGACCGGCGCAATCCTGTCGTTGCCTGTGGCCATCGCAACCGGTAATTTCATCGACCCGCGCCCCCCCTACGGCGCACCGGATCTTGCCATCCTCGGCAGCGGGTTGATCCATGTGGTCGTCTATTGCGGTTACGTCTGGATGGTCGGCCGGGCCGGGCCGGTTTTTGCCGTGCAAGTCAGTTATCTGGTCACGGGCTTCGGCGTCTTTTGGGCGATGCTGATCCTGGGCGAACGGTTTTCGGGCTGGGTCTGGGCGGCCATGGGCGTGATGATGATCGGGATGTTTCTGGTGCAACCCCGCCTAAGGGTGGATGAAGCGACCAGTGACCTTGAAAGCACCCAAGAATCCGGCCAATCTCAGCCCTGATGGCCGAGCTGCTAAACCTTTCCCCCGACGCCCGTGCGATCCTGTCCTTGCTGGTTGTCGGCGGAATGTTCGTCCTGTTCCTGCGCGAAACTTATCCGCCCGAAATTACAGCCATCGCAACTGCCGCTTTGATGTTGATCCTTGGGTTATTGCCTTATGAGGCAGCGTTGAATGTCTTGTCCAACCCGGCCCCCTGGACGATTGCGGCGATGTTCATCGTGATGGGGGCTTTGGTGCGCACCGGCGCTTTGCAATGGTTCACCCAGATCGCCGAAGCCCGCGCAGAAACCAACCCCACTTTGGCCATCGCCATGCTGATGATGCTGGTCGTCGTGGCCTCGGCCTTCGTGAACAACACGCCCGTGGTGCTTGTGATGATCCCGGTCTTTGTGCAACTGGCTGGCAAACTTGGCGTGTCGGTCTCGAAACTTTTGATCCCGCTATCCTATGCGGCGATTTTGGGCGGCACGCTGACCCTGATCGGCACCTCGACAAACCTTTTGGTTGATGGTGTTGCACGTGCGCAGGGCATGGAGGCTTTTTCGATCTTCGAAGTCACCCCGCTTGCCATCATCCTTGTCGGTTGGGGCGCGATTTACCTGAGCTTCATCGCACCGCGCCTTCTGCCCGACCGCCCCAGCCTTGCCAGCCTTTTGTCCGACACATCGACCCGCAAATTCTTTACCGAGGTGGCTTTGCCCGAAGACAGCGCACTTGTGGGGCAGAAACTCACCGAGGTAGATGTTTTCAAGCGCGACGGCGTGCGAACGGTTGATGTGCTGCGCGGGGATCAATCTTTGCGCCGCGACATGGCCGCCATCACCCTCAAAGCCGGGGACCGCGTGGTGTTACGCACCAAGATCGGCGAACTTTTGGGCCTGCAAGACAACCCCGATGTGCGTTTGGTCGACAAACTGTCATCGGTCGAAACCAGCACGGTCGAAGTTCTGATCACCCCCGGTGCGACGCTGTTGGGCCGATCTTTGGGCGAATTGCGCCTGCGACGGCGCTATGGCGTCTACCCTTTGGCCGTCCACCGCCGCAACGAAAACATCGGACGGCAACTGGATGACGTGGTGATCCGCGTAGGTGACACGCTTTTGCTTGAAGGCGCTGCCGAAGACATTGGCCGTCTTGCCAATGACGCGGGCCTCGTCAATATCACCGAACCAACAGAACGTGCTTACCGGCGCAGCCACGCCCCGATTGCCCTTATCGCACTGGCCGCCGTTATCCTTCTGGCTGGCCTTGGGATCGCACCCATTCTGGCCTTGGCCGCCGTCGCCGTTGCCGGGGTCTTTGTCACGCGCTGCATCGATGCGGATGAGGCGTTTTCCGCCATCGACATCCGCCTGCTGGCCCTGATCTTTGCTATGCTCTCCATCGGGGCCGCTTTGGAAAACACCGGTGCCATTTCCCTGATCGTTGATCTATTGGGGCCAACCCTGTCCACCCTGCCGCCCTGGGCCATCATTTGGGCTATTTACCTGCTGACGTCGGTTCTGACCGAAATGGTGTCGAACAATGCTGTCGCAGTCGTTGTCACGCCCTTGGCCATCGGTCTTGCCCTATCGCTCGGTCTTGATCCGCGCCCCTTTGTAATCGCTGTCATGATCGCCGCCTCTGCCGCCTTTTCAACGCCCATCGGCTATCAAACCAACATGCTGGTCTATGGCCCGGGCGGTTATAAATTCACCGACTTCCTGAAAGTCGGCCTGCCGCTCAACCTCTCGATCGGGTTTTTGGCCTCTCTCTTGATCCCAATGTTTTGGCCCCTGTGAGCCGCTCATAATTTGTTAAGGAAATTCACGCCGATATCGGCCATAAGACTGAAAAACACACCAAGTCCAGAACGGAGACACCGATGAACATCAAACTTTTGAAAGCCCTTTGCGAAACGCCCGGTGTTCCGGGCCATGAAGACCGTGTACGCAAATTGATCCAAAAAGAAGCCAAGGGGCTGTTTGACGAAGTGTCGACCGACGCCATGGGGTCGCTGCATTGTGTGAAAAAGGGCAAGGGGCGCAATCCGCAAAAGATCATGCTGCTGTGCCATATGGATGAGATCGGGTTTTTGGTCAGCCACATCACCGACAAGGGGTTTGTTTACCTGCAAACCGTCGGCGGTTTCGATCCCCGCAATCTGTTTTCGCGCCGCGTGTTGGTCTGTACCGAGACCGGTGACCTGAAGGCCGTGATGAACCCCGCTGGCCGCCCGGTTCACATCGCATCCCCCGAAGACCGCAAGCGCATCCCCCAACCCCATGAGTTCTTTGTCGACACCGGGCTGGGAGCCAAGGCTCAGGATGTGGTCAAAGTCGGCGACATGGTGGTGATGGACGAACCCTTCCTCGAAATGGGCGACAAGGTCGTCTCCAAAGCGCTCGACAACCGCATCGCCTGCTGGCTGGGCATCGAAGCGGCGCGCGGTCTCGGCAAGACGAAAACCAAATCAGAAATCCATGTGGTCTTCACCACGCAGGAAGAAGTCGGTTTGCGTGGAGCGCGTACGGCGTCCTTCGCGGTGCAGCCCGATATCGGTATCGGTATCGATACCACGCTGGCATGCGACACGCCCGGCGTACCCGAACAAGACCGTACAACCGAGCAAGGCAAAGGCTTCGGTCTGCACATCCGCGACGGAAGCTATATCGCCGACAAAGGCCTTGTCGCCGACATCGCAGCGCTCGCCGAAAAGAAGAAAATCCCCTATCAACGCACGATGTTACGTTCAGGCGGCCAAGACGGCGCGGCAGCCCAACAAGCCGCCGCCGGAGCCCGCGCCGTCGGCATCGTCGTCGGTACAAGGTATATTCACACCGTCACAGAAATGATCGAAAAGTCCGACCTGAAAGCCGCCAAGGACATTCTGGTCGCTTATCTGAATGCGAATTGAGTTTGAGAGCAGGGCATTGGCAGTGGCGCGCATGTGTCTTGTGTGAGCGATACGTGAACCGCGACTCTTGTTAGCCTGAGGGTAGGGGGCTCATTGCATTTGTTCCATCATCTTTTCGCGGAAGACTTCAGAAGGTGTCTTCCATCCGAGACACTTTCGGGGCGTGTTGTTGAGGCGATCGCAGATCACCTTCATATCGTGATCTGTGCATCGCCGGATGTCGCGCTTACGCGGTAGCCATCTGCGGAGCCGGCGGTTGGTGTTCTCTACTGTACCTTTTTGCCAAGGTGAGGAGGGATCGCAGAACCAGGTTTGAGTACCGATCTCGGCCTGCAGATGCGGCCAGCTCACAAACTCTGTCCCACGGTCGAACGTGATCGACTTGCGCGCTGTAAGAGGGAGATCACGGATGGCATCAATGATCTTGCCCATGACAGGTTTGGTTCGCTTGTTTGGGTTCTTCAGGATGACTGTGACCTGCTGACACGCTCGACGAGTGAGGTGACGTTGGTTTGACCAAGCTTTTGTTTGAACAACATCAAATCAGCCTCCCAATGCCCGAACTCACGACGATGAGCGACATCGTCAGGGCGGAATAGGATTCTGACATCACGATGGAACTTTGGTTCTCTACGCCGTCTTGTGCGACGTGGTCTGCGAGCGACACGGTGGGTTGGCAGGTACCACCATAGATCATCGCGTTGACCGTCTTTGGAATAAATATAGCGGTAGATGGTTTCTTGGCAGACCCTTGGCTTAGTACCTTCATGGATCATGCGATTGCCAATTTGCTCTGGTGTCCACCCATTCTTGATGTGCTCGATCACACGTTTGCAAAGTTCCGGATATTTGATCAGTTTGCGTTGTCGTGCACGTCGATCTGCCGCCATCAGCTGAGCGGCCGCGCCGTAGTAGCCATCACACTTTGGCATGCACTCATCAGAGAAATGATTGCGTTTCAGCTCTCGGAAAATGGTCGAACGACAGCGCTTCAAAACGCGGGCCATCTCATCAACAGGGACCTTTACGTGCCTCCAGCGTTCTATTTTGCGTCTCTCTGTGATACTCAGTTGCGTATAAACGGCTCCCATACCGATTCCTCTCGTCAGATAACATATTGTTTTCTAACAAGAGTCGCAGTTGGAAGTAGCGCGCCCGGTGACACACATATTGTAAACACCATTCAGAAATGTCACCGGCTGCGCAAAGCAGAAATGTCACCATGAGCGCTGACGGTAGCAAGGCTTAGCAGCCCGGAGACCTCAAATATCGCAGGGCTGAAAAGCCTTGCGGGCGATGCGGCCTCGGCC